>CAYYYL010000034.1:0-28962 GCA_964475835.1 uncultured Verrucomicrobiota bacterium | reverse complement strand
TTGAGCGCGTCGTGAAGTTTCAGATTGCCCGAAACACCTCCATCCTCGGAGTAGAGGAGTTTGATCGAAACGCCTGAGGGAAGGGCCAAAGTGGGGGGAGCAAGGAAGTTTACGAATTCCTGTTGGTCGCGGGTGAGCAACCCTTTGAACGATTCGAGCAAGGGCTTCTCCTTGGCGTCCTTGAAGAGTTTGAGCCCTTCAAAGGCGCGTGCGAGGCAGGTGACGCATTCTGCGCGTGTGTAAGTGGGAAGCCCGTAGTCGGGGGCGGCGGCGGCGGCGGCACGAACGCGGCCGATCCACTGTTTGACCTCATGATTCCATTCGGGAAGGCTGATGGGCTCATCCACAAGTTCTTCCGCCAGGGCCCGGGCGATGACCGCAGGATCCGCCGATTCGACCGCTTCGCCTCCAAGGAGCAGGTCTCGAAAACGGAGGGTTCGGATGCATTCCACCCGGCGATGACGTGCATCATAGATGGCTTCGTCCTTTTCCGTGATCTGTTCCGGGAACATTTCCTTCAACCAGGCGATCTCCACCGCACTGGCCAGTTGGAGAAGGGTGATGGGGGCGCGATCCCGGGATTCGATCGTTCGGATTTCCGCGGCCACGAAAACTCTGGATTTTTGAACCACGCTTTCCCTGGCGAGAGTGCCCTGGCGTCCCCCGAGCAGATCGCATTCAAGGGTTCCCGTATCCTGTCGGATGGCCAGATGATCAGCAAAACCCGCAAGCACGCATTTCAAAATGGGATCATCCGAAGTCATGGGTTTTTCTGAAATGTCAAAATGGTGACGCTCGCAGACGTCCAGCAATTGGAATGCGGTTTGATCGACGAGTCGGGCGGTTTGGGCGTGAATGCCCATGCGACGACAGGCGTTGAGATCGAAGCGGTGCTTTTGGGCGTAACGGAAAGCGTTTGCCAGCGTGAAAAAATCGGAACGTTCATTGGTTTCAAAGAGTTCACGCGACTCCTTCACCTCCTTGTCCCGGGTGCGGAGAAGGAGATCCCGTCCGGCAGTTAATGAGGCAAAAAGGGCTGCGGCGCGCACGCATCCGAGTTTTCTGGCTTCGATCAGCATGCGCGCATAACGGGGGTGGACGGGGAGCTTGAGCATTTCCCGGCCGATGGGGGTTACGGAAATGCGGAGGGATTCTGCCGTTTGAAGGGCTCCCAATCGCTCGAGCATCTCTTCCGCAGCCCGCACGGCTTCAGGGTCGGGTCGATCGGGCAGGGGAAAAGTCGCCACGTTCGGGATACCCAGCGAATGCAGCAGCAGCACCATGGAGGAGAGATCGGTGCGGTGGATTTCGGGTGTGTTTTGTTCCGAACGATCCTTTTGCCCGGAAAGGGTCCACAAACGGTAGCAGACTCCCGGGGAGGTTCGTCCGGCGCGCCCTGTCCGCTGCTGGGCCGAGGCGCGGCTGATCGGCTCGAGCTTTAAGGTGGCGATTCCTGTGGAGGGGTCATAGCGTGAGATTCGGGCGAGGCCGCTGTCGACGACGAACTTCACACCTTCCAGGGTGATGGAGGTTTCGGCGACGTTGGTGGAGATGATCACTTTTCTCTGTCGCGAGGGGGTGAACGCCAGATCCTGTTGTTCGGGCGGGAGATCTCCGTGGAGGGGGATCAATTGAAGGGGTTCGTCGATACGTTGACCTTCGATCTCGCGGATCGTCTGCAGAATTTCACCCATGCCCGGCATGAATACGAGGATGTCGCCTTCGGTCGTTTCGTTCACGATTTCAGCCACCCGTTCCGCGGCGAGCTCCTGCACGGTGCGTGAATCGGGGGCATCGAGGTAATGGATTTGGACGGGATGGGAACGTCCCTCCGATTGAAGCACGGGACAGTTTTCAAAAAAGTCGGCGATCGGTTCCGCTTCAAGCGTGGCGGACATCACTCCGAGAAGGAGATCCGGACGGGATTTCTGCTGCAATTGGAGGGCAAGTCCGAGCGCCACATCGCTGAAGAGGTTTCGTTCATGGAATTCATCGAAAAGAATCGCACCGATTCCCGAGATGGATGAATCCTCCACAAAAAGGCGAAGAAGCACGCCTTCCGTCATGAAACGAATGCGGGTGTCTTTGGAGATCTGATCCTCGAAACGAATCTGATACCCCACTTCGCCGCCGATGGGAGTTCCCCGTTCAAAGGCCACGCGTGCTGCAACCACCCGTGTTGCGACGCGGCGGGGTTGAAGAACGATGATCTGTTTGTCGGCACAACGTTTGGAATCGAAAAGCATCTGGCAGACCTGGGTGGTTTTTCCCGAGCCAGTGGGGGAGATGAGGACAAAGCGGTTGTGGGTGGACCAGGTCCGTTGCAGGGCGTCGTGCAATTTCCAGATGGGAAGATCCTTTGGGGTGGAAGCGGCCATTCTCTCTTTCTACGGATCCGTTGGGGATAGGCCAAGTTCCAAACTTCGGATTCAGAAGGTTGCTTGTAACCCCGAATTTGCTTGTTATTTGCCTCGGACTGGGCAAGGTTGCCTGTTCTGTCTCTCGGGGTTTCCCTGAACTGACATCGGGCCGTAGCGCAGCTTGGCTAGCGCGCTTCCTTGGGGTGGAAGAGGTCGCGGGTTCAAGTCCCGCCGGCCCGACCAGTCATGAATGAATTTTATTTCCCAGCGAGGAGAGGGGCTTTTTTGGAGCCGGCAGGGATCTCAAGACGCCTTATTTTCCTTCGCTGTCATTTTCATGACGGCGAAATAGAGCACCATGATGAGAGCCACAAATCCGATGAGCCAAAGTGACTTGGCTTTCATGAAATGGATCATGCGCTCCGGATCGTTCATCAGATCGGGTTCCGATCCGATGACGTGCTGTCCGAACCACGCAAGGATCGTGCACCAGAGGAACGATCCCACGAGGGTCATCAGACTGAAGGTGGAGAAATTCATTCGCACGATGCCTGCGGGAATGGAAATGAGGTGTCGAATGACGGGAAGAAGGCGGGCGAAGAAGATGCCGCCCGCCTCGTAGCGCACCATCCAGCGCTCGGACCGGGCGAGTTTTTCCTCGCCGATCATAACGAATTTCCCGAAGCGAAGGAGCAGGGGGCGTCCGAGCCAGAGGGCCACCCAGTAGGTGATGCTTGCACCCAACCAGGATCCGAAGGTTCCGGCGGCGATGACGCCCCAGAAGCTAAACTTTCCCTGCGAGGCCCAAAAGGCGGCCGGGGGGATGACGACCTCGCTTGGAACGGGAAAGATGGAGCTTTCCATCGCCATGAGAAGGATGATTCCAAGGTAGCCCCAGTCGCGAACCCAGCCAAACCAAATGGTCAACAGTGCGTGCATCCGGGTTCTGTACCAGACGGGTTCATAAATAACAATGAACTCTGGTCTGTGTTTCTGCGGGGTCCGAGGGTAAGCTTGTCGCCATGAAAGCCGAGGACTTTCCATTGTCCGACCCGCTTGCGCTCGATTTTCTCGACTATCTCCGGACGGAGCGTGGCGCTTCGCCAAACACCGTGAGGAATTACCGTCAGGCGCTAGGTCGGTTTCAGCTCTGGATGCGCCGTCACGAAAATGACCCCAAGGCTCCCGCCACCAAGGGGATTGCTTGGAAGGATCTGCAAGTGATGGTCATGAGGGACTACCTCCAGTCATTCAGTGATCTTCCCGCCACGGATGCCCGGCGGTCGCGATTTCAAGAGTTGGGCCTGGTGCACGTCAAGCGTTCCACGGTGCTTCTTCATCTTTCCGCATTGAGGTCGTTCTACAAATTTCTGACGCGCCGCAAGGGTTACTCGAATCAACCGATGAAGGGCCTTGCCACCCCGAGAAAGGAGAAACGTTTGCCGGTTTTTCTTCAGGAGGGGGAGATCGAACGGTTGCTGGGTGCGCCGATGAAAATGCCGCGTCCTCGGTATGCGGATTGGCAGCGGCGAAGAGATGTGGCGATTTTGGAAACCCTCTACGGTTGCGGATTCCGCATTCACGAGCTCACACGATTGAACGTTCAGGATATCGATCTTCTTGGAGAAACCGTGCGTGTGATGGGAAAGGGAAGCCGGGAGCGCATTGTTCCGATTGGAAGACAGGCGCGGGGAGCGATCCGGGATTATCTGGAGTTGCGCCCTGCCGTGAGCCGTCGGGATCCTCTTTTTGTTGGCCGGGATGGAAAGCGATTGAGCAGCCGGGCTCTTCAACGGATTTTGAAACCCTGCCTTCGGTTTGCGGGGCTCGATTCCAGATTCACGCCCCACAAACTTCGTCACTCCTTCGCCACCCATCTGCTGGATCGTGGCGCGGACCTTCGCTCCGTGCAGCAGATGCTGGGACATAAACGCCTTGGGACGACCCAGATCTACACCCATGTCAGTACGGAGAGGATGAAGAATGCGTATGATGAGGCCCATCCCCGGGCGAAGAGCCGGATTTCAGCGGACACCCGCTGACGGGCAGTGCCTTAATTTGAACAGAATAAGAGCCTATCCGAAAACTACGCCACATATCGCAGTTTCCGGATAGGCTCTAAATACAGGGCAGCAAAGTCAGAAGGAACCGCAGATTAACGCAGATTCACACAGATTTTTTCCTTAAGGTTTTTGCCGATGCCGCAATGCGGCATCGGCAATCTGCCTCTGTATAATCTGCGCAAATCTGCGTTAATCTGTGGTTTCTTTCCGCCCTTTTCTAAATGCAAAGACTCATCAATGTTTGAGTTCTAAGACTTTCTAGCAAGCTCCCTGTCACCTACCTGCAAGTTAAGACATTGCCGATTGACGGATGCGCTTGCGCCGGGGGATTCTTCCTTATATCCTCGTGGATTCCCATGGAACCCGCCCGTATTCGAAATTTTTGCATCATTGCCCATATTGATCATGGGAAGACCACGCTTTCCGACCGGCTCCTACAAACCACGGGGACGATCGAGCAGCGGGACATGCGGGACCAGCTTCTTGATGGCATGGATCTTGAGCGTGAGCGCGGGATCACGATCAAGGCGCATCCCGTCCGGATGCACTACAAGGCCCGGGATGGCCAGACGTATGAGCTCAACCTGATCGATACGCCGGGTCATGTGGATTTTGCCTACGAAGTTTCGCGCAGTCTTTCCGCCTGCGAGGGCGCTCTTTTGATTGTGGACGCGGCGCAAGGGGTCGAAGCCCAGACGGTCGCCAATGTTCATCTTGCGATGAAACAGAATCTCACCATTCTGCCGGTCATCAACAAGATCGACCTTCCCAATGCGGACATTCCCGCTGTGGTTCGACAGATTGAGGACATTCTGGCAATGCCGGCGGAGGATATCATTCAGGCGAGCGCCAAGCAGGGAATCGGGATCATCGATATTCTCGAAAGTGTGGTGACGAAGATCCCCGCCCCAGTTTCGAGGGAGCCCGAGTCCCTCCGGGCGTTGGTGTTTGATTCGGTGTTTGATACCTATCGTGGCGTGGTGATCTACGTCCGGGTTTTTGATGGGGAGATGCGTGCCGGCACGCCCATTCGCCTGATGCAGTCGGGTAGGGATTACGAAGTGAAGGAGGTTGGGACATTCGCCCCGGCGCCTGTGAAGCAGGAGAGTCTGGGAGTGGGGCAAACGGGATATGTGATTGCGAACATCAAGACCACGGCGGAGGTGAAGATTGGTGAGACGGTGACGCATTCACGAAAGCCTTCATTGAATCCGCTACCTGGGTTTCAGGAGGTGCACCCGATGGTGTTCAGCGGGATCTATCCGATCGACACCTCCAACTACGAACATCTCAAGGCGTGCATGGGCAAGCTTCAACTCAACGACTCCGCGTTTGTGTATCAGGCGGAAAGCTCCGTGGCCCTGGGCTTTGGATTTCGCTGTGGCTTTCTTGGACTGCTTCACATGGAGATTGTTCAAGAACGTTTGCGACGGGAATATCTGCTCGACATCATCGCAACCTATCCGAGCGTTGTCTACCGTGTCACCAAGAGCAATCGGGAGACACTGGAGGTGGACAATCCCGTTCACCTGCCTGATCCCGGAACGATTCAGATGATCGAGGAACCGATCGTGAAGGCGTTCATCATGATTCCGAACACCGTCATCGGCGACATGATGGCATTGATTCTGGATCGCCGGGGAATCTGCTCCAACACCGAGACAATGGACAACCGGCGCGTGATGCTGACGTGCGAGCTTCCGTTGAATGAAATTCTGGTCGATTTTAATGATAAACTGAAAAGCATCAGTCGCGGGTATGGATCCATGGATTACGAGACCATTGGGTATCGTGAAGGGGATCTCGTGAAGCTCGACATCCTGGTGAACGGCGAACCTGTGGATGCCTTCTCATGCATTGTTCACCGCTCCAAGGCCGAGGGGCGTGGGCGTGCCCTTGCCCTGAAGCTCAAGGAGGTTATTCCCCAGCAACTTTTCCAAGTGGCGATTCAAGCGGCCATCGGCGGCAAGATCATCGCCCGTGAGACGGTGAAGGCGGTGGGCAAGAACGTGACGGCCAAGTGTTACGGAGGTGACATCACCCGCAAGCGCAAACTCTGGGAGAAGCAGAAGGAGGGCAAAAAGCGTATGAAGTCGGTGGGTACGGTGAATATTCCACAGGAAGCGTTTATTCAGGTGTTGAAGACGAATTAGGGAATTGGGGAGAAAGAGTTCTAAGAAGAGTGGAGAAAGTGGAAGCCCGATTGTAATTGAAGTTGGAGGGCGACGCTCTGTCGTCGCCTTATGAGAAAAATGACGACGACAGAGCGTCGCTCTCCAATGGATTTTTTAGCCCATCTTCCAGTTTCAAATTCGGCCCACGTTTTTGAAAATATTCAAATGAGATTCTTCAGGGCTAGTGTTTTTTTGTTCCTCATCGTGTATGGGGCGATGTCTGTATTAGCCACGATGCCGAAACAGGATGAGTCCCGGGAATTTCTGGTGGCATTGAACGCAGCGCGCACGGACCCAGGTGGTTTTGCCACCTATTTGGAGACGATGCTTTCACGGTTTTCTGGGTATCGATTTCGTCTTGATGACGGCCGGATGTTGAAAACGGATGAAGGAGCGGACGCGGTTCGCGAGGCGATCCGTTTTTTAAAGAAGCAGGCTCCCTTGAAGCCCTTTTCCCTCAGTCCGGGACTGTGTGCCGCTGCGGCGGACCATGCACGGGATCAATCCCGGACGGAGGATCAGAGTCATGTGGGGAGTGATGGAAGCCAGCCATGGGATCGGGCCAGCCGTCATGGCCGATGGTCCGGGACCATGGGGGAGAATCTTTATTATGGGGAGGGAAGCGCCCGCTATGTTGTGGCCCAGTGGATCATCGACGATGGAGTAGGGGATCGGGGGCATCGGGAAAATTTGTTTAATCCCGACTTTCGAAAGATCGGCATCGCATCCGCTCCCGATTCGAATTACGGCCGGGTTTACGTGCTGGATTTCGCGTCCGAATTCATTGAATAAAGCCGGTTTCCGGGGCGTCTCATGATTAAGATGATGAACCCTTCCCTTTGTTTGACGGCCCTCCTGCTGGTGCCCGGGCTGACTGCCATTCAGGCGAGTTCCATTTACATCCATTCCGGAACGGGAAGTTCCACCATTCCGGAATATCATACGCCCGGGGTTTATGTGGCCACGGCCTGCACGACCCCGGTGCTTCCAACCATGACCCAGGGCCGGGGCATCACGATCACGCGGTCTTCAACGGAGTCTTGCGCTCCCCGGAAGGTTTGTCCCCCGGTGGTGCCCCGGTGTGCCCCGGTTTATGTGTGGCAATCGAGTCAGGTGGTGCTGACATCCCCGGCGTTTGGGAGTTCGGGGCGGCGCGAGACGCGGACTTTTGAGCAATTAGGCCACGACTGGGCCCGGGATCTGCGTCAGGATATCGTGACGTGGGAAACGTTTGTGGAGTTTGTGAACAAGAGTGTGCTTCACGCGTTCTCCCAGGATCGGGAACAATTTCGAAGGGGATTTGTAGGCACCTATGGGATGAATGCTGATGCGGCCTGGGATAAGGCGCTGCAGGATGCGACGAATTTGTGAGCGTCAGAATTTGATGCACAGAGATCCTTCGCTTCGCTCAGGAGGACATCGAGGGGACGATGTTTCGGGAAGGAATTTTGGGATTTGGTTTATCGACAATCCGTGCATCCTGTTTCAGAAGTCCGATGTCACTTCCGATGCATGTCGGCCATGACGCGTTGGGCCAGGAGTTCCGCCTTGGCGATCTGATCGGGGGTCATCTGTTTCGCGAGTTGCTCCCGGTTGTTGGCGGCCATATCTCGTCCTCCGGCCGCGCTCAACGTGTACCATTTGTAGGCTTCCACGTTGTCCTTCAGCACCCCGAGCCCCTGTTCATAAAGAAGTCCGAGATTCCGCTGGGCCAGGGCGTGGCCTTTTTCCGCAGCTCGCATGTACCAGCGGGCGGCTTCCGTTGGATCGGCGTTTACTCCCTGACCCCCGTGATAACAGCAGGCGAGATTGTAAGAGGCGTTGAGGTCGCCCTGCATGGCTGCCTTGCGAAACCATTCGAACGCCATCGGAAGATTGACTTCGATTCCCTCTCCCATGGCATAGCACATGGCGAGGCCCTGTTCGGCGGCGATATTTCCCTGATCGGCTGCCTGGGAGAGCCATTTGAAGGCGAGGGCGGGATTCTTTTCCACGTGGTCCCCGGATTGATACATGGCACCCAAAGTTGCCTGGGCGATGGCGTTTCCAAGTTCCGCCGCACGGGTGAGGTATGCCTTCGCCTGTACGGGATCAAGCCGCGTTCCGAGACCGTGCTTGTAGCTTAAGCCGAGATTGCAGGCGGCATTGGCATCGCCTTGTTCCGCGGCGGCCTTGAACCAGCGCACGGCAGTCGCCGGGTTTTTATTCACGCCGATGCCCTCGGTGTAGTAGTAACCCAGGATGGATTGGGCGGCGGGATTTCCGAGTTCGGCGGATCGTTGATACCAGGTGGCCGCTTCCGATGGATCGCGGGGCACGCCCTCGCCACGGTCCAGACACTGGGCAAGCATGAAGAAGGAGGGGGTGTCCTCGTGTTCCACGGCTTTGCGCAGCCATGGAACGGCCTGAGCAAAATCCTGTTTGATTCCCGTTCCTTCAAAATAGGAGTGGGCCACGGCGATTTGAGCGGACGGATGATTTTGTTCCGCGGCCCTGAGAAACCATGTGAAAGCGTTGCCGGGCTGTTTCTTTACCCCCCGGCCGATCGCGTAGGCGGTTCCCAGAAGGTACTGGCACTCGACATCATTCTGTTCCGCCGCCTGCTGGAGGAGGGGGATGGATTCGGTGAGATGGGTGTCGCTTTGGAAATAGATTCGTCCGAGGGCGGCGATGGCTGGGGTGATGTTTTGTTGAGCGGCTACTTTGTACCATTTTTCGGCTTCCGCAGGATTTTTATCGAGATTTTCTCCCGTCTCGTAGCGGTGGGCGAGTTGAAATGCGGATTCGGCGTCTCCGTCATTGGCAGCAGCTTTCCACCATGGGATGGCTTCCTTGATATTCTTTTCGATCCCTTCTCCGGTGTGAAAGCGCTTTGCGATGATTGGTTTTGCGCGGCGATTCCCGTGCTGGGCGGCTTTCAAATACCAGCGGGTGGCTTCCACTGGGCTGGGATCGGTTCCCAAGCCGCGGTGGTAGCATTCCGCAAGGTCGAAGAAGGCTTCGGGATCGTCACGATTCGCTGCGGTGAGAAACCAGTGAAAGGCTTTCGTGAGATCTTTTTCCGTGCCGGTTCCGGTCAGGAAATGTTGGGCGAGCATCGTGGAGGCGTTCAGATATCCTGCTTCAGCGGCGCTTTGGAGTAGGGGGAGGGCGAGGGTGGGATTGCGTTCCGTTCCGATGCCGCGATCGAGGCAGAGCGCAAGAAGGTAGGCGGATTCCACCTGGTGTTGATCGGATGCGGCGCGCAGGTAGGGGATCGCACGCAAAGGATCCTTGGGGAGCCCGTCTCCCTGAAGATAGCGGCGGCCGAGAATGGCCTGGGCTTCGGCAATCCCGTGGTCCGCGGCGGCGTGCAGCCACTTGAGCGCCTGTTCCGGATTTCGTGTGGAACCACTTTCCAGCTGGCGCGCCAGTCGGAATTGGGCGTCGGCGTCTCCGTGTTCGGAAACTTTGCGGAGCCAGACAACAGCCTGACCGGGATTGGGAGGTGTACCGTAACCTTCCTCAAAAAATCGTGCCACCAGCGTCTGAGCCTCAAGGTCGCCCTGTTCCGCGGCGGATTTTAGAAATGAAAAAGCCTTTGCGGGCTCCTCGCGTGTCCCCCATGCGTGGTGGTAACAGAGCCCCAGGTATTTCTGGATCCGGGGATCGTTGCCTCCGGGTTGCAGGGCGAGGAGGGGAAAGGCTGAGGGTACATTTTTTTCGACACCAGATCCCTCGAAGAGATGGATTCCCAGGGCGACGGCGGCCTCCTCGTTTTTCTGTTTTGCCGCCTCCCGGTACCAGCGAACGGCTTCGGTGGCATTGCTGGCGAGGCCTTCCCCCCGGTCGTAGCAGCGGGCCAGGCGCAACTGACAGTCGGGATTTCCGTATGAAGCTCCCTTCATAAGCCAGGGGATGGCTGCCGGGAGATTGAGGGCGGAGCCCGTGGCGTCATGGAGACGGAGTCCAACGATGGCTGCGGCTTCCATGTTCCCGCGTTCCGCAGCCCGGGTGAACCAGTACAGGGCGCGGGAGGAATCTTTTTCAACCGTTACCCCGTTCTCGTAGCGCTGGGCCATTTTCCACGCCATCTTTTCGTCGCCCTGCTCCGCGGCACGTTCATACCAGGCATGGGCCATACGGAGATTGGTGTCGACGCCCAGCCCTGATTCGTAGCGCCGGGCAAGTTCGAGTTGGGATTCAAAATGATTCTGCTGGGCTGCTCTGCGAAACCATGCGACGGCGAAGGTGGAATCGGGTTTGGTGCCGATGCCGCGCTGGTAGCAGTCGCCGAGACGGAACTGGGCATGGGCATCGCCCTGATCCGCAGCCTTTTGATAAGCCTTGAAGGCCCGGGGAGGATCCTTCGGAACACCGATTCCGTTTTCGTAACAATAACCAAGATAGCTGCTGGCGTAGGTTTCCTGCTGTTCGGAGGCGCGTTGCAACCACTTAATAGCGATGGAAGGGTTCTTTTCGATGCCGCTGCCGGTGGTGTAGTGGCGTGCCAGCTCCACCTGGGCTCTGGCATGATTCTGGTTAGCGGCCATCCGGAAGTAGTGCACGGCTTCGTCAGGGTTGGAAGCCACCCCGCATCCGCGATCGAGACAGAGGGCGGTGCGATACTGGGCCGTGGCATCGCCCTGATCCGCAGCTTTCCTCAGCCAGGTGTAGGCTTCGGCATCATTTTTCGGGGTTCCCACGCCGTCCTGAAGGTGTGCCCCGAGAATGGATTGGGCCTGGACAAGGCCTTGTTCAGCCGCTTTGCGATACCATTCCACGGCTTTGCTGAAATCCCGGGCCACCCCGTTTCCAGCCTCGTAGCTCATGCCGAGGAGCAGTTGAGCGGGGGCGTGATCGTGGCCGGCGGAACGACGAAACCACTGGATGGCGGCATCATGATCCTGCTCGACACCCTTGCCGTGCTCGAAACAGAAACCAAGGCGAAACTCCGCTTCTGGAACATCCTCGCTGGCAGCCCGACGATACCATTTGAAGGCTTCCTGGGGATTTTTCTGAAAGCAGACGCCGTCGTCGTAGCAGATGCCGATCTGAAGCGCCGCAAGCGGGTTCCCCTGGGCCACGGATCGCTGGTACCATGCGATGGCGGAAGCATCGTTCTGCTCGATACCCCTGCCGCTTTGATAGCATTTCCCGAGTTCGAGTTGTGCGCTGGCGTTCCCTTTTTCCGCGGCCGCCTTGAACCAGCGGGCGGCTTCCGACTCGGATATCTCCACTCCCTTTCCTTCCAGGAAACAATGCGCCAGGGCCAGTTGAGCGGGAGCGATTCCGTGTTCCGCTGAAAATTGGAAGTGATCGAAGGCTTTGATTTCATCCAGAGAAGTGCCCATTCCTTCCCACTCGCAACGACCAAGATGGTAGGAGGCGAGGGGATCCCCCTTGTCAACGGCCTTTTGAAGCCATTCCACGGCTTCGGTCAGATTGGTTTCGCCCCCAGTGCCATTGAGAAGGAAAATGCCGGTATTACATTGGGCCTGCACCTGACCCTGGCCAGCAGCTTTTCGATACCACTCCAGGGCCCGCACGGAATTCTTTTCGACACCCACTCCAAACTCGTAGCAAACGGCCAGATTATATTGCGCGGCTGCATTTCCATGATTCGCAGCCTTTTGAAACCAAACCACGGCTTTGATCGGATTTCGATCTACATAGTCTCCTGTGTAGAACAGTTGACCAAGGGTGTTTTGGGCCAGGGAATCCCCGTTTTCCGCAGACGTGCGGAGCTCCTTAAATGACGCCCGGGTCCAATCCTTCCCAAAAAGGTGGCTTGGGAAAAAAAAGACAATAGCACATGTCAAAGCAATGCTTGTGAAATCAAGTATTGCCTTTTGCAAATATTCCCCTACGGAAGAGGAAAAGCCTGAATTTGGCACTTGGCCCATTCATGAATTACATCGTCCAGAATCAGGCCAAACTGAGTGGTTTCAGGACTTTCCGGCTTCGATTTCGATCTCAATTTCGACGTCATCGCCGACGGCGGGGGTGCCGGTGGTCATACCAAAATCGGAACGCTTGAGGGTGCCGCGGACTTCCCATCCGGAAAGTTGGGCTCCCTTCATGCCTTCCCCGAATCCAGTGCTGCGAACCTGGAGGGTGACGGGTTTGGTGACGCCGTGGAGGGTCAGGTCCCCGGTGACTTCGAATGTCTCGGGCGTCAGCACCTTCCACGCCTTGCTGACGAAACTGATTTTGGGAAACTTTTCCACGTCAAAAAAATCGGGTTTGCGAAGGTGTTCATCGCGTTTGGCCTGGTTGGTGTCGACACTGCCGGCCTCGATGGTTCCCTCCGCCTTTGTGCTTTCAAGAGCATCCCGGTCGACGGTGATTCGTCCCTCGAATTTCTGAAAACGGCCCGTCACCTTGCTGAAGAAATGTTTGATTTTGAACTGAATGGACGAATGGCCGGAGTCGATGGTGTAGGTCTCTGGTTTGGCCGAGGCCTGGGAGAGAGTAAGGCTGGTGAATAAAGCGATGGATAAAAGGGAACGGGACAAAAACATAAGGACTCCTTGGTGTTGGGTTGCGTGAAAGTGTAGTTGAAATCCAAAAAAATTCAACTCAAGCATGAATAGAGATTGATCCATGTGCGGAGCTGAGTCATTTTGCGAAATCATGATGTCGTTGCGGAAAGTCGTCTTCCTGATCTTTGTGAGTGGTCTTACGGCCGTTTCCTCTGCTGCTGGCGAGGATCCCGCTTTTTCGATGTGGAAGGGAAAATGGGAAGGGGATGTGAGTGTCTATTCCGCAACCGGGGATTGTCTTGAGACCCTGAAAGTGACTCTGCTTTCAGAACCCAGTAAAAAATATGCAAAAGGGCTCCAGAAGCTTGCGATCATGTCCCAAGGGGTGAAGCGCACATCGCCCAAACAGGTGGGATTCTTTCTAATTGATGCGATGGGATTGCGGAGAATTCTGAAAACCGAGGATGGAGATCCCGTGAGTGATCTGCGCGGCCGCGTGATCGGGCCCGGGAAAATCTACTGGTATGACATCGATACGGACGGGGTGCTTCGTGAAGTCTGTATCGAGACCATCGATGGGGATGTGGCGACGGTGCAGGGGTTTCGATGGGATGGACAGCGAAGTGGCAGCTACCGGATCATCGAGGGAAAGTATCACCGCAAGTGACGTCCCTTCCCAAAGTGCTGATTCCGTAAGGAGATGTTTTCAAGGACCTGTTCGAGGTCCTCGAGTTCTGACTTCACGAGCGAGTGAAAAGCATCCGCTGAGAGCACGCGTCCCCCGAGACTCTCCACAATGTTCTGTTCGGCGTAGTCTTCGGTGGCGACGATAAACTGCTGGGGGCGGAGACTTTGTCCTACCATCTTTTCGATCACGGCATCGGCGGTCTGTCCTTGTTTGGAATAGACCACCTCGATCGAAGTACGAATGCTTTCGCCACCCTTGGGAAGGGATCTCCCGTCGAACACGAGAGTCATTTTCCCGCCCCGACAATCGTGAAACTGAGTGAGCAGGAGAATCAAGGCCTGTCGGGCGGTAGGAAGATTCCGTCGAAGCAAGGGGCGAAACTCCTCCCATTGATGCAGGATGCTGTAACCATCGACCAATATGTGCGATTCCTGCATGGATTGAATCTGCAGGGGGGATTTCTCAAACGCAAGCGTCCGAAAAATGATTTTATGATTGTCAAAATGAAGGACGTGAAGTTTTATGCATCACCATGGTCCTGCGTATTTTAAAAAATAATTTACTTTTTCTGCTGATCTGTGGTGTGGCGATTTTGATTTCGGGTTGTGCGACGACGGGGGATGGCGGGGGAGACTCCCCGATCGGGCCGGTTCGCGGAGTTTTACTTGATCCAGGGCATGGAGGAGATCCGGAGGAAGCTGCCGGGCGCAATGGGGAAAGGTTTAATGGGTTAAGCAAATGGGCCCGGGCCGGATACCGTGAGGAATGTTATGGAGCGATCAATCGGGCCGGGTACATGGAGAAGACGGCGACCCTTGCCGTGGCAAAAAAGGTCAAATCCCTGCTCAGCGATCAGGGAATGCCGGTGGCGATGACAAGATCGTCGGACACCTATGTGTCGCTCAATGAACGCGTCGACAAGGCGTTGTCGTCCGAATACCGTGACTGGCTCATGGTGAGCATTCATTTCAACCGGAGCACGGAGAAGCAACGCGCCACGGATTTGCGCACCAAATACCAGCATCCCAATGGTTTTGAAATTTATATTTTGCCCGGACGTGGGGAGCGGTCGACGATGGGATCCAGACCCGCGTCGGGATTTTTGACCGCCAACAACACTCGGAGCGCGAACCGGCTTCTTGCCCGCTGTATCGAGTCCAGAATGCGCGATATTCGTGGGATCCGGGATCGGGGAATCAAGAGCGCTTGGTTTGTGGTTCTCCGAGGAAGCCCCATGCCGAGCGTTCTGATTGAAGGTGGATTCATGTCCAATCCGGAGGAAGGGGAAAAAATTGCTACGGATGAATATCAAGAGACGCTTGCACGGGCGATTGTTGCGGGCATCAATGACTACCGGGGAAAGGCGTCCTCTGTGGCCCGTGGGGAGACCGATCTGGATCAACTGCTCACGCAGCGGTAGGCCGGTTGACGCGTTCGTATTCAACCGGGGTTCCCACGTCGGACCATGTGCCCTGGTCGATGACCACCCCTCCAATGGGAAGGCCCTGACGGATCAGGTCCAGATAGATGGGGATGATGGATTTGATTTCAACCCGGGGAATGTGTCTGAAAAGTTCCGGTTCCACGACATGGATACCTGCGAAAAGGTATCGGCCCGGTTGTCCGGTGCCGAGCATGTTGCGAATATCGGCAATGCGCCCCTGGGAATCGAGGGTTACGTGCCGTGGTTCGTGATCGCTTCGCAAAACCATCGTTACGAGATTTCGATGCTTTCGATGATGATCGAGGGCGGTCTGCAGGGGCAGATCGGTCAGAATATCACCATTGTAGATCCAGAATGTTCCGCTTTGGGCGAAAAAGTCCTCCACGTTCTTGATGCCACCTCCGGTATCGAGGAGATGGGGTTCGTGACGGAAGGTGAGGGCGAGCTTTTCGTGACGATGATCGGGGAAGGTCTCCTCCCAACGTCGGGCGGCGTGGTGGGTGTTGACGATGATCTGACGCACGCCGATATCCTGGAGGTGGCGAAAAGAATGGGTGACAAGGGGGGTTCCCTTCACGGGAACGAGGGGCTTCGGCAGGTCGGAAGTCAGCGGGCGAAGCCGCGTTCCGAGTCCGGCGCCCAATACGAAAGCGTGGGTGGGATTCGAAAGGATTGTGGCCATGCGGGATGGGCGGAACGTACCATTGCGGAAAAAAAACGCAATCCGGTAAATCGCCGTACAAATTTCATCGCTTTTTGAAAGCAAAGGGGATATGGGAGCAAGCAAACGGCTGTTTTTTTTCGAACGCAAGGATCCCCATGGGTGGCCAATACTATCTCTACGTTGATCAACAGTACGGTCCCTATGATCTGAGCGCCATGCAGGCGTTCATTCGTGAAGGTCGTGTCATTCCCGAAAGCTGGGTTCATTCCGAGGGTGAAACCAGGGATTGGACACGGGCGGCGGATGTGACGAGTCTTAAAACCGCTTTTCCGGCCCCGAAACCCGCGCCGGTGGCACCGGCTCCGGGTCTTGCGGAAAAACTCAAAAAAGTTAGTGATTCGAAAGTGGAGAGTCTTGGGACCATGTTGGTGGGCCCCTCCGCCGCCGAGGGAGTGCGTTCGATTCCCACCGTTTTGCCGAACGCTCCGCTGTCCGACATTCCTCCGAACAAGACCGGAATCGCCACGTCACCGGAATCCGATGGGGGGCAGGGTGGAAAGAAAGGGGTTCTTTCCTGGTTTAAAAATCTGTTCCGTCGGAAAAAATAAGCCCCCCGAAGGGAATGGGTTCAGTATCGGTCTGGGTTCTGTTATATGAAAAAAACCATTTTGCTTTTAGTCCTTGTCCTGGGTGTGGGAGTGGGGGCTTTCTTCTGGTTTCACCGTCAGGGGCATTACCGGGCGGTGGATATCTTGCCGGAGACCACGATTCTTTTTCTCCAGACTTCGGACAGCGGGATGGCCCGCGAGAAGATCTCGAAAAGCGCATTTGGGAAAATTGGGAATGAACCCGAAATCCGGCAGTTTCTGAAGCAGCCTCTCCAGTCCGTGAACGCAAAGTTGCACGACCAGCGGGAAGCGGTTTTTCAGGTTCAGGGCCTTGCGGAACTTTTCAATCAGGCGGAGGGGGAAAGTTTTCTGGCTGTGACGGATGTGTCGATCAGCCCCGATCTGGATGTGGAGATTCTGGCGGGGTTTGATCCGGGGCCGAAACGGGCGAAAATGGAGGCCGCAGTCGAAGCATGGGTGAAGCGCTATCGGGTGGAGTTTCCAAGCCAGGAACTCGAGGAACGTCGGGAACAGTCCATCCGCTATCATGTCCTCCGGGAGGGAAACCATGTCCGGATGGCTTATGGACGGCTTGGGAATTTTCTTATTCTAAGTCGGGGGGAGTCAGCCTTCAAAAAGGTGATTACATGTGCGAAAGACAGGGATGCCCGTACCCTTGGCAAGTCACCGGCCTTTTCGGTGCACATGAATCCTAAGGGAGACTCGGACACCGTCTTTTTTATCAACGTTCAGTCGGCGTGGGCTGGGCTGCAGATGTTGACGCCGATTCAGGCGGTCTTGAAATCCCAGGCAGCGGTGCCACCGTTTCAATCCCTGTATGGCTCCACCCGATTTCTTGAAAACGGAGTGGAGGACCATGTATGGACGGTTTTTGATCCGGCGGGCGCTCAAAGCACGGGGCTTTCGGACATGAAGGTTTGCGAGCGCCGTTCCCTCAAAGGGGCGGGGCAGGACACTCTCCTCTACGCTGCAGCTGGGTTGGATGTGGGGGCTTGGTTAGAGCGCAACTACAGGGAGTTGAAAAAAAGCGGGGTGGGCAAATGGTCAAAGGAACTGGACGCCCTGGAGCAAGTCCTCGAATCGAAGCAGATTCATCCGCGCGAGGATTTGCTGGCTCATCTGGGCCCTGAGGTTTCCCTATCCCTTGAATGGGGGGCCGCCATGAGAGTTCCCTCCCTGCACGCCTTGGTGGAGTGTCACGATCCGGAGAAGGTGAAGTCCAGTCTTCAAGGTGTCTGGGCGGCTTTGAATGAAATATCGCCTGGATCGCTAGGAAATATGGAGGAACTTCCGGATGAAAATGGGAATTCCCTTTTGCAGGTTCCAGGTCCCTATTCTCTGGTGCGGCCCACGATCGCGTTTCATGAGGGCTGGATGATTTTCGCGCTCGAGCCTTCCGCGGTGACGAGGGCTATCGGGAGTCTGAAGGGATTGGGAGGTCATCTTGCCGATAATAAGTCGTTTCAAAGCGTGGAGGCCCGGTTTGAGAAAGGTTATTCCCAGTTTATCTATTGTGATGAAAAGGAGTTGTTTGAGAGGACCTACAACCTTCTCAGTGGTCTGGCCATGCTGGCGAAAGCGATGGCTCCGAAGGTGCAGGAGCAGGTGGATCTTACGCGCCTGCCGCAGACTGCGCCGATTTCACGACACCTGGGGCCGGCGGTTTGTGTGGTGAGGGTGGATGGGAATGGAACCCATCAATCCGCCTTTGGGCCGGTCAATCCAAGTGTGATGACCGGAATTCAGTTCTTGATGCAAGTGGCCCTCCTGGGACAGCCACCTGAATCATCGAAGTAGGGAAGGGGTTTCTACTCTGTTCCCTTCAGATGGAAGTCGTCGAATGCGAGAGGGACTTCGGAGTTGATGAAGATGCCCGCCTTCCCCGCCTCGGAAAGGGATGGATCATCCTTGTCGAATACGGGCTGTCCGTCGATCAGGCAGTGGATGGTCTGGTTTTCGAATGAAACCCTCAACTGGGCCCATTGCTTCATCGGAAGGGGAAGTTTCATTTTTTCCAGAATCTCCCGTTCACCCCCCTTTGTGACGACGAGGAAAAGGAGTGATTTTTTGGTATCCCACTCCAATGAGTAGAAATCCGTGACCGACTGATAGCGCCAGACAAGACCGCCCGTTCGCAATCGGTTGGGTTCGCCCCCGTGTTTGAACCAGACTTGGATGTCGCCATTCCGGATATTCGAAAACCAGGCAAGGGAAATGAGCACCTTCGTGCCCGGGAATGTGGCGCCCTGGATGATGAGGAAATTTGGAGGAGACTTCGCCTCCTCATTTTTCATCACTGCGAACATGGGGACGCCACCGGTTCCCCCTTCCACCACGAACCCTTCAGGGGGGAGGAGAGTTGGGTCCTGATCAAAGTTGAAAAGTCGTTCGATGGCCTGTCCCTGCACCACGAAGGAAAAGATCAGAAGGGCAAGGATGCGTGATGTTGAAGTCATAAATCAACCCGGAGGCCACGCCATGGGGCGGCCGCCGAGCAGGTGGACGTGAAGGTGGGGGACGGATTCTCCCGCGTCTTTCCCGTGGTTGATGACAAGGCGGTAACCCGTTTTGTCGATTCCGAGCTTTCGAGCCACCTCCGCGGCTGCGAGAAGGAGCCGACCGAGGACGGTATCGTCGGATACGCAGGCCTCGCCGATGCGTGAAATTACCTTTTTTGGAATCACCAGGACATGGGTGGGGGCTTGGGGCTGGATGTCATGAAACGCGAGCACATCGTCCGTCTCATGAACGATCCTTGCGGGAATCTCACGTGCGATGATTTTTTCAAAGAGGGTCATGCAGAATTAGGTTCCGGGTTGAAGATTGATGTTTTAAGTTGAAAGCAATCGGGAATGAAGACCATCGGTTTACTTTGAACTTTGAACTTTAAATTTTGAATTTCTGAGATGTTTGCTGGCTTCCATCACATCCTTGTCCCCACGTCCTGAGAGATTGACGACGATGAGCTGCGATTTCTTCATTTTGGGTGCCTGTTTCAAAACGTAGGCGATCGCATGGGAGGATTCGAGGGCGGGGATAATCCCCTCGATGCGGCTTAAAGTTTGGAATCCCTTCAAGGCCTGGTCGTCGGTGGCGTAGGTGTATTCCGTGCGGCCGAGATCGCGCAAAAGGCTGTGTTCCGGTCCAATGGCGGCATAGTCGAGGCCTGCGGAGACGGAATGGGTGAGCTCGATCTGGCCATGGTCGTCCTGGAGCACGTAGGTGCGGGTGCCCTGGAGGACGCCCAGGGAACCACCATGGAATCGTGCGGCATGGCGTCCCGGCTGGATTCCGTGTCCTCCTGCTTCGACGCCGACGAGGCGGACTTTTCGATCATTCAGAAAAGCGTGGAATATCCCGATGGCGTTGGATCCCCCTCCCACACAGGCCGTGACGAGATCGGGAAGGCGTTTTTCGGTCTTTAGAATCTGGGCGCGGGCTTCGCGCCCGATCACGCTGTGAAAGTCCCTCACCATCATGGGGTAGGGATGGGATCCGAGGGCGGAACCGAGAATGTAGTGGGTGGTGCGGACGTTCGTCACCCAGTCGCGCATCGCTTCACTGATGGCTTCCTTCAGCGTTTGCTGGCCGGCGGTCACCCGTCGGACTTCCGCCCCGAGGAGCTGCATACGATAGACATTCAACGCCTGGCGTTCCGCGTCGACCTCACCCATGTAGATCACACATTCGAGGCCGAACATAGCGGCTACGGTGGCGGTGGCAACCCCGTGTTGACCTGCGCCGGTCTCGGCAATGATCCGCTTCTTGCCCATGCGGCGAGCGAGGAGGATTTGTCCCATCGCATTATTGATTTTATGAGCACCGGTATGAAGAAGATCCTCCCGTTTCAAATAAATTCTGGCCCCTCCGAGTTCGCGGGTCAGGCGTTCGGCGAAATAAAGCGGGGTGGGGCGTCCGACGTAGTGCTTGAGATAGGAGTCGAGCTCCTTCCTGAATTTCGGGTCGCGCCGGGCACGTGCGTATTCACGCGTCAGCTCCAGCAGGGGCATCATGAGCGTCTCGGGGACGTACATGCCGCCATAGGGACCAAAGTGGCCTTTCGAATCCGGGTAACCGCGATAGGGAGCGAACTTCTTCATGGAAACCCCATTAAAACACAACTGCCCGGCGAAAGCCAGTCATGCGAGATCCATGCTCCGCCCGTCCACCTGACGGACTGCTTTGGCAAAGCGATGGATTTTGAGGATATCCTTCACGCCCGGGGAAGTTTCGACTCCACTTGAGATGTCCACGGCAAAGGGGTGAACCTGCTGGATGGCATCGGTCACGTTTTCCGGGGTTAGGCCGCCCGAGAGAATGATCTGACGTCCGGTTTTTTTCGCTTCAAGGGCGAGGGCCCAATCAAAGGTTTTTCCGGTGCCTCCAGGGGCTGTGTCCGAAAAGGAATCGAGGAGCCAGGCATCCACATCGAAGTCGTTCAAACTCGCCAGATCCTGGGGACTGCGGATGCGGAACGCCTTGATCGATTTGCAGGGAAATTTCTGACAGAACCCTGGGGGTTCGTCTCCGTGGAATTGAAGGGTGTCGAGGCCGCATTCCGCGACCGCTTTTTCAATGGTGTATTCGAGTTCGTTGACGAACACGCCAACCTTTGAAACGAAAGGGGGAAGGCAGTTGCAAATATTCGAAGCTGCCGGGATCGAAATGTGGCGGGGGCTTTTGTCGTAGAAAACGAATCCCAGAGCGTGGGCCCCTGCTTCGACCGCGGCGAGGGCGTCCTCCAACCGGGTCAATCCACAAATTTTTACACGCGTTGTCATTATCCTCTTGCCCGGAATGCGGTTTACTCAGTAAATCTTTAGCTGCAACTGCTTGCAGGAAAATAACAACGTGCTGCGTGAAGACAAGCGCGGAGGGGTGAAAAAATAAGGGGTTGGATGAATATAACGTTGACAACCCCTTGCCTGTAAGGCTTAAACGCGCATCCGGAGTGCTGTATGAACTGCAGCTTCACCGCAAAGGAGACAATATTTTATGGCTGAAAAATCAATCGAAGAGAAAGTAAAAGACATCATCGTGGAGCAACTTGGAGTGAACGCGGAGCAGGTGACTCCCACGGCACGGTTCATCGAAGACCTCGGAGCTGATTCGCTCGACACGGTCGAGTTGGTGATGGCTTTCGAAGAGGAGTTTGGTGCTGAGATTCCAGACGAGCAGGCTGAAAAGCTGCTGACCGTCGGCGACGTCATCAATTACGTCAAAGAGAAGCAGGGAGCCTAATCCTGCCTGCTTGCGTGCGATGCGAAGTTCCGCCATAATGGGCGGAACCGCATCGATATTTTATGGGGCAATCCAACCAGGGCAACAGGCGAATTGTCGTCACAGGAATCGGGGTCATCACTTCCCTCGGGCAGGAGATCGACGCTTTCTGGCAGAACATCATTTCCGGCAAGTCCGGAGTGACGGGGATCACCATTTTTGACGCGGCCCAATACGACTGCCGGATTGGAGCCGAGATCAAGGACTTCAATGGCACGCCGTACTTCAAGGTGCCCAAGGATGCCCGGCGTTGCGATCGCTACACGTTGTTCGCCATGGCGGCGACGAAAAAGGCGGTCCAGGACTCGGGGATTGCTTTTGAGTCCGAGAACATGGACCGGGTGGGCGTGTTGATTGGTTCCGGGATCGGGGGATTGAATACGCTTGAGGAGCAGCACACGAACCTTGTTCAAAAAGGGCCCTCCCGTCTTTCCCCTTTCATGATTCCCATGATGATCAGCAACATGGCGTCAGGAATGGTGTCCATGGAGATTGGCGCCCGTGGACCCAACATGGCGGTGGTTTCCGCTTGCTCAACTTCGACGCATTCCGTCGGGGAATCCTTTCAAATCATCCGTCGAGGTGAGGCGGATGTGATGATTGCCGGGGGAAGTGAAGCCGCGATTTGCGGCCTCGGAATCGGCGGTTTTGCCGCCATGCGGGCCTTAAGCACCCGGAATGACGAGCCCCAGAAGGCGAGCCGCCCCTTTGACAAGGATCGTGATGGTTTTGTCATGGCGGAAGGCGCGGGCATTCTCATCGTTGAGGAGCTGGAGCACGCGAAAAAACGGGGTGCACGGATTTATTGTGAGCTTGTGGGTTATGGCAACACCGCGGATGCGCATCATATGACCGCGCCGTCTCCCGGGGGAGAGGGGGCCGCGCGTTGCATGCGCATGGCTTTGGAGTGTGCAGGATTGCAACCGACGGATATCGACTACATCAACGCCCATGGCACTTCCACGCCCCAGGGGGATATCTGCGAAACCCAGGCGATCAAGACTGTTTTCGGGGACCATGCCCGCAAGGTGATGGTGAGTTCGACCAAGTCCATGACGGGGCATTTATTAGGCGCTGCGGGTTCGGTGGAGATGGCGATCTGTGCCAAGGCTTTGCAGGAGAATCTGGTTCCGCCAACGATCAATCTGGATCATCCCGATCCTGAGTGTGATCTGGACTACGTTCCGTTCAAGGCCCGTGAGGCGAAGGTGAATGCCATCGTGAACAATTCCTTCGGATTCGGGGGGCACAATGCCACCCTTGTGGCACGCAAATTCGTTTGAGTTTTTGTGGAGAGGGTGTAGTATTGGCAGTTCCTATGAAATCCGACATTCATCCTGAGTACGTGGAAGCGACGATCACCTGCGCCTGTGGTAATGTGCTTCACACCCGTTCCACACGCTCCAATATTCGCATCGGCATCTGTTCCAAATGCCACCCTTTCTTCACCGGTCAGCAGAAGTTTGTGGATACCGCGGGCCGCGTGGAGCGTTTTAACAAGCGTTTCAAGAAGTAGATTGCCGGTTTTTTAAACCGCCAAGGCATCAGGGCACCAGGTTTTCGAACCTGGTTTTCTGGTGGCTTGGCGGTTTCCTTTTTTCATCATGGACCTTCTTTCCCATCAACCGCGGTTTGAATCGCGCTTCGAGGAAATCGAACGCCAGCTGGCGGATGGGGCTGTTTTTTCGAATCCGCAGAAGGCTTCGGAACTTGGACGCGAGCATGCCCGGTTGAAGGAGGTGCTGGCACAGTTCACGGCTTTTCGAGAGGTGGTCCGACAGGTTGAAGCCAATGAGAGACTGAAGCTGGACCACAAGCATGAGCCTGAGATGCTTGAGATGGTGGTTGTCGACCTCGCCGAGCTTGAAAAGCGGCGTGCCGGGCTCGAGCTTGAGTTGAAGGGGGCGATTCTTCCTCCAGATCCCAACGACAGTCGCAATACGATTTTGGAAATCCGTGCGGGAACCGGTGGCGATGAAGCGGCTTTATTTGCGGGGGATCTTTTTCGCATGTATTCCCGATTTGCGGAAACGATGGGCTGGAAGGTGGAACCGATGGATTCGAATCCCTCAGGAATGGGTGGGTACAAGGAAATTGTGGCATCCGTCCAGGGGAAGGATGTTTTTCGCCGCCTGCGCTATGAGAGTGGGGTTCACCGGGTTCAACGCATTCCCTCCACCGAGGCGAATGGGCGAATCCACACTTCGACGGCCACCGTTGCGGTGCTGCCGGAGGCCGAGGAGGTGGATGTCGAAATCAAAACGGAGGATCTGGAAATCACCGTTTGCCGTGCCTCCGGTCCGGGGGGGCAGGGCGTGAATACGACGGATAGTGCCGTCCAGATCACCCACAAACCGACGGGATTGATCGTGCGATGCGCGGATGAACGCAGCCAGCTCAAAAACAAGGCGAAGGCTCTCCGGGTGTTGAGGTCCCGCCTGCTCACCGCACGTCAGGACGAGGAGAACGCGAAATATGCCGAGGCTCGAAAATCGCAGATTGGAACGGGGGATCGCAGTGAAAGGATCCGGACTTATAACTTTCCCCAGAACCGTGTCACGGATCATCGCATCAACGTGACCCTCTACAATCTCTCCGACTTTATTGAGGGGAAGATCGATCCTCTTCTCACCGAGCTGATGACACGTGACTATGAGGCGCGGCTTGCCGAGTGGGCGGGGGAACGTAACTAATTCCTGCGGACAACCCCCCTTCGAAAATGCCTTGGCAGCCCCTGATGGGCTTGATAGCGTCGGGTGTTCAAGAAGTTGAAACCCAAGGACATGCCTCTTTTGACAACACTCCCTTCGTTGAATCGCCTCCTGGCCGGTTGCGCCGCATTGTTCCTTCTGGGGGGAGGGGTCCTTCAGGGAGAATCCCGCCTGAACAAGGCGACGACCTCCCTTGAGCATCCGTCTGCCGAACTGCCGATCAAAACGACCGCGGACAGCATGGATTTCGATCGAAAAACCGGAAACGTGATCGCGCGCGGGCATGTGGTGATTTCCTATCACGGCGCGCGTCTGGCTGCCGATATGGCCCAGGTGAACACCGAGACGAAGGAGGCGCACGCGGAAGGGCATGTGAAGCTTAACAAGGGGAGTCAGGAGTGGATTGCCGAATCGATTGATTACAACTTTGGCACGGGGGCCGTTCAGACGGGGGAATCCCGTGGCCAGTTCGAAAACGGACTTTTTTTTCAGGCCAAGTCGATCGAGAGTTCGGACAAAAGCCGCTATGTCCTGAAAAACTCATTTCTGACCACCAGCGATTACGACAACCCCGGCTATCGTTTCCAAGCCGGAACGATCCTGGTCTATCCGCATGACCGTATCTCCTTTCATGATGTGGTGCTTTTCGTGGGGGGAGTTCCTGTGTTCTACTTTCCCTATTTCGTGTATCCCATCGACGATTCTGAAAATGGAATCAACACGGGAACCCAGGTGCAGATTGGCACCAAGGGGAATTGGGGGTTCTTTGTCCTTAACTCCTATACCACGCGGATTTCCGATGGAGTCAGGCCCACTTTTCGCCTCGACTACCGGGCGCAACGGGGGCTCGCCGGTGGGTTGGACCTCCGGTACAAGGCTGGGGAGCGCAAGGACACCGAAAAAGGGGCGGAATTTGAGCCGAATGTGACCGGTAAGGTGCGGGCCTACTATGCTGACGACAAAAAGGCCGCCAACACGGGACAGACCGATGTCGTGACGAGCACCAAGGTGACGCGTCAGGACATTCCCCGCGAGCGCTATCAGGTGCGGGTTTCCCAGCGTGCGGAAATTACCGATGAGATCTACAGCAAGTTGAAAATCAACAAGCTGAGTGATCCCAACTTCCTGGAGGACTACTTCGAGAAGGAATTTCAGAGTGAACCCCAGCCGGATAACTTTGGCGAATTCACCAAGTGGTCCCCCAATACCACGTTGAGTGTCCTCGCACGGGCCAGTGTGAACAATTTCTACACCACTACGGAGCGACTTCCCGAGGCCCGGTTTGATTTTAAGAGACAATCCCTCTTTGGAAGCCCTGTCTTTTATGAAGGTGAGAATTCCGTCGCCTATCTCTCCAAGGAATTCGCCAATTTTGACGGCTTGAACGATTACCACACGACGCGGGTCGATAGTTTTCACCAGATTCTTTATCCCAAAAAGTATTTCGGCTGGCTTAATCTCACGCCCCGGGTGGGTGGACGCGTGACGTACTACGATCAGTCCCGGATCAATGCCAATGAGCCTTCGGCCATGCGCATGGTTTTTAATTCCGGTTTTGAGGCAAGTTTCAAGGCCACCCGCACCTGGAGCCATGTGAAGGATAAGAAGTGGGATATCGATGGGTTGCGTCACATCATCGAGCCGAGTGTGAACTATGGCTTTGTGGCCAGGCCCAATGTGGGGCCGTCGGAGCTTTTCCCGTTCGACGTGGAGCGTTCCAGCTTTGGGATCAATAAGAACCTCGTCCCCATCGACTTTCCCCAGTACACGGCGGTCGACACCATTGATTCCCGAAATGTGTTTCGTCCCTCTGTCCGGCAGCGCTTGCAGACGCGTCGTGATGGGGCGGCTTGGGATCTAGCCGAATTTGTCATCTATCAGGATATTCTTGCGGATCGAAAGCAGGATGAAAAACGATTCTCCGACCTTTTTACAGAATTCGAAACCAAACCGGTGAAGTGGCTGAAGCTGAACTGGAGGGGGCGTTACGACTACGATCATGACCAGATTCGGGAATCGACGACGGGCCTGACCGTTTACAAATCGAAGGTCTGGCAGGTGCGGCTTTCACACGACTTTTTTCGCGATGTGGGAAACCAGATGGGCGTAAGTTATGCTTGGGCCATGAACGAGGACTGGACCTTGCGCACCGATCATCGGTTTGATCCCTCGGGGGGATCCCTCTACGAGCAGGCCTATGGGCTGGATCGGGATCTGCATTCCTGGATCGCCACCCTCAGCGTGAGCCAGCTTCGTCCCCAGAATCGGGAGGCTGACTGGCGGGTCTGGTTGAGTTTCACTCTGAAGGCTTTTCCTGAAGTGGCGATTGATGCGCGTCAGTTCGGTGCCAGCCACTGACCGTTCTTGTGATTTTTTATGAAAGTGACTCTTGTTGGTTCAGGTTATGTCGGACTCGTGACAGGCGCATGTTTTGCCGAGAAGGGGCATTCCGTGGTGTGCGTGGACAACGATCAGAAGAAGGTGGAGATGCTTCAATCGGGGCAGATCCCCATTTATGAGCCGGGTCTCGAAGAACTCGTCAAACGCAATGTCTCCGCCGGCCGACTGAAATTTACGGCCAGTACGGAGGAGGGAGTGGATCATGGGCAGATCGTGTTTATTGCTGTGCCGACGCCGCCCTACGAGGACGGATCTGTGGACCTTAGTTTTATCGAAGCGGTTGCGCGCGCGATTGCCGGGTGTCTGAAGAAGTACACGATCATCGTTGATAAAAGCACGGTTCCGGTGAAAACCGGGGAAAAGGTGGCGGAAACGATTCGACGTTATAATAAGCAGAAGGCGGATTTCGATGTGGTGTCGAATCCTGAGTTTTTGCGCGAGGGATCTGCCATCGAGGATCTCATGAATCCCGACCGGATTGTGGTGGGGGTGATGAACGACCGGCCTGTGGCGTATCTGAAGGAGCTCTACGACCCGTTCAAGTGTCCGAATTTCATCGTTACAGACATCAATTCCGCAGAATTGATCAAGCACGCCTCCAATTCCTTTCTTGCCCTCAAAATCTCCTACGCCAATGCGCTTTCGGTCGTGTGCGAGGCTTCTGGTGCGGATGTCGAGGAGGTGGTGAATGGAATGGGGTTCGACAAGAGAATTGGACGCCACTTTCTCAATGCGGGAATCGGTTATGGCGGGTCATGTTTCCCGAAAGATCTGTCCGCTTTCATCAAGATTGCAGAACAACTGGGGTACGATTTTCGTCTCCTCAAGGAAGTGCAGCAGATCAATGCGGATGTGTTAAACCGGTTTTTGAAGAAGTTGCGGGAAGACCTCTGGGTGCTGAAGGACAAAACCATTGGGGTGTTGGGGTTGGCGTTCAAACCCAACACGGATGATATTCGCAGCGCACCGGCAATCACTTTGATCCGCAACGTTCTCGAGGAGGGGGCTCGCGTGCAGGCGTATGATCCCCAGGCCATGGAGAAGGCCGCGGGGGTGTTGAAGAATGTGAAGATGTGCACCGATTCCTATGAGGCGGCCCGGGGGTGCGATGCGCTTGTGGTGGTGACGGAGTGGGAGGAATTTCGCAATCTTGACCTGAATCGCTTGAAATCCGAAATGAATCATCCGCTGGTGCTCGATGGCCGGAATATTTTTGATCCGGAACAGATGACAGCCGGGGGATTTCATTATAAGTCGATTGGCCGGTGATTCTGCCATGAACCGGCCGGTCGCACGATTCATTGCTCTCCTGGCTGGATGTGTGCTGGTGGCGGTTCTGGCTTCACCCTGGATCTACACAGGGGTGCAGTTCATGGCGGCATCGAAGGTTCACTTTGCCGAATATCTTTCCAGGTATCCGTTTCATCGTTATTTCAACCGCGTTCTTCAATTGAGCGTGCTTATCACGCTTCCCGTTTTCATTTATCGCACCGGATTTGTTTCCAAAACCGCGTTGGGATTGCATTCCACACGGGGGGTGCGGGACGTGGTTCTGGGCTTGGTTTCGAGCCTTTTGATTTTCTCGGCCTTTGGAGTGCTGCTTGGGTTTTTTGGAGCCTATGGGTTTGAGGATGCGCTTGGCGAACGATCATGGGGGATGATTCTCCTGAGGATAGTCCTGACAGCGACCTTCGTGTCCCTTTTCGAAGAGGTGTTTTTCCGGGGGTACATGTACGGGTTGTTCAAGCAAACGATGTCGCCGGGTGGAGCTACTCTTGTGAATGCGCTGTTGTTCGCGTCGGTGCATTATCTCAAGCCGGCCCGACCGGAGGATATTGGTTCGGTGCATTGGGATTCCGGTTTTCGAATGTTGGGCCTGGCTTTCCAGCGCTTGGGGGATGTTTCCGAGATCGCTGGAGGCATGGCGGTGCTTCTGGCCATTGCGTGGATGCTTTGTTGGAGCAGGGATCGGACAGGATCCCTCTATCTGGCCATCGGCCTCCATGCTGGATGGATTTTTGCGCTTCAGGCGCATGGTGAATTGACCCGCCCTGGAAATCAGGGAGGGGTCTGGATTTTGGGAGG
>CAYYYL010000033.1:0-30802 GCA_964475835.1 uncultured Verrucomicrobiota bacterium | reverse complement strand
GAAGATTCGCCACGGGAACAGAAAACGGCATGCTCGTGGTATTGGTGGTGGGAGCAAAGAGATTGGTCACAGCGACGGCGTTCAGGCTGACCTGAACATTGTTCACAGCCCAATTGTCAGAAGCCGTTCCCGTGACCGTGACGGCGGTGTTCGTAACCGTAAGATTATTCACCGGGGCGGTGACTGTGAGGGTGGGAAGCGTGACATCCCCATTGGAACCCCGAATCAAATAAGTGGCGGAGGTCAAGGGCCCAAGGATCGTTCCAAAGACCACCCGCGCCTTGATCGTGGCGGTGGAGCTCAAAACAATCGCCGAACCCGTGTACGCCGTGGAAGTGGGACCTGGATCGGTTCCATCCAGCGTGTAGCGGATCGTCACATTGGCCATCGACGTGGAAAGCGAAACGCTCAACGGACCGTTATACGTTCCCGCAGGCACGGATACATTGACGGCTCCAGCTAGGTTGTATTTGAGCTGCAAATAATTTTCCACGGTCTGACGTTCCGTCGAGGTCAAGGCATGTCCATAAATCAGAATTTCTCCGACATCGCCGTTGAACCAATTTGCGCCCTCGGCTTGTCCCATTCGAAAATCCGAAGCCACGGTGGGCAGGGTCGCCGGTCCGCTTACAGAGGATCCCAAATTGGTTCCATCCATCATGTGGGTGTAGAGGGAACCGCTTTTAGTCAGTTCGAGAATGGAGGTTTTCCCCACGACAGGCGTGAAGTTGGGAGAAGCCGAATGGGAATTTCCGGGCTGCACATGAAGATCCATGGCGCCGATGTACCAGTAAATCCATTTACTGACAGGTCCACCGCCTTCGCTGCGGGAAAGTAATGTCTGGGCGTTTCCCGTCCCGCGAAACGCAGCAACGCTGACAAAGGTGAAGTCATTCAATGCAAGAGATGCATTAGTGCCCGCGCTTAGATAGTCATTCAATCCATCAAAACGGATCGCAGGTTTTCCATTCCATGCATTGGGAACGAATTGAGGAGATTGATCCGTGGATATGGTTTGAACGGCGTTGTTTAAATTGGTGGAACCATCGGCCCAGGAAGTCACCTCATTCGCGCTGTTGTAGGCAACTCCTTTGTCCGAACGCAACCAGAGACGAAGATCGGTCGTCGGAATGGGAATGGATTCTGAATTCTGCCGGACTACTTTCACGATATTGGTGGTGGCATTCCCAAACGTGTCAGCCAAGATGCCCTGAACGGTGTTGGTGCCGATGCTCAGTCCGCTGACGGGAACATTGAAGGCTCCTGTGGTGACGCCTCCCCAGACGATATTGGTGACTTGAGCGGCGTTGAGTGAAATCTTCAAGGTATTCAAACTCTTGTCGTCCGTCACATTGCCGGAAACCGTAAGGCTCGTGTTCGTGGTTTGCTGATAATCTTCAATGGAGGTGAAATTAAGGGTTGGAGCCTGGGCGTCCCCCACAAGAAGGGCTTTAAAGTCCATCCCATTCGTGAGACCCGACGTGTTGACGCTCGCGCGAATGATCATGGGCGATACGGTTCCCGTCTTGGCGAAGATCTGCGCCCGTCCAGCCACGTCGGTTTTTAAATCAAAGAGGGATGCCCATATTCCAGTCGTGTTGGTGGATATCGTTCCACCACCCGAAACCACGGAAAAACGCAGAGGCGCATTGGTCAGAGCCACACCGGAGCCATCAATCGCCTGAACGATAAAGGGGGTTGTGATCACGGAGTTGGTCAGGCCACGTTGTTCCACAGGCCCGGCCGCCTGCAGCCAGGGGAGCTGCCCATTGTAGTAGTCGAGGGGATTCAACCCCTCGGCCCGCCGGAGGTATTCGTCACGATTGGAAATACCATCTCCATCGGCATCCAGAAGGGCATCCGCAGGATTGGCGGGATTCAATCCGTAGGCGACTTCCCAGGAATCCAGAATGCCATCCTGATCCTGATCCTGTGCCAGAGTGAGATTTTCGCTCGGAGGAAGCGATCCGCTCTGACTGGAACCGCCTCCGGGGGAAAATCCCGCTGAAGGATCGATGATGGCATATTTACTCAAAAGGTAGCTTTCCACATTCTGACGTTCGGAAATGGAAAGGGTTCGCTGATAGAGAATCACTTCGGCCACATCGCCATTGAGGTAGTTGTTTCCTTCCGCCTGCCCCAATCGCAAATCCGAAACCACAGGAGGGATTCCGGAATTCCCGGGAGGAAATCCCGTGGTCACCGACCAGCTTCCTGCGCTGCGTGCGTTGCGATAGTGCATGTAAACAGACCCACTCTTGAAAAATTCATAGACGTTCCAAGAGTGGGCCTGAGTTCCCATGGCATCCGACTGAAGATCCGCCGCTCCGGGTTGCATGTGCAAACGAATGATGTCGCCCACCAGCCACCAAATCCATTTGTTCACCGCACCTCCGCCCTGACTCCGTGAAAGCAGGGCCTGGCTTGTGGCGTTCCCTCTCACTTTGCTCACCACAAACCACGAAACATCGGTGAGCTGGGACAAAGTGTTGGTGCCAAAGGTCAGAAAATCCCCCACACCATCAAAACGGACCACGGGCTTGCCGTTGAGCTGGTTGTCGACCCAGATGGGCCTGAACGTTCCGGAGACTTGTGAGGCATCATTGGTGCTTCCCGATTGATCCTTCCATGAACTCACACCACCTGAACTGTCCTGAACCACTCCCTGATCGGCACGCAGCCAGACGGCCAGATCGCTTGTGGAAATGGAAGTATTAAGCTGATTTTGGACCACGGAGAAATGGTTGGTGGTGGCAAGACCGCTTGTCCCCACCGCAACGACATCCACCATGTTCGAACCCGGTTTCAACCCATTGATCCATGCGGTAAAATAGCGGTTGGTCACCGAAGACCCCCAGAGGGTCGTCATCAGGTTTGAATTCAGGTAGACCTGCAATTGATCCAGTCCATTGTCGTCGGAAACCACTCCGCTGACGGGGATGATGGTTCCAATAACCTCCTGACCATCCACGGGAAGGACGACATTTAAGTAGGGTCCCGACGTCGAGCTGAGAGCTGAAAAGGATTGAAGCATCATGAGCCCCGGCCCTGTCGGCGTGGGATCAAATCCATCGGGGATGCCATCCCCATCGGAGTCAGGATTCAAGGGATTCGTACCAAGCTGATATTCCTGAAAATTCGTGAGACCGTCGTCATCAGGATCTGAAAAAGTAGCCGGGATCTGCAAAATATCGCTTAATGGAAGTTCAGTTTGATACAGGCGGACTTCATCCAATAGAAAGGGGACGTTTAAGGAAGTCCCCAGGGTGAAAGACAATGCAGGTTTGGGATTCCATCCCGTGATCGAGGCGTTTGCTTCAGCCACACCATCCACATAAAGAGTGGCCACAGAGCCGCCTCGTGCATAAGTTGCCGCGATGTGATGCCACTGGTTGTCGTAAACCTTGGTTCCGACGGATGCCCTGACAACTTGCGACACCTGATTCGATGGGCTGAACACGATTTGTGCCAGGCCGTTCGATTGAACGTCCAATTCCCATCGGTTTCCACTGACGTCCCTCCAGAGCGCCAGTCGCGACGTTTTATTGGTGAGAGGACTCTGAAACCAACTGGAAACGGTAAAGCTATTGGTGAGGTTCAGCCATCCCGAGCCCGTGGGAAACGCAACAAATGAGTTGCTCGAAAAGGAAATGGCATTCCCGAAAATTCCCGTCACGAATGGAGCAACTCCAAAATTGTTAAAAGTCCCATGGAGAACGTGGCCGGAACGATCCAAGGCGTTCGTCTTGGTGGGGTCATCCATTTGCCACCAACCGACAAGACCATTTCCCGCGAGTCCGTTCGTTGAGAACCCATATTGAGCCGCCCATTCATCCGGCAATGAATCCTGATCGAAGTCAGCCGCAAATAATGAAACCAAAACAATGGACAACAACAAAAACAACCACACCGCCTTTTGTTTTGACGAAGGGGACGATCGCATAAGGCAAGAGAACTATATTGAACGAAACAAATTCATATGTCCACTACCTTTTATATATAGGGATCTTCCATTTCCAAAATTTTTGCATGAGGCAGACTACCGCCAATCAAAAACCATTGATTTAGCCGAAATGGACGACCTTTTCGCTTTTCCGGATCAACGGTTGGTTCAAATTAATAAAATCAGCAAATGGGAGCTAACCATAGCCAAAGCACGCGGACGTTTTGCTCATCAAAGGGACTCAAAGAAATAATCCTTGCGGCAGGTTTGACTTGCATGCTTTAGGAACAGGACTAAAACAATCCCATGAGCGCAACGGCGACAGTCCTTGGGTCTTTTGAATCACGAAGTTTGCTTCCCCTTCCCTGCTTCCTTGAAAGCGTTCCTGCAGGATTCCCATCCCCGGCGGAGGATCACATTGAAAAGACCCTGGATTTAAACGAATTCCTGGTCCGCCACCCTCAGGCAACCTTTTTCGTGCGTGTATCCGGGGATTCGATGGCAGGAGCGGGAATTCATGATAAAGACATTTTGGTTGTCGATCGTTCCATCGAGCCCGCCCATGGAAAGATCGTAATCGCCGTTTTGGACGGGGAATTGACCATTTAAAGACTTTATCGAAAGAACGGGACCATACTTCTTCGTCCCGAAAGCCCGAATTTTAAATCAATCGAAATCAAGAGAGAAAACGATCTTCAGATTTGGGGGTGCATTACATTTTGATTTATCCTCAAGCTTGCTGTACCACTTCCTCCATGGAGAAGGCTTTGCACCTGCATAAACCGGCGTTAAAGTTCGTTCAACAATACCGTAGGGTGTCTTAGAGACAGGCATGAGCGAAATCCACGCCGGCTGGACGGTCACGTTCAGAAAGAATATCCACATGTATACCCACCGTCTCCTTATGGCGAAACGTGGGCGTGAATATGACATCCCCTGCGAGGATTCCCCCTTGAGCACAGGTCTCGTGGCAATGTGGCCATACGAACTAAAGATCGAAGACCAGGTTTACGAGGACCTGCTAGACGGGCTGCGTACATGGGCATCTCACTCAGGCCTGAAGTACAGAATCTACAAAACAAGAAATGAATATGAAACGAACGTGAGCAACTCCGTGAAGACGCCCGAGGCGTTCCAGGGTTAGGCAGAAATATGAGTACCCTCACTGATGTTGCGGTCGTGGAGCATTATGTCGCCGGCTTCAACGCGGGCGACATGGAGGCCATTGCCTCATGCTTTCTACCCCACGCCAGAATTCATGGCGTTCTGGATGGCTCATTGCAGTCCGCTTTATTTGCATGGAAGGACCTGCATCGTGCTTTTGGAGTCAACCTTAGCATAGAAGCCGTTTGTGCCTCGAATGCAACAGTAGCCGTGCGCTATAAAGAACGGGGGGTGTTCAGGGATGAGTTTCACGGCTTTGTGCCTACTGGAAGGCCCTATGACATTGTCGCTATGCACTGGTTCGAATTTGAGCATGGGCGCATTGCCCGCCGATGGGGTGTTCGAGATACGGCATCTATCGCCAGGCAAGCTGGATTGGATTTTTCCACCGCACTAAATGAAGAAAGGGCCTAACTATGCGATGAAGCCAAATCTGATAAACATCAAGGTTCCTTTTAGCGCAGAAGTCACGCCGTTTACCTCCGTGGCTCATTCGGCGTTAGGCTTCGCCGTGCACGCTAACATTTCATCTGATTGGGAGTTCTTCAGTGCGACACCTGACGGGCAGTCGTTTCATATTGATGGCTTTGATGTTTGGAAGCACGACTGGAGAGACACCAAAGAGAGAGTTCCTGTGCAAGACCCGCTTTATCATCAGGATTTCACATTTCATGTTTACGAGATTGGGAGCGCCGGGCGTGTTGTTACATTTGCCGCCGGAGAGTTCTCGAACTGCATGTGGGGATTTTATGTTACCTCTTCAGACACATCTCAATTTTTGTGACGTAAATCTTCTCCCCCCCTCGATGTGACCGCGAGAGCCGAAAGCTCGACACGGTGACATCGTTTTGATTCAGGCTTTCCAGTCGAAGTCTTCGGTTTTTTCCACGACGCCGCACGGAGTGGAAAATTCCAAAGTCTTCGACTGTTTGGTCTGCCCCCCTTCTAAACGGAAGTCGCGTTGAAACGTCCTTCGCGTGGAACGAGGCTTCGCATCGTCCGGTTTACAATGGAGATCATGGTTTTTTCCCACTTTTCCTCAGGAAGGTGTTTTACCAGGGTCTCATATGCTGACTTCAGTTCGGGATTTTGATCCAGTTTATTCATAATCCCGGCAGCCATCCTCTGTCGGCGATCGATTTGACCGACTGCACTCAAGACAAATGCCCGTTCCAAACGCTCCCGAGGCATCTTCTGAATGTAGTCCCAATGCTTGGGATTGTTTTGAATATAGGCATCAATTTTCTCATTCACCTTGGGGTTCTCCTTGAACTGCCCCTGCCCCTCGTTGTCATTTTCTACCCCCGAGCCCTTATCTTGTGTTTTCATTCTACCTTTCAACATGAATTTCCTTTTTTGATTGGACACAGGACATTTTGAAAGACACATAATCCACCAAAATCCCGTGCAGAAGTAATTCAACCACAGATTGGCAAGATACCTGTTCCTCAGAAGGAACAATTTTTGAGTAATATTTGTGCTTTTGTTGAAACTTATACACTGCCCCTCTGTGCTGGTCGGATAAAAACTTTTAGGCTATGAATGGCCGCTCATGAGCACCGCTTATCATGCGAAATATTTTGCGCACGAGCTATCGAAACGCTGCCCTTCGGACAGTGTCGAAAAGCTTGCAGCTGCCGTCGCAGGTGCTCAAGTAGATCTGAACCCCCACCAGGTTGATGCCGCTTTGTTCGCCTTTAATTCACCCCTTTCCAAAGGTGCTTTATTGGCTGACGAAGTTGGCTTGGGGAAAACCATTGAGGCCGGTCTGGTCCTTTCTCAAAAATGGGCGGAACGAAAGCGTCGCGTTCTGGTGATCGTGCCCTCGAATCTTCGAAAGCAGTGGCATCAGGAACTGACGGAGAAGTTCTTTCTGCCTTGTCGCATTCTGGAAACGAAATCCTATAACGCGGGCATTAAGGAAGGAAATTTCCGTCCCTTTGAATCGGACGACATCATCATCTGCTCTTATCAATTTGCGCGAAACAAGTCCGCTGATATTGCGAATACTGCTTGGGATCTCGTGGTGATGGACGAAGCACATCGACTGCGCAATGTCTACAAACCGTCGAATGTCATCGCCAACACCCTCAAGCTAGCACTTGCCAATAAGCATAAGCTACTTCTGACGGCGACGCCCCTGCAAAATTCATTGCTTGAACTCTTTGGCCTCGTCAGCTTCATCGACGAGCATTCCTTCGGGGATCTTAAGAGTTTTCGTGAACAATTTGCAAATCTCACACAAGAGCAGGTTTTTAAAACGCTGAAGGAACGACTGAAGCCGATTTGCCATCGCACGTTGCGTCGGCAGGTCACAGCTTACGTGCCCTTCACGAAGCGACATTCAATTCTAGAGGAGTTCACGCCGGAGGAAAGCGAAGATCAGCTCTACGAGCTTGTTTCAGAATATTTGCGTAGGCCCAACCTGCAGGCGCTTCCTAGCAGTCAACGATCATTGATGACGCTTGTATTACGAAAGCTTCTCGCGTCATCCACTTTTGCGATTGCAGGCGCACTCGCGTCGATCTCCGAACGCCTCAAAACCAAGCTGAAAAAACAAGAGCAATCCGAATCCCTCGAGGAGGAACTCGACAAGGACTATGAAGCTTTGGACGAAACCGCTGAGGAGTGGACTGAAGAAGAGCCCGCCGAACCGCTTTCCGAGGCGGATCGCGCTGCGATCCAAGCCGAAATTGCGGACCTCGATGAGTTCGCCAAATTAGCCACTTCGATTCAGCAAAACGCCAAAGGCAAAGCCCTCGTGAAAGCTTTGGCGGTCGCTTTTAAGAAGGCTTCTGAGCTCGGAGCCGCGGAGAAGGCCATCATCTTTACTGAATCGCGTCGCACACAAAATTATCTGCTCCGCGTGCTCGCCGATAGTCCCTTTAAAGATGGCATCGTTCTGTTCAACGGTTCGAATACGGATGACCAATCGAAAGCGATTTACGCAGTATGGCTGGAGAAACATCAAGGTACTGATCGTGTCACCGGTTCCAAATCGGCGGACATGCGCTCCGCGCTGGTCGATTATTTCCGTGAAAAGGGGCGAATCATGATTGCCACAGAAGCAGGTGCGGAGGGAATCAATCTGCAATTCTGTTCACTTCTGGTGAACTACGATTTGCCTTGGAACCCTCAACGTATCGAGCAGCGAATTGGCCGTTGCCACCGTTACGGCCAGAAACACGACGTGGTTGTCGTCAATTTTCTGAACCGAAAGAATGCAGCCGATCAGCGCGTCTACGAACTTCTCTCCGAAAAATTTAAGTTGTTTGAAGGTGTATTCGGTTCAAGCGACGAGGTGCTTGGTGCGATTGAGAGCGGCGTAGACTTCGAAAAGCGCATCAACGACATCTATCAGCGCTGCCGCAAACACGACGAAATCAAAGTCGCTTTTGACCAACTCCAACTCGAATTGAATTTGGAAATTAACGAAGCGATGAGCCAGACTCGCCGAAAGTTGCTCGAAAACTTCGATGATGAAGTTCGCGAAAAACTCAAGGTCAGCGATCAGACTTCCAAGGCATTCCTGAACCGCTATGAACGTCTGCTCATCCAGCTTTCTCGATACGAGCTGCAAGAGCACGCCGAGTTCCTCGACGACTCTTCCTTTCGGCTGAATTCCTGTCCCTTCTCTGGCGACATACCGCTCGGGCTTTATGAACTCCCACGCCGTTCCGGTGAGGCGCACCTGTACCGCCTTGGTCACCCGTTGGCGGAAGCAATTGTAGCGCAAGCCAAAAACCGCGACTTGCCTACGGCAGAGGTCCACTTCGATTACGGGGCGCATGCTGGCAAAGTTTCGGTCCTGGAGCCGCTAGTCGGCAAATCGGGTTGGTTAACGCTCTCGCTTTTTACCGTCGAATCCCTTGATCAAGCCGAAGACCATTTAATATTCGCAGCCAGTACGGATGCCGGACAGGTATTGGATGAGGAAGCCGCGCGGCGTTTACTCACACTATCGGGTAAAACTGGAACTGCCGTGCTCGATATTCCTTCCGACCAGTTGACCGAAATTGCACAAAACCGACAAGCGGCCATTCAACGCAAAATTTCCGAACGCAATGCACAATTTTTTGAGGCGGAGGCAGATAAATTGGAAAGTTGGGCGGACGACCTGAAACTTGGCCTTGAACGCGAAATCAAGGAACTCGACCGGCAGATTAAAGAAACTCGCCGCGCCGCCATTGGTGCTCTGACGCTCGAACAAAAACTGGCGGGTCAGAAGCAGATCAAAGCATTGGAGTCACAGCGCAGTCAAAAGCGACGTACTTTGTTCGACGCCCAGGATGAGGTCGACAAGAATCGCGAACGGCTAATTGCGGGGATTGAAGGAAAGCTTCAACAGCGAATCACCTGCAACAATCTATTCTCCGTTCGTTGGAGCTTGGTTAAAGCCAACTGAACATCTGAAAGGAATTATGGCGGAACCCACCATCATTTGTCCGAAATGCAAAAGTGAGATCAAACTCACTGAATCGCTTGCGGCGCCGTTAATTGAATCGACTCGACAGGAGTTTGAAAAACGCCTTGCCCAGAAGGATTCTGATTACGCCAAACGTGAAAACGCACTTCGCGGTCGCGAGGAAGCGCTCACGAAAGCGAAAACGACTCTCGATGAACAGGTTGCCGAAAAGATGAAACAGGAGCGTGCGAAGATTGCCGCTGAGGAAGCTCAAAAGGCAAAGGTCATTTTAGGAAACGATCTGGAGCAAAAGGGCAAAGAGATTCTTGAACTAAAAGAGGTTCTTACCCAACGCGATCAGAAACTCGCGGAAGCGCAAAAAGCGCAAGCCGATTTGCTTAAAAAGCAACGAGAACTGGATGACGCCAAGCGGGAATTGGAACTGACGGTCGAGAAGCGCGTTCAGCAAGGACTTTCTGGCGTGCGTGATCAGGCAAAAAAAGAAGTTGAAGAGCAACTCAAGCTCAAAGTTGCAGAAAAAGAGCAAACCATTTCCTCGATGCAGAAACAAATCGAAGAACTGCGGCGTAAAGCGGAACAAGGTTCGCAGCAACTCCAAGGAGAGGTTCAAGAAGTGGAGTTGGAATCCTTGTTAAAGGCAAAGTTTCCCCACGATATTATTGAACCGGTTCCGAAAGGTGAGTACGGAGGCGACGTATTACATCGTGTGAACGGTCCTCTTGGCCAAAATTGTGGGACGATCCTGTGGGAATCGAAGCGAACTAAAAACTGGAGCGATGGTTGGCTTGCAAAGCTTCGTGATGATCAACGTAGCGCCGGTGCGGAAATCGCAGTTATCGTGAGCCGTGCTCTTCCCAAAGATGTCGAGGCTTTCGATCTTGTGGAGGGCGTGTGGGCCGTACACCCCCGTGTGGTGCTCCCCGTTGCAATTTCGATCCGCCAAACCCTGATCGAAGTCGCGTGTGCTCGCCAGGCAAAAGAAGGACAAGAGACAAAAATGGAAATCGTTTACCAGTACCTTACGGGGCCTAGATTCAGGCAGCGCGTCCAAGCAATCGTAGAAGCATTTTCCTCAATGCGTGAAGATCTCGATAAAGAGAGAAAAGTCATTATGAAGCAATGGGCTAAACGCGATGAGCAGATCGAGCGTGTGATGGGCGCGACCGTTGGCATGTATGGGGATCTTCAAGGTATTGCAGGAAAGACACTGCAAGAAATCGAAGGCTTAGAATTGAAGGCTTTGGAGGCGATGGGCAATCCTGATCATGAAGATTAAGACCATCACGATCGCGAATTACCGTTCGTTAAGGAATGTCGTCCTTGAAGCGTCATCGTTCAATGTGTTTGTCGGACAAAACAATCACGGTAAGACCAATTTATTTGAAGCGATCGAATGGTTTTACCTTGGGAAGGGCGATATTAATGAAATTCGCCACGTTGACGCAAAGAATGACGAAGTCTCGGTAGAGATCGAATTTTCGGGAGTACAGGAAGGAATTTCGCGCATTACAAATGAGGACAATCAAACCAAGTTACGAAATATCGTTGGGCAAGCTGATACAATGCGGATTCGCAGATCTTCTTCATCCCCAAAGGACCGATTACTGCTTCACCCATCCTCAGGTCAATGGAAGAAGCAGCCTACCGGAACTGATAGCGCATTTAACAACTGCATTCCCCGGTTCGAATTTGTTGAAACGACGAAAAACCTAAAAGAAGTTTCCGCTTATAAGAAGAACACGCCGATCGAACAAATGCTGAGTGCCGTCATTGCGGAGAAATTGTCGAAAGATCCAGCTTATGCTCAATTCCATGAAGCTTTTGATAAGTTCTTTCAAGGGCCAAGTTCAGGCGTTCGCCATACTTTAGACGAGCTAAGCGAAAAGGTGCGTGGACACCTAGCTCTGCAGTTTCCGGACTGTGCAAAGGTTCTGTTTCGAATCGAGGAGCCTTCAATTGAAGAGTTCTTAAAGAACTACGAAACGCGTGTGGATGATGGAGTCGAAACAAGAGCGGAGGAAAAAGGCGATGGAATGCAGCGCGCGCTGATGTTGGCGATCATCAAAACTCACGCGGATTTTCGACGTGAAGATGCTCTTGGGCGAGAGTTTATCTTCTTTATTGATGAAGCGGAACTCCATCTACATCCGACAGCACAAAGACAGCTTAAAAATGCATTATTAGAACTTACAGCTTCCGTAGACCAGGTGTTCATCACGACTCATTCATCTGTATTGATTGCGGATGACCATTCAAAACAGACAATTTTTTGTGTGGAAAAAACTGATCGAAACACGGCAATTATCCCTGTCTCCGGCAATCTCAAGTTTGATGTCGTCTATAATCTTCTCGGCGGCAGCCCAGGAGATCTATTGCTTCCATCGAACTTTCTGCTCGTCGAAGGACAAAGCGAAAAGGATTTGTTGGACAGGATTATTGCTAGGTTTTATGCGGATCAGTTGACGATCCAAGTTGTTTCTGCACAAGGTGACCACGAGCGCATTGAATCGAACATGGAAGCGCTAAACCTCGTTTTCAAACCGCTATATGGAAATGCTGTTTACCGTGATCGACTTATCGTTGTTTGCGATGCTCCCACCCAGGAAAAAGCCGAGAGTTTTCGGCTTTTCAAAGCACGGAATCCAAAGTTGGTAAAGAATGGGCAGTTTATTGAACTACCAGTGACTCAATTAGAGTCTTATTACCCGAAGCCGTGGAAGACCGACGAAAAGCTCAAATCACACCAGAAGCGCAATCTCGCTAAAAAAGTGGCCAAGGAAATCACGAAAGAACAGTTCGAGTCTGATATGCAGCTTCACTTCCAGGCATTGCAGCAGTGCTGGACGCGTGCGCACAAAGCCCAAGCTGAATGAACTATAAGAAGCAAAAACTCGAACTGACATGGATTGGGAAGGAAAACCGCCCCAAGCTGGAGCCGCGCATTTTACTGGAAGATCCAGTCAAGTCCTACCACGCATTGCACCAAGTTACGGGCAACGACCGATTCGATAACCGCCTCATCTTCGGGGACAATCTCCTCGCCCTCAAAGCGCTCGAACAGGAGTTCACTGGCAAGATCAAGTGCATCTTCATTGACCCGCCTTACAACACTGGCAGCGCGTTCGAGCATTACGATGATGGACTTGAGCACTCCATTTGGTTGTCATTGATGCGCGATAGGCTTGAGCTGCTTCGGAACTTATTGTTGGATGATGGGTCACTGTGGATCACGATTGATGACAACGAGTGTCATTACCTCCGAATCCTTTGCGATGAAATTTTTGGCAGAAGAAACTTCGTAGCAAATGTTGTCTGGCAAAAAGCCTATACTTCCAACCAAACGGCAAAACACATTTCGAATACCCATGACCACGTTTTGGTTTACGCCAAGGAAAGCGAGGCGTTCAAAGTTGGAAAACTTCCCCGCACTGAGGAACAAATTCAAAAGTTCAGTAACCCGGACAATGACCCGCGCGGGCCATGGAAAGCCGAGAATCTTTCTGCCGGAAAGTTCTACTCTGCAGGCCAGTTTCCCATCACAGGCACAAAGGGGGAAACTTTCCTTCCACCAAAGGGTCGGTATTGGCGCTGCAACGAACAGCAATATCTCGCCTGGCTAAAAGATGGAAGAATTACGTTTGGAAAGAGCGGAGAAGGACGCCCGATGCTCAAGAAGTTCATCGCTGAAATGGAGGATGGCCTTACAGCGAATACCTGGTGGACTCATGAGGAAGCTGGAAGCAACAAGGAAGCAAGCATCGATCTAAAAGCGATGTTTGGTGACCAACCGGATGTCTTTCAGACTCCCAAACCGGAAAAGCTTCTCCAAAGGATTCTGACGCTTGCGAGCAACCCGGGCGACTGGGTGCTCGACTCTTTCGCCGGTTCGGGTACGACAGGTGCGGTGGCCCACAAGATGGGGCGACGCTGGATCATGGTGGAACTGGGTGAGCATTGTCACACACACATTCTTCCCCGGCTCAAAAAGGTGATTGATGGCACTGACCCAGGAGGCATCACCGAAGCGGTCGTATGGAAAGGCGGTGGTGGTTTCCGTTATTACCGACTTGCACCATCCCTACTCGAAAAGGATAAGTGGGGCAATTGGGTCATTAGCAAGGAATTCAACGCTGTCATGCTGGCCCAGGCGGTGTGCAAATTGGAAGGTTTTACCTATGCGCCGAGCGATACGATCTATTGGCAGCACGGCCTTTCCACTGAGCGAGATTTTCTCTACGTCACCACGGCGAACCTGAATCACGAACAACTTCAAGCACTCAGCGATGAGGTCGGCACAGAGCGCAGTCTATTGGTGGTCTGTTCCTCTTTTCGCGGCCGCAAGGATGGCTATGCGAATCTGACGGTGAAAAAGATTCCCAAGGCGATCCTCTCTCGTTGTGAGTGGGGCCATGACGATTACTCGTTGCAAGTCGAGAATCTGCCCAAAGCGCCACCAAAGCAGGGGCAGATGGAGCTGGAGTTGGCTGGAAATTCTTAAAATCTTTCCCATGTCTCAACCTCCCCAATCAGAAATTGTGCTCTATCAGACGGACGACCGTCAGACTCGCATCGAGGTGCGGCTTCAGGGGGAAACGGCATGGCTGTCCCTCAATCAGATGGCCGATTTGTTCCAAAGGGATAAATCAGTTGTCTCCAAGCATATTAGCAATGTCTTTGAGGAAGGCGAATTGCAGCCCGGTTCAACTGTTGCAAAATTTGCAACAGTTCAGGAAGAAGGCAATCGGAAGGTTCAACGGGACATCGAATTTTACAATCTCGATGTGATCATTTCTGTGGGCTATCGTGTCAAATCGCAGCGCGGCACGCAGTTCCGGATTTGGGCGACCCAACGATTAAGAGAATACCTCGTCAAGGGATTCACGATGGATGACGAGCGACTGAAGCAATCGGGAGGAGGCAACTATTTTGATGAGCTCCTTGCTCGAATCCGCGACATCCGCTCTTCCGAAAAGGTCTTCTGGCGAAAAGTCCTGGATATTTATGCGACAAGCGTCGATTACGATCCAAAAAACGATCTCTCACAGGAATTTTTTGCAACGGTTCAAAATAAAATGCACTGGGCCGCTCATGGGCATACGGCTGCGGAAATCATCGCTTCCCGATCCAATGCATCCACCCCAAATATGGGCCTGACGAGCTGGACCGGCAGCCGTCCCCGGAAGTCTGATATCGGCATCGCCAAAAACTATCTGAAGCAGGATGAGCTGGAGGCGCTCAATCTCATCGTCTCCTTCTACCTTGATTTTGCCGAACTTCAGGCGCGCAGCCGTAAACCGATGTATATGTGGGACTGGATCACGAAGCTCGATGATTTCTTCCGCCTGAGCGATCGAGAGATTCTCACGCATGCCGGCAAAATCAGTCATGACGATGCCATCGCCAAAGCCGAATCTGAATATGAGCAATTTCGTGTCAAAGAATTGTCCGCTCCAAGCCAGGTCGAGAAGGATTTTGAGGAAGCTATTTCGAAAGTGAAGAAACTGCAGTCGGGTTCATTCAAGAAATCTGGCCGGAGGAGAAAGAAGTGAACCGTCACGTCAACGCCATTGCTGGACGTCTGAGCCTACGTGCGCCCCAGCGCTTATCCCTCGAGATCCTAGAGCGCGTAACCGAGATCATTCCGCCGCACAAAACTTCAGATCTTGCGGTTGCACTGGCCGTGATACGAAGCGAGTATCCTACGGTCACGGACTTTGAACGCGAGTTTCCTTCCCTCTGTTTTGCCTTGGCAACCGGCGTTGGGAAGACGCGGCTTATGGGGGCGTTTATCAGCTACCTACACCTTGCGCACGGCATCAACAACTTCTTCGTCATGGCGCCGAACCTGACGATTTACAACAAACTCATCACCGACTTCACCCCGAATACACCGAAGTACGTTTTCAAAGGCATTGCAGAATTTGCCACAGATGTGCCCGAAATCATCACGGGCGATAATTATGAGGCGAAGGCCGGCACCCTGTTCGACCAGGTACTTCGCTGCAAGGTCAACATCTTCAATATTTCGAAGATTAATTCGGAAGTGCGCGGTGGCAAAGCTCCACGGATCAAGCGTCTCTCGGAATACATCGGCAAAAGCTATTTTGATTACCTGGCGGCATTGAAAGACCTCGTCCTCATCATGGACGAGTCCCACCGCTATCGTGCGACGGCTGGCGTCCGAGCCATCAATGAACTCAAGCCGGTGCTCGGCTTGGAGCTGACAGCAACGCCATTTATCGAAGCCGGAAAAGGCAGCACGCCCTTCAACAACGTCATCTACGACTACCCCTTGGCAAGGGCAATGGCCGATGGCTTCGTAAAAGAACCGGCGGTTGTCACACAAAAGAACTTCGATCCAAGTCGTTTTTCGCCGGCTGAAGTTGAAAAGATCAAATTAGAGGACGGCATCCGATTGCATGAGAACGTGAAAGTGGAATTGGAAACGTACGCTCGACAGACTGATCAGCGTATTGTGAAGCCATTCGTTCTTGTGATCGCACGAGACACGACTCACGCAAGCGAGCTCCTTAAGCTGATTCAATCGGACACCTTTTTTGAAGGCCGCTACAAAGAGAAGGTCATTCAAGTCGATTCCAGTAAGACCGGCGCAGAGGAGGAGGAAATGATCAAGAAGCTCCTCGAAGTTGAAAGCGCCGGATCAGCTACAGAGATCGTTATTCACGTCAACATGCTGAAGGAAGGCTGGGACGTGACCAACCTTTACACCATCGTTCCTTTGCGCGCGGCCAACGCCCGCACGCTTATCGAGCAATCCATCGGCCGCGGTCTTCGACTTCCGTATGGAAAGCGGACAGGAGTGAATGCTGTCGACCGGCTGAACATCGTTGCGCACGACAAATTCCAGGAGATTATTGACGAGGCGAACCGTCCGGATTCCGTGGTCCGCCTTCAACAGGTGATCCTCGAACCGGGCAGAGATTTTCAGAGGATGGCGACTGTAGTTTCTCAGGCAGGAGTTTTGGCACAGCTTGGAGGGCAAGCGGTGGAATCGAGCTCCCCAGTGGTCGCAAATGCAGTTCCCCCGCCAGCGAAATCTCCCTTTGCAACCGAAGCCGAAAAGTCAGTTGCCAAAGTCACGTACGACGTCATTCAGCAATTTGAGCATTTGCCGAGTTCGGGCTGGCTCTTGAAAGAGGACGTTCAACAGGAGCTGGTACAAGCTGTCGAAAAGGTGATCGCACCAGCACAACAGGAACTCGCAGGCGTCATCGAGAAGCCCGATGTCGCAGCAGTGGTCGCGAAAACAGCTACGCTGGTCGTGCAACAAACGATTGATATTCCAAGAATTCTCGTCGTGCCGAAGGGCGAAGTGACGAGTGGATTTAACTCATTCAAGCTGACTACGAATGCGATCAATTACCAGCCGGTTGAACGAGACATTTTAATTCAATATCTCCGCGACCATCAGCAAGAAACTCTCGTCGCCTTGGGTAACGCTCAACTGGAATTACGACTAGAAGATTATCTTGTCCGTGTGCTCGTTGATTTCGATGACGTTGCCTACGACCACCATGCCGATCTGCTTTATGACCTTGCGAAACAGATGATTCTGCACCTTCGGTCCTACTTGAAGGATGAAGATGAAGTCAAAAACGTACTTCAATATTACCATCGTCAGCTCGCGGAATTCATTCACGCGCAGATGCAGCAGCATCACTGGGAAAAGGCCACCGGCTACGAAGTGGTCGTGAGCAAAGGTTTCACTGCATTGAAACCTTTGGCCTTTACGGCCCCAGCGAACGAGCCAATTCAAGATTTTCGAGCGCCTGTCGCTGACAAAACAAAGATCGCGCAACTGATTTTTGGTGGATTTAAAAAGTGTCTCTATCCGGTGCAGAAATTCCAATCAGACACAGAGCGTGTTCTTTCGGTAATTTTGGATCGTGAAACGGAAAAATGGTTCAAGCCGGGCCGCGGACAATTTCAGATCTTTTATAAATGGATGGCTGACCAACGAGAATATCAACCGGACTTCGTTGCAGAGACAGCCAGTTGCATCTACATGTTGGAACCAAAGGCGCGGAGGGACATGGAAGATCCTGAGGTCCTAGCAAAAAAAGATTCAGCCGTTAGCTGGTGTCAGCAGGCAACGGAACACTGCGTCAAGAACAAGGGCAAACCGTGGAAATATCTTCTAATCCCTCATGATGTCATCGCTGAAAACATGAGCATTAAGGGACTCGCTGCCCAATTTGAAGCCAATGGAAAAAAGGCGGGAAAAGTCACGCTCTCGTAGCATTAAACGATCTTCGAGATCAGAGCACTTACGCGGGGTCTTGAATTCACCACGTATCCTTGATCACATTTTGAGGCGCACCATTCGTTTGCTGTCGCCCTCTCAATTCCGTTTCCAGCAGGTCGAGCCGTTGTTTCGTCAAATCCAGTTCCTTCCGAAGCTGCGTGTTTTTTTCTCCGGCCTGGCGGCTCTCGGTCAACGCCGTGGAAAGCTGAGTCAGCGTCTGATTGATGCGTTCCCCCTGCGAGATCACCGCTTGCGTCGCCGCCTTCTGCTTGTTGACCTCGACCACAATTTCAGGAGTTGTCGGCACGTCCTTGTGCGCGGGATCGACAACGCCGACCGCGGGGCCGTACGCCAACAGTGCGGGTCCATTCGGATGGAGATTCCACTTCGCCGTGGTTTCCACGCGATAAACAGGATGCGCCTCATGCATCACCAGCCCATTATTTGGATCGATGTAGCGGCCTACATTGTACGCCTTGATGTTTTCCGCATATCGAACGGATTCGGTCCCTTCAGTCGATAAAGTCGTTCCCGGAACGTCATGAGGCATGCTCATCACGATGGGTTTTGGGTCAGAGGCGCAGCCGGTAAAAAACAATAAAGGAAGTAGGCGGACAATTTTCATGGGAAATTCTGGGTGGATTGGAGATGCGTGGCGGAAGACGGATTCTCCTGTGTTTCAGCTGCTTCAAGTCGAGTGCCACCGATCGTGGCATCTGCCCTGTCGATGGTTTGTTTGACGTAGAGATAAAACTCTTTTCCCGCCGGAACGCGGACATAGAAGCCATCCCGTTGGATGGTGTCGTAGATCTGCTTGGCGTAAACACCAAGGACATCCTGAGCACCCTTCAGGGGGGCGTTTTGAAGGGATGAGGCCATCTGTGTTCCGAAAAAGGTCGATTCCTTTTCGGTCATGGCAGATGCCGCCGCACCAAGAAAGGTTGCAGCGAAAAGTTTAATTTCAGCCATGTCATCGGATTTCAGCACCCTTCCCCGTAACCCGGCACTGCCATCGGTGATTCCCCATTTGTCGATGCCATGGGGATCCTTTTCCCGATCGAGAGCAATTCCCGTCAAAGACAACTCCTCTCCTGTCTGCCAAACCAATGTCCAATTGCCACTACTGGCAATGCGTTCCCGCATTCGATCCGGTTGGGCGGTGCCATGAATTTCTGTTCCAGCGGGTACAATCAACTGCCCATCATGATAAATACCCTCAGTAGTGAGGCCAATAATCGGAGTTTGAATGGAGGAAGAGTCCACCGTGACGATCAGCTCGCAAGGAATAAGCCGGCCATAGGGCACATAGGTATTTCCGAGGGGCTTTGGTTCTTTCGAAGAGGTATCCGAATAGAGGCTTATCGGGGAGAACATCGGGGCATTCTCCTTTTTGACGGGTTCCTTTTCTTTTTTCCCGGGCTTCTCTCCAACCGGATTCGGGGGAGGATTGAATGGAACCATGGCCTGTTCAACCGTCTGAATGAGCTGGGTTTTCTCCTCTTTCTTCTCGGGTTTCCTGGCATGAGCTGTTGAGTGCGTCCCTCCCCTTTCTGGATGGGAAAATCCTTTCACCAGGATAAACGAAAATAGAAGGATGACGCCAAACCCCAGAAGGGATCCTGTAGGGGTTCGCAAAAAACTTAATAATGCCCTTGGGTTCATGGCTGAACGTCCCCCTCCTGCTCACCAACTTCCGTGGCTGCGGGAAAGCGATCCAGCAGAACCGCAAATTCATTTTTGAGCGACAGATCATTACGCCCGCCATCCGGCGTGCCGGTGATTGCAAAATAGACTGGCGCCTGTCCTTGGGGTGGAATGGTGCCACTGGCATCACTCAATGCCTGGGGATAGGTTCGCTCCCCCACTCGAAGAGCAAAACTATCGGGAGCGTAATGAATGACTCCATCCGTTTTGTTCCGAAGAGCAAGGCGCAGGACAAGAGTGTCCTCGGGGTTGAAACGGAAAATTTCTTCAATTTGGATTTCGTAATCCCCGCAGTCCATGATTTTGGATTTGGATTCCTTCGAGTACGTCAGGTATTCCACCTGGGCGACAGCTTCGGGATGGTATGATTTGAGAATGGGATACGCCTTGGCTTTATCCAAAAGAGCCAGCAACCGTTCGGGGGCAACCCGGACCGGAACTGCTCGCACCGGTTCCTCAATGACATACTGAAAAAGGACCGAATAAAGCGGGGTCGGGCTCTCCACCAGTTCCAGAACGTAGGTCTTGCGATTCCAACGAATATTAACGTTCGTGGCAGCTTTCGGAACTAGGGCCTTGATGGTGAAAAAGTATGAGCCCTTGGCATGAGCGATTTGAAACAAGCCCGGGGTTTTCGGATCATTGGTCACGTTGGCTGCATCAATGGCCGTAATCGGGCCCGGGAAACTGATCGTGGTCACCCGGTTCAATGCCACGGGAATGGTATGCACCGTGTGTTCATCAAGGTGGTATTCCTCGACACGTCGAAGTTCGTGAGCATGGGTTAAAGAAGCCCAAAGAAGGAGGGGGAAGAGGATTTTAACGAGTGGGTTCATATTTAAAATCAGCCACGGCTGTGGGGAATCGCCCGTTTCGAACCATGTCGGGATTACGTTGGAGTTTGAGTGACAGCTTGAACGGAATTGCTTCTGCGAAAGCCTTGTCTTCAAAAATTCCGCTGCGAAGAAGCTGACCGGTGACATGGGTCAGCACCACATTTTCACGGGTACTCAAAATCTCGATTTTCCCGATCTCAACCTTCTGGTGAAGTTGCTTTGCTTTGAACTCCAACTCCTCAGCCATGCGAACGTTCTGCGCTTTAGCAAAGGCGCTTCTCAGAAACATCTGCTTGAGCAAATCTTCGTGATCAAACCCTACAGGGTTTCTTTCCAACAGGGCCATGGCAGCCCAGGTGGCCTGTTGGGCATGGAGGTCCCTGGCCTCCTCAAACTTTTGAAGAGGTGAAACATAAAACGTTCCCGCCGGATCCAGGATCACCACGTGCTCACGTTGTTTAAAGGCCCCAATCAGGTAGAATCGATCCACCGAAGCGCCGATCAATATGGCAACTGCCACGAAAAACCAAAGCCAGGCCAGACGATCCCGATCGACAAGGATGCGAATGGGATCCGGTTTTCTCCGTCGCTTGGAAGAAATGGATCCGAAATCCACCACCGTCTCACGAAGAAGGGATTCTGGGGAAAACGTCATAAAAATTAGGAATGAGGATTTTTAGTCTTCCGGAGCAGGGCATGGACTTCGTTGTCCCCACTCGGATCGATGGTGGATGTACTTTGAGAGGAAGACGTTGATGGGCTCCCTTGTTTGGCTTTCCTATGCGAATCCGTGCGACCACTCATTTGACCCATTGCCGTCACCAGGGAACCTGTTGGGGAATAAGTGCCTCCGGACATGGAAGTCCCGATCAAAGTCGCACCGGTGGCCATGGCTCCGCCTGTCAGCCCTCTGACCATAGCCCCCATTCCACCGGACGCACTCCAGGAACCCGCAGCCGTCGCACCCGTTGCCAATGCCGCCACCGTGGCGGAAGCTGCTCCACTCACAAGGGCCGATCCCACCTGAACTCCCGAAGAAATGGCCCGCTGAATAACCAGTGGAGCGGCGATGGTACTGAAAATCAGCCATACACCAATGACCGCGACACCAATAAAGTTCTGAAAAGCGTACCCGGACGCACCACCAAAAGTTTGGTCTGAAAGAAAACTTTGATCTGTCATGAAATCCAGAAGCCCGGCGGTGACAAGGGAAGCCGCCCCCCACCCCAAGGGCCAAATCATCACACCCACAAGGCCAAGCAGATATCCCATACCCATGGAATGCAGGGACCGGACCGCAAGGAATCCGATAAAAATGGGAGCAAGGGCATATCCCAGATAAAGAATGAATTTCTGAACCAGATAGGCATAGAAAACGATGATGCTTACAAGGAGTCCGAAAACCCAAAGGACGGCGGAAATGAGCGAATCAAAAATGGATGTCCCTACATCAAACAACTTCTCCCACCAGTTGGCCTGCCCGGTTGCAGATCTCTTTGCTTCAAGGGCATGGTTGTACTGGGCGTAGACCTTGGTGGGATCAGCTTTAAGAACCTCTTTGACAGTCGTGTCAGTCAAAGCGGTGATTTGATTCCCCCACGTGACAAATTGAGTGAGGACAATGATGAGAATGATCGTCCTTGCGAAAGTACGCAAGGTAGTCCCGGCACTCCGACGTCCCGTCGCGGTGGACGAAATCATGCCCACAATCAAAAACAGATAGGCCACAGGAGTCAGCAGGACCTTCAACTCGACACAGCGACGAATAAATTCGGGGAATACAGCGTTAAAATTCATAAATCCCCAATCAAAAAATTTTTATTCCTCATGGGAATCCTCCTGAAACGAGGGAGTCTCGACGCTTAACTTCATGGTGGACCCAAACTTTTGGGTGGCCTCCGAAAATTCCAATTCCTGCTCTTCAGCTCGGGCCTGTTTTTGCTTCTGCTGGTCGTTACGATTTTCGGAGTCCTGGACCCAAGCCAATCCAAGCGCTTGATCGAGTTCCTTGTCGGTGGCGTTCAGCGCCGAGTTCAGGCCGATCAATACACCTGTGAGCTTTTGAGTTTCTGCGACCGTGGTTGCCGACTGAAGCTTCGCCGTTGTGGAAGCAATATTGAGTTTCAAGGCCTTGCGCCGGGTAAGAACATCCGCATACACCTCGGAGTAATTCCTGGTGGTTTGATTGACCGCGGCAAAAGGCCGGTAGTCATCCATCTGACGGGGCATCAAATTTCCATTCGGCGTTGAAAACGTATCCCCGATCTGGTGGTACAAACCTTTCGCGTCATATTTCAAGGCATCGATGCCTTGAGAAAGATTTTGAATGGAATCCATGGATTTCCCCAACCCAGTCTTCTGAAGATCCTGAACCAAATCATCGACTCCCACGATGGAAAGGATTTTTGACGGATCCCCAAATGCCTGGCGGTACTGTTGAATTTCCTGAAGTTGGGAAGTCAGGGTATGAATCTGCTGAATCTGGTTATCGATCATCTCCACGTACCTCGCCATGTTTTGAGCCTGATTCATGGCCGTCTGGTTATTCAATGAGGGGTCGTAGACGATGTACTGCGCCTTCACACTCACCCCTCCCAGGAGAATGCCGGTTGCGAAAATGATTATTTTCTTCATGGCTCTTATTCCTCGATCCGAAGGTATTTCGTGGTTGGATTCAGAATGACTCCGTCAATTTTCTGCTCTGGCAGGGGAATTTCGTAGTAGCGCACGTTTTGCTCCTGCTTTTGGCCATTTTCCTTCTGCTGATTGACGAGGATCCAATATTGTTGCTTCACGGCATCGCTCCGCCCTTTTTCATAACCCATCAATTCAGCCTTTTTTGCCTGCTGGGCACTGGCATATTGCAATCCCTCGCTGAGCAATACGCCTCCTGCGGCACCCGCAGCCGTGATTCCCGGATCTCCATGGGACAATTCACTGGCCAATGCCCCACCCCCTGCCCCAGCGGCCATATCGGTGAGAGGCCGGGTAGCGGCACAACCCGCAATCAGGGCAGAAATAGTGATAAGGACAAAAATGTGGGTTCTTTTCATGCGGTTGCCTCCACAGGTTCCTGTGAATAGTGGATGATCCCTTTGACGATATCCGTCCTGGCACGCAGTTGACGGGCCCGCTTCTCGAAGTGATCCCCGCTTGAGCTGCTGCAATAGAGCATTTCGGGTGAAACCACGTTGTGAGCTGTCCCGCAGATGGACCGCAACGAATCCACATGGAGGTACGTGAACGGAGCGTATTTTTGCCCGGGTTGGTGATCAGGTAGTGGGTAGTTCATAATTGCGTGTTTCGTGACCTCAGGGATGGGGATGTCCTTCGCCATGTCATCCAGGTCCGTTCGATCATTTTGCCGCATGAGAAAGAACTGACGGCTATTGCCAATAACCGCAGAACGAATCCGGCTTTGCTTGAACCTTGCGTACTGTTGAACAATGGAAATATTCCAACAGTTGAACTTCCGGAGCTGGGCGTAGCTTTCCTTGACGATCTCCTCACCACCCGGGATATCCATGAAGCGCGCCACCTCCTCAAAAACGTTTCTTTTTCGTACGGCGCGGGGAAGCGTGATGATATGTTTCCGGGCATCATTCGTGATGAGGAACCCTGCTGCTGCCCGAAGCTCTTTTGCCGATTCCGGAATATAACCCAATTCAAAATGGGCAATTTTCCCGGTCAGAGATAAATTGGTGATCCCATCGAACAAAACTCCATAGTTGCCATCCCGACACCATGGGAGGAGGAGTGTGGCGATTTCCATCATTTGATCCTTATCGGGCCCTGTTGCATCCAGACACATGAGTTCCTGCAACATCCGATGGGTGGGGAACTCCTCAGGTTTGAAATAGGCAAAAGCCATGTTCCTCACCTCCTTGTTTAAAGTTGGATCCTTCAGGAACTTCAGAAGATCCTGATCGTGGAACTGGTCAAGATAGGCATGGCTTTCATCTTCGTTTGTCTTTGACCAATCACGAAAATCCGCAAACGCCTCGAGGGTCGTGGCCCCTGCCTGCATCCTCTCCCGACGATAAACTTGAAGCGCTTTGGTATGACGGGCTATGGAAAGAAGCTTTTCTGGGTTCCTTCGGGACCATTCCTGAAAAACATCCTCGTAGAGCAAATTGACATATTTCGTGATCTGGGCCTGACGGAGCATCTGCTTGTCCTCTTGCTGACTGATGCCCGCCATTCGAGCAACCAAGGCAGTCGCGGATGCAAGGTGATCGGGAGTCAACGGAAGCCCTTTGGTATCCAAATAGTTGATCGTAATATCCCCGTCCGGCTGGATGATGATCGGCCTGGCCGCAGGATCCACGGTTTGGGTGTAGATTCCGTAGGACAAACCCTCCTCAACAATCACGGTGTATTCAAAGTACCCTTCAGTCTGGGAGAGAAGGTCACACACCGTGACGGATTTCCCGGCACCACTCATTCCCAGCAAAACCGCATGCTGGGGGGAGGCATGGGTCTCCCGACCGGAAAACGTCTTGATTCCCACAAGATTCCGGGCCGAACCTTCATAAATTGCCTCCGCAGATTCCAAATGTCCGGTGAAGGTTGCCGAAAAAGGGAGCATGTCGGCGATGTAACGACTTTCTCCATAAAGCTTTCGATATCCATAGCTGCCCCATGTCCAACCTGGCCATGTTTCGTAAAATAGTTTTCGTGACGTGCTGGGGAGGGCGCTTTCAAAATATTGGGCTCCGTTCATCCCGTTTATCGCGCTCTTGATGGCGCTGACCTTGGAGGAGAGTCCCTCCCTGGTCTTGTCCCAGGTTCGAACGATAAAGTGAACGTTGAATGGCAATGTATCGCCACGGGTCAGACCCGCGATTTTCTTCTGCTTCTTTTCCATCACGGTGAGAAGGGAGAGCTTTTTTTCGCTGAGGTAATCTCCCGAAATCCGGTCATGCTCCTTTTCCTCCCTGAGAACTTCATCGCGAACGGACAAAGGATCAACGTTCACCGTGATCGTGTAATCCAGCAGGCGAAGATTGGTCAGACGCCGGATCAAGCCGGGATGTGTCACCTTGGGCCACCGTGCGAGAACAAGGATGGAATGGTAGTGACCGTCCATCCAAAACCCGTGATCCGCCTGCCCGCAACCTTCGCTGTGCCAGCAGTTCTCCTGAATGGAAAGGTCGGGTTCAAAATCGTTGAGTGTTTGATTTTCAAAATGGTCTCCGAGGGAGGGATTAAGAAAGGATTTGTAGTGCCGATAATGATCCGCATCGGTCATCGGAAGGATCCGCCCTCCCTGGGAAGAGAAAATACCCATCAGGGTTTCATGGATCTGCGCGAACTCTCCCTCCATCTGTTGGAGAACCGCCTCGTAATGGCCACTCATGGCTTTTGTGGAATAAAGCCGATTGGCTGAATGAGTGATCTTTCGTGAAATGTAGAGAACCAGGCGCTGACGGCGGAGTTCACGATCCAACATCGCCTGCCAAAACCGCATGAACCGTTCGTTGCGGCAACGTCTGGTCCACAGGTTTTGCATCCCTTCTGTTTCCTTCTGATACCTCAGGAGTTCCGTGCGGTAGTCGGAGTCACAATAGTATTGGATTTGTAAACGCTGATTCTCACCCAGGGATGCGAGCAATAGGGAAATTTGATCCTGAAAATCGTTAAGATCTGAAATTTGTGCGTTATCAAGCTCGGGAGGTTCGAAAATAAAACCTTTCGAAACCACCCCACCCTGGCTCAATCCATTGAAGACCAGCAGGTCACGAATGAAAAACCCATCTGGGGAACGCTCAAACATGTTCACCTTTCAGAGGATGTCCCCTTTGGGGGAGTGAATTCGGGCCAAAGGCCGGTCCATTGATCCAGTAGTCCAGACAGTCCTTATCGTAACCGGAAGGTTTGCCATGTCGGAAAACGAACACGTAAATAAAAGTGAGGGATAAGGGAATCGCCGCAGCCATGAGCGAAGCACCGAAAGAGGCTCGGACCATTCCGAACAAAAACAGGAGCGTCAATACAGAGGCGAAAGCGCCTCCTGTGACATACCAGAATAAATTGCCTTCCAGTCCCCATGTACGGCCCTTGGAATCATCCGCACTGTTGGTTTCTGTCAGCCTTAACGTGGATTGCGTCATTGAAATGCTCCCACGTCCACCGTGGATTCCCCGAGACCAAAGGCCACAAAAAGCGCCTTCACGATGACCGGCGCCGCCGCAATGATAAGGCCTCCCACAATGGAGAGCTTTCCTGAATCGGTATCACCCCGGCGAATGGCAAAACCACCGCTGATGACACAGATGGTTCCAAAAAGGAATGCGATGAGCATGACAACGCCCAAAGCACTACTCACTCCTTCCACAAGCCCGGCGGCTGCAAGAACCGGAGCGAATCGAAATGCATAAGAAACAACTACAATATTCATATTGCTAGTTGTACGGCAGCTAAACGGGGCGCATGTTCTCGCTCAGGAACAATCCTTACCGTTCACGGAGAGATGATGGATGTCATGAAAACAGCATCTTCAATGAACGCCAAACTTCAGGATTTGGATTCACATTTGCGTCATCGGATTCGCGGGCAGGACCACATTCTTGATCGCCTGGTATCGATTCTTAAACGGGGAGAACTCGGACTGACTAAATTGGGACGCCCAAAGGGCAGCTTTCTGTTTCTAGGCCCCACAGGCGTTGGAAAGACAGAAACCGCCATCACCTTTACAACATTTCTTTTTGGTTCGGAGAAACTATTCCGATTCGACATGTCTGAATATCAAACCCAGGAATCCCTTGGCATTTTGCTTGGGAGCAAACCCGGTGAGCGTGGAACCATGGGATTGATTTACGACCGTTCCAAATCTGGCACCTTGTTATTTGATGAGATCGAAAAAGCTCATCCCCGCGTGCTTGATGTTTTCCTACAAATCCTGGATGCCGGGCGGATCTCCATGGCAAATGGCGACATTCTGGATTTGAGCGACTTTTATGTCGTGTTTACTTCCAATCTCGGAAGTTCCGAACTTTTGAATTTCCAGCATTCAAATCGCGCAACGGTGGAGCGACATGTTCTCACCCGTGCCCAGCAATTTTTACGACCGGAGCTTTTCGCCAGAATTTCGGAAAAACTTGTTTTCCACTCCCTGTCCTACGATTGCCAATGGAAAATTGCCGATCAACTTCTGGAGCAGGAACTGGCCTTCTTGAAGTCGAAAAACTTCGACCTGCAACCAACCCGGTCCGTTTTACCATTTATTGTCCAGAAGGGCTTTCACCCAAAACTCGGCGCGCGCCCTTTGCGCTATACCGTTGAAAAGCTGGTCGGGGATGCCATCGCAAGCGATCTTCTGGCCGGTGGAAATGGATCAGGAACTTTGTTTGTCGATGAAACGACAAATTCTCTGATCATTCAAACTCGTGGATGCTTGGATTTAAAACCATCCCTTTTTAAACCACGGCGAGACCTGCCCATGGGGGTCTAATGGCGGCAGAACCTCCTTCCTGAATCCCTTTTCACAATGGACAAGGACGGCTGTGTGCTTTCGCATGGTCCTCAGGACGTGTGGTTTGATGTGATACTCTTCATCATGACTGTAGCTTTGGTTCGAACGTCCACCTGAATATCCCCAGGTTTTTTTTACGATTCGCCTTTTCCCCAAAAAATCAGCGCTTTCCACAGCATCTGCCTCATCTGCCGATTTAAAAATGATTCGGTTTCGAAGATTGAGTAAAAGGACCCTGGCTTTTTCCTTTCCTAAAGGGGGAATGAACGATGTGGAAGATTGCGCTGCAGCAACTACGGTTGCATTTGCCTCCCGGAGCACGTCGATTGAATTGTAGTCGCTCATCCCATCCTCATTGGCTGTCATAAATCTTTGGGCCTCATCCGCCCAAAGGATCAGAAGATTATTTCGGTCACGTTGAGTTTTCGGCTGGTCAAATCGTCGGAGGGCATGAGTGTAAAACAACATCTTCAAGAAGGTATTCACATAGCGGCGCTCCGTTTGAAACTTTTGAGGCATCACCACACAAATGATTTTTCCGCGATCAATCGCATTAAACTGAAAGGTGCTTTCACCGCTGCAAAACACCTGGGCAATATCAGGAGTCAAAAAGTTGTTTAAATAGTTTCCGATCGTTTCCTTGACCCCGCCGATCTGTTCGGGGGGTTGGTTGAGGTAACGGTAACGAAAATGGTCCGCAAGGATTTGCCTTCGCTCTGTTTTGCTGTTCTCCCCAAGTTCTTTGATGACCGCCCCCAATTCCGATTCATTGAGAAGAAGCTCATAAACATTCTCCAGGGTGACATCTGCCTGAACTTCATCCAATGCTTCGAGAGCATGTGCGATATGAATTTGAGCCTGACTTTTAAAAAAACTCTTGTCTCCTTGCTGGCCCAGACTGGCTGCCGTATCCACCGCAAATTTTGCATAAGCACTATAAGGAATACTTCGATCTGAAGTGAGATTGAACCGATGCTCAGGAGTCCATGTGGCATCGGCGTGGTCGGGACGAATTTTCAAAAGAATTAAATCCCTTTCACGGTGGAAGTACCGGGCCATTTCCGAAAGGGTCTCCCAATAGACTCCTTTATCATCAATGCAGAGACCACCCCATCGGGGTTCATTTTTAAATACCTGAAACAGCAAAGGGGTAATGCCAGATCTCGTTTTCCCGGATCCTGTATCACCCGTAATCAACCAACCTCTGCAAAAATCTGCACGGGTCCAGTGAAGTCCTTTTAGGGAAACAATGTACTTTTCCCGTTTTCGAAGGGCCTGAAAAAAAAATATCCATCCAATCGCGGATAATGCTCCGGCCCAAATCCATGAAACCACCCCCTGAACACACAAAAAAATACACCCGCCCACCAAAACGACATCAGAAATCATCACCATAGAGATCCTTGGTGAAGTTAGATAAGGAACTTTCCCAGGAATATTCCCAGGAGAAGTGCCAATCCCGACACAAACATCAAAGCAAATTTAGGAAAGGAATTCAGATCGTTTCGAATTGCGGGAATGGCGCGTAGTTCCTGAATCAACTCCCCTGCCTGGGTTAAAATGGACTTTTCCAAGTGGTCCAACTGAAGAACTGATTTTCGAAAATCCTCCAAATGGGAACCACGGGATTCAGGCAGCCGGGCTTGATCAAAGTATATTTCCCAAAGCTCGATGACAGCGAGCATGGGATCTCCATCTTGAAGCCCGTACTTTTTTCGCCAATCAAGAACTGCGGCTTGAAGCGTTGATTTTTCCTCGTCCTTCATGAAGGCAGAAGCACATCCCGAGCAGACTCAATTTGCTCATAAAACCGGCGTTGCCAGCTTTTGAGCCTCTGGCGGTCCATCAACGAAAATTTCGGGTTCTGAATGGCTTTGGTGATTGGAACACTGTTTTGATGAAGAAGTCCCACCAGCCAGTCTTGAAGACTCGATACCGATATTTCCTTCGCTCCAAGCTCACTGATCAATCTGAGGCGGGTCTTGCTTGAATCATAAATATTGAACTGATCCGTCAAAGCGTGATTTTTCACAATAAGGTACTGGGAATGCTCTTCGAAATATTCAGAAATGTTTCTGATTTGTTCGACACTATCGAGGTCATGATTCACGGGAGAGATCACCGTTAATCGAACATCCAAATCCTGAAGCACATCCAAAACCTTCAGTTCAGAAAAATATTTTAAAAAGACATCCGTCGAAGCTGCGCGACAATCGGCCACCCCGATTCGGGACTCGGCCATGGCAGTAAAAAGATCGTCCATTTCACGAGGTTTATCGATATTGATGAAGCGTGCTTCGGGGTGGAAACGCTTCAGGGTTGAGTTTTCATTGTCCGTATCGAACGCGGCGTGTTCGATTTGATGGTCTTTAAGATATTGAACAAGGTTTATGGCAAAAAAACTTTTCCCGACGCCTCCTTTTCCATTCAAGATGAGGTTGAGTCTTTTTTTCATCTTTTAGATGTTTTCAGGATTTGCCACACGTGGCCCTGACCCAGCGTCATTTCTTAAGACTTTTGGGCGTCGAGGCGCTTTTGAAAATTGCGTCAAAGACCTTCTTTTCGATCTGTCTGATTTTCTTTTTTTACGCGTCAGTCCCAATATTTTCTTGCAGAATCGGGCTACCATATCATGTGAAACGGAAACGTTCGCGTTGCATAGAATTTCCGCGATGGTCTTATAGGACGCGTGTTTACATCGCAGATCCCGAATGCCTTCCATAAAAGGCATTAATTGCTGAAACTTTGGCGACATTTTCGGCGTGTAGTCTCGGACAGCGGCAGCGAAGCGTTGCTGAGCCGTTAGGATATCCATGGCAAGTTCCTTGCGTAAAAGTTCATTTTTTCGTGCATCAAAATCCCCTAACCATTCGTTAGGAGTAGGGCGTCCCCTCATTAATCCGGATTATTAAAGCTCAAATGAGCGGAACACCCGTGAGCTGCCCCCCGAAAACTGGACCAAAAAATTAGTGAGAAGGCCTGGGTTGGA
>CAYYYL010000032.1:0-31786 GCA_964475835.1 uncultured Verrucomicrobiota bacterium | reverse complement strand
TGGTGAGCCGTTACCTCACCAACTAGCTGATAGGCCGCGGGCTTCTCATCCTGCGCCAGGCCTTGCGGTCCCCAGCTTTGGTTTAAGATCCAACGACCTCAAACCACATGCGGTATTAGCTCCGCTTTCGCGGAGTTATCCCCCACAAGATGATAGATTACCCACGTGTTACGCACCCTTTCGCCACTCAAACTTTTCTACTATTGCTAATAAAAAAGTTCGCGTTCGACTTGCATGTCTTATCCACGCCGCCAGCGTTCGTTCTGAGCCAGAATCAAACTCTCCGTAAAAACTTGATGGCGCTCACCGAAGTGAACGACCAAATTTTTGAGTAGTTTGTATTACTGTCCACGATCAAACCGCACGAAGCGGGTTGTCGTGATATTTGGGAGTGTCCTCATGCTTTGCACTTGCGCACAAAGAAACGAGGATACTCAACTCATTGACGTATCGCACAATCCAATCTTTGCGTCTCTTTTCCTGATTTCTCAGGATCAGATTTCGTTTTCAGAGAACATTCATCCCCGCTTGTTTTTTTCAAAACTCGCTGCGAGACGCCCAGAAAAGCACCACTGACGTGAATTGCTTTTCAAATTAAGGGACCAACACACTAGTGAGAATTCGATGCCGCGTCAATCCCTTTTCGATTTTTTTTATCAGTTTTTTTTTAGCTAACAAAAAAATCCCGTTTTACCTCTGAAAACACCCCATTACAGGGATACGATTTTTACTAAAAATTTCTGTTCGAATAAAAAATTTTTAAAGTTTGCGGCCAGTTTTTCATGCTTTTTTGAACGCTAAATAATTTGGAATTCCCCCCATGAGGCCGTTCAGAATTACAAAAGCGGCCAGCTTTCAATTGTTGGGCTTGTCAATAATCTTTTAAGCATTTGATTATCAATGATTTACAACACTACAAAATAGGCGCATTTCGCCGATATCGTAAAGGTAGAGCTGTTTTAGGGCGTACTTCAAAGGGATGAATTGCACATGATCTCAAGGCACATTGCTTTCCGTAACCGGAGGGGATTCTCCGAATTTTCAAAGCGCCTCATGGCTGGGGGCACATGGGCACTAATTTTCCTTTCAGCCAAGCCAAGCTACTTGGTTGCGGGAAATTCCCCACTCCCGCCCGGGCCTAATCTCTCTTCGAAAGGAGCACAGTCTTCTGACGCATTGAACGCGTTGATTCATGGAAAATGGGCCTTGGCTGCCCGTTACCGATTTGAACGCTACGATCAGAAAAGCGCTGTCGGAACCCCCATTACCGATAGCGCGGAAGCATCCACCCTGCGACTGGCACCAAGTTACACGACCCAATCTTTCGAAGGACTGAGTCTTTTTGCAGAGGGAGAAGCCGTCTTCCAGCTTGGAACAGACCGCTATCGGATCCCGACGGTGCCGAGCCAAAACAGGTCCACTCTTCCCATCCTCCTCGATCCCAAAACCCTCGAGTTGAATCAGGGATATATCCAATACTGCATCGACTCGGGCTCCATGACTTTCAAAGTTGGTCGTCAGGAGTTTTTCATCAACAACGGGCGCTTCATCAGCTCTTCCCCCTGGCGCCAGAATCACCAGTCATTTGACGCAGCCTCGGTGGCAAGCGTCCCCATGGAAAACCTTTCACTTCTTTACGCTTTTCTCGAAAAAGTTCATCGAGTTGTCGGATCGGATGCCACTGACGGGGAACTTGGGATGGACTCCCACCTTCTGAATGCGACATTCAAGTTTCCGAACATCGCATCGGTAACCGCGTACGGAGTGATTCTCGCCTACGATGACGTTCCGGTGAATTCCACAAAGAGTTTCGGTCTGCGACTCGAAGGACCATATAAACTGAACGAGGACTGGAGTCTTCTCTTTACCACTGAATTCGCCAATCAGAGCTCAAACGCCAATAATCCGAATAGGGTCAATGCAAACTACATTCTGGACGAAGTGGGCGTGTCCTACAAAAACAACAACCTCAAATTTGGGTACACCCTCCTGGAGGGAAAAAGTCCGACCAACAAGTTTCAAACCCCATTGGCCCATCCCTTCAATGGATGGGTAGAAAAATTCAACCAAACTCCAAGCATCGGATCAAACGATGGGCTCCAGCTTCTCTTTTGCATGATGTCAGGCCCCTTTCCGTTGGTTAAAGGGCTCACATTCAATGCCATCTATTACGAATATTGGGCGGATCATGGAGGGATTCACTACGGAAGCGAACTGGATGCAGGACTTGAATATCAAGTCCTTCCGGTCGATTCCCACTGGACCGTGGGATGGAGATTTGGAAATTACCAGGCAGATCATCTCTTCACCGACTCACTCCGAACCTCCCTCTACACCTCCTACAACTTTTAACGATGAGCACGCGGAAAGGATACAACCTCCTGATGGCCGGCATCGCCTTCGCGGTCTCGGCAACCATGACTTTCAGCTCATGGCATTTAATGGAGCACAATGTCACGGACAGCGCACGGCTTAGCTTTGAATTTCGAGCGGACACCCTCACGATCGCCATCCAACAGCGCATGCTGGCATACGAACACGTGCTCCGGGGTGCACGTGGCCTATTTGCAGCATCCGCTACTGTGGATAGGAATGATTGGAAAGCCTACGTAGGAAGCCTTGAAATGGAGGAAAACTATCCGGGGATCCAGGGGATTGGTTTTGCCAAAGTCATTCCAAAATCCGAACACGATAAACTGATTCGGAATATCCGTTCCGAGGGATTTCCCGAATTCAAAATCTGGCCTGAAGGGGAGAGAGAGATTTACACCTCCATCATTTTCCTGGAGCCCTTCATCAAACGAAACTTAAGAGCATTCGGCTTTGATATGTTCACCGAATCCACACGACATGCCGCCATGGTTCGTGCACGTGACACTGGAAAAGCATCCCTCTCAGGCAAAGTCAAACTCGTGCAGGAGGATGGCAGAGATGTCCAGGCAGGTTGTCTCCTTTATCTTCCAGTCTACAAACACGCCGTCAATCCCAGGACGATCGAGGAATATCAGACCAGTCTTGAAGGGTACGTTTACAGTCCTTTTCGAATGAAGGATTTGATGCAGGGAATCCTCCGTCACGAATCCATCAACATCGAATTTGATATCTACGACGGCAAAGAACTTACCGAATCCGCCCTTCTATATGACAGCCATCCGGACCGGCACAGCAAGCCAGGGACAACGGCATTCACCAAGCTCATTTCCATCCAGATCAATGGCACCCCATGGACCCTTCGTTTTCAATCCCTTCCCATTTTCGATGAATCCATTGATTATCAGAAACCCACCATTGTTCTCACGGCAGGACTCGCGATCAGCATTCTCGCTTTTTTCATCGTCTGGATGCTTGCCACCACCCGCAATCTGAACCTGGAACTTAAGGAGCGGGTGACAGAACGCACAGAACAGCTAGCCATGCTTCAAAAAAGCAAGGAGGCAATGGAGGCGCTCAACAAAAGGCTTCAAGAAAACCAGTCTCAGCTCGTTCAATCAGAAAAAATGGCATCCCTCGGACAACTTGCCGCAGGGGTGGCGCACGAAATCAATAATCCCGTGGGCTTCATCATGAGCAACCTGAGAACGCTTGCCGATTACGTGAGTGTTTTTAAAACTTTTGTCACCAAACAATCCGCCCTCGAATCCGCCGTGGTGTCACGGGATGCAGACAAACAAGCGGCCGTCCTTGCTGAAATCCAGACTCTGAGTGAAAAGGAGGATCTCCCCTACATCATGAACGATGTTGATCACCTTCTGTCAGAATCACTCGAGGGGACGGAACGGGTAAAAGGCATCGTTCAGGGATTGAAAAGTTTCGCCCGGCTGGATGAGTCCGAAATCAAGGAAGGGAATATCAACGAAGGAATCGAGGCTACGTTGAAAATGGTCTGGAACGAGTTGAAATACAAATGCCAGGTTCATAAAAAACTGGGCGATATCCCCCCCCTGCGATGCCATCCCGGGCAGTTGAACCAGGTTTTCATGAATCTTTTTGTCAATGCTGCCCACGCCATTCCCGAACGGGGGGACATCACCATTGAAACCCTCACCGAAGGCGAACACATCGTCGTCCGAATTTCAGACACTGGGAGTGGAATCTCTCCGGAAAACCTCTCAAAAATATTTACCCCATTTTTCACCACAAAGCCCATTGGGGTGGGAACCGGTCTTGGGCTCTCTGTCTCCTATGGAATCATTCAAAAGCACAGGGGCACGATCGAAGTGCAGAGCGCCGTCGGCAAAGGGACCACATTCACCATCAAACTGCCCTGCACAGGAATTTAACATCGGGATTTTTATGAAAGGAATTGTATTCGCCTCATTGAACAAGCTGGTGGAAGAAAAATTTGGTTTTCACGCTTGGGAGATGGTTCTTGAAGACAGCAAACCCGCCTCGGAAGGGATCTACACGGCAGCGGAAAATTATCCGGATGAGGAAATCTTTTCCCTCGTGGGCTCACTCTCAAAGACCACGGGAATCCCGATTCCGGCCCTTGTGACAACCTTTGGTGAGTTTCTGTTCGGTGAATTTGCCCGTCTTTCCCCTGAATATTTTCAAAATCGGGATGCCAAGTCATTCCTTCAAAGCGTTCATGGAATCATCCACATTGAAGTAAAAAAGCTACATCCTGACGCACAACTTCCCACCTTTTCCTACGAGGATCCCGCACCCAATCGACTTGTCATGCTCTACCGGTCACCAAGAAAACTCTGCCCTCTTGCAGAAGGTCTCATTCGAGGCACAGCAAAGCACTTCCATGTCAAAATCGACCTGAATCACCCCTTATGTCTGCATCGAGGGGATGACCATTGCAGACTTGAACTCACTTTTTCATAATGGAACCTCCCTTTCCACAAAACAGTGCCCAGGACTTTGAAAAAGCGCTCATCCGTGAGCGCAAGGCACGTGAACGCGCCGAAGCCATTTTGGAATCAAAATCCCGGGAACTCTTCATCGCAAGCCAGGACCTTCAACAACAATACCTGGCCATTGAGCGCCGGACAGTGGAGCTGGATTTTCTGAACTCCATCGCTCTCGCTGCCCGAGACGCGGATGATTTCAATCAGACGATGAAATTGTTCATCGACGCGGTGTGTGCATTTTGCCACTGGCCGGTCGCTCATGTGTTCGGTTTCGCCAAGGGAGACTATCGAGAACTGATCTCACTTGGAATCTGGCACATCGATCCCGACGTCGACATTGGAAAATTCAAGGAGGTCACCGAACAATGCCGTTTTGGAAAAGGCGAGGGCCTTCCGGGACAAACCTTTGCCGAGGAGAAGCCTGTCTGGGTCGAAAACATTCACACGGCTCCCAATTTTCCAAGAGCAAAATTGGTAGATCATCTTCCCCTTTATTCCGCGTTTGCGGTTCCGATCCGCGTCTACCACACAACCTTTGCAGTTGCCGAATTTTTCACTTTGGAGACCAAAAAAAGGGACGAACGCCTTCTCCGGGTGGTTGAAACCGCAGTAATCCAGCTTGGAACCTCCCTCGAACGGGAACAATCGGAGTCCGAAATCAGGGAAAGTTTTCAACAACTTGAAAAGGCCCACAAGGATCTCAAACAGACTCAAACCCAACTTGTTCAAACAGAGAAAATGGCATCCCTAGGCCAGCTTGCAGCCGGGGTTGCTCATGAAATCAACAACCCCATGGGATTCATCATGAGCAATATGCGAACGATGAAGGAATACGTGGACACTTTTAAAAAGCTCCTCACCCAATATGAGTCCCTCGCCGCCACCCTCACCGCAAAATCCCCGGAACAGGAAAAACTTCTTCAGGAAATTGATTCCCTGCGAGCTACGGAGGACCTTGCCTACATCCTTAAGGACGTCGATCAACTTCTCTCCGAATCCATTCATGGCGCGGACCGGGTTAAGGAAATTGTTCAAGGCTTGAAGAGTTTTGCCCGACTTGACGAATCCGAGGTGAAGGAAGCGAATGTGAACGATTGCGTCGAGGCGACATTGAAAATCATCTGGAACGAATTGAAATACAAATGCCAGGTTCACAAAAATCTCGGCGTCCTCCCCATGATTCGTTGCTACCCCGGGCAACTCAACCAGGTGTTGATCAACCTTCTGGTGAACGCAGCTCATGCGATCCCGGAAAAAGGAGACGTCACCATTGAAACCAATTTCGCACCACCCCATGTCGTTATTCGAATTTCTGACACAGGGAAAGGTATCGCGAAGGAAAACCTTCAACGCATTTTTGAGCCGTTTTTCACCACCAAAGCCGTCGGCCAGGGCACGGGGCTTGGACTTTCCATATCCTACGGCATCATCCAAAAACATAAAGGAACCATCGACGTTGAATCCGAAGTGGGAAAAGGAACAACGTTTACCATCCGTCTTCCCATTCAAGGAGTCCCCAAATGAGCACCACCATTTTATGTGTCGATGACGAAGAAAACATCCTTGCGTCCCTTAAACGGCTTCTTCGCAAAGAGAGCTACCGTCTCTTGACGGCCTCGAGCGGGGCCGAGGGGCTCGCCATTCTTGAAAAAGAAACCGCCCAACTGGTCATCTCTGACCAGCGCATGCCTTCCATGAGCGGCACCGAGTTCCTGCAAAAGGTCAAGGAACTCTATCCCGACACCGTCCGCGTGGTGCTCTCGGGATATGCTGATGTGACCGTCATTCTCGACTCCATCAACAAAGGGGAAATCTACCGCTTTCTTACAAAACCGTGGAATGACGAGGAGTTGAAAATCCATATCCGCCAATGCCTGGCACATTACGACCTAGTCCGGCAAAACAAGGACATGATGAAACAACTTGAATTCCGGAACAAGGAACTGGGTTTAACCAACACCAATCTGGAAACCACCATCGAGGAACGAACCCACACCCTTCGTCTCTCCCAGCGAATCCTCGACGCCCTTCCAACCCCGATGATCGGGGTGGGTGAAGAGGGAACCGTTGCATTTGTAAACGGAGCGGTTCCCCGGGAATTCCCCGAACTCGCCACATGGACCATGGGGTGTGAAATGAAGGAGATCTTTCCCCCCGAACTCCTGAAGGCGGTCTCCGAATGTTTTTCGGGTAAAGCTGGAAATCCCGTGGTGATTCATCCCAAGGGACGGCCGATTCGTTTTCATCTCACCCCTCTTGAAGAAGGACCTAAGGTTACAGGTTGCATCCTTACTCTTGAAAAATGAGCCAATCTCTTTCCATCGACGAAATCTTCAGAAAGGTGCAGTCCATTCCGCCCCTGCCCCAGGCGGTTCAGCGCATCAGTACGCTCACACAAAATCTTGAATCCGACAGCAACGAACTCGCCCAGATCATTGCTTCCGATGAAGTTTTGACAGGCAAAATCCTTCGCATCGCAAACTCCGCCTTCTACGGGCTCTCACAAAAGGTCAGCACCGTTCCCCAGGCCATCGTCATCATCGGCCAGCAGGGTGTCCGCAGCCTGGCTCTGGGCGTGACGGTGTTCGGTTTCGGGTCACGAACAGAGGAAAAAATCAAGACCTGGCGGACTCAACTTTGGAAGCACTCACTCGCCGTTGGCAGTGCCATGCGAGAACTTGCCAGTTTGACTCATGCCGATCCGGAGCTGGCCTTTGTCTGCGGATTGATGCACGACCTCGGAAAAGTCCTTTTTATGGAATTTTATCCGGATTTGTATAAGGACATCCTAGAAAAAGCCGCCTCCGGGGAACAATGTCTGCATGAGATCGAAGAAAGTGTATTTGGATTGCATCACGGAACGGCTGGATCCGAACTCTGCCGGCATTGGAAAATTCCCACCTCCATTACCAAGGTCCTCGCAAGCCATCATCTTCCCAGGTCTGCCATCGCGGGTTCTTCCGAGGATGATCATCGAATCTCACTTGCCCGGGTCTCGGATCAACTTGCGCGCATCGCCCAGATTGGAAGCGATGGTGAGTCGCATGTGGAGAAGGATTTCCTCACCATTCTGCAACGGGAGGGGGTTTCCATCCCGATGTCCCGCCGAGTTCTCCTCAGCCTTCCCCGGGAAGTGGAAAAAGCAGAGGTCTTTTTTGAACTTGCCCCATCGCCCACCCATCCCCTTCCTCCAAGCATCCGGGACACCGCTGTATTTCTCGCGGATCCGGTCGATCGTGAAATTGTACAGATGACCCTTCTCTCGCTGGGACACGCCCCCATGATTCCCGATGAAATCACCGGCGCAGAAACCCATTTCGTGGCGGTGATCGCCGACGGGTCGCTTTCTCCGGAAAAACGGGCAACCTTTGAACAACGAGGGGTACTGGTCCTGAACTTTGATGCGTGGAGAGAGGCATCGGAGGCCCCACTCGCCGACTCTCAACTCAACATTCACTCCCTTCAAGTCTGGCTGCAATCCAAACTCCCGGCCAACGGATCCCCCTCCCCATGAGCAAAGACAAAATCCTCATTGTCGACGACGAGGCAAACGTTCTTTCCTCGTGTGAACGGCTTTTGAGAAAAGAGGGTTTCGAAATCGAAACCACCACATCCCCGGAGGAGGCGCTCCGCAAGGTTGGGGAAACGAGATATGCCGTCATCCTCTCTGATCAGCGCATGCCGGAAATGGAGGGATCCCGACTCCTGGAACAGGTGCGATCCCTTTCCCCCGATACGATCCGGGTCATTTTGACGGGATATGCCGATATCCAGGCGGCCATCGAAGCCATTAATCGCGGGGCAGTCTTTCGATTTCTCACCAAGCCGTGGAATGACGAGGAGCTGAGGTCGGTGATTCACCAGGCGGTGGCTCAATATCGCCTCGTCCTGGAAAATCGGGAACTCCAGGCTCTAACCCAGGCTCAGAATGCTGAGCTCAAGGAGTTGAACCAGAACCTTGAAAACAAGGTCATCGAGCGCACCCAAAAAATTGCCACGCTCAATGAAGAGCTTCAGAAAAGCTTTCTGGAAACGGTTCAGGCCCTTTCCGGCCTTGCCGAGATGCACAGCAGCCTGATCGGAAACCATTCCAAACGTGTCGCCCATCTCTCGAGAAAGATCGGGGAACAATTAGGAATTGATGCAAAGGGGCTTTTCGAACTCGAGGTCGCCGCTGCCCTCCACGACATCGGAAAGGTTGGGATCGCACCGGAAATCCTCAGCAAACCGGAGATGCATTTAAGCGCCATCGAACAGGAAACCCTCAAACGACACCCCACCCAGGGTGAAACGGTGTTGCGAATGGTTCAGCACCTGAACACCGTTCCCCGACTGGTCCGCCATCATCATGAACGGTTTGAAGGAAATGGATTCCCGGATGGTCTGAAGGGACATGATATCCCCCTGGGTTCACGTGTCATCGCCGTCGCCAACGCTTTCGACAAGGCTTTGAATTCCCGTACGGCCTACCAGAATGCCACTCCGGAAAAAGCCTGTCAGGCGGTGCGCCAACGCTGTCCCGTGGAGTTTGATCCGGATATCGTCGCAGCCCTGATCCAATGCATCGAGCCGCAAATCGCCGAAGACCTGGAAAACGCTGAAATTGAAGTCCGCCTCAAGGATCTTCGGATCGGAATGGTTCTGTCACGCGATCTCGAAACGGTGCACAAAGTCCTGCTTCTTCCAAAGGAAACCACGATTCAGGAAAAACATCTCTCCCGGATTCAAAACTTTCAGGAAACCGACCCCATCATCGACAGCATCTTTGTCTATCGCAAAAAGTAGAGGTTACGAGTCCTCGCGTTTTGGAAAATAGCGTTTATAGCGCTGCACTTCCTTGCGCATCTCCGCCACAAGCGATTCGAGATCCCCCTGGACAGGGTCGATCACCACGGCGCCCCGGGCGTCCAGCTTGACCTGCGTGATCCCGGGATGATCGCGTTCAAGCTGCTCAAGCGCTCCCAGCTGACTTCGTGCCGCCTCAAGCAGATTTCGCACTTCAATGATCAAGTCCTTTTGCTGAAGTGCCTGTCGTAGGGTGATGGCAAGATCCACCTCGTGGAAGGGCTTGGTGAAAAAGCGATAAACCTCACCCTGATTGATCGCTCGGATGCAGGAATCGAGCTCGGGATGCCCCGTGAGAATGATTCGAAGCGTGTCCGGGTATTTTTTCCGAACGAGGGAGATCAATTGACTCCCCGTCATGCCGGGCATGTGCTCATCAGCGATGACGGCGTCCACCGGACGCTCTTTGAGGACTTCAAGCGCCTGTTCGGCGGACTGAGCGGTTAAAAATTCGTAAGGCTCACGACGAAGGGCCCGTTTCAACGATTCGGTGATGGAGGGTTCATCATCCACCAGAAGGATGGTTTTTTTCATACGCTGGGGAAGTCTCTGTACAAAACCGGCGGCACTTTACCGACGTCGCTTCATAGCCTGACGCATTTCACGTTCCGTGTCACGCTTCTTGATGTCTTCACGGCGATCCCCGTGGGTCTTTCCCTCACCCACGCCAAGAAGAACTTTGGCGAATCCTCGGTCACTGAAATAGATTTTGAGAGGAACCAGGGCCCGCCCCTTGACCGCCGAAAGGGATGCCAACCGCTCAATTTCGCTACGCTTGAGAAGGAGTTTGCGGAAGCGTTTGGGGTCGTGGTTGTAACGGTTTCCCTGGGCGTATTCGTCGATATGGGATCCGATCAGCCAGACTTCATCCTTGTCCACCTTCGCAAAAGCACCCACCAGGCTCGCCTTACCAAGGCGGATCGATTTTACCTCCGTTCCCGTCAGCACAATTCCGGCTTCATACGTCTCAATGACGTTGAAATCATGACGGGCTTTGCGATTGACGATTTCCGCAGTATCCATGGAAGGAATGGAAGAAAGTAACAAGGAGCAAGCCACAAGTAGCAAGTCAGAATCTCAGTCATGGGGAACAAATCTACAGCGCAGGGCGGAAGAGCCCGCTCAAGCACTTTTCATTCTTAATAGAATGAAAAGTGAAATGAAACGGAAAGGTAAAAAAACAACCCGCCGTCCGACCTTGTGACTTGCTACTTATTACTACTGCCCTCCGCGCTCACTTCTTTTTCTTCGACCGGCCGCTTGCAATTGCAAGAACCTCGTCAGGCGGCAATTCGAAATCGAGCTTTCCCTCGGCAATCTCCTTGAGGGCGACATCCATGAAGGACATCCGTGCATCCGCAGCCACCAGGGCTTTGTGCCCCTGGCCAAGCTGCCGCACCCGCTGTGAGACCATGTTCACAAGAATGTTGGGGTTTTTCACATTCTTGAGCGCTTCCTGCAAAAATTGATTATTCATGGAAAACCTTACTTCGCGAGCGCGTTAAGCTTGATCATCAAACGCGATTTCTGCCGACGCGCGACGTTGAAGTGAATCACCCGGTTCTTCACCGCGCGGTCCATCCAGGACATGATCTGGCGCGCCTGTTCGCGGGCCTTCGTCGAGTCGGACTTGGACAGCTGCTGGAAGAGCTTCAGACCAGAGCGGATTTTATTTTTCACGGCCTGGTTGCGAATACGTCTGCGTTCGCTGGCACGAGCCTGTTTTTCTGCGGATTTTGCTTTCGGCATACAAGTGGGTGAATTAAAGAATCCAATGGATTACGGGCAGAAACACTTGAGGCGCTTTTCGCCTCCCGTGAAATCTACTCCTAGGAACACACCATTGTGCGGATTTTTTTGATCAAAGCAATTAAATTTTTCATAGCCATCGTCCTTCTTCCCACCCTCCCCGTTTTCTCCATCGCCATCTGGAAGCATGCAGTGGGACTCAATGAGCGGACGATTTTTTTTGAAAACCCCCTCAGTTATTGCCTCGGAGGAGCCATCCTCTGGGGAATTTTTTCAATTTTTTTCCGCCTTCCCACCCGGATCTATGTTTTTGCACACGAATGGACCCATGTCCTGTTCATCAAACTCTGCGGTGGAAAGGTCAAACGAGTATCTGTGAAAAAGACGCATGGTTACGTGATCTCAAACCGCTCCAATTTTTTGATCACGCTCGCGCCCTACATGTTTCCCTTTTATGCCATCATCTTTGGAACGCTCGCCATGGTGATCCAGTGGATCCACTCCTCTCCGATCACACTCGCCCTCACCTGGATCTCCATCGGGTTCTGCCTCGGCTATCACCTGAACATGACCGGACGAATGATGGTCACCCGTCAAACCGATTTTTCCTCTCAGGGATATGTTTTTTCATTTGTCCTGATTCTGCTGGTGAATCTCGCCATCGTCCTTTTTCTGTTGTGGGTTCTACCCACCCCTTCCGGGTTTAGACGCAAATTCATGTCTCTCCTGAAGGATCTTGGGGTTTCCTATACGGGGGTGTGGGATCTTATGAGCCAGGCAGGGCATTTCCTGACCTCCGGAAAGGCGAAGAAATAAAAAAGGACTTGTCTTAGGCCCATCACCTCCGTACGACTGTAGGGGCCTGTCCTTGAACGAGTATGAAATTTTCCGAAATCATCAATCCGAACCAAATCATACTGGACCTCACTGCGTCGGATCGTTGGACAGCCATCGACCTGTTGGTCAATCACCTTGTGGATCAGAAGCGGATCCCTGCGATACAAAAGGACACCGTCATTCAGGCTGTGAAAAACCGCGAAAAGACCATGAGTACGGGTATCGGGTTCGGAATCGCGATCCCGCACGCCTCTACGGACGCGATCACCCAGGTCACAGCCGTCCTTGCCCGCTCCAGCAGCGGCATTAATTTCGACGCTCTCGACAACCAGCCTGTAAAACTCGTCGTCCTCTTTCTCGTCCCGGTCGGGCAATATCAGCAACACCTCAAAACCCTCGCCAGCATCTCCCGGTTTCTCAATGATCGCGATTTTCGCGAAAAAGCCGAGGCAGCCAAAAGCTCCGAGGAGATATACCAGCTGGTGCTGCAGCGGGAAGCTTATTGACGGCATCACTTTTGGGAAAAGCCAGCTCCGCTAAAACCGGGTAACAGCTCCGTCCATGGTCACGCGCAACTCCACGGGAGTGATTTCCCCTGGATTTCGCAACTGTATCCGCCAGTAGAGCGGATGATCCCGATTGGGGGGAATGAGATCCACAATCGAAATCTCAAATCCATCCACGGCAAGCGAATGGTCCTCCATGTACCGCTCCACCGCATCCATCGCCTCGCCCTCTGAAATCTTGGGCTTTTCACGGAAGGGGAGAGACTCCCTGGTTGGAGCCTTGATTTTCTCAATCTTGCCACCTGCAGGAACAATCAGACAGACGTACTCCTCCTCAACCGGGTTCCACCAGGTGAGTGTCCAGAAGGGTTGAACAGGATAATCAGGGTTTCCTTCGCTCTTCCACGTGCGATTCAACACACCACGACAGAAAAAGTAGCCGTCCATCTCCTGCTTCTCGGTCTCGAGAAAGATCCTCGACACCACAAGCGCCTGGCGAAGGGTTACTTTCGGAAAATCGGCGCGAACGGGATTTCCCAGAACCCAGGCCATCAGACCGATCAGGATGAGGATGCCCGATCCGGACCAAAAACAAGGTCGTATTCGCGAAGGATAAACTGCTCGATCGAATCCTCGCCAGGGTAGTCGAAGCGCACGTAAGGCGTCTTCATGGTACTTCCGGAAATCAGGTGGTAGAGGCGACATTGCAGGTAGTCGGAATATTTTTTCTTCAGCTTGTCGTGAAACACAAGCACTTTGTCGTGGATTTCAAACTGGTCGCGCTTGTAAAGAGCCGTCAATCGAGCTCTTAACTCCGTTGCCTTTTGAATTTCATCTGATGTATCCATGCCAACCTCCACATCCCTTCTTCTCTAAGTGGGCTAACTTACTTCTCCACCTTCGATGGAGCGGCAACGGGAGGAACCGCAGCTTGGCGGGGCGCCAGTGCCTGCTGATGATGCTTTTGCAAGGGAGGCGCCAGAAGTTGAGGGGTATCGCCCCCCCACGAATGCGCCACCCAGACACTGAAGAGGGCCCACGCGGGTGCGATGATCAGGGCAAGCGAAGCGATCAATCCCCACTTGAGCACTTTGACCCCCCCCAAGGCGCGGATCTTCTTTTTGGAGACAAACATGAAACACGATTCGACCACCCAGCAGAACGTGAAGAGCAGATTCGCCACCACGGCAAAAATGATCAAATGATCGACCTCCGGAAAAATCAGCGGATTCCAGTCAAAATCCTTCACACCCTCCGCAAATTGCACCAGCAACTGGATCACAAGGAACGTCACTGCCCCCCCCAGACCGATCACCAGATTGTACGTCAACCGTCGCTTTTCCCACCATTTGATGATCGGAAGGATTCCCAACTCAAATTCGGGGATCGAAAACATCCAGGTCGAATGCCGACGAACCCTTTGTCGAATTTTACCCTTCATCTTGAACCAGTATGCACCAGTTACGACCAAAAGGCTATAGCCGTGTTGGAAAAAAATATCGCTGAATCGGACCCTCGTGCAAGTAACTTGCTTGTGAAATTTTTCACAAAGAGATTGAAACATCCCCCTCCCTTGATAGATTCGCAAGAATTGGACGCGTTCCCATGCCTGACCCATCCCTTGAAGCCCCCAAACCGATTCCGATGGTCCGTCTTACGATTGACGGCAAATGCGTCGAGGTTCCAAAAGGAACCAATGTGATTCAGGCTGCCGAAAAAGTCGGCGTCCATGTTCCCCACTACTGTTATCACGAGAAGCTTTCCGTCGCAGGCAATTGCCGCATGTGCCTTGTTGAAATGGGCACTCCCAAAATGGGACCCGACAAAAAGCCCGTGCTGAAGGCCGATGGAAGCCCTGAAATCGCCTGGATTCCCCGTCCCCAGATTGGCTGCGCCACCACCGTGTCGGAGGGCATGGCGATCAAAACCGATTCCCCCATGGTCCAGGATTGTCGCAAGGGCGTGATGGAGTTCCTGCTGATCAACCATCCCCTCGACTGCCCCATTTGCGATCAGGCAGGGGAATGTCACCTCCAGGAATATTCGGTGGAATACGGTTCGGGTGCATCCCGGTTCGTGGAGGAGAAAGAACACAAACCCAAGCGCACGCAACTGGGGCCCCGGGTCACCCTCGACGATGAACGTTGCATCATGTGCTCCCGCTGCATCCGATTTTCCCGGGAAATCGCCAAGGAGGATGTACTCGGATTTTTTGAGCGAGGCAGCCACACGACCCTAGGGTGCTTCCCCGGGCACGAACTGGACCACAACTACTCTCTAAACACGGTGGATCTCTGTCCGGTGGGTGCTCTCACTTCGACCGATTTCCGATTCAAGATGCGAGTCTGGTTTCTCAAGGAAACCGAGAGCGTCTGTACCTCCTGTTCCACGGGATGCAATATTACGGCCGGTTCGCGCGAAGGCAGGGTTTATCGTTATACCCCACGCCGAAACGACTCCGTCAATTCCGACTGGATGTGCGACCAGGGACGCCTCAACTACAAATGGGTCAACGATGAGCGACGCCTCCAGACGCCCCTTCAACGAACCCTCGCCTCTCCCTCTCGCAATCCAAAGGATGCGGTTCATGTGGGCATCGAATGGGAGGCCGCCCTGGCCGAATGCCGGCAGCTTCTGACAGCGAACCACCGTCGCCTTGCCATACTTGGCTCCGGTCGGTCTTCAACCGAGGAACTCCATCTCGTCCACCGGCTTGCCACGGCCTATCAAGCCTCGTTCACCGACATCGTGCCACGCTGCGGGGAAGCGGACTCAATCCTTGTAAGTGCCGACCGCAATCCCAACACCCAGGGCGCACGGCTGATGGGTGTGACTTCGGCCACGCCTGGCTCGAACATTCCGGCCATCCGTGATGCCATCGAAAATGGAGAGATCACCGCCCTCCTAGTCCTCGGTGAATGTGCCGTAAAGGCGGGCATCCCGGCCTCCACACTGGAAAAACTTCAGGCCCTGGTCGTTATCGACATCCTTCCCAGTCGAACCACGGCTCTCGCTCACTTCGTTTTGCCCGGAGCCACCCATCTTGAAAAACGGGGCACGTTTATCAATGGAAAGAAACGCCTGCAGCGTTTTCAGCAGGCTTTCCCCCCCAGAGGACTTGCACGACAGGATTGGGACATCCTTCGAAAACTGCTTCCGGAAGCCGCCGGATTTGGAACCTTTGAAGGACTGTTTAAGGAAATGTGCTCCCAGACCGAGGCGTTGCGATCGGTGACGTGGAACGGCATCGGAGATCATGGCCTGGATCTGGCCGGGAGGATCGCGTGATCGCCAGCCTTGTCGATTTTCTTTCCGCCAACATCTGGGCTATCCACCTGATCAAAATCGGCGCCGTGATTGGCATTCTTCTTGGCACGGTAGCCTACACCGTCCTCGCTGAACGTAGGATTGCGGCCTTCATTCAGGACCGCGTTGGTCCTAACCGGGTGGGTCCCTTTGGTTTATTGCAGCCGATGGCGGATGGAATGAAGTTCCTCTTCAAGGAAAACGTGCTTCCAGCCCATGTAAACCGCTTTTACTATATTCTCGCACCCGCCATCGCCATGGTGCCCGCACTGCTGACCTTCGCGGTGATCCCTTTCGGCAGCGACATCGGAGGCATTCCCATGGTGATCGCCAATCTGAACGTCGGTGTTCTCTGGATCTTCTCCATCGCCTCCCTCGGCATTTACGGCATCGTGCTTGCAGGCTGGTCCTCGAACTCCAAGTACCCTTTCCTCGGTGGAATCCGCTCCTCGGCACAGATGATCTCCTATGAGATCTCCATGGGGATGAGTGTCATAGGCATCTTCATGATTGTCGGCTCACTCAATCTGATGCATGTCGTGGAGTATCAAAAGGACGTCTGGCTGGTTTTCAAACAGCCCCTGGCGTTTCTCATTTTCCTCATTGCCGCTTTTGCAGAAACTAACCGGCTGCCCTTCGATCTGCCCGAAAGCGAACAGGAGCTCGTGGGGGGATACCACACCGAATACGGCTCCATGAAATTCGCCCTTTTCTTCCTCGCCGAGTACGCGAACATGATCACCTCGTCGGCCCTGATGGTGACCCTTTTCTTCGGCGGATGGCAGGTGCCGTTTGTGGATGTCACCAGTCTCGGTCCCATCCTGACAGGTCTCGCTCATCTGGTCGCCTTTGCGGTCAAGGTGGGTGCGTTCATGCTCTTTTTCATCTGGATTCGGTGGATGCTTCCCCGTTTCCGCTATGATCAATTGATGACCATCGGTTGGACGGTGTTCATTCCTCTGGCCTTGGGCAACATTCTTCTCACCGGATTGGTGATTGCCTTGCAAACCCGATCCTTTTAAGAGCTTAACCCCATGCCCATTGTCATCGATCGACGTGAACTCAACTGGAAGGAGCGGCTCTATCTTCCCGCCCTGATCGGTGGCTTTGTGGTCACGTTCCGTCATTTTCTGAACACCATCTTCGGTTCGAAGGCGAAAAAGGTGACTATGCAATATCCCGAGGAGCGGTGGACGGTCCCCCCGGGCTATCGTGGAGCTCCAACCCTTGTCCAGGATCAGAACGGCCGGGAAAAGTGCGTGGGCTGCCAGCTCTGTGAATTCGTCTGCCCACCCCGGGCGATCACCATCCAGCCAGGTGAGATTCCGCCGGATGCCCCCACGGCAAAGGTTGAAAAGTTTTCCCAGACATTTGAAATCAACATGCTCCGCTGCATCTATTGCGGACTTTGCGAGGAAGTCTGCCCCGAACAAGCCATCTTCCTGCGACGGGACTATTCCTTCACCGGAACGAGTCGTCAGGACCTGATCCATGACAAGCAACGACTGCTTCAATTGGGCGGCGTGATGCAGGACGGCATATTGAAGTGGAATAACAAGTGACAGAAAATCCGGCCATGCAACTCGAACATCTTCTCTTTCTGCTTTTCAGCATCTCCATGCTGATGGCCGCCGGTTTTGTAATTTTCAGCCGCAACCCGATCCACTCGGCAATCTCCCTCATTGTAGTGTTTTTTTTCATGGCTGGGCTCTATGTGCTGCTGCACGCCTACTTCCTGGCCACCATCCAGATCCTGGTTTATGCGGGTGCCGTTATGGTGCTCTTCCTTTTTGTCATCATGCTGCTGAATGTCACCGAGGAGAGCCAGTCGAGGCCCAACCTCCTCGGCGTCATCGGAGGGCTGTTTGCCGGTCCGGCCCTTCTGGCGGAGATCGCCATTCTGTTGCGCCGGGGAAGCTTTGGAAAGATTCAGTTTCCCAGCCTGCTCGAAGGCACGACGGAGGAGATTGGAAGGTTGCTTTTTTCGACCTATCTTCTCCCTTTTGAAGTCGCCAGCCTGATCCTCCTCGTGGCCATGATCGGTGTTATCCTTCTGAGCAAAAAGGAAAAGGAGCCGTCCTCATGACCACGCTCAATGAATACATTCTGGTCAGCGCGATGCTCTTCACCACAGGCCTTGTGGGAGTGATCCTCCGGCGCAACGCCCTGGTGATCTACATGTCTCTGGAGATGATTCTCAACGCATCGAACCTCCTGCTTGTCGCCTTTTCCAAATACCACGGTGGACTGGATGGACAGGTTTTTGTTTTCTTCACCATTGCCGTTGCGGCCGCCGAGGTCGCCGTCGGACTCGCCATCATTGTTGCCCTCTTTCGTCTGAAGCAGACGGTGCGTGTCAACGATGTTGCCAATCTCAAGCTTTGACCATGTTGATCTGGACCATCCTTTTTCTGCCGTTGGCGAGCTTCGCGCTCATCGCGCTTTTTCTGCGTCGCCATCATTGCCTAGCTGCCCTGATCTCCACGGGTGCCGCCTTGCTGGGAGCCATCCTCGCCTGGATCGCCGTACAATCCGGGGACACGTCCCCCGCCGCCATTTCATGGCTTCAGGCAGGCAGTCTCTCGATCTCGATCAACCCATCCTGGGATCCACTCGCCCACCTGATGATCCTCATCGTCACGTGTGTGGGAGCCCTCATTCATGTCTATTCGTGGGGTTACATGAAGGAGGATCCCTCCAGGGGACGATTTTTCGCCTATCTCTCCCTTTTCATGTTCTCAATGCTGGGCATTGTGCTCGCAGGCAACCTTGTGATGATGTTCATGTTCTGGGAACTCGTCGGCCTGAGCTCTTATCTTTTGATCGGTTTCTGGTACCAGCGGGCCGAGGCCGCCGATGCGGGCAAGAAGGCGTTTCTCGTCAATAAAATCGGCGACTTTGGATTTTTGCTCGGCATCATCATGGTCTGGACTACCTGGGGCACCGTGGATTTCCAGGCCTTGCAGGGAATCATCGGCGACTCGGTTTCGGCACAAACCCTCACCATCATCGCTCTCCTCCTTTTCTGCGGAGCCGTGGGAAAGTCCGCCCAGTTCCCTCTCCATGTCTGGCTGCCGGATGCCATGGAAGGCCCGACTCCGGTCTCAGCCCTGATCCATGCCGCCACGATGGTCGCAGCGGGCGTATACATGCTCTGCCGCATCTTCTTCCTCCTCAAACTCTCCGCGGATGCCCTTGTGGTGATTTCATGGATTGGCGGAATCACCGCTTTGTTTGCCGCCCTCTGGGCCATTGCGCAGGACGACATCAAGAGGATCCTGGCCTATTCGACCTTGAGCCAGCTCGGTTACATGGTAATGGCCGTGGGCCTCGCATCCCCTCACACGGCGATGCTGCATCTGAGCACACACGCCTGTTTCAAGGCGCTTCTCTTCCTCGCAGCCGGCAGCGTCATCGTCGCTCTCCACCACGAGCAGAACATTTGGAGAATGGGAGGTCTGCGATCCCGGCTACCTGTCACCTTCTGGACTTTTCTGATCGGTCTCGCCGCACTTTGCGGGTTGCCGTTTACCGCAGGGGCGTTTTCAAAAGACGAGATCCTAGCCATCGCCTTTGCCCATGATCGCAGGCTGTTCGCCCTCGGACTGTTCACGGCGCTCCTGACAGCCTTCTACATGGGGAGGCTCTTTTTCGTGGCGTTTCTCGGAAAGGCCCGGAGCAAGTCAGTGGAGCATGCCCATGAAAATGGATGGGTAATGTGGGTTCCCCTTGTGGTCCTTGCTTTGATGAGCCTCGGCTACGTGTGGCATGGGCCGGGGCTGCATGAAATATTTCAGACCATGGCAGGAATCCCGGAACATCCCTCGGCTGGATTCGACCTGCTTCTTTTTGGAGTTCCTATCACAGGCCTTGCGATTGCCTGGCTGTTGTATGGGAGGGTCGAAGCGGATCCCCTGGTCACTCACGCTTCGTTTTTCCGTCGGGTCCTGGCTTCAAAATTTTATTTCGACGAAGTGTACGCCCTTTTCATCCGGTATGTGCAGGATGGATTAGCCGGGTTCCTCCGTTTTATCGAGTGGATCCTGGATTTTGTCCTGATCCGCGGCATTCTTTCCCTGGGAGTGCTTTTTGTGGGAAATGGAGTTCGATTGTTCCAGACAGGCAACCTCCAGACCTACCTCCTTTTCCTGGGGCTTGCACTGGTGACCTTTATTTATTGGGCCATTATCTACTGATTTATGCTCTGTACCCTCATCTGGCTTCCCATTTCGGTTGCAATCCTGCTGCTGCTCGCAGCACCGCGTGACGGCCGCCTTGCCCGCATGGTGGCCCTTCTTCCCATGATGGTGGTTCTCATTCTTTCCTTTGTTGTGTTACAGCACACCCCTGCAGATTCGGGATATGCTTGGGAGATCCGTTATCCGTGGTTTCCCGATCTCGGGATCTCCTACCATCTGGGTGTCAACCGTCTGAGTGCGATCCTGATCCTCCTGACCGCCCTGGTCGGAGTGGCAGCCATCGCGGTGTCCAATGTGACCCGCCATGCTGCTGCCTTCTACGCCCTGGGCCTGATCATCGTGGGCGGGATGATCGGAGCCTTCGCCTCCCTTGATCTTTTCTTCCTCTACATCTTTCATGAATTCGGACTGATTCCCACCTTCATTCTGATTGGCATCTGGGGGGGGCAGGGACGTTCCCATGCCGCCATGAAGATCACACTTTATCTGGGACTGGGCAGCTTGATACTCCTTGTGGGATTCATTGCGCTTTACCTGAGTGCGCAGATCCAGAGTTTTGATCTCGTCGATTTGAAGGCCAAGCTTGCATCCAATCCCATCAATCCCGATTTGCAGCAGGGGATCTTTTCCCTTCTTCTCCTCGGATTCGGGATCCTCGTCTCCCTTGTCCCCTTCCACACCTGGGCGCCCTCGGGCTATGGGGAAGCACCTTCCATGGCTTCGATGTTGCATGCCGGGGTGATCAAAAAATTCGGTCTCTACGGTCTGGTTGCAGTCGCCGCCCCCCTGCTTCCTGAGGGATTCGAATTCTGGAAACCATGGATCGTCACCCTTGCCATCGGAAACCTTATTTACGCAGGATATGTGGCCCTCAAACAGAGCGACCTTCGTTATATGCTCGCCTACGCCAGCATTTCTCATATGGGTTACGCCTTCCTCGCCCTCGCTGCCGGCACCCCGATTGCAATGCAGGGCTTCACCCTTTTTCTCTTTGCCCACGGCCTTGCTGCCGCTACGGGCTTCGCAGTCGTGGGATGTTGCCGGGACTTGACTGGGACCTCACAGATTTCCGAACTGGGAGGCCTTGCCCGCAGGATTCCCTTTGCCGCAACCGTATTCACCCTGGCGGCACTGGCCGCATCAGGACTTCCGGGATTCGCCAACTTTCCCGCTGAATTGATGATCTTCCTAGGAAGTTTCCACGTCTATCCCCAGGCTACGATTCTCGGGCTCTGGACCGTGTTCATCTCCGCCATCTATTTTCTTCGTGCGATCCGCAACACCTTCCTCGGCCCTTTGTCCTCCGCACATGAGCAGGTCGTGGATGTGGATTGGGGACGCCGATGGGCACTCATCCTTCTGCTGGGGGCCCTGCTTTTCACGGGATTCATGCCCCAATCGATTCTGGGGCGAACGGGCGCAACACCTTCTTCCGTCGCTCTGAGGTACTGAAATGGACTTTTCTCTTTTACGTTGGGAACTCGTGGTGGCAGGGCTTGCCCTCCTGATCCTTTTTCTCGATCTGTTTGCCACCACCCTTTCGAAAAAAACGATCGGTTACATGGCTGTCGGAGGACTTTTTAGTGCTCTGGCCTGGAGTCTTTTCCTTGGAAACGGCATGCCTTCGGGACTGGAATCCGCCCTGACCGCTTCCGGTCTTTTCCTACTTGATCCCCTTGCCGTCTGGGCCAAGCAATTCTTCATGCTCGCCACGGCATTGACGATCCTGATGTCGATTCGTTCGTTTGAGACACAGAACGAAAATCTTAGTGAGCACATTTTTTTGCAGTTGGTGGGATGTCTGGCCATGATGCTTCTGAGCAGCACCACCGACTTCTTTTCCTTGTTCGTCTCACTCGAACTTCTGACCGTGGTGTCTTATGTCCTCGTTGCGTTTCGTCGACGCAATGCCCTTTCCCTTGAGGCCGGTTTGAAATATTTGATTTACGGAGCACTCTCCTCCGGCATCCTCCTGTATGGCATTGCTTTGATCTATGGAGAAACGGGGCAGTATCGCTTCGCTCAAATCTCACAATCTTTACCCCTTCCCTTTCATTCCGGCTCCATGTTGACCGGACTTGGGTTGATGCTGGTGCTGACCGGAATCGGATTTAAAATCTCGGCGGTCCCCTTTCACTGGTGGACTCCTGACGTTTATGAAGGAGCTCCCACCCCCACAACCGCGTTTCTTGCCATCAGTTCGAAGGCGGCGGGGTTTGTGGCCCTTGTCCGGGTGTTGGAACATGCCTTTCCGGGTTGGGAGTCGATGTGGATTCCCATAATCCAGGCCCTCGCAGCAGCCTCGATTCTCTGGGGCAATTTGGGTGCGCTTTCTCAAAGTAATCTCAAACGCCTCATGGGTTACTCCAGCATCAGTCATACGGGTTACATGCTCCTGGGCGTCTGTGCTGCCTCGCTTATCGGACTCTCCTCCATTCTCTTCTATCTGCTGGGTTATCTGCTCGCCAATTCCCTTGTGTTTGGGGTGATGTGCGAGACATCGGTTTCAAATCCCCGCCAGGACATCATGAAATACACGGGCTTCGGGAAACGATCCAGTCTGGCGGCGGGAGCCCTCACCCTTGGATTGCTTTCCCTGGCAGGCATTCCCCCCTTGGCCGGATTTTTCGGAAAACTTCTGCTCTTCAATTCTGTTTTGGAACGCAATATGTGGATCCTGATCATCCTCTCGGTCATCGGGGTGATCTGTTCTTTTTACTACTATCTGGGGGTTCTCAGAACGGTATATTTTGCCGAATCGACACATTCGGATTCGAATCACCTTCCCGACAGGATGACCCGCTGGGTGTTCCGGATCCAGATGGTGATGTTGATCGGGATCGGATTTTATCAGGCTCCCTGGTGGAATAGCGCGGTAAACGCCTTCCGTTTCCTGCACCGGTAGGACTCGACCTCAACCAGGTTTCAAGAAAACTGTCCCCAGGGGGGACGCTTCGACCCGTTCGAATGTGGAATTCCGGTTGAAATCAGGGTTTTACGTCCGCCACCGTCCACTTCTGAGCCAGCTCCAGGACAATATTTACGGACTCATCAAGCTCCGGATCGACATCGGGATCATTGCCCAAGGGGTCGTCAGAGGACTCTCGTTGGGCAGCTTCCTCTAGAATTTTCTTGGTCAATGCGGGGGTATTGGTGGCCGCACCCGTGATGGAGGCGAGGGTGATTTCGGTCACCTTCCAATCCGAGCTTTTTCGGGCCTGTCGTTCATCCTTTCGCTGTTTGATTCGATCCTCATTCGCCTTTTTCTCCTCCAGACGCCGGGCTTCATTGAGGGAAACCGTCTTGTCCTCCAGCTGAGGTTTCAGGCGTTCAATATCCTGTCGGATGTAATCGAACTCAGGATCCTTCGCGACTCGCGCCATGGAATGTTTCCTTAATTCAGGAATAAGGGTGATCAGCCTGTCCGACATGGTGTAGCTGCAGGGAGTGACCTCGTCGTAGGGAAGCGGATTGGGGAGTGACGCTTCGTTAATCTTCAGATAGTCGAGTTGAGAGGGTAGCTGGATATCAGGAATCACCCCACGGTACTGGGTCGATTGTCCCGAAATTCGATAAAATTTCTGCACGGTGACCTTTAGCGCCCCTCCTCCCGCTTCCTTCAAGGGAAGGATTCGCCCCAGGTCCTCCACCTTCTGGACAGTTCCTTTTCCGAACGTCGACTTGTCCCCCACGACCACCGCACGTCCATAGTCCTGTAGCGCCGCAGCCACAATTTCAGAAGCCGAAGCACTCACATGGCTCGTCAGAACCACAAGGGGGCCTCCATAAAGAAGGGATGAATCATCGTCTGAATACTTCTTCACCCCGCCTTTGGAGTTTTTGACCTGGAGGATGGGACCGCTTCGAATAAAAAGTCCCGATAGATCAATCGCCTCGGTGAGGGCCCCACCCCCATTTCTCCTCAAATCAAGAATCACTCCCTCCACTTTCTCGGCATTCAATTTTTCAAGCAAACGGGCGACATCCTGGGAGGAACGCTTGGACTCCGGCCCCACCTGCATGTCCGAATAGAATTGGGGCAAATCGATATATCCAACGCGGTGGATCTTGTGTTTCTCATCCTTGATCTCAATCACCTTCGCCTTTGCCTCGGCCTCAGTCAGCTTGATTTCGTCCCGTTTCAGGGTGATTTCCACACGCGTCGCAGGATCCGTAGCTTCCGCGGGAATGATGGAGAGGCGCACGTCCGTGTTCTTTTCCCCCCGGATGAGTTCCACAGCCTTGGAAAGCTTCATATCGAGCACATCCACCAGGGTGGCTGATCCCTGGGCCACTCCTGCGATGCGATCATTGACTTTGAGACGTTTATCAAGATCCGCCGGCCCCCCCGGCACCACAGCCATTACCTTGGGATAACCGTCCTCGGAGGTCAAAAGCGCGCCAATTCCCACAAGCGACAACTTCATATTGATGGCGAAGTTGTTCAAATCGGTGGGCGGAAGATATTCGGAATGCGGATCATAGGAACGAGCCAGGGAGGTAAGGAAAAGATGGAGCACCGATTCGGAGTCCTCCTCATGCAGATTCCGAAGCAACCGGTCGTATCGACGGGTGACGGTGTCGATCATTTCCGACGGCTTTTTCTTATTCAGTTTTTCCTGAAGGAGCTCATATTTGATGCGCAGGCGCCAGAGCCGCCGGGCATCCGCCTCGTCGACGGGCCACGGGGCCGTATGACGATCGATCACGATGCTTTCATCCGTATCGAAGGTGAAGGGTTGCTTGAGTAATTCCTTCGCCATCTTGACACGTTCCTCCACACGTTTGACGTAACGGTTGAAAACATCAAACCCGGGCTGAACGTCAGAGTGAAGAATGGCATCATCGAGCACGGTTTCGTACTTTTGGAAATCCTGAATATCCGACTGAAGAAAGAAGAGATGGTTGTAATCGAGATCGTCCAGGTACATGCGGAGGAACTGCTGGGACTTGGTGTCATCCAGCGGGGCGCGGCTGTAGTGCTCCTGGTCCAAAAGTTTGCCGACGACAAAACCAATCTGGCCGTCATCCGGGGTGGGCGCGGGAGGCGCGGCATAAACGCAGGAAACGGAAAGCCCCGCCAGAATCAAACTCAACCAGTACTTCAAAAGGTTCCTCATCCTTATCCAGTGCCATTGAAACGGGACAAATGCAAACCTGGAGATGAAAGTCATCAGGTCCACTTCACCTGTCGAACGCCGGGCTGTTGGATCAACGCCTGAACCACGGATTCCGTGAGGTCAAAAAGGTGATTTTTCTTGAACTTGAGGCTGCAAACCAGGGTCTTTTGCTGGGTGGGAAGATCGTACTCCATATCCACCTGTTTGATCTTGAGGCCCAGCTTTTCGATTTTCGCCCGGATCTCATGATCCGAGACCGCGTTCATGTCCAGGGTGATCGCCACTTTCGCATACCAGTCCTGTTGCAAATGGTGCTCGAAATAGGGAATCACAAAAAGAACCACCAGGGCAACCAGGGTTCCGATCATCCCCAAAAGAAGATATCCACTGCCGAAGGCGAGTCCGAGAATGGCGACAAACCAGAGAACGGCGGCCGTGGTGACGCCGCGGACGGCATTCTCGTGTCGGATGATGCAACCCGCTCCCAGAAATCCAATGCCGGTCAGGATTCCTGCCGCAAGACGGGCGGGATCAGGCCTCCAGGCAGCGCCGGCGGTCAGGTGAAAGAGGTGCTCTGAAAGAATCATGGCGATCGAGGAAGCCATGCACGCCAGAACCGTGGTCCGAAGGCCGGCCGCCCGGCCGTGATGTTCCCGTTCAAAACCCACCAGGGCTCCCGCTACGAAGGCAAGCCCCAGTCGCCATGCCATTTCTTCCATCGGAATTGTCGAAGTGATCGTCATGCCAAGGACCTTTCCAAACCCTTGGATGAAAACCAAGATTGAATTTCGCTTTCAAACCCAACATAATGGAGGTTACCTCAGCTCAGGTCTTTGCATGAAACTTTACACCCTTGATTTCGAAAAACCGATCCTCGAACTCGAGCAACAGCTCGAGGAGCTTCGGCTGAAGGCTGCCGAGCAGAAAATCGATCTCCATGACGAGATTTCTGGCATGGAACGCAAACTCGAGGAAACCCGCCGGGAGGTCTATTCGAACCTGACCGCATGGCAGAGGGTCCAGATCTCCCGACATCCCAAACGCCCCTATTTTCAGGACTATATCACCCATATTTTTGAAGGATTCACAGAGCTCCACGGGGACCGCCTTTTTGGAGACGACCAGGCCTTGATCGGTGGATTTGCCCATCTGAAAAACAACGGCAAAAACCGGAAGGTCATGGTTCTCGGACACCAAAAAGGACGGGATACCAAAAGCAATCTCCTTCGAAATTTCGGAATGGCCCACCCCGAAGGTTACCGCAAAGCCCTCCGTCTGATGAAGCTGGCGGACAAGTTTGGAGTTCCCATCATCACTTTTATTGATACCCCGGGCGCCTATCCCGGCGTGCAGGCGGAACAGCGCCACATTGCGGAGGCGATTGCCGTAAATTTGCGTGAAATGACCCTTTTGGAGGTGCCCATCATCGCCGTTGTGATCGGCGAAGGCGGAAGTGGCGGCGCCCTTGGAATCGGAGTTGCCGACCGGATCCTGATCCTCGAAAACGCCTACTATTCGGTCATCTCCCCCGAAGGCTGTGCAGCGATCCTCTGGAAGGATCGCGTCCACGCCCCCAAAGCCGCGGAAGCACTCAAGCTCAGCGCACGGGATCTCCTCGCCCACAAGCTTGTCGATGAAGTGGTTCCCGAACCATCCTCCGGGGCCCATCACGACCACGGCCAGGCAGCCGAAAATCTCCGCGTCTCTCTCGTCAAACACCTTCACGCACTCGAAAAGCTTTCAAAAACCGATCTGCTCGATGGCCGCTACGAGCGCTACCGGAAGATGGGGGAATATACAGAAGCGTAGTCGTCACCTGAAACCTCATGACTCCGGCAAAACGTCGACGCATGATCCGAACGCTGGGCCTGCTCCTGCTCGTTGCCATCCTTGGCCTCGGGTCGAGGATGTTGTTTCTCAATCAGAGTCTCCCATCCCTTCTGATGGGACGAAAACCCGGAAGCGCCAAACCGGGAACCGTGCTTGTTCGCGCCGCGCCCACCAAACCCGCCACCACCAATCTCACGACAGCCATTCCATCCTCCATACCCGCACCCGATGCTGAGGGTGTCATCAAACTCAAATTTGACGTTCTCACAAGCTGGAAATATGTGGAGGGCAAAACCCCAATCCCCGAAAACGTCCAGGGCCTGAACGGAAAAACCGTCGAACTCTCGGGGTTCATGATGCCGATCAACGAAACCGAGAACATCACGCATTTCATCCTCGTGAACTCCCTTTGGGGATGCTGTTTCGGACAGGCCCCGGCGGTGAATCACGTGATTGCTGTGACGATGGAACCGGGGAAAACCGTTGCGTTCTATCCGGACCCCATAAAGGTCACCGGCAGGTTTTTTGTTGGTGAAACCCGTGAGGAAGGCTATCTCATCAGTGTCTTTCGAATGGAGGGAATCAAGGTTGTCGTTAAATAGATTGTTTGCAAATGACAAGCTTTCTCCATGTTTGACTTTCATACCCAATAAAGCCACTCTCCTTCTATGTTGGAAGATCTGAATCCCCTGTTGCAAGCCTGGCCCTATGAGCCCGGCACGATCCAGGTTCGATTGATCCAGGCCGAGGACGGCAGTGAGAAGATTCAACTCCGTCTTGATCTTGGAATTCTTCAGATGGAGACGGATGGACGTCCCGACGGGGAGCAACCTTTTGGTTGTGAATCCCTTCTTGATCACTTTGAGCGCATGGCGGAACAGTACGAACTCAAGGACAAGGGCGATCTCTTTTATCTTAACGGCGACGATTGTCTCAAACTGCAGCAGGAGGGCATGCAGTACTACCACCGTTATCTGGCATTCTTTCAGCTGGAAAATTATGAGAACGTGGTCCGGGACACCCTTCGCAATCTCCGGCTTTTTGATTTTGTCGAATTGCATGCGGAGAAACCCGAACTCGCCACCATGTTCCAGCAGTTCCGTCCGTATGTGCTGATGATGCTTTCCAGGGCCCGCTCGATGATCGCCCTGGAGGACAAGGAACACGGGCTCGCGCTCAAACATGCTGAGTGGGGCATTCAGGAGATACGGGATTTTCTCCTCGAAAACGCCTCACCTGAAGCCGTCGAACAGAGTCCCGAAATTCAATTCCTCCAGAACTGGATCAAGGAAATCGAACGGGAACGGCCCCTCACCCCCCGCGAAAAACTTCACCGCCAGATGCAGGAAGCCGTGGCCAACGAGGACTACGAACGGGCCGCCCGACTTCGTGATGCATTGAACGAACTTCGCTGATATTGAACGACCCCCCCTCCTTTTTTCCTCCATTTTATGCCATCCGCCATTGATCGTATCGATTCTGAAATCAAAGCTGCCATGCTCGCGAAGGAAGCCGCCCGACTGAGCACCCTGCGCATGTTGAAAAGTGCCCTCAAATACTATCAGATTGAGAAGAAGCTCGACTCCCTTTCCGACGCGGACCTCATCACCGTCGTGCAGAAACAAATCAAGCAACGTCAGGACTCGATCGAGAGTTATCGAACCGCTGGACGTGCGGACCTTCTGCAAAAGGAGGAAGATGAATTAAAAGTCCTCAAGGTCTACCTTCCCCAGGGATTGACGGAACAGGAACTCGAATCCCTTGTAAAATCGGTCATCACCGAAGTGGGGGCCACCTCCAAGGCCCAGGTGGGCGCCGTCATGAAAGCCGCGATTGCCAAGGCAGCTGGACGTGCCGATGGGAAGTCGATCAATGCCCTCGCATTGAAGCTCCTGCCCTGAGTCCTTCTCTCCAAAAGTTCCCGCAGCTGAGTCTCCACATGAAGCCTTTCCGTTCCCCGAAACACACCCTCTCCGAAAAGCTTTTTGAAAAAGCCCTTAAATTAATCCCCGGCGGGGTGAATTCCCCGGTTCGTGCCTTTCGCTCCGTCGAACGACATCCGCTTTTCATTCAAGGGGGAAAGGGATCGCGTCTGAAGGATGTCGACGGCAACTCTTACATTGATTACGTCTGCACCTGGGGACCATCCATTCTAGGCCATGCCCATCCCTCCATCACCAAAGCCGTTTCTAGCCAGATGAAGAACGGGTTGAGTTTTGGCGCTCCGCATTCCCTGGAAATCCAGATGGCAACCCAGATTCAGAAACTCTTTCCCTCCATCCGAAAAGTACGCATGTGTAACAGCGGCACTGAGGCGACGATGTCCTGCATCCGTCTCGCCAGGGGTTTCACCAAGCGTGATCTCATCCTCAAGTTTGAAGGCTGCTACCACGGACATGTGGATTCCCTTCTCGTCAAAGCGGGCTCTGGCGCGCTCACCTTCGGTCAGCCGGATAGTGCTGGCGTCCCCGCCCACCTTGCTCAGCTCACCCTCACCCTCCCGTTCAACGACCGGGATGCCGTGGAAAAAGTAATTCGTGAGCGTGGCCGGGAGATTGCGGCTGTCATCCTGGAGCCCATCCCCGCCAACGCCGGACTCTATCTACCCCGCCCAGGGTATCTTGAATACCTGCGAAAAATCACGTCGGAGTTTGGGATCCTCCTCATTTTCGATGAGGTGATGACCGGTTTCCGGGTCGCTCCGGGAGGTGTGCAAGCACTGTATGGAATCCAACCTGATCTGACCGCTCTCGGAAAAATCATTGGCGGCGGACTTCCCGTCGGCGCCTTTGGTGGCGCCTCCGAGATCATGGATTGCCTCGCTCCCAACGGCCCTGTCTACCAGGCAGGAACCCTCTCCGGCAATCCTCTCGCCTTGTCCGCCGGTCTGGCGAACATTCAGGAGCTCCTCCGTTCCAAGGGACATAAGCTGCTCGAAAAACGAGGCAAAGCTTTGGAAAAGGGAATGGTCGCCTCCGCGAAAAAGCACGGAATTCCCGTGCAATTCCCCCGCATCGGATCGATGTTCTGCGCTTACTTTACAGAAGAGCCCGTTCACCATCTGGCGGATGCGAAGAAATCAAACATTCCGAGGTTTATCCGCTTTTTCAAAGGCATGCTCGAACGTGGAATCTATCTGGCTCCCTCCCAATTCGAAGCCGGGTTCATCTCCACCGCCCACTCCGAGGAGGATATCGAAACCACCATCCGGGCTGCGGATGAAACCCTTCGGTCCTTGAAGACCTGACCCTTCGTTTCAGTAGGGCAGTTCGTCCAGCAGAAGCCGCGTGAGAATCGCCACGATGATGGCGGCGGTGATGCTCGCCAGGGTGCCAAGCACGATATAGTCCGCGCGCTTGCGTTGTTCGGGGCGCGACGCCTGTCCATAGCGCATGATCGCCTTGGCCAGCAGGAGCGCTGCGACGAGGGTGAACTCATTGATCAGCACGCAGGTCATTGTAAACACACGTTCCAGATTTCCGATCCACTCACTCGATCGGGTCAAACCGGTGGCCGGACAATCCCCGCCCGGCCCGATCAGCTCATCCTGCCAGGGTTTCAAAAAGAGCCCGATCCCAATCGTCAGGGGACGCAGAAGCACCAGATAGCCGCACACCAGGGCTAAAACCTTCAGCGACACATCGTCACTCAACGGCATGTGTTGAAGACCATAGTAACGGACCATGACATAGGAACCTGCCAGCAATACCACAATGTGTGCCGCCTGATCCACGATGTACCACATGAGCTGGCTGCCACGAAGACGGGGCTTGATCGCGTCAAAGACCAGATGAGAAATAAAAACGGCGATCACGACCAGCAATGCGTCCGGAGTCCAACACAGGACCCAGGTGATTCCGGCTACGATCGAGGCATGAAGGGCAAGCCAGGGAAGGCGATGCCCTTTCTTTAGGGCCATCTGTTCCGTCTGAAGAACAAAATCGCCAATAAGGTGTGCAAGAAACAGCCAGAGGAAGGGTTCAATGAGACTCACCCCAGAGGCCATGCCAGTTTGGACGGGAGAGTTCAACTTCAAAAACACCCAAAATCCGATTCAATAAAGGGTCGATCCCATGGGGGTGTTGCAACCTTCACGTGCGGCGGGTGAGATCATCGATTGCGCAGAGCAAGGCGTTCATTTCCCCATCCGTTCCCATGGTGATCCTCAAATACCGACACGTCTCCGCCGCTGCAAACCAACGCACCAGAATCTTCTTCTCCCTTAAAAGGGCCAGCCATGTCTTGGCCGATGCGATACGGGGTTGAACGAAAAGGAAATTGGCCTCGCTGGGAATCACCTTCCACCCCCGTTTTTGCAACTCCCGGGTCACCCGCGCGCGGGTCCGGATAATCCTTTTCACACACTTCCGGTGATAAGCCATATCCGACAACGCAGCCTCCCCTGCGACCTGGGCAAGGCGATCGAGATTGTACGAATCCTTCACCTTGAACAACGCATCGATCAAGGTCGCATGTCCCACGGCAAATCCCAACCGCATGCCCGCCAGGGAAAACGATTTGGAAAAACTCCGGGA
>CAYYYL010000031.1:0-33430 GCA_964475835.1 uncultured Verrucomicrobiota bacterium | reverse complement strand
TCGGGCCAACGGCGACCATCACGTCCACGGCGCGGCTTTCAATGAGCTGACGGCGGAGTTCTTGTTCGGAAGCACGAGCATCGGATGCGGAGTTGGCCATGACAAATCCCGCACGGCCCTTTTCATTGAGCGCGGAGCAGAAAAGTTGAATCCAGAGGTAATTGGCGTTGTCGGTGCGCGGCAGGCCAAAGGGGAAGCGGCGTCCCGGTCCGACGGAGTCCTTCAACCGTTCCTTGTCCACGGCGTTGACGTTAAATGGCGGATTGGCGAGGACAAAGTCAAAGCGACCAGTGGCGTCGTGCGGGTCGTCGTAATAGCTGTTCACCTGGCCACCATGTCGAATATCGCCTTCGAGACCATGAACGGCGAGGTTCATACGGCAAAGACGACCGGTTTCATCAGTTTTCTCAACACCATGAACAGAGAGTTCGGAAGAAGGGTTTTTCTTGTGTTCTGACACAAAACGGGCGGACTGGACAAACATGCCACCCGAACCACACGCAGGGTCGAGAATGCGCCCATGATACGGCTCGATGATTTCAGTGAGGAGCCGGACGATGCTACTGGGCGTGTAAAATTCGCCGCCGCCCTGGCCTTCGCTCATGGCGAATTCGCCAAGGAAGTATTCATAGATGCGCCCGAAGGCGTCGTAGTCCATCGTGGCGGGAATCTCGGAGACTTTTTTCAGCAGTTCCTTGAGGAGAGTGCTCGTAAAAAGGTTGTAGGTCTTGGGCAAGACTCCGGCGAGTTGAGGATTGTGTTTCTCGATGTCGCGCATGGCGGCATTGATCTTCGCTCCGATGTTCTCGGCTTCGGGGCGGTTGAGCAGGTAATCGAACCGAGCCTCCGCAGGCAGAAAGAGAATTCCCTCGGCATGATAAGCGGAGGGCTCATCCACGCGCGAGCCGCGGCGTGATGAGGTGGAGACCTTCTCCAATTTTGCTCGATGGGCAGCGAAGCGGACTTCAGCGAAGCGAAGAAAGATGAGACCAAGGACCGGAGCGGAGTATTCCTGGGACTTGAGGCCGGAGTTGGCACGGAATTGATCTGCGGCATCCCAGAGGCGCTTTTCGAGTGTATCCGTAGCGGTGTCTTTTTCCGAGGGAGCAATCCAGTGCATAGAATCCTCGAAGCTTCCTTAAAAATGTCAGCGAAAACGAGTCAAAAGTGGCTTCGATCCCAAGGGCAAAAGCGTAACCAAGCGTAACCAATTTGAAAAAAATTGCTGTTTTTAAATCCTTTTGGGTCTAGTGGTTACGCTTTCGGCTACGCTTTTCGCACCGGAACCCATTGAAATTTCGCGAAATGACTTGAATGAGCTTGATCTTATTTTTCTTTGTAAGTCTTTTGTGGAAAAGACTTTAATGACAGAAAAATAAATTGATTGAAATTATATTTAATAAGTCAATTTCTAATTTTAAGTCCTGTATGTCTGCCAATTCCATCACTCGGGCTTAAGAGCGAGCATGCGAAATGTGGAAAGCGGAATCAATGCCGAGTTTGCGAATCGTCGCCATCAGAAATATGAACCACAGAGGCGACCGAGACACAGAGCCTGAAAGGTGACGATGAGCACCGCTACAGCCAAACCACACGCGAACAACGCCGAAAAACCACTCCTTGATTCAATAAATCATTGAATATCAATATTTTACAATTAAAGAAACTCGCCCAAATCGACACATCCCATTTCCAGAATCCCGCTTAACGGATGTCACGCAAATGAGTGTTATTGTCAAAAGGTAATTGAACACGCGCTTGCATCTGGTGTAGTTTACGTCCCCCTATGGTGAAAAGTTCGATTTTTCATGGAAAGCTTGGTCATTCCACCCGCTTCCTTCGAGGCCTGCCGAAAGCCCGAGTTCACCACCTTGCTATTCTGTTAGAACATCTTACGAATCGAATGCATGCCTTGATTTGCTGATCGACCTTTCGCCCTTTTTTCCAAATCATCGCAACTCCACCGGCACATCACCATGAAAACATCGCTCAACATCGATACCAAACCGGAAGATCGGATTTCGTTTTTTCAAAAGGTGGTCTATGGCCTCGGTTCGCTCTGCAATAATCTCCTCGCGGCCGCGCTGGGGTGCATGTCGATCGTGCTGAATCTCGGCCTTGGCATGGATCCCGCCTGGATTGGCACCATCATGTCGGCCTCCCGCTTCACCGATGCCCTTGTGGATCCCGTGATGGGATATGTTTCCGACCACACTAGGTCGAAGTGGGGTCGTCGCCGCCCTTATATTTTCGTGGGCGCGATCTTGTCCGGATTGATTTTCGCCCTGATGTGGCAGATGCCGGAGGGCCACAGCCAGAATTTCTATTTCTGGTTCTTCATGATCGGCACCACGATCTTCTATCTGGCGTACACCATCTTTGCAGCGCCATTCATTGCCCTCGGGTATGAAGTGACCCCGGACTATCACGAGCGGACACGTCTGATGGGCGTCAGCAACTTTCTCGGTCAGTTCGCGTGGGTGGCAGTTCCCTGGTTCTACGCCATCATGGAAAACAAAACTCTGTTTAAAAACTCCGTCCAGGGAGCGAAGGGGCTTGCGATTGCGGTTGGCGTAGTGGTGATCGTGGCAGGTATATTGCCCGCCATCTTTTTCAAGGAGCGCTATGGTGCCATCGCCGAATCGGAGGAAAAAAAGGGAACCCCCTTGCGCGGATTGGGACAGAACGTGTTGGAGTTTCTGAAGAGCTTCCTGGTTACCCTGCGGATGCGCCCGTTCCTCAAGCTGTGTCTGGCCACCTTCATGGTCTTCAACGGTTACATGGTCGTTTCCGGTTTCAGTTCGTATATCATCATTTACTACATCTTTGGCGGAGATAAATCAGCAGGCGCCACGTACATGGGGTGGTTCGGAACGGTGTCCTCGATCTGTACATTTGCCGTCATTGTCCTCATTACGTGGCTGTCGACCAAGATCGGCAAGCGCAGGGCCTTTTTCACAACCATCTCAATCTCGATCGTCGGGTATGCCCTCAAATGGTTCTGTTACAAGCCGGGACACCCGCTTTTTCTGCTTCTGCCGGCACCGTTAATCTCCTTCGGTTTGGGCGGACTATTCACCCTCATGGGATCCATGATGGCAGATGTGTGCGATCTCGACGAACTCGAGAATGGACGCCGCCGCGAAGGCATGTTCGGAGCCATTTATTGGTGGGTGGTGAAACTCGGCATGGCCCTGGCCCTGGCGATTTCAGGGCATCTTCTGAACATCACCGGTTTTGATGTGAAATTGGAATCCGCACAGTCAGCCCATACCCTTTATCTGTTAAGAGTCTTTGATGTTTGGGTGCCAATTTTGACCTCCGCCATCGCCCTTTGGGCCGTGGCTACCTACCCGATCAGTGAGAGCCGCGCCCGTGAAATTCGTGCGGATCTTGAAAAGCGCCGAGGTGAAGTACTTCCTGAAAGTGAAGCCAAGGACGCCATCGATCTGTCAAAGGATGGCGATCCGAATCCGGCCTGACAAGTTGACTTGCAGAAAACTTAATCTCTGAAATGGAGGGCGACGCTCTGTCGTCGCCGCCTGTAGCGGGCAGCAGATCGCGGACAGGATTCACAGGATCAACATGATGCCCAAAATCCTGTCGATCCTGTAAATTCTGTCAAAAATTTGAATCTTGCGGGGGCGACGACAGCTCGTGCTCCGTAGCGACTTTGTAGGGATCGAAACAATTGACAAGTTTTGGTAGGGCGCGACCGCTGGGCGCGCCGCTCGCCGTCGCGACGAAGCGCTTTGGCGTAGTCGGAAAACATTACGGACAGCCCGGCGGTCTGTCCCTACCTTCGATCCAAAAATTTAGACGTTAAAAAGAACGGCTACACTTGTTGCCCTTCAACGAGAAACTCTCAATCGCACTCTAGTGAATCAACGCGTGCGGATGCGACCTTGATCAGACGTCGAGATTGCGCACGTTGAGCGCATTGTCCTCGATAAACTGCCGGCGGGGTTCCACTTCGTCCCCCATGAGCGTGGTGAACATCTCCTCCGCCTCGATGGCATCCGTCAGTTCGATGCGTAGAAGCTTGCGCTGATTGGGATCCATGGTGGTTGAGTAGAGTTCCTTCGCGTTCATTTCACCAAGACCTTTGAATCGCTTGATCTGAATGCCTCGCTTGCCGATTTCCAGGATCGCCAGAAGAATCTCTGGAATGGAAAAAATGGGACGGACATTTGCCTGATCATCCCCACCCTCAATGAGTTCGAAGAGCGGCTTGCCCTGGGCCACGTAGTGATCGACTTTGAATCCCTTTTTATCGAGTTTCGAAAGAAGCTCGGCGATCGCCTTGGTCTCGTGCAATTCCACATGGGAACCACGACGCGTAACCGCAGGTCGCTTTTCATCACGTTCCCCGCTTAATTTTTCGAACCCGCTCAAATCCTCGTCATCCCCGAAAAGCCGGAGATCCATGTTCGCCTTCGCAAACTTCGCGAGCTCATCCTCATCATGGAAGTAGTGAACCGTCTCCTCGTTCCCCTCGCGCACCTTCACCAGGTGGCGGGGAAGCTCGGCCGATTTTTTGTCGCGCGCATGGAGGTAGGACTCAAAATCACCACCATGACGCCGGATCGCCCGGCTGTATTTATCGAGGGACTCCAGAAGTTCGAGCACCTCGGTCAGCTGTTTTTCACTCAACACCTTGCCATCCAGAAGATTCTTCAAGCGAACATCCTCGGTGCCCAGACTGATCAGAATCTTGTTCAGCTCGACATCGTTTTCGACGTACTCCTCGCGTTTTTTGCGCTTCACTTGATAGAGCGGCGGCTGGGCGATGTAAACGTAGCCGTTCTTGATGAGCTGCGGCATCTGGCGGTAGAAAAACGTCAGCAACAGGGTGCGGATGTGCGATCCATCCACATCGGCGTCGGTCATGATGATGATCTTGTGGTAACGCAGCTTCTCGATATTGAAAGCGCCCTCGCCTTCGCCATTACCGATTCCGGTGCCGATTGCGGTGATCATCGTCCGGATTTCATTGTTCTGCAAAATCTTATCCAGGCGCGCTTTTTCAACATTCAAAAGTTTTCCACGAATGGGAAGAATAGCCTGAAACTTGCGATCACGGCCCTGCTTGGCCGAGCCGCCTGCGGAATCGCCCTCGACGATGTAGAGCTCGGTGTTCGCCGGATCGCGATCCGAACAGTCCGCCAGTTTCCCAGGGAGGCCACCGCCGGTGAGGGCGCTCTTACGCACCGTCTCGCGTGCCTTTCGGGCCGCTTCGCGCGCGCGCGCCGCCGTCAGCGCTTTGTCCACACACTTGCGGGCCACGGGAGGATTCGCGTCAAAATGGGTCATCAACCCTTCGTACACAATCGAGGAAACCACACCGTCGATTTCCGTATTCACCAGCTTCACCTTCGTCTGAGACTCGAAACGGGGATTCGGAAGCTTCACGCTGAGCACACACACCAGGCCTTCGCGCACATCATCCCCCGAAATGCTCGGATCCTTGTCCTTCAGCAGATTGTTCGCCTTGGCGTATTGATTGATCGCACGCGTCAGCGCCGTGCGCCAGCCCGTAAGATGCGTGCCACCGTCAGGGTTGGGAATGGAGTTGGCAAAGCAGAGAATCTGGTCGGAATAACTCTCATTGTACTGCATCACGCAATCGACAAAGACCTCGTCCTTTTGACGGCTCAACACGATCGGCTTGGAGTGAACGATCTGCTTGTTCTTGCCGAGAAGGCGCACAAACTCCTCGATCCCATCCTTGAAAAGAAACCGCTCGGTCTTGAGAAGTTCGCCCTTCCCATCCTTGTCGGTGCGTTCGTCATTGAGAATGATTTCAATGCCCGGGTTGAGAAACGCCAGTTCGCGCAGACGATTGGCGAGGATGTCGAATTTGAACTCGGTCGTGATGGTAAAAATCTCAGCATCCGGCTTGAACGTGATCAGGGTGCCCGTCTGACGGGATTTGCCGATCACTTCGAGCTTCTTCGTGGTTTTCCCACGCTCAAATCCCATGTGATACACCTTGCCATCCCGGGAAACCTCGACACTGAACCACTCGGAAAGCGCATTGACGCACTTGGCGCCCACCCCGTGCAATCCGCCGGAATATTTATACGCACCCTGGCCAAATTTTCCACCCGCATGCAGATTGGTCAACACCAACTCGACGGCTGGAATCTTGAACTTCGGATGCATGTCCACGGGAATGCCGCGGCCATCGTCACGAATCGACACCGAGCCATCTACGTGAATCGTCACCTCGATTTTTTTGCAATGCCCGGCAAGATGTTCGTCGATGGAGTTGTCGAGCACTTCAAAAACACAGTGGTGAAGCCCACGTTCATCGGGATCGCCGATGTACATTCCGGGTCGCTTCCGGACCGCTTCCAGTCCCTCCAGTTTGTCGATCTTTGTGGCGTCGTAGGTCTCGCCGCCGTGGGTGCTGGGAACGTTTACTTTCAACTCAGGCTCTTCCAAAAGGGTATCGTTTTTTGACATGGGTTACTCAAACAAAATAGAAAATTTGAGAGGGAACAACAATCTTTTTCACATCAATTTTCGACTAAAATCGAGGGCTTTTTGGGTGGGGGCAGGACATAAACGACCCTCGCCTGAAGGCGGGGGATTTGGATTACGGCCATAAGCCGAAGGGAGTCGACGTAGGGCGACTTCATGGGCTTCCAAAAACATTCAAAAATCTGTCATTCTGAGCGAAGCGAAGACTCTCTCTTCACCATCGCAAAGCACCACCGAAACGGAGGAGATCCTTCGGCTACGCCTCAGGATGACCATCCTCCCTTCACCTAACAGCTTGCTGCTACAGTTTGCAATTAAGGTTCGTGCAACCATGGATTTCACAGGAACAAGCTCATTTTGAACACCTCATCTCATCAAGATGTCTTGAGCCTGCGTTTTCATAACTCTATCATTGCCAAATGCCTCCGATACGCGTTCTGATCACCGCTGGCCCCACCCGGGAGCCGATCGATCCGGTCCGTTACATCTCCAACCGGTCTTCCGGCAAGATGGGCTACGCACTCGCATGGGAGGCCCGGAAGCGCAAGGCCCGGGTGACCCTCATTTCAGGGCCCGTGGCTCTCCCTGCCCCCTCTGGAGTGAAGGTCCATTTCGTGGAAACCGCCGTCCAGATGGCCCGGGTCGTTTTCCGGGAAGCGAAACGGGCGGATGTCATTATCATGGCCGCCGCCGTAGCCGACTACGCACCTGAATCACCCAAAAGCCAGAAGATCAAAAAGAAACACCCCCGCCTTTCTCTTCGTCTGAAGCGCACCTTGGACATCCTCGCCACCCTGGGACAAACGAAGCGATCGACTCAAATCCTGGTTGGATTCGCGGCAGAAACCCGGAATCTACGTCTTCATGCACGAAGGAAATTGAAATCGAAACACCTCGATTACATTGTTGCCAACCAGGTTGGAAAAAGGGGGACAGGGTTTGAGTCGAATGAAAACGCCGCGATCCTCCTGGGAGCCGATGGGGCCCGACACTCCTTCCCTCGAATGAGCAAGCGTCTACTGGCCCGGAAGCTCCTCGCCCTCATCCTACCCAAGCAATGAATCTCCCGCACACGCTTCCCTGGCCTCTCATCTGGCTTCTGAGCCTTCTGGTGCCTTTCAGTCTGGCGATGCTCGCCATCGCCACGGTTCGCTGGAGCCGGCGCCGGCAGGAGGAGCCTCCACCCCACGATCGGGTTCGCCCCCCGGTTTTTCAAAAAATGGAAATCCTTCTCCTGGCCGGCCTCGGACTCCTCCTTTATGGACAGGTCAATGTCCTGGGCTACATTTTTGAAAAACTCGGCTGGATTCGCGGCGTGGAGGCCAAAACCACCTTCATTCTGCTTTCGCAAGTGGTGATCTACATCCTCCTGGGTCTTCTCCTGAATCACCTGCTTGGACTGCGGGATTTCAAATGGCCCCAGGCGTTCGGGTTTCGTCGAACATCCGTGCCGCAGGCCATTCTCATCGGAATGGTCACCTGGGGGGCGGTGATCGTTCCCGTACAATTCCTCTCCATCATCAATGTCGGACTTTTGGAGGCACTCGGCGTGAATGCCGAGAATCAGACCCTGGTGGAGCTTTTTCGGGACCTCGACAGCGTACCATTGAAGGTGGGGCTCGTGATTCTTGCCACGGTGGGAGCGCCCGTGGTGGAGGAACTCCTCTTTCGGGGCGTGCTCTATCCGTATTTGAAATCGCGTTTCGGTCTGGGGCTCGCCTTAATCGTCACCTCCCTTCTTTTCTCGGTCTTCCATCTTCATCCGGCAGGAACCCTTCCCTTATTCACCCTCGCCGTGGCCTTCACCCTTGCCTACGAGTGGCGTGGCAACCTCCTCGCCGCCATGGTGGCGCACGGCATGTTCAACGGCCTGAGCATCCTGATGATCTGGAGTCGCGGGGATTTGTTTTAGCTTGAATCGCCCGCGGCTCCACCTGAATATTTCCTCCTCATGTTCGACCAGTATCTGCCCATCGCCATGTTGATTGTGATTGCGATTCTTTTCGCAGCATCGGTGATCGTGGTATCCATCCTGACCTCCCAGAAGGCGCGCACCAATCTCGCGAAGGATAACCCCTACGAGTGCGGCCTCCCTCCGATGACCGAATCCCACACCCGGTTTTCAGTGAAATTCTACCTCGTCGCCATGCTTTTCATCCTGTTCGATATCGAGACCGTATTCCTCTATCCTTGGGCCGTGGTCTTCAAGACCATGGTGAAGGAAAGCCTCACGATATTTTTCAGCATGCTCAGCTTCCTCGGCATTCTTTTTGCCGGATTCGTCTACGCCCTGAAAAAGGGTGCCTTCAACTGGAAGTAATCCGGGTTATTCCTCCAGCCGTCTGGCAACTCACCGCGGAGGCGCAGAGCAGGCATAAGAGACTTACCGCCATTCATTTCGGCAGTAGATCCGTTTGAAATTGTTTTGGGACTGTGACTGAAAATCAGAGACCGGTAGCCTGCCGCGTCTCTGCGGCAGTTCCGGGCGCAGGGACGCGCCCGGCTACCTTTATTTTTCAGAAATCAAAAATAAGCCAACGCCTTCTTTTCCTTTGGAGGGCGACGCTCTGTCGTCGCCAATCATTAAGAAAAACGGGGGCGACAGAACGTCGCCCTCCAAAGGATTCAGCAAGCTGCCAATCGTGCGAGGGAACGGATGACATTCCGATTCATTCCCTTTTCCACCATCGGGAGAAGTTTGTGACGGATCCAATTCCGGGGGTGGGACGTCTTTTTATTGGAACTGTCCTCGTAGAATTTGAGGCGGTTCTGCCGGGCATACAACTCCACCCATTCAACAGGCGCATCGAGCATGGGACGCACCAGCCGCAACTCGAAAGGGACTGCAGCCCTGACTCCGCTCCAGTTTAAACAAGGCATGGGACGACTGGGTTCCATCCCCCGCAAACGCGACCGATCGCATCCCATTAGAATGCGCATCAAAACCGTTTCAGCCTGGTCCTTCTGATGATGGGCTACAGCGACATCGTGGATGTTCCTTCGTCGCGCCACCTGGGCAAAAAAACGGTATCTGGCGATCCTCGCGGCCTCCTCAATGGAAAGCCTGTGGCGTTTCGCCTTCGCAGCCACATTCACCCGGAGAACAGAAAGGGGCACCTTCCATTGATGACAAAGCTCTCGGACAAATCGCTCATCACGATCGCTCTCCCTTCCGCGCAATTGATGGTTCACATGGGCCACATACACCTTACATCCCAGATTCAACAGAAGATGAAGCAGACAGACCGAATCCCTTCCCCCGGAAACTCCCACAACCACCTGATGCCGAACCGGCGACCAATTGAAATTCCGCAATGCACGCTGCACACCTTCGTAAAGACCACGCCGGGCGTAGGAACGTCCCAGCGGCGGAATCGTACGGACGGTCCTCACGTAAACTCTTTTTCACTCTCCACAAACGTCTGGATCACGGCGGCGGCATCCGGGGCCTCCAGAAGTTTGCGGCGAAACTCCTCATTTCGCAGATGTCGGGCGAGCATCCCGACCACGCGAAGATACTCCGTCACCAGTTTTTTCTGAGTTCCAATCAAAAACAAAAGACGCACCGGAACTTCATCCGTGGGAGCGAACTTGACGGGCTGATTCAACCGGCCAACCACCAGCAGGAGATCCTTCACCTGATCCGTACGCGCATGGGGAATGGCGACCCCGTTGCCAATCGAAGTGCTCGCCACCGTCTCACGTTCGTAAATGGCCCGGCAGAACGCGGGAAAATCCAACAGATTGGGATGCCCCTTGGCAACCTGAGCGATCTGTTCGATGGCCTCCTCCTTCGAAGCAGCCTGAAGGCTCAAATTCACAAAACGCGGATCGATGAGCTCCGAAATCTTCATGGGGGGCAGACTACCAGATCGTCCGGGTTTTTGGCGAGTCCGACCTCCTTTCCCTGGAACTCCTCCAACAACCATACTCGGGACATGTCTTTCAGGATCCGGATGCTGGTTTGGAAGGAAGTCTGGGGTTATTGAGTCGCAATTGAAGAAGCTTAACCTGTCCCAATCGGGCAAGATCGCACGCCTCTGCGAGAATCCGTGCGGATTCCTGAGGTGCGTGAAACCCCATGGAATTCTCTGCATTGACGAAATCGATACGCCACGAAGCCTGGCGTTGAAGCTGTCCGACATCCGCGAGCTCGGCGTCGGCGTAACCGTCCATTCGCGCTTTCTCCAAATCGCCAATGAGAGCCATCAGAGCGTCCAGGGAACGATCCATCAAATGATGCGTTCGATCTTGAATCGTTTCCACTCGCGCCATGAGCTCAGCCTCACTGGTGTGATGGCAGGTCTGACATGATTTGGAAACATCCATCAAGGGGCTGCGAACATGGTGACTACTCACTTTGACTGCACCGTCCCGCATATAGGGCATATGACAATCCGCACAGGCAACACCTGCCCGGGCATGGGTTCCCTGACTCCACAACTCAAACTCCGGATGTTGGGCTTTCAATACCGGCGCTCCGGTCAGTTTATGCACCCAATCCTTGTGGGGTTTTCCATCCTTGAATTTCGGTTCGTCGTAATAGGAGAGGATTTGCTCCACCTTCAAACCGTTCTGCCAAGGAAAGGTCAACAGTTTGGCATCCCCCTTGAAATAGTACTCCACATGACACTGGGCGCATACAAAGGACCGCATCTCCTGTCGACTGGCCTCCTTATTTGGATCATAAGGTTTCGTCCTCTCACCTTTGCGCCAGCGTTCAATACTCGGAAGATGAGGGACCCCATCCGCACTTGTGGCCAGAGCCTGCACCCCATTCAGAAACCCAGGGCGGGTGATTCGTAAATTCATGGTGGCTGGATCGTGACAATCAATACAGGCTACGGGATGCGAGACCGCCTGGACCGCATTGCTGTAAGGCTGGGCGCACATAACCTCAAACCCCTTGTGCAATTGGGCAAGTCCCTCCGAAGAAAGAAGGGGCTCATCCCCTGTGCCGGGGGCTCCAGCCTTCACTCCCTCATTTCGATACGGAACGGTTGTGGAGGCATGGCAATGAAGACAGGCCCCGGGCTGGACCACGACCTTCTGGCGACCGGTTGACTTCTGATCCTGCAGCATGTAGGCGTGTCCGCGCTCCTCACGAAAATCCACCGCAAACGCATACCCGGCCCACATCGTCTTGAGGCGCGGGTCCGCCTCGATCTTGCTTGTGGTCTGACCGGGGTCTCTTGGATCCGCTTCGGATCCACCGTAACGTGTGTGCTCCATGTCCACGGTCCGTTGATAGGTGTCGTATTGTCGTGGAAAATTACTCCCCCAGAGGAGCGGATCCTCGGATTTCTCCGTCAGATCAACGACCTTGAAATGCGTCTGTTGCGCCTCGAATTGACGCCGGTTGATGTTCTGAAGCAGAAATGCGATTCCAACTCCCGCAGCAATACAAATGCAGACGCCGATCGTTGTCGTTGTTTTGGTTTTCATGGAAATTGAATATGGATACGAATTTTTTTAACGCCCCTTGTGTCCAACCGTCGAATGACATCGGATGCAATTCAAAGGATCGTCCTCCGAAAGAGTGCGATGTCCCGCGATCTCCGAAGTCAGTTCGCCATGGCAGCGCAGGCAATTGTCCTGCAGATCCCGGAAACTTTTTTCCTTCACCTGGATGGGTTCATGAAATCGTTGGGTCGTGAACGCCGAGGAATGATTCCAGCCGTGTTCCGCCTTGGCCATCCATTTTGAAAAAAATGAGTGAGGCACATGACAATCATTGCAAGTAGCCACGGCATGATGACTGCTTTTCTGCCAGGAATCGAATGGCTCACGCATTACATGACAGTTGGCGCACGCCTTCGGATCGTTGGATAAATAGGATGTTCCCCTGGCAGTGTAAAAGGTAAACCCGCCCATCCCGAGAAGCACGCCGGACGCAAAAAATGCAATCTGGAGAATCCTCCAGGATCGAAGGCGTTTTCCTGTTGAATGGGTGAAATGAGATCCAGCCACAATCCCGTTTCCTTAAGGCAAAAGGGAATTCGAGTCCATCCCATCTTTGAAAATTACACCTCGTTTTTTAATCCGAATGCATCTGAAACCACGCCAAAAACTCCTTGTTCCCGGCCGGACCCTCCAACGGACTCTGAATCACCCCGCGCCAGACCGCCTTAAGCTCCTGCTCCACAAAGGCACGGACAGCCATCACCACCTGCTCGTGAACTCTGGAATCCCGCACCACTCCACCCTCACCTACATGCTCCCGTCCGGCTTCAAATTGAGGTTTGATTAAAATCACGGCCTGCGCGTCCGGTTTCGCACACGCGAGGACTGCGGGAAGCACTTTGCATACGGAAATAAACGACACATCCGCGGTGACGAAATCCACCGTTTCATCGACAAGACCCCGGTCCAGATAACGGGCATTCTGATGGTCGAGCACCCGCACCCGTGGATCACTCCGCAGCTTCCAAGCAATCTGGTTTTCCCCCACATCCACTGCAAAGACACGCTTTGCTCCATGTTGAAGAAGGCAATCGGTGAATCCTCCGGTGGAGGCGCCTACATCGAGGCAAATCCATCCCGCGCAATTGATGGCGAATTGCTGGAGGGCAGCCTCCAGTTTGTAACCTCCGCGACTCACAAACTTTTCATCCTCCAGAACGCGGAGCACATCTTCAGAACGAACCTTCACGCTCGCCTTGCCCGCAGGCACATCGTTGACGCGCACCTTACCCGCCATGATCAGGCGTTGTGCCTTTTCACGCGAATCGACGAGTCCACGTTCCACAAGGGCGACATCGAGACGTTGGGTTGCAGGCATAGTTTTTAAGTGGAACGGCGCGCCCAGCGGTCGCACCCTATCCTCTACATTTGTTTGGAATCGAGATAACCCTGGAGAATTTGCTGTGCGGCGAGCTTGTCGATCACTTCCTTGCGCCGTTTGCGCGAGACATCCGCTTCGATGAGCATGCGCTCGGCCGAACGCGTGGTGAGCCGCTCGTCCCAGAACTGGATCTGATTCACACCCGCCTTTTTCAATTCCTCGGCGAATAACTCCACCTCCTTGGCCTTTGGTCCATAGGTGCCGTCCATATTGCGCGGCATTCCCAGAACAAGGGTCGTCACCCCCCGGTTTTTCATCACCTCGCAGATTCGTGCGACGGCAAGGGCACGCTCCACCGTTTCGAGAGGCGTGGCGAGCATTCCCAGTTCATCACTCAAGGCCAGTCCCACGCGAACCGTGCCGTAATCAACACCAAGGACCCTCATGCCTTCTTCTTCCGCAGAACCAGGCAGGTTCCGCTGCGAGGCGAGTGATCGAAGTGAACTTCATCAAAGGCGTTCTTGATAAAAAAAAGGCCCAGCCCACCGGGACGCACATTTTCGAGGTCCCGGCCCTTGAGGGTGGAGGGATCGCACTTTCGTCCGTAGTCCCGGAGGCGCACTTCCCAGAAATCGGGGGACGAAATCATATCCATCTCGATTTTTCCATCCGCACGTCCCTCGTAAGCATGACGGATGATGTTCGTGCAGGCCTCATCCACGGCAAGGACGAGATGATTCACGGTCTCCTCCTTGAAACCATAATCCATGGCGGATTCCCGTATCCGGGCTCGGACGGCGGCCATCTGGGAGGGGCAACTGGTACATTCGTAGTGCATCAGAGAATTCATGATTTGGGGCCAAACAAAAGAAACGTAATGTCGTCGCGTTGTGAAGCTCCTTCCTCAAAACCAAGAATTTCCCGAAGAAACGTCTCCTTGGCAATCCCAGGTTTTCCCTCCAGGGTGGCGAGAAAATTCTCCAGGCGTCGGGTCCCGAACTCCTCACCCTTCACATTGCGGGCCTCGGTGATTCCATCCGTATAAACACACAGCATCTCCCCGGCACGAAGCAGCAGATGGGTGGTTTCATACGTCATGTCCGGCACGACCCCCAGGGGAAGCCCCGACGGGAGGAGCACGGTCTCCGCGCGCCCGTGGGTGCGATGCAGGGGGGCGAGATGTCCCGCGCTGGCGTGGCGCAGTTTGATATCCCCATCCGCAGGGCAGACCACCCCGCACCATGCTGTGGCGAACATGCCCCGCGCGCTGCGGGAACTCAGACTTTGATTCAGAAGGGCCAGAATTTTTCCGGGATCGCTCTCCCTCGGGGCCCGGTAGCGGAACTCGGACAAAATCTGCGCCATCAGGAGCGCTGCGGGAACGCCCTTGCCGGTCACATCCCCGAGGATGATCGCGTGCTCCCCTTCCGCCGTCTCCTGAACATCGTAGAAATCCCCACCGATCTGAAACGCAGGCTGGTAGTGGAAAGCGAGATCGAAGACCCGCTCTGCCTGCTCAAATCGATCGGAAAGAAAGCGTGCCTGGATCTCCTCGGCGATCTCGAGTTCCTGCTGGAGTTTTTGCTGCTGGAGAGTCGCCTCCTGCCACCGGATCTTTTCAATCGCCGTGGCCGCCATCGCCCCATAGGCTTCGAACACCTCCAGATCGCGTTCATCGAAAAAGGGTTTGTGCAAGGGATTCAACGCCTGGAGCACGCCCACCAGCTTGTCGTTGAGCTGCAGGGGCACACAGACGATGGATCGTGTTTGAAAACCCGTGCGCGAATCCGCACCCCTGAAAAAACGCTCGTCCCGGTCGGTGTCGGCTACGAGGGCGGACTTGCGATTTTCTGCAACCCACCCCGCCACACCCTGGCCCATCTTGAGACGCCCCATCTCCTTCAACTTGTCCGCCTTCTCGCCCAGCGCCACATGCCAGCTCAGATCATGGGTGGCGGGCTCATAGAGCATGATGCTGCCGGCATCACAGTTCATGACCTCCTTGGTGGCTTGAAGGAGCGAAGTAAGCAACTCGCGATAGTCGTGAATCGAATTGATGATGCAGCTGACCCGGACAAGGCCGCGATAGGGGTCCTGAGCTGAAGGATCGCCGACAGCCATTATTTTTTATCCTCGTCGACCACGGTTTGATCCGGAGGCCCCACAAACTTCATATTTTCCGGGTCAATCGGCAACGGGCCGCCAAAACCCCAGATGATTTTCCAGGGACGACGTGCCAGCACATGACTCAGGCTTTTCATGTAGATCGTCATCTGCCGGGAATTGGCCAGCAGGTGCTCGAGATTGTCGCGGTTGCGGTCCACCATGGACTGCACATTGCCCGTGAGATGCTTGGCATCCCCCGCGAGGTCCTGCGCCGAGGCGAGCGTCTTTTCCAGTTCCCCGATGAGCACAGGAAGGCGGTCCTGCATTTCTGTCGTGAGCGTGTTCATGTTCTTCGCCGCGATCTGCATCTCATCCGAAAGCTTCTTGGCGGAGGCAAAAACCGAGTCCATCGCGGTCGGATCCACACCTTCGAGAGCCTCCCCACCGTCGAGGTAGGTGGTGGAACGCGACTCTGGAAGGAGCTCCAGATATTTCTCCCCCATGAACCCCATCGTGTTCACCATCGCCTTGGTTTCCCTCGGGATCTTGATGCGTTTGTCCACGCTGACAATGACATAGACATAGGGGGGATTCTTCGTGAACTCGGCACGTTCATCGGCGCTGAGCACATGAATCTTCCGCACCTCCCCCACCCGCGCCCCAGCAAAACGGACCGGCGCGCGAACCTCCAAGCTGTTGATGAACGAGAAATTGATACGCACATCCTGCTTGGGCGTCCAGGAGATGCGGCTGATCAGAAACACGGCGATGCACGCCAAGGAAAGTGAGACAAAAGTCATCAGTCCGATTCGAATGCGGGACGCGGTGTCTTTCATAGGCTTGAGGGAAAAAGGTATATCAAAGAGTTTTTTCGTCGCCGAGAAGGGATTTCAAATAGTCATCACCGGATTGTTTGAAGGAAATCGGACCGTCCGCATCCCCATTGATAAACTGCTTCACAATCGGGTCGGACGACGCACGGATTTCCGGGGCAGTCCCTTCAAACACCACCTTGCCTTTGTGAAGCATCACGATGTGGTCCGCAATCCGATAAACACTAGCCATGTCGTGGGTCACAACCACTGCCGTCATTCCGAGTTTTTTGCATAGATCGTTGATGAGGACGTCCACGACGGCTGTCATCACAGGATCGAGGCCTGCTGTGGGCTCATCACAAAACAGAACCTCAGGGTCCATCGCGATCGCCCGAGCAAGGGCGACACGTTTCTTCATCCCACCTGAAATCTGCGAGGGCATCAGATGCTCGAACCCGGTGAGCCCCACCATGCTGGTCTTCATCTTCACCATGATGTCGATGATGTCGGGAGAAAGATTGGTGTGCTCCTGAAGGGGCAACGCCACATTTTCACCGACCGAGATGGAATTCAGAAGGGCGGACCCTTGAAAGAGCATGCCGAATTTTTTGCGGATTTCCGAAAACTCATGGTCGGGCATATGCGTAATCTCGCGCCCCATCAACCAGATCTGCCCGGAGTCAGGCTTAAGGGAGCCGATGATGTGACGCAGGAGGGTGCTCTTGCCGCACCCGCTTCCCCCCAGAACAACAAGCGTCTCGCCGCGCTTGACAGTGAAGCTCACCCCATCGAGGACCTTTCGTCCATCGAAGGAGCGCGTCAGATTTTTGACCACAATATGGGGTTGATCGGGGCTCACAGGATATACACAAAAATGCCGGTCATCACAGCATCAGCCACGATGATCATGATAATCGAGGTCACGACCGACAGGGTGGTGGAACGTCCCACGGCCTCGGCACCGCCCTCCGTCTGATATCCGAAGTAGCAGGCAATGCTGCCAACAAGAAACCCGAAAACCGTGCTCTTCACGATGCCGGAGATGAAATCCTTCACCACAAGACCGTTGATCATGGTATCGAGATATTGGGAAGGGGTGAGATTGAGACTGAACACGGCAATCAAAAATCCACCGAGAATACCAACATAATCGGCAATGACGGCAAGGACCGGAGCCATCGTCGTGAAAGCCAGGATGCGTGGGGCAACCAAAAACCGGACAGGATCGATCCCCATGATTTTGAGAGCCTCCACTTCTTCATTCACCTTCATCGTTCCGATCTCCGCCGCAATGGCCGCACCGGAGCGCCCCCCAAGAACAATCGTCGCGATCAACGGTCCGAGTTCACGAAGCACGGTGAGCCCCACCACCCGCCCGACATACATCTCCGTCCCCATTTTCAACAATTCGTACGACGTCTGCATCGCAATCACCAGACCGACAAAGAATACCACCAGACAGACGATTCCCAGGGAATCGACGCCGATCATATGCATCTCCCGGACCACATGTTTCGCACGCGGACCTTTGTGACGAAAAACACCGAGCGTGAGAATCAGGACAGCTTCCCGGACCAGGAGGATGTAATCCCCCAACTGCATCAGGAAGCTCTGGAACCGGGTCTTCAAGCGGCCAGATCTCTTCCTATGAATTCAAGGAAGCAAGGGCTTCAGCTTCCTTTTCGAAGATCGGGAAGAATTTATCGAGACGAGCCACTTCGAACACACTCCGAACCGGCGTGGCCAGCCCCACCAAAATCAACTTCCCCCCATGAGCACGCAATTTTTGAAAGGCATCGATCATCGTGGCAAGACCGGAACTGTCGATGTAGGAAACCCGTTCGAAATTGATGATCAACGACTTCGTCTTCTGTCCGATCAATTTTCCAATTTCACCACGCACTTCGGGTGATTTGTACAAATCAATTTCCCCGGCCAGGTCCACAATGGACACACCATCCACGGTTCGAATCGCGAAGGACATACCTCTACCTAGCGCGAACGGAGTTCAAAGTTCAAGGTCGAAAGTGATATCACTCAATACCCGGGGTCGCAAACAGCAGATCCGACTGCTCATCCGCATGATAGGAACTGCGAACCAGCGGCCCGGATTCCACCGCGCGAAACCCCATCTCCATCCCCCGGCGCTTCCAACCCAGAAACTCATCCGGGGAAAGATACCGTACCACCGGAAGATGAGCGGCGGTTGGCTGAAGGTATTGCCCCAAGGTCAGGATATCCACCTCCACTCTCCGCAGATCCTCCAGAACCTGCCCCAACTCCTCCGAAGTCTCGCCCAGTCCCAGCATGAGGCTGGATTTCGTCAAAAACCTCCTTTGCTTCGCCCGGCGCAACACTTCCAAGCTGCGTTCATATTTCGCCTGAGGCCTCACTTGGGGATGCAGTCTTGGGACGGTTTCCAGATTATGATTGAGGATATCGGGACCCGCCTCAAGCACTTGAAGCAATAAATCCTCCCGTCCTTTGAAATCGGGAATCAATGTCTCGATGCGACAATCCGGATTTTCACGGCGAACCGCCCGGATGGTATTCGCCCATACCCCCGCCCCTCCATCGGCCAATTCATCACGGGCCACGGACGTGAGAACCACGTACCTTAACTTCATGAGCTTCACCGCTACCGCCACACGCTCCGGCTCATTCAAATCGAGTTCGTTGGGGCGCCCGGTTTTTACCGCACAGAAACCACAACTTCGCGTACACACCTCGCCCAGAATCATGAATGTCGCGGTGCCGTGCGCCCAGCATTCCCCCAGATTCGGGCACTTGGCACTTTCGCAGACGGTATGGAGTTTGTTGGAATCGACCCGTTCCCGAACCGTGGCATACGCAATGCCCCCGGGAATCCGCATCTTGAGCCAGGAAGGCTTTCGATCAGGAGCCCTCTCCCCCTCTATACTTGGAGGGCGACGCTCCGTCGTCGCCGTTTCGACATCTCCTGCGTAGGCGACGACGGAGCGTCGTCCTCCATCTTGAATGTTCAACGTTGAGCTTTGAACGTTCATCCGTGAATGGCCTCTCCCACGGACGCAGCAGCGGCTTCCGCCAGGGCTTCCGACAGAGTGGGATGCGCATGCAGCGTCGCCACGATGTGATCCCTTGTCGCCTCCATGTTCATTCCCAGATTGACCTCGCTCACAAGCTCCGTCGCCTCGGCCCCGATGATATGCGCCCCAAGGATCGCTCCCTTGGGTTCCTCGAAAATCAGTTTCACAAAGCCGGTGTTATCCCCCGCCGCAAGAGCCTTGCCGAGGGTGAAGAAGGGAAACTTGCCCACGCGATAGTTTTTTCCGAGTTCCTTGGCCTTTCTTTCCGTCAAACCCACGCTCGCCACCTGGGGCTGGCAATAGATGCAACTCGGATAGATCACCGCCTTTCGCGGTTCTCGCACGCCGAACATCCCCTCCACCGCCTGAATCGCTTCGAAGGAGGCCACATGGGCCAGCCAGGGTGGTCCGATCACATCCCCCGCGCCATAGACTCCCGGGATGCTCGTTTCATACCGGGCATTTACCTTCACATAGCCCTTCTCAAGCTGGGGCGTCATCTTCTCATCAAAAAGATCCTTCACATTCGCCTCCAATCCGATCGCCAGCAACACCTTCTCGGTTTCCACTTCGGCTATCGACGGATCCTTGCCGGAAAAACGAAGTTTCGCACCTCCAGGATGGATCTCACACTGTTCAAGACGGGTTTCCGTAAAAACCTGAATACCACGGCGGCGAAATTGTTTCGCCAGCTCCCCCGCCACCTCTTCATCTTCAAAAGGAAGAATCTGCGGCAGCATCTCCACCAGCGTCACATGGCTTCCAAACGCATGAAAAAAGGATGCGAACTCCACTCCAATGGCCCCTGCTCCGACAATCACGATCGATTTCGGGGGCTTGGGCAGAACCATGGCCTCCCGGCTTGTGAGGACTGTATTCCCATCCACCTTCGCCACGGGAAGCATCCTGGGACGGGCTCCCGTGGCCAGAAGAATGCGTTCCGCCGTCACTTCCCGCGCCTCGCCGGTGGCAGGCTTTACCCGAACGCGACCGGGTTCCACCAGGGTACCCACACCGGAGATCTGCTCGATCTTGTGCTTCTTGAAAAGCAGCTCGATTCCTTTGGACAAGCGGTCGGCAATCCCTCGACTGCGGGCGATTACCTTCGGAAAATCGACCTCCACGCTTCCCACTTTCAATCCAAAGAGGTCGGCGTGCTGGATCTGTTCATAAAGCTCAGCGCTTTTGAGAAGGGACTTTGTGGGAATGCATCCCCAATGCAGACAGGTACCCCCGGGCCGTTCCCGCTCGATCACAGCCACGCGCTTGCCAAGCTGGGCGGCACGAATCGCCCCCACATACCCTGCGGGACCACCACCGATTACCAATAGATCATAGCCTTCTTGCATGAGCCCTTCCACAAAAGCTGATTTCACAGAGTTTCCGCAAGTGGAAAGCACGAAGAGCTCCAAAACAACCCTGGGGAAGCCTCCAAAAAATCAAAAGACAACCTGCACTCTTTTCTTGCAAATGAAGCGGTTGGAGCTAACCTTTGTAGCTTATGCCTAAAGTAGATTTTGCCGTTGGTATTGGGGGTGAGGCAGGACAAGGTATTGCCACACCTGGAGAAATCCTCGCTCAAATTTTTGCCCGTCGCGGACTGAACCTTCAGTCGTATAACGCGTATCAATCGATCATTCGTGGCGGACACACGTTCCTTACCATCCGGACCAGCGACGGTCCCGTCCGGAGCTTCGGAGACAAGCTTGATGCCCTGATTACCCTGAATCAGGATACCATGGACCGCCATCTGAAACTGATGACGGCCGGAACCGCGGTCTTTTTTGACTCGGACAAGGTCAAACCCGGCCAGGTTGCCGAAGGCGTGCAGCTCTGCGCCATTCCGGTAAAAACCCTCCAGGGCGCCAGCACAGGGAAATTGAACATCAATACCATGGGCATCGCCGCCATGCTCCAGATGGTGGGCGTTGAATTCAAGGTCCTCGAGGATGCGCTGGCTCATCGCTTCAAAAAGAAGGGGGACGCCGTCATCGCCGAAAATGTCAACGTCGCCAAGGCCGCCTACGACTACGCTGCAGCCAATTTCAAGGCCTTCCCCGCCAAACTTCCCGATACCGGAAAGAAGCTGGCCGTCAACAACGGCAACAACATGCTCGCCATGGGTGGAGCGGTGGCCGGAGTCAAATTCTACTGCGCCTACCCCATGAGCCCCTCAACCGGGGTCCTGGTATGGATGGCCAACCACGCCCGCAAGCTGGACATCATGGTCCGCCAGGTGGAGGACGAAATCAGCGTCGCGAACATGGTGATCGGGGCCGCTCATTCCGGTTGTCGCTCCATGTGCGCCACTTCCGGCGGCGGGTTTGCCCTCATGACGGAAGCGCTCGGCGCCGCCTCGATGATGGAATTGCCTGTCGTCTGCATCAATGTGATGCGCGCAGGCCCCGCGACCGGCGTTCCGACGAAAACCGAACAAGGCGATCTCTGGCAGGCTTTCGGTTCCGGCCAGGGCGACTATCCCCGCTTCATCGTGGCCCCGACCGGCGTGGTCGATGCGCACAACACGATGGGCGAAGTCTTCAATCTGACCGACCGGTTTCAATGCCCTGCAATCGTTCTGAGCGATCTCCTGATCTCGGAAAACTTCAGCAGTTTTGATCCGGCGGAGCTGAATACTAGCCCCAAGATCGACCGCGGCGCCATTCTTCCCTATGAAGGAGACGCCTCCAACGCCTTTGGCGGTGCGAACGACCGCGCCTACCTGCGCTACAAGATCACCGCGGACGGGGTTTCCCCCCGCGCGCTCCCCGGCACCCCCGGACATCTCCATGTCGTCTCGACCGACGAGCATGATGAGGACGGCGTGCTAATCTCGGACGAGTACACCAATCCGAACAAGCGCCGTGCGATGCATGAGAAGCGCATGCGGAAGATGGAACTCGCCCTTTCGGCAATTCCCGCTCCGAAACTGGTCGGTCCCGAAAACGCCCAGGTCACCCTGGTCGGCTGGGGCTCCACGGAAGGCGTCATTCGCGAAGCGGTTGAAAAGCTCGCGGCTGAGGAAGGCATCGTTGCCAGCCAGCTCCAGATCAAGTGGCTCGTCCCCTTCCACGAGAAGGAAGTCACCGAGATTCTGAACAAGAGCAAGCACGTGATCATCGTGGAAAACAACTTCAGCGGCCAGTTCGCACGCTTCCTGCGCGCCGAGACCGGCTTCAAGGCAAAAGGGCACATTCGCAAGTATGATGGCGAACCCTTCATGCCACATCACATCGTCAACGCGGTCAAAGAACAACTCGCGGGCAAAACGAATCATTCGGTTCCCGTTCACGAAGTCATGGTTTAATTTATATGAGTACTGTCCTCGAAGCTCCCAAAACGAATCCTCAGTCGGCCGGCGTTTCGGCCAAAAGCTACAAGTTCAAAACCCATCCGGACTGGTGTCCGGGTTGTGGTGACTTCGGCGTGCTCGCAGCCGTCCAGGCCGCCCTGGGCGAAATCGGTCTCGCCCCGAATAAAGTCGCTGTTGTCAGCGGCATCGGCTGTTCCTCGAACCTCCCCGGCTTCATCAACTGCTACGGGATGCACACGCTGCATGGCCGTTCCCTCCCGGTCGCGACCGGACTGAAGCTTGGAAACAATGATCTCACCGTCATCGCCACCGGCGGCGACGGCGACGGATACGGAATCGGATGCAATCACTTCATCCACACCGCCCGCCGCAATCTGGACATCACCTACATCGTGATGGACAACCAGATCTACGGATTGACCACGGGACAAACCTCTCCGACCAGTTTGAAAGGCGCTAAGACCAAGAGCACCCCGGACGGCAATATCGAAAACCCCATCAATCCGATTCCCCTGGCGATCACCGCCGGCGCCACCTACGTCGCCCGTGGGTTCACGGGAAATCAGAAGCACCTCGTGCAACTCATCAAGAACGCGATTCTTCACAAGGGATTCTCCCTCGTTGATGTATTCAGCCCCTGCATCACGTACAACAAGGTCAACACCAAGGAATACTTCCAGCAGAAGACCAAGCTGTTGGACGACTACGGCCACAATCCGACGGACTACAATTCCGCGATGAAGTACGGCTATCAATGGGGTGACGAGATTCCCATCGGTCTCTTCTGGAAGCGAACCGACCTGCCCACGTTGCAGGATCTCGAGCCCGTCCTCAAAGGCGGCCCCCTCGCCACTCGTCCTCTCGGACTTTCGGCAGAGCAGACCCAGGGGTTGCTCAAGGAGATGATGTAGACTGCCCCCCCTCGCCGAAAGGCGAAGGTGGATGAAACTTAAAACGCCTTGTGCTGGAAACAGCACAAGGCGTTTTTGTTTGGCAGAATGGAAGCAGGGTGAACGGAAAAGGAACGTCTCCGGATCCTCTTAAAAAGAAGAGTTCTCCGATCATCCACGACTCGCAGAAATGGAATTGGAATCAGAGCCGACCTTCGTCGGCATCAATCAAATCGACGAAGGTCTGGATATCGGGACGATCCAACCCCAACTCCTTCTTTCGTTGCACCAATCGGGGGGTGGCATCATCTTTGCGCCCACGATTCAATACGCGTTGATTAAAAGCTTCGATCTCCTGAGGCGTTTTCTGAACATAGGCGTTCACCCATTGAACCACCTCGGTGTCATTCCTCGATTTCTGAACGAGCTCCAGAAACTCGTCCTTATTCACTCCACTGGCTTCAAGCCAGTAGCCGTCGAAGCCCTTGCAGAAATTTTCCTGATAGTCGGGGGGCAGTTTGCCCGCTGCATGCAACCGGATCTTATCCACAAAACGGGGCAGATGGACCCAGGTGCACATTTTTTCTCGGGGACTGCGTAAACCGGGAACAGGAGGCATGAGGTAAGTTTAAAGTTCAAGAATCAAAGTTCAAGACAAGACATCTTGAACCCATATTTTGCAACGAGGGCATGCATTCAAAATGCCACCTGCGGAGCCTCGGCGAGGCGTCCCTACCCGGTTTTAGGTAGGGCGCGGCCGCCAGGCGCGCCGCCTCCCTATTTTGCGATGATCAATTTTGGGCAAATGGACTCACTCCTTTGTTCCCGTGGTCGAGATGCCCTGGATGAACGACTTCTGGGTGGAGAAGAAGAGGACCATGATCGGAAGCACCACCAGGGTGGATGCCGCCATCAAATGATGCCAGAGGGTGCCACCTTCCTGGCTCTGAAAAGCCTGAAGGCCGAGGGCCAGGGTGAATTGATTCTGCTCCGTCAGATAAATCAGAGGGCCCAGAAAATCGTTCCATGTGTACATGAACTGGAAGAGCGCCACCACCAGCAGGGCCGACTTGCTCAAGGGAAGAATGATCTGAAAGAAAATCCGCATCTCACTGCAACCATCGATTCGTGCGGCCTCGGAAAGATCCTTCGGAATTGTCAGAAAAAACTGACGCAACAGGAAGACGTTGAACCCCGTGGCAAAAAAGGAGGGCACCCACATGGGTTTGAAGGATCCGATCCACCCTAGGGTTTTGAAAAGGCTGTAGAGGGGAACCATGACCACCGGAAAAGGGATCATCATGGTGGCCAGCGCGAGGAGAAACATCTTGTCGCGCCCCTTCCACTCGATGCGGGAGAATCCGTATGCGGCCAGGGCGCTGGAAAGTGTGGTTCCAATCACCGTCATGATGCAGAGAAAAAACGTGTTGCGGGCGAAGAGCCAGAACGACCCCATGCCCCGAATGGCATCTGGAAAGTTTTCCCAGTGAATGCGACTCGGAATCCACTTCATCGGAATGGTCATGGTTTCATTCAACGGCTTAAGAGCGGTGGACACCATCCATGCAAACGGCGCCATGAAGACAATCGCCCCCAGGATCAACATGATGTAAATGAAGACGTTCCGCAAAATTCTGGTCTGAGCGTAGGTCATGTTACTTGCTTGCGTAATAAATATGCTTCTCCGACAACTTCGTGGCCAGAAGGGTCAGAAAAAGAATGATCAGAAACAGAATCAATCCGAGGGCACACGCATACCCCATGTTCCAATAGTCGAATGCGTTTCGATAGATGTAGGTGGCGATGAATAATAATGACCGATCAGGCCCATCTTCGCCACCGGTCATCACATAGGGAACCGCAAACACCTGCAAGGCTCCAATCAGACTCATGATGCTATTGAAGTAGATGACCGGAGAGATCATCGGGATGGTGATGTGTCGGGTCTTGTGCCAGAAGTTGGCGCCGTCCAATTCGGCAGACTCATAAAGGTGGCGGGGCACGTCATGCAAACCAGCCAGGTAGATGACCACCGCATTTCCGACCCCCCAGAGTCCCGTTAAAATGATTCCGATTTTGGAGTAAGCGGCGTCCTGAAGCCAGTTGGGCGCCACAAAATGAGTTCCCCAGGATCCATTGACCGCCTCCAGCACCGGTTGAAGGGCCAGATTGATCAAACCGTATTGACCATTGAGAATCCATTGCCAGAGGACCGCCAGGGAGATCATGGGCACCAGGGATGGAAGAAAGAAAATGGTCCGAAAAATCCCCTTACCCTTGAGATCAAAATTTAAAAGGATCGCGATGCTCAGGGAAACCACAATACCCAGGGGAATGGACACCACCGCAAAATAGAAGGTGTTCGAGATCGCGCGCCAGAAGATTTCATCCGTGAACAGATCCTTGTAATTTCCCGCACCAATGTAGACCGCGGGGGATAACACGGAGAAATTACAAAACGAATAGTACAGGGATCCAATCAGGGGATAGACGTTTAACAAAAGGAAGCCCACAAACCACGGGGCCACAAACAGCAATCCCAGTCGCAGATTTCGTTTTTCCTGATTCGTCATAAATCAGCCTCCCGACGATCCCATTCTCTGACACGATTTTGCTGAACCCGCAACCATTGTTCATTCTTCCGGTCAAAAGCCTTTTGCTGATGAGCCCCCACATAGCGCAACACCTCCGTGGGAGTGGCAAGCAAGCGCCACACCTGTCCGACTGCCTGTACCAGGTCATTTTTCAATTCTTTCCAACTGGTAAGTCCGGGCAGGGTTTTGGCGTTTGGACTTTTTGCAAGATCGATGAAGGTTTTGATATAGGGGTTGGGGTGATTTCTTAAAAATTCCGGTGACACCTTTTGAAGAGGTGTGAATTTTCGCTGGGCCAGGCAGAGTTTTTCCATCGGCCCCTGGGAGTTCACATACTTGATGAATTCAAAGGCTTCCCGCGGATGCTTCGCCCCCACCGGAATCACCAGAATATCCTCCTCCACAATCGTGACGTCCTTCAACTTCTTCGGATCCACGGAAGGAAACGGCGCCACCCCCCATTCAAAGTCGGAGGGCGCATAGTTTTTGATGAAATTATACATCCACACGCCCTGGATCACCATGGCCACTTTCTGAGTGAAAAAAGGATTTTGAGGGGATGCAAAAGTTCCGAATCCCTCTTTGAACCGAAGCACATTTGCCGCTCCAAAACGTTTGGGATAACTCTGAATCCATTCGAAGGCGGCCCGATTCTCGGGCGTATCCGCTGTGATTTTATCCTTTCCATCAAAATAACTTCCATCGAACCAGAAATTCCAATTGATGCTCCACCAACCCGGTTCGTCAGCAAGATGGCCCACAATTTTTAAACTACCGTCCTTGTTCCGAACCGTCAGCTTTTCATTCATCTCCTCAAGCTCAGCCATGGAGCGAGGAGGTTTTTCGGGATCCAATCCCGCCTGTCGAAACATCTTTTTATTCCAGTGAAGAGCAAGACTTGCCGGCGTGGAAGGTAGCGCCCAAAGCCGTCCCCGATGACAACAAAGTCTCCAGTAGGCATCAATGTAGTCCGACTCCTTGATTCCCCCTTCCCGGGCCAGTTTGTCCAGAGGTGTCAACGCGTTGTTCTCGGCAAAAACCGGAACGATCCAGGACCAGACGCCTGCCACATCCGGCGGATTTCCGCCACCCGTGGCCAGCATCAGTTTGCGGTCAATCTGGCTGATGGTGAGAAAATCCACATAAATTCGATTCTGTGAGGCATTAAAATCATTCACCAACGCCCTCATCGCGTCCCCCTCAAAACCGGTCCACTTCTCCCAATACTTGATCACAATCCGTCCCTGACCTGAAGCCGGTTCGGCAGAAAGCTGAACCACGCCCAAAAGAAACAGGAGAGTCATCGTCCAGGCACCCATTCGAAACCCAAATGGTTTGGCCGGGCTCAGCTTGAAAAAGGAACGTTTCACAGGAACCCTCTCATCATTTCCTGAGTCGATGCGAGAATCAAGAAGGGAGTCTTGAAGGCATGTTACACCCCCTTCGAGCATTTTGAAGAGGCAGCCAAAAGTTCCACTGGAGGGCGACGCTCCGTCGTCGCCGTTTTCCACCTCATTCAGGAGCCTTTATTGAACTGGTTTGAACACCTCTTTTGGACCCGGACAACCTGTATGCTGCAGATGAACTTTGACATTGATGGAGATGGAGTGCCCTCCGGCATCTTCACCCGTCCATGTAAAAATCGCATCCCCATTGCACAAATTGTGATCGGAGGAGGAACACCAATAGGAATCCTTTCCGCTGCCTCCGGCAGGAACCTTGATCTCATCCCGATAGATCTGGCTGGTGTAGGGCGATCCCATACTTTGAATCCCCCAAAGATGTCCTTGCAAATCCATGATTTCACCGGTTCCCCGAACTTTGAAACCCATCTTTCCCGACGTTTCCTTGAACGTCGTTTTCCATTCCCATAAGGGAGTCAAATCGTTGGAAGCTGATTTTGGTTTTTGCTCAAGAGTCTTGGGGTAGTCCACCTCCACCACCGCCTTGTTTGCCTTTAAAAAGGCGAGCCTCTCTTTTACTTTCCCGACATTTTTTCCATCCGGGCAATCCTTTAGATATTTTTCATAAGCGGTGTACCAATCCTCCTCTTGTGCCTTTTGGTATAGCAGGGGTTCCAGCGCCGCCTGGATCTCTGCCCGATGGGCTCCCGTGGGATAACGTGCCCCATATCGATTGAAGGATTCGATCGTGTTGACCTTTTTCGCCCACTCAAACATCAACGGCTCCATGCGGGAAAGAAGAGCCTCTTTGGTCTTGGGCGAGAATCGGAGGTATTCCTCAAAGGTATAAAAATCCTCCTTCTCATCCAACGGCTTGAAGACCATGGCATCCAGCCGGCTTCGAATCTCCTGATCACGAAAGCCTTCCGGGTAATTTTGAAGATATTGTAAATACGTCTGAAAATCATTCACCCGTATCGCCTGGTCATAAAGGCATGCTTCCATTTTCACCATCACCTGGGGTTTGTGGACCCCATTTCCAAATCGCTGCAAATAGTCCCGGCATGATTCCAGGGTCGGGTCAGCGGTGATTTTCTCGTAGAGAAGGCGTTCAACCTCACGACGGGCATTTTCCTTCATCTGCACAACTTCCTTGCTCTCGCCCGTCCAGGTTAGACTTGGATATCTGTCCGCAAAACTTTTCCAGGCCTGAAGGGTTCCAGTATTCACCGCCCGCTCGTACAGGAGTTGCTGCAATCGCTGCTGGGCGGCTTTGTGTTCGTAATTCTGGGAAAGGAAAACCTCATAGGCTTCAATCGTGTCTTTCGCCTTCACCGCCTCGAAGGAAAGATCGGATGCAGCTTTTCGAGCTTCCACCACATGAGCGCCGTTCGGAAAGTCCGCCACATAGGCCTGATACAAATCCATCTTGCCTGATGCCTGGGCACCACGCCAGGCGGCTTCATCCAGGGCCACGTTGGCCTCCTTCACATGCGAGCCGCCCGGAAAACGCAGGAGGTAACGATGGAATGTTTCCTGGGTGTTCGCTTTCTTCGCCTCCTCCCAAAACGCTTCATCCCAAAGCTTGAAGATTTTGTCCGAACTTGCCGGGTTTTTGCTGCGCTTGAAAAGTTTTTCAAGGATGGAGGAATTCCCAATGCTTTTTTCCACTTCCTTCCCCAATAACACGTCATGGGCTTCACGAGCCGCTTTCGAATGCTCACCAACCGGGTTTTGTTTTAAATAGATCTCCCAGCCGTCGAGGGTATTCTGCCGGACCGCCGTCTGGTAGTCCTCGTTCTCGCCTGCACGAAGGGAATTCAGGCCGGGAAAGACGCAAATCATCCAAGCCACCGCGATCATCCATCTCCTTTTCATTTTGCTGGAGGTTGCCATTGGATTACGGGATGACAGGATCCTTTCTCGGCCCCGGACAATCGGTGTGTTTGAGGATTACTTTTTCATCAATCGTAATGGGATGCCCTCCGGCATCCTCACCGGTCCATTTGAAGATTGCATATCCATTGCAGAAATGATGATCCCCTGACGAACACCAATACTCGTCTTGTCCTGTGCCCCCAGCGGGAACCTTCACTTCCTTTCGTGAAATTCCCCCACCCCCCAAACTTCCCCACATCTTTTCCTGATTGTCCTCAATATGACCCGATCCATAAACCCTGAAACCACACTTCCCGGATTTTTCCTTAAACACCGTGCTCCAACCCCAATAGGGACTCGAAACGTTGGAATAGGGACTTGGTCCTTGTTCGAGAACCTCCGGAAATTTAACTTCGATCTCTGCCTTGTTCGCTTTCAAAAAGGCGAGTCTCTCATTCGCTTTTCCGACGTTTTTTCCATTCGGACATCTACGAAGATACTCCTCATACACCGAATACCAGTCCTCCTCCTGGGCCTTCTTGAAAAGAATCGGATCCAACACCTCCTGCACCTCCGGCAAATGATTTCCACTGGGGTAATGGTCCAAATACAACTCACAGGATTCGAGATCATGGACCCTCTTCACCCATTCAAACATCAATGGCTCCATGCGAGCGCGAAGTGCGTCACTGGAATCTGGAACCAGCTCCAGATATTCATTGAAGGAATAAAGGGTTTCCTTTCCAGCCAACGGGCCAAAAAGCAGGGCCTCCAGGCGGGTCCGAATCTCCTGATCACGGTATCCCACCGGATATTTCCTGAGATATTCAAAATAAAGCTGAAATTGGTTCACTCGAACCGCCTCCTCGAAAAGACACGGCTCCATCTTCACCAACACCTGCGGGGAGTGCGCGCCATTTTCATAGCGCAGGAGATAGTCCCGGCATGATTCCAAGGTCGGATGAGCATTGATTTTTTCGTAAAGAAGGCGCTCCAATTCCTTGGCCGCATTCGCATTCATCTGGGCAACTTCGGAACCGTCCCCCTCTTCAAACAAGTAGTGATAGGCCTGGTCAAACGCGGTCCACGCTTCCAGCGTCCCCAAGTCCACCGCCCGTTGATACCGAAGCTCCCGCAAACGTCTGGCTGCCTCCTTGTGCTCGTAATGTTGCTGAAGAAAGGCTTCATACGCTTCCACCGTATCCTTCATTCGAACCTCTTCGTAGGCGAAATCGCCCAAGGCACTCCTCGCTTCCGCAGCATGTAGCCCTCCCGGATATTCCTTCAGATACTCCTGATAAATTTCTGCTTTTTTGGATTCCCGGGCGCGACGCCAGACCAACTCCTCGAGCTTATTACGGGCTTCATTCTCATTCTGACTCCCGTGAAAGTGAAACTGATATTTGCGGTATGCCTCCTCGGTTCCCGCCCGCTTCGTTTCCTCCCAGAGCGCAGCCTCCCACATTTTGTTGACCCTGGCGACGGTTTCAGCCCCCTTGCACCGTTTGAAAAGGGCTTCGAGCTCGGTGGGATTCCTTGCATTCGCTTCCACCTGTTTCATCAGTAACGCGTCCGACAACCTTTCCGCCTCCTGCCAATGCCCTCCCTGCGGATATCGCTTCAGATAAGAATCCCAACCGTCGATCGTGTTTTGTTGTTTCGCAATTCGATATGCCCGGGTTTCCCCGGTCATGAAACCCAAAAAAAACACCACCACAAAAAAACCTGCAACGATCCCACCAAGCCATTTGGGATCGGGGTTCCGTTCTTTCATCATCCCATACAAAACAACCTTTGCCCATGGATCAAGCTCATCGTGGATGGGTGACGGTACCGGATCATTTTGAATCCTCATTCAGGTTTCTGGAGGGCGACGACCAGGCGTCGCCATCAGAAAAATAAACCACCGAGATCAGAAGGCGACGACGGAGCGTCGCCCTCCAGAATTATATTGTAAACGATAACAATATGAATAACAGCCCGTATTTCAGAAAAAGAAATCGATTACACATTCTATTTCTACGAACCCGCTTTACCCTTACAACGACAGGACGTTCGAATTGTCAGCGAGGTTGAAAGGACCCTTTGATGGTGGGTGACGCCTCCGGAAATTTGCTGAAAAGCAGCCTCTGCGGCAGCGGCGCCGAGTTCCCGCATGGGAACATGAACCGAGGTCAATCCGAGATGCCGGGCCGTTTCGATATCATCGAAGCCGATCAATGCGATATCCTCAGGAACACGATGTTGATGACGATGGAGCACTTCGAGCACGCCCAACGCCATGGAATCGTTGCATGCAAAGATGGCCTCCGGAAGAGGTTTTCCCTTTGATAACCAAGCCTCCATGGCCTGCATGCCACTCTCCTCGGTAAACGCCCCCTGCCAGATCATCTCCTCCGGAAGATCCACATTCGCACGAGCCATCGCACGACGACATCCCTCCAGGCGGTGGTCTGCGTCGAAATTCCCCTTCGGGCCCGCAAGAACGACAATTTTTTTATAACCATGTTCCAGCAGGTGGGTGATCGCCTTTTCAGCACCCCCCCCGTTATCCAGAGTCACGGAAATGAGATTGGCGCCTTCAACGGGACGACCGATCAAAATAATCGGCATGCCATGCGTGGCCGTCTCACGAATAAAACCCTCAGGAAGGGAAAGATTCACACAGATCACGGCATCGACCCGGCGCTGGGAAAGCACGCGAAGAAGGAGTTCCTCCTGGTCGTTGCGTCCATGGGAAAAAGCGGTCATCAAATGCATCTCATGCTGAACCGCGACCCCATCGATGCCGCACAACACCTCCGCAAAAAATCCCCCTCCGATTTCCGGCAAAATCACCCCCAGCGAATCCGTCCTCTGACGCGCCAGCGTCCGTGCCGCATAACTCGGACGATACCCCAACGCCTCAATCACTTCCATGACACGCTTCCGCGTCGGCTCACGAACAAGCGGACTCTTGTTGATCACACGCGACACCGTCGCGGTCGACACGCCCGCCGCTTTGCACACATCCATCAAGGTCGCATGCTTCTTTCTGAAATCGTTTACAGACATGACATTCATCTACGACAGGAATTGGAGTGTTGCAAGTGGGATTAATTTTATCCCCTTTGCGTTGAATAACTGGAGCGGCTTTCTTCAAAGTCTTCCATCCTTTGAATCGAAAAAGGTAGGGACCGACGGCCCGGACTCCTTTGGTTGCTCAAGAAATTGAAAACAAACCACCAGGAATAGCACTCATAATCGCAACATATTGATATTCAAATACTTACTTGCTTGTATTTTAGCAAAAATTGTGGTAGTTTGTTTGAAAGAAGTGAAAGTAATCCAGCCCAATTGCCGTGTGCAATTCACGGCAGCGGATGCCGACTTCATCGTTTCGGTCCTGTCATCCCCGGGCGATACGTCCGGCTCCCTGGTCAAACTCCTTTCCGATCCCGACTCCCTCGACACGATTCTTGATGACGAACGAGTCTTTCATGCGCTTCTGAACCATCATTCCTGCCTGACGATTTCAAAGCATCTCTATTTTTATGTTCTCGTGCGGCACGTGTTGCGACGCTCCGGCATCGAGGATCGGCACATCGCCGACTACGTGGCGGAGATGCTCGCCGAGTTCTCAAGCACGGAGCGGGCCCGGTGTCCCATCCCCGGGGATGAGCGCCCTATGGACTACATCGTAGACATGCTCGCCGCACTGCATCAGGCGAACAACTCCACCCAGTTTCTCATTCAGGCCCATGTGGGCAACCATTCCCTCTTTGTGACGGGCGTTTTTCCGGATCACATCCGTTATCGCGCCCAATTCCGCGGTGCACCCGAAATGGAATATTACGAGTCCCTCGGCAGCAGCAACTTCCGCGCCGCAGGCGGACATCAACTCGCCCAACGCTCCGAACTTGCCCCCATCTTCACCTTCCTTTCCGAGGAATTTCATACCATCCGTCTCGCACTGAACGACATGTCGGATCGTCTCATATCCGTCCACGACGTGCATCCCCACGTCGACTTCACGAAGAAGCCGTAAGACGATCTCTACACCACGAAGCAACGGTGTTTTCATGCAAGGGAGAAGTGAGGATATTTCAAGATA
>CAYYYL010000030.1:0-33742 GCA_964475835.1 uncultured Verrucomicrobiota bacterium | reverse complement strand
ATTCCTGACGACTCCAACTCTTTAACCATCGATCCCAAAAAAGGAACCATCACCTCCCCCCCATCCACATCCATCCCCCCCCACACACCGGAACCTCCCGCACTCGAAACATCCCCCGAAATCATTGATATCCAACTGGCGGTGAAAACCATCATCCTCCAAGGCGAGAAGACCCGGGCAACACTGGAGTCCGGAGTCACTCTGCTTCCCGGGATGACCTACGCCTATACGTCACCCGATGGCAGAACTACAGCTTATGAAGTGGAGCAGATTACCGAACACTCCGTGGTAATTCGATCTCAGGGCAAACGTTTCGAATTTCAGAAAAGCCCCTAACAGCTTATTGCCAACGATAGCCCCCTTTCCATGTTGTTCCCTTGTGGAATTTATGTAAAGTGGGGCGGATGTCATGGATTCACTACCTTCCTGACAACCGGAAGAAAGAGATTAGCGCCAAACAAACGATTCTCGATGCCTCCCTACAAGCCCAAATCCCCCACGCCCATGCCTGTGGAGGAAAGGGTCGATGCTCCACCTGCCGGGTGACCGTGGTTGAAGGGCTGGACCACTGTCGACCACGAACCGTTTTGGAAACCCAACTGGCACGCAGACTGCACCTAAGTGACGAGGTGCGTCTCGCGTGTCAAACCTCGATCCGGGGAAACATCACGGTTCGCAGACACTTGCTCGACCAGCAGGATGTGAAAATTTCCGCCGGAATCACCCAAAGCGATGGCCCCACCTCCCTCGGAGAGGAACGAACTGTGGCCATCCTTTTCGCGGACATCCGAAATTTCACAACTTTTGCCGAATCGCACCCGCCCTATGATGCCATCTACGTCCTCAATCGGTACTTTCACGAGGTCAATCTCGTCATTCAAAAGCATGGTGGCCACGTCGACAACTACATGGGCGATGGTCTGATGGCCCTATTTGGCGTCGACCAGTCTCGAAATGCCGCGCTCCGTGCCGTTCGGGCGGGACTTGGAATGCTCCGGACCATGGCCCGACTCAGTCGTTTCCTCAAATCCATTTATCAAACCCCCCTGGAAATCGGTGTCGGCATTCATTTTGGCGATGTCATCATGGGTAGCATTGGTTCTGATCAAAACAAGCGAATGACCGTCATCGGGGACACGGTCAACATGGCAAGCCGGGTCGAGAGCGCAACAAAAACCTGCGGAGCATCCTTTCTGATTTCAGAGGAGACTTATCGCGAAGTACGGAATCAGGTTCGGGTGAAACAGAAGCATGCGAGCATTCAGCTAAAGGGAAAAAGCGGACGCCATAACCTTTTTGAAATCGCAGGACTACGCATGCAACGGACCCGATAAGGAATCCATTTTATTTCAACCCGATCCGGATACTCGGGATCACCTCCGCAACCGGGGTCCAGTCCGGCATTCCATCGCGCCAACAAAGGGAATCGGGGGTCAAAGTCCCAGCCTGAATCATTCCCCGGATGCTCGATTGGTCGAATGGGCCTCTTGCCACTCCATCGATCAAAACATGGATTCCACCACTCCCCTCCGAAACCCGGGAGGAATGCTGGGAAATCGGATGCACATGAACCGCCGCAAGGACCTCCGAACCTCCCCCATCCAATCGATCCAAAACATCAAATGCCAGGGATCGATACCTGAAAAGCAGGAAACTCAAAATGGGAGAAAGAATGCTTAAGCCAAAAAACAGCCACGTCACTATCGAAAGATCGACATGCCAGTAATCGGTGGCCACCCTGAAAAAGTCATTGAGGAGTCCATTCCCCTTGCCCTGTTCATATTCAGTTCGAACGTCCGGGTCGGTGCAAAGACGGAAGGCAAAACGGATATCAAAAAAACTCACGAAGAAACCACAAAAGGCGTAAAGTGGCCGTTCGATATCATGGACGAAATTTCCTCCGTTCAAGGCCCGATGAATCGCGAACGTCGCAAAAGCCAGTTCTCCTCCATGCCCCATCAAAAGAATAAGGACCTGTGCCGCAGAGGTCCACGCACAGAGACTATAGATCGCCAGAACCACGCTCACGGTCATCCAGCCAGCCCTTTGCCTCCGCCAAGCATAGCCCCATCCAATCATAAGAGCGTAAAACACAAGAACGACAAAAAGATGTCTTTCCGAATAAGTCACGGTTTCCCCTCCTCCGTATTCAAAGTCAAACGTGGGAATGCTAGGATATCCGAACAACCAGGCTGCAACTGTATGACCCAGCTCGTGAACCAGGGTGATGAGGGGATGGAGCAGAAAAGTGACGTTCTGGAAACATAAAGCCCCAAAGGCCAGAACAATCCCGAATCCCAACGCCTTCACCGCATCCCTGTCCACCGTTTGGGGAGTTTCCGTCATACAAATCATATCGCCTTCAAAAAACCTCGAACAATGCCAGGCCCTAGTCCCTCCATAAAAACAGAAGAGCTGTCAGGCCCATTCCCAGAACGTATATGACGATCGTCTGAGTGATTACAAAGGGATAGGATATCAGGAGGAACGAAACAAACATGGTTTTCATGCTGTCCTGTTTCCGCCCGTAAATAAAACCACCGCAACCTACGGCGCCAAAAAGCAGCCCCGCAAACAGATTGGCCCCGCTCCATTCGTACGATGGCATGGAAGACTTGATAGCGTAATCGCCACAGATCATCAATAGGCACAAAAGTCCCTTCCGTAAATTCGCCCGCATCCCTCATCGCCCTGGGATAAGGATCTTGCTTAACGCGCCTACTCTCCTAGAATTGGCGGTTCATGCTTACTCTGTCGGGAGTCACAAAATCATTTGGCGCGCGAACCCTTTTCGAAGATGTTTCGTTGCAGGTGAACTACGGAGACCGCATCGGACTTGTCGGTCCAAACGGCGCGGGCAAGTCTACCCTTCTCTCGCTCATCCTGCTGGAAACCTCCCCCGATGAGGGATCCGTCCTGTATGAAAAAGGGGTGTCCCGCGGCTACCTTCCCCAGGAAAGCGCTCCTGCGGGGGAAGAAACGGTACTCGAACTCGCCACAAATATTTCACCCGAGATCAGCAGTCTCCGCCAAAAAATGAAGGACCTGGAAACCCGGGGGCACACCGAATGTGAGGACTACTATCATGCCCAGGGCCAATGGGCGGAATTGAATGGGTTTCAGCTCGATCCCAAAGCCAAACGCATTTTGAGCGGTCTCTCCTTTCGCGACGCCGATTTTCACCGTCCCGCCCGTGAAATGAGCGGTGGCTGGGTCATGCGTGCCCACCTCGCCCGACTCCTCGTTCAGGAGCCCGATCTCCTCCTTCTCGATGAACCGACAAACCACCTCGACCTCGAGTCCCTTGTCTGGTTTCAAAACTATCTTCGGGGTTATCCCGGGGCGATCTTCATGATTTCACACGACCGGGAATTTCTGAATCAACTCTCCGAAAGCATCATCGACATCAAACACGGACGTCTTCACCGCTATCGTGGCAACTACGAAGAATACCTTGTCCAGTGCGCCGCCCGGGAGGAACAACATCTCGCTGCCTACAAGAATCAGCAGAAGGAGATTCAGGCGCTTCAGGAATTTGCAGACCGTTTTCGTGCCAAGGCCAGCAAAGCCTCCCAGGCACAGAGCAAACTCAAGCAGATCGAGCGGATGGAAAAAATTGAAGCCCCAGTGCGCGACGATAAAAAAATCCGCTTTCGCTTTCCCCAGCCCCCCCGCAGCGGCCTCAAAGTGATCGAACTCAAAAACGTGCACCAATCCTACGGCACTCATGTCGTTTATTGCGGACTCGACTTCATGGCTGAACGGGGACAGCGCATGGTGCTCGTTGGTCCCAATGGCGCCGGCAAATCCACCCTTCTCAAGATTCTTGCAGGGGTCATCCCCTTCCAGGAAGGGACGCGGGACCTCGGCCACAACACCAAGCTCGGGTACTACTCCCAGTATCGCATCGACACCCTGAACCCAAAACGGACCGTGCTTGAGGAGGCCCTTGAAACCAATCCTCAACTTCCCGAACAAACCGTGCGAACTGTGCTCGGTTCCTTCCTGTTTCGTGGGGACGACGTTTACAAGAAAGTCAACGTCCTAAGTGGTGGTGAAAAAAGCCGTCTCGCCCTGGTGAAGTTCCTTCTGGATCCCCCAAACCTGCTCCTCATGGATGAGCCAACCACCCACCTCGACATGCCAAGTATCGACGCTCTCGTCGAAGCTTTGAAACAATTCGAAGGAACGCTCATCTTCATATCGCACGACGTCTATTTCATTCGTGCCATCGCGTCGTCTGTCCTGCACATCCATGCGGGAAAACTGACTCCGTATGCGGGAGACTACGCCTACTACCTCGACAAGTCGAAAGCCATGTCCGAACGATCCGCTTTGACATCCCCAGGTCAGGCAGAGCCACTTGAAAATCCCCTCGTTGTTCCTGAAAAGCCAAAGCAACGTTCAAAGGAACAAAAACGCCTCGAAGCGGAGGAACGCCAGGCCCGCTCCCGTGAACGCAAATTGCAACAGGAACGAGTGACCCAGCTCGAAGCCGAAATTCTCCGTCTTGAAACACGACAAAAGGAACTTACGGCGCAATTGGAAGATCCCGCCACCTACGCGGTAGGCAATTTCGCTGAAATCAACCGCGAATTGGTCGGTTTACTCCAATCCCTCGAACTGCTGAATGCTGAATGGCAAGCGGTTGCCGCCAAATTTCCTGCAGATTGACCAGTTTTCTCGCTGGAGCACCGTTGGTTAGTGGTGCTAGCGTACCCAACACTGGCTCATTCGGAGATCCCTCGTGGTATTCAGCTCACACATTTTCGTCTACTATTTCCTGCCTTTCTCTCTCCTGGTCTATTACGGACTGGGGAAAGCCCCCCAGCGGTGGAAGAACCTAACACTCGCCATCCTGGGCTACATTTTTTACGGTTGGTCCAACCCAAAATTTATATTTGTCATGTTCGGGACCACTTTCCTGGACTGGGTGCTCAGCATGGTCATCGCCACCAATTCCTGCCAGCTCTGGAACCTGCCAAAGGAGCTTCAAACACTGCCTCCAGGAAAACCCCGAACCCGCCTCCAGCGCCACGCTTTGGTCACATCCGTGGTCTCCAACCTCACGATGCTGGCATTTTTCAAATATTTTCATTTTGGTTTGGAAAACTATAATAGGACCGTTGCCCTCCTCGGATTTGGAACGGAACTGCAAATTGACACGGCATTACGCATTGTCCTGCCGTTGGGCATCAGTTTTTACACCTTCCAATCCTTAAGTTACATCATCGACGTGTACCGAGGGGAGGCCAAAGGAATGCGAAGCTTTATCGATTTTTCATGTTTTGTCTCAATGTTTCCCCACTTGGTGGCAGGTCCCATTTTAAAATTTTCCTACCTTGCTCAACAAATCGAACACCGAACCCTGACCCCAGAGAAATTTGCACGTGGAGTTACATTCTTTGCGCTTGGAATGGGGAAAAAAGTTATTTTGGCAAATCCCTGCGGCAAAATGGCCGATCTTGCATTCAATGCCGGATCCCTTCACACGCTGGATGCATGGGGCGGGATTCTCGCGTATTCATTTCAAATTTACTTTGATTTTAGTGGATATGCTGACATGGCAGTCGGCCTCGGTCTAATGTTCGGGTTTGTTTTCACACGGAATTTTGACCACCCTTATCGCTCTGGCTCCCTCACCGAGTTCTGGCGACGTTGGCACATCTCCCTTTCCACCTGGCTTCGTGAATATCTCTATATTCCGCTTGGCGGAAATCGCAAAGGATCCGTCCGTACTTACATCAATCTGTTGTTGACGATGCTCCTCGGAGGATTGTGGCATGGAGCTTCATGGAATTATGTCATTTGGGGCGGATTCCATGGACTCATGCTTTGCTTGGAAAAGAGACGCCAGGGAAATATTCCCATTGGAAAAACAAACAGAGCATTCTCCATCCCGACAACATTTCTTTTTGTGTTGATTGCATGGGTTTTCTTTCGGGCAAGCGATCTTCCTCATGCGCTGGCCTATTTAAAAAGCATGTTTTTCCTCCAAACCCAGCCTCAACCAGGTGCTGCCCTCCTTTCAGGAATCCTCTGGCAACCGTGGCACTGTCTCATCCTTGCCACTGGATCCCTCATCATCTGGTGTGCCCAAGATACCTGGGAATTCACCAAAATCCTTTCCTGGAAACGCTCCATAATTGCCACCCTCGTCCTGATTCTTGCCCTGATTCTTCTGAGAACCCAGGATTATAATCCTTTTATCTACTTTATCTTTTAGAGGATGAAGCCCAAGCCATTCAGCACGCGGGAAATGGAAGCGGAGACAAACCTCCGTCACACTCAGATTCCCCGTCAGGTGGCATGGACTTTGATCTGGGGGTTTCTCCTCCTTCTAACCAGTGAACCCATTTTTCAAATTACACTGGAGAGTCTCCGTTCTCAGGAACCCTTTAAACAAAAGGAGGCGGGCCCTAACCCCATCTTTCCTGAGATAATCAAAATCTGGAGTTTAAGGCCACGGATCAACCGAATCCCACCACAAGATCTTCAACAAGGGGGCTCATTTGGAATTTTTTCCAAATGGCTTGCAACTTTTCCACCCTCTGACGAATTACGCGCTTTTGAAACCCAGCTTGAAGACCATTCCTTTTTGGGGGCAAAAATTCACCCATTAGCCCAATGGGTATTAACACGTCTTTTGAGAGCCGGAAACCAAAAGGTTTGCCCTGGAAAGGATGGATGGCTCTTTTACCAACCCGATATCGACTACCTCACAAACCCGCCTTTTCTCAATGAATCAAAAATAGGGGGGGACGTTCCGAACAATTCAAAAACCGATCCAGTTCAGACGATTATCCAATTTCGCAACCAACTTAAAGATCGAGGCATTGATCTCATGGTTATGCCAACACCCGTGAAGCCCTCCATCGAACCCGAACATTTGACACATCTCTTTCCTTTAAAACAGTTTCCCCTTCAAAACCCATCTTACTCACATTTTCTTGAATGTTTACGCAAGGAACACATTGATGTCCTGGATGTTTCCAGCCTGATTGCCACCCACAAGGAAAGATCCCTGGAGGATCAATTCCTTAAAACAGACACTCATTGGACTCCTGGAGCCATGCGACTTGCCGCTGGGGAACTTGCATCATGGATTCAACGCAAAGAAAATCTAAGTCAAAAATCTCCTGTTAACTTCATCAGCAGACCATTTCATCTTAACCATACAGGCGACATCGCTGGCATTCTGAAACTTCCAAACCTCGCCTCCCTTTATCCGCCAGAATCCGTTGAAATCAATCAAGTCATCCACCCGTCCGGGGAGTTGTGGAAATCCGATCCCATGGCTGACATTTTAATTTTGGGCGACAGCTTCCTGAATATCTACTCCCTTCCCAATATGGGTTGGGGAACAAGTGCCGGTTTTGCTGAAACTCTCAGTTTCCTGCTTCAACGCCCTGTCGATAAGCTGGCCGTAAATGCCGGAGGGGCCGACCGTGCCCGTCATGAACTTTCAAAAAACATTCTTCGTTGCAGGGATACCCACCAAAAAGACCTTCTTACAACCAAAAAACTCGTTGTCCTTCAATTTTCCGTCCGTGATCTCATATTTGGAGAATGGAAAACTTTTGATTTTCCAAAACCTTCTGATTCACCAAAAAACTCAGTGCCCCCCCCAATGCCCGGCCAGATCAGACTCCCTCTCACTGATAATCCCGACACACGCACAAATCTATCTGCCGATATTGAAGCGCTTACAGGTTGCCAAACCAAAATTGTATGGGCCCGTTCCCTGGGTCACTTGAACGAACTCCACTCTTCAACCAGTCCCCACGAAGAATTAATCGCCTTTGATTCCCGGGAAGGACATGTTCACAAACTCGTACCAGATCTCATCTCCTGTGCACGTCCATGGATTACCCCGGATGGGAATCACGTATTTTATTCCGATACTCTTTCCAACAAGGTCTGGATGGTGGATTGGGACGGCAAAAACAGAAAAATCTTTTGCGATGGATTCGGTTTGTGCATTCAAGCGGATCCTGTGACCAGTGTTCCCTGGATTTATGTAAGTCCAAACCTCGACGGCACCAATATTTACCGGCATCCCATGAATCATCCCGAAGTCAAAGAGTTGGTTTGGACAGGGCCCACCTCCTACAGTTTTCGCGTATCACCCGATGGAAAATATTCCGCCGGCGAATTTCCCCACCCACATGTCGGGATTGCACGTCTGCCAAATCTAGGTTGGACCGAATATGGGGAAGGCTGTCGCTCCATGATCGCACCCGATAACAGTCATCGATTCATGCACATGGTTGGAAATCACAAAAAAATGCGCACCTATGACCATGGAGGTAAAAACATGCGAACCATCAATGTGGATCCCGTGAGTTCCGATTCTTCCTTTACGGTTGATATGCCACAATGGAGTAATAACAGCAATTTTTTGGTCATAACGGCACTTCTTGATCCAATGGACCATTCCAAAGCTGCTATTTTCTTGGGAAAATTCGACCAAACTTTCACAAAAGTCACGAAATGGCTTCAAATCTCCGATAGCAAGGATCGTTGCATATCAGCCTTCGCATGGATCAGCCCAGGTCTTGGTCGTTTTGTCGGGAAAGTTCCCTTTCAAGTTCAGCTGCCTGAAAAATTTATCCTAAACGATGCCACCATTGATTTTGGAGATGGAACATCCTTTTCCGGAAATACTCCTAATGGCACCCATGTCTATCGGGCCCCTGGGACCTACACCCTCACGGTTCGAAAAAAAAATGTTCAGTTAACGGGTGAAGTCGAAGCAAAACCACACACCATTCCCAACATAACCGATATTCAATTTTTGAATTCGCGTCAGTTGTCCATTCACTTTGACGAACCCATTCAAACCAAGAACCCCCGCTTCCAATTATATTCAGGAGTAGAAATCGAATCCTGGGCGGTGGCTGCAGATGAAATGAAACTTCATGTCTCATCAAAAAGAGACATCCCCACTAATGATAAACTTACCCTTGATGGCATTTTCGATCAATCAACCCCTCCCATTCCACTCACACAAAAAACCATCACTCTTTCCCCAACACCCTGGCCCGTGGACCGAAACGGGCTCATTTATCTGTGGAAAACACGGACAAGCCGAAACTCATTTTCCCCTGGTGCCTCAAATTCCAAAACTTCAAAACTTCAGTTGATTGAACCCATGTTGGATCCCCACGGACTTACAACTTTTGATCAAAATGGAGTTATGAATCTTTCCGGAGGTTATTTCATCAATAATGAACAATATGCCGCCTTGTCCACATGGTTGGCAGTTAAATGTCTCGAAAAAAACGAACTCAGCTTCGAGCTCGTGATTCAACCAAAAAACCTTGCCCAAGGATTAAATAACGAATCCTCCCCCATTTTATGTGTATCAGGCAATGACAAGGGCCACGAAGGATTCTGGTTGGGACAATTGAATGAGCACCTCATTTTTAATTCCAAAATGCGCACCCAAGACGGCGGCGAATCCCCCTTGCAGGTTGATCTATGTGCACTTCCAGATGCAAATGCCCACCATGTTTTTGTCAGTTACAAGGTCAACCATCTAGTTTGCCATCTTGATGGAAAAGTGGTTTATGACAACACGACCATCAACAAACTTTTCCATTGGAATGCCATGAGGCATCTCATTTTTGGACAAAATAAACTTCGCCCGGACGCACAACCATGGATCGGTAAAATTGAGGGTGTTGCCATTTATAATCGCTTTGTAAGCCATGAAGAAGCTGCAAAAGCTGCATCCCTCTCGATGCAACAGATTTCATCACGAGAAACGCTGGTTCAAATTGAAATCGATGGAACACTTCTTAAAAAAAGCAAATCTCCACGTCCAATCGAAATCGCCCCTTATCGAAACGCTCTATGTGTTTGTGAATATAAGGTACAAAAAGTAATCGAGGGAATATATCCATATTCCAAAATTCGAATTGCACATTGGGGTGTATACGACGGCAAAGAAACGGCATTAATGGATTTCGAACTCAATCAAACCAAACGTATGAAGCTCGATCGTTTCGAAGATCATCCAGAAAAGGCGTCTGAATATCTTATTGATCAACTCGATCCAGACCATAACCTGCCCTTGTTTATCGAAACCGATACCCTGAAATCATTACATTAAACACACCGTCCTGCTGCGTGTCCACTTGCCCACGCCCATTGGAAGTTGAATCCACCCAGCCACCCGGTGACATCCACTACTTCCCCCACAAAATACAAACCGGGAACTTTCCTTGTCTCCATCGTTTTCGAGGATAAATCGGCGGGATCCACCCCTCCGAGAGTAACCTCAGCCCTTGCATAGCCCTCTGTCCCCGAGGGCATGATGGTCCATGCATGAACCGCCTTTGAGATTGCCGTCAACTCCGCCTTCGAACACATGGCTGGAGGCTTTTTGAACCCATATACATCGCACCAACGTTGAGCGAATCGTTTCGGAAGCTTCATGCTGAGAAGGGTGGACACCTGGGACCCGGATTGACCTGAAACAAGCTCCTCAAACGGTTGATCGGGCAAAAGATCCAATTCAATGGGGATCCCCTCCCGCCAATAGGACGAAATCTGCAATATGGCAGGCCCGCTCAGGCCTCGATGGGTCAGAAGCACGTTTTCCCGAAAACTCTGCCGGCCGCAGCGAACCACCGCTTCAAAGGATATTCCACTCAGTTCATCAAAACCTTTTGGATCACGAAATTCGAGGGGAACAAGTCCCGGGCGAATTTCGGTCACTCCCAGACCAAAATCCCGGGCAATGCGATGACCGAAATCCGTGGCTCCAAGCTTGGGAAATGAAAGCCCTCCGGTCGCAATGACCATGGATGCACATTCCACCGTCCCACGGGAGGTTGCCACTTGAAATCGATCCGATTTGGAAATCTTGTGAACCCCACATCCCAGTCGGATTTCCACGCGGGACGCCTGACACTCCGCCACCAATGCATCCAGAATATCCCGGGAACTTCGATCACAAAAGAGCTGTCCCTGCTTCTTCTCATGAAAGGCAATTCCGTGTTTTTGCACGAGTGCCGTGAAATCCCCCGGCGTGTATCGCGAAAGCGCGGACTTGCAGAAATCAGGATGTCGGGAAAGATAGTTTTCCGCACGTGCGTGGCGATTGGTAAAATTACACCGTCCCCCACCGGAAATGAGAATCTTATTACCCAACCGCGGGGCATGCTCCAGAACCAGAACCTTTCTACCCCGCCTGCCCGCCTCCATGGCACACATCAGCCCCGCAGCCCCGCCACCGATGACGACCACATCTTTGCGTTCCAAAACCATTCGACGGTCGCTATCCAAGCCTCACCAGAGGCTGGGCGCCAAGGGTCCCTCTGAGACCATGAAGGTATTCGGGTGATTCCACGTGGCACAAAGTATCCCGCGCATATTGAAGGCGCTTCTCCAGTTCAGGATGTCCCTGTCCCTTACGCTGACTAAACCTGGACACCCCCTCCTCCACCGACTTGAGATGACGTTTCCACAAAAACTTATCGCGATCCTGTTGAGCTTCGAGGCGTTCGCGGTACCAAGGACTTTCCAGCATGGACTCGCGTGTAAAAAGACCACGGAATCCGGGATCTGAAAGAGTTTTCCCTTCCCAGGTTCCATCCTTCATCAAACACAAAAGGGCCCGAAGAGGAGGGCAAGCCGCCTCGATGCTGCCATCCCGGAAATAGGCCTCAGCAATCTCACGGTGCTTACTGACAATATTATCCACACCGTCGACAAAAATATCCCAGTCCTGCATTTCAGGTCGGAGCATCTTTTCCGTAAATATGACATCCGGGTGATTAAAGACACGCCCGAAGAAATGAACCACGAAACGCAGGGTGATGCGCCATCCGAGACGACTTGCAAGGATCGTCTCCCCCGCACTCTCCATGTCGGACATTTTCTCAAGACACCCTGTTTCGATAAGATATTGAGGATCCCGCTCGCGAACCGACATGCGGCACCAGACCTCGGGTACAAGCAGGCTGATGTCATGATCCACCCGAAAATGAGGTCCGACGTGTCCCGCCGCAGTAACAAAAGCGTGATGCCCGGTGAGAATATACGAAACGAGGGTGTTATTCAGATCAATGATGGGGGGCAAGGCATTAAAAGGTCCCTTGGTCAACGCCCCCTCCGAACCCGCGCCCGTCGTCGATGGCGACTTGCCCGTGATGCTGCAAATAAACTCCATGAAAAGCTCGGGAAGCTCCAGATAATGAATCGGATTGAATACCGCCAGAGATCGGATGCCCGCGTCCGGGGGATTATTTCTCCTTCCCGGCAACACCGCATTGACGGGCCGGGGAAGCGGTTTCCCAGTGGGAACCCTTCGAAAAAGCCGGGTGCCCACTTCACTAAGATAAACGGAACATGGATCCAATAGATCTGGCCGCATCTGCAAGTAGCGTGGATTTTTGGAGGGTTTGCCTTCCACCATTCGGGGGTGTGCGGAAGAGACAAAATAGTTGGGGTGGCGGGTCTCAGCCACATCCCGGATAAATGTACGCATCGGATCCGTGAACTTTTCGAATCCAATGGCATCCTCAATCAGTTCCCTCGCTGCCTGGGGTGTAAGCGGCTCAAAATTCGATAGAAAATTGCCCTGTCGCGAAAGATCCCACTCCGTAACCTTATCGTAACCGGGATGAATGGCATCATCCGGTCTTTGAAACAGGCGCGTTTCGCAATTTGCCACAAATTTCAATGAAGGATGCGAATATTCGGGAGAGAGATTTTGAAGAACCTCACGCGGAACCACCACCGAAGCACTGATATCATCCTCCATTTGAACCTTGGCAGCAGGGTTGAAGTCCTTGCGAAGGCCAAAAACCCGCCAGGAACCATCCCGTTCATAACCCACCCGCAAATAGGTTGTGATGAGGCGACGATTGTCACACTTCAATTCGTTGCCCGGAGTCCCATTGATGATATCCACACTGAAATGCTCCCTCCAAGTGTCAGGCCAGTGTGGTTTGTAGTAACGTTTGACCACAAAAACCAATTCCTTGATGTATTGGGGAATCGATGCCAGCCACTGATTATACTCATCGGTGTACTCCGAGGCAGGTGTAAGCAACTTGATCACCGACCCCAACGAGCGTTCGGGACTCAGGATCGGACGCTGATCCCTGGTCTTTTTGTCACGAAAACGATCACTATAGTCATGATCAATCAACCGGGTCACCAGATCAAAGTCCCGCTTGAAATCCGCCACAAATACCGATCCCTGTAAAATCGCGTCGGTAATCGGTTTGGAAATCTCCGATTTTCCCCCACCTGAAACCGTACAGGGTTTATGGCAAAAGGTGCCTTCCGCAACGGTACCCACCAGACGCCAAGTTCGTCCCCCCGGCGGTTTTACCATCTGAATTCTATAACCGGAGGGACGGATGTACGTCCTTCCGGGCAACAATTTGATCCGTTGCTCGCCCTCCCCCAAGGGCCAGCTCACAGTTTGTTGATAAAGGTCGAAGCGTGCCTTCTCCGACACATAAAAAACGTCACGGTAGATTCGATCTATGGCATACCCCTCGGTTCGCACCTCGGCAACATCGCCTAGCAAAGAAATCATCTCATCGTAGTGATACCCGCGCATTTTTACATGAAGGTCCCCGCTGAACTCCTCACCGAGATCATAACTTGGATGAATCAACGTCCCTCCCGCATGCTCTTCCTCATATAAACCGCTCAAGTTCGCCGCGAAACTGATCTGGGTTTTGACTTCCTTTTTGCAGTAGCCGAAATAGTTGTCGGCTATCACTGTCACCATGACTCCCGATACATTGCGACAGGTCAGCTTGAAGGCGTTTCCCCCGTTATAGCATTCATTTTCTCCACGCCAACAAACTCCATCCCGACGCTGTCGCTCCGTGGCCTGGTCCCAATGAGGGAGCCCCAATGCCTTCTTCGTAACCCGGATCAAATGGGGAGCAAGGATGACGCACCCTGTGTGTCCGGTCCAATGCTCCACATCAAGCGCGGCATCATTTTCCATCAAAAGAGGATCACCTGCATTTCCGAAGATGCTCTCCACAAAATCCAGATTCCCTACAAGGGTGCCTGGGGCGAAGAAGCGGATCTCCATCGATTTCTCCGGGGTGAATCCATCCACTCGCGGGCAGACCACGGGCCTGAGCAGCAACGACACCCAGCACCGCGCTTGATCCCGCTGGGTGCTGGTAAAAGGCAATGCCAGCAAATCATCCGGAGGATTCATGGCATGTTGAAGAAGTTGCAAGGCAACCCCTCTGGGAACAGCAATCTTGTCGTCCGGAATGGGCAATCCACCCTCTGCAATATGAAAACTCCCCTGGGTCGTGCGACGATCGGCCTTTGGATTGTGCAACACCCCCTGTTTGACACGATAGGAATGAACAATGTCGGAATGAAATTCGTCCCGATCCGGTGGAAGCGAAAGAATCCGCCCAATGCCCTCCTGATCCAAAACAAAAGACTCCGGGGGAATCGTCACCCCCGCCCCTGAACCTTCAAAATAAGCATCGAGGAATGTCTGAATTCTTTGATCCGCTGGACAAAGCGCCTCCCCAACTTTGTGCTGAACATTCCGATGATGGGTTAAAAAAGCAGCCACCATCTCATTGAAACGATGCCCTGTGGGATCTTCACGGATAGGGCAGCCGATCGAGGCGAGTTTGAAGTTGATGTAATCCAGCAACTTTTCATCAGCCCCCCCCAGGGCAGCTGCAACCGATTGAGGACTCTCTTCCAGGTTCATACAAATTTTCACTTCATCATAATGCGTCGTCATTCGCAAATCATCTTAAATGAAAATTGTCAGGAGATGAGACGCATCCCTCCCGTCAAACCACCAAATTATCACAACATGGTGTGTTTTGAACCTCTCCCATTGGCGCAATTTTGCCAATTTGTGCAGAGTGAGCCGCACCCTGATTCAAGGCGCCTTCCCCGTCCGCTAAAAACAAACAACTTATGAAACCGTGCTCTTGGCATCAAATTTGCTTATGACCCTCAGCCATGATGCGTGATGCCTTTCAAAACTACTCATTTGACGATTTTTTTGAGGAAATGTTCGAGGCTCCAATGGTTCCGCGGCCCCACTATCGAAAACTTTTTCATCGGCTGGGTGAACTTGAGCATCGGCAGTTCACGGATAAAAAACGCATGGCTGACGCCGCCTTCCTCGCCCAGGGAATCACCTTCACCCTCTATAACGATGCCAAGCAAAGCACCGAAAGAATTTTTCCCTTCGATCTGGTCCCGCGAATCCTACCCCATTCGGAATGGGAACACATCGAACGTGGTTTGAAACAGCGAATTACGGCCCTCAATCTCTTCCTTCACGACATTTATCACGATCAAAAGATCCTCAAGGACAAAATCATCCCGCGGGAAATGATTTTGAGTTCCAAACATTTCCGGAGAGAATTCATGGGCTTCAAGGTTCCCCGGGATATTTATGCGCATGTTTGTGGAACGGATCTCATCCGGGATCGGAATGGGCGTTATCTGGTTCTCGAGGATAATTTAAGAACCCCCTCCGGAGTCAGCTACCTGTTGGAAAGCCGCAAGGCGATGAAACATATCTTCCCCAATTTATTCGAGGACTACGCGGTCCAGCCTGTCGAGCCATACTGCCAGGAACTCCTTGGAATGTTGCGGCAAATCGCCCCAAGTCAAAAAAATGATCCCTGTGTGGTCCTGCTCACGCCGGGCATCTACAACTCAGCTTATTTCGAACACTCCTTCCTTGCGCGGGAAATGGGCATCGAAATCGTCGAGGGAAAGGATCTTCTCGTCAAGGATAGCTGCGTCTTCATGCGAACCACCCATGGACTCAAAAAGGTGGATGTCATCTACCGGCGTCTGGACGACGATTTTCTGGATCCCGTCGTCTTTCGACCGGAATCCACCCTGGGCGTTCCAGGCCTGGTCGCGGCTTATCGGGCTGGAAATGTCAGCCTCGCCAATGCGATCGGAACCGGTGTGGCGGATGACAAGGCGGTGTACGCCTATGTTCCGAAGATGATCCGATACTACCTCGATCAGGACCCCATTCTTCCCAACGTCGAAACTTATCTCTCAGTGAACGAAATGGATCGCGACTTTATCCTGGCGAACATCGAAAAACTGGTTGTGAAGGCCGTCAACGAATCCGGTGGATACGGGATGTTGATCGGTCCCAGCGCGAGCAAACGGGAATGTGACGATTTTCGGGAAAAGATCCGTGCCCATCCCCGCAATTTCATCGCCCAGCCCGTCGTTCCCCTGTCCCGCCTCTCTTCCGCCGTGGATCAACGTTTTGAAGGACGTCACATCGACCTGCGCCCATACATCCTTTACGGGGAAAAAATATCGATCGTTCCTGGAGGTCTTACCCGCGTCGCCTTTCGCAAGGGATCCCTCGTCGTCAACTCCTCACAGGGAGGAGGCAGCAAAGACACGTGGGTTCTTTACGGAGAGGAGTAGCCACACCATGCTCAGCCGCGTCGCAGATTCCCTATTCTGGATGAGCCGTTCCATCGAACGCGCCGAAAACGTGGCGCGCATGCTCGACGTCAGTTTTGACCTCTTGATGGATCTGGGTCCCATGGAGGAGCCCCAGGTCCAAAGACACTGGCAGGATCTCCTTTCCGCCATGGGTGAGGAGGAACAATTTGCTTCCATTCACCCCAGGGTGGACGCCTTTCACGTGCTCGATTTTCTAACCCTGAACACTTCAAACCCCCACTCGATTTTCAGTTGCATACGCCTGGCCCGCGAAAATGCACGCACGGTGCGTGAACAGATCTCGAGTGAAATGTGGGAACAACTCAACCGGCTTTTTCTATTTTCAAAAGACGCAACCACGGATCGGATCTGGCAGGAAGGCCCCCACCGCTTCTACCAGGCAATCAAGGAGGGGGCACAGGCATTTCACGGGGTGACCGATTCCACCATGACCCATGGAGAAGGGTGGGAATTCATCCGGGTTGGTAAATTTTTGGAGCGTGCTGACAAAACAACCCGCCTTGTCGACATCCGTCACACCCTTCTTCAACCTCCTCCCAACCGAGCCCCACGACCAACCGATGTCGTGGAGTGGATGGCCGTGCTCAAATCGTGCAGCGGACTCGAAGCGTACCGCAAAGCCTTCAGCTCATCGGTCCAGCCGGAAAGAATTGTGCGTTTCCTTTTGTATCACGACTCATTCCCACGTTCCGTTCGTTTCAGCATCAATCAGATTGCGGAAGCTTTGTGGAACATCACCCCAGTCCCGCACGGCCAGTTTAGCAATTCAGCCCAAATGCTGGCCGGCCGACTGCGGGCCGACATTGATTTTTGTGATCCAAACGAGGTTTTCAATCAAGGACTTCACCAATATCTCGATGGCCTGCAGATCCGGTTTAATCAGCTGGGCGAAGACCTCTCACGATGCTACCTCACCCAATCCCAATACCCGCCCGGACAATTGGAATCCGTGCAACAACAGCAGCAGCAATGAAACTACGCGTCGTCCACAGAACCTTCTATGCCTATGCCGGCGAAGCCATCCAAAGTTTTAACGAAGCGAGGTTGAGACCCGTCACGGACGAAACTCAACGTTGCCTTGAATACCGGCTACACATCACCCCCCCTGCCGGTTCCTCCCGAGAGTACCACGATTTCCACGGCAATCACGTCCACTACTTTGAAGTAAACGAGCCCCACGAACATCTCATCGTTGAAAGCAACGCCATTGTCGAAACCCTGCTTGAAAATCCCTTTAACTTTAACACCACCCTTCTTAAGGGGATTCCTCCGGCGGCCATGGAGCCCCGCTCCGACGAATGGCATGAGTATCTTCTCCCCTCAAATTACGTCCCCCTTGCCCCGGAGATCTGGCGTTGGGCTTTGGATGCTTGTGACTTGAAAGATGATTTCTGGACGCTGGCCAACCGTCTCACCCAACGGGTTCATCAACACATCACCTATCAACCCGGAAGCACCACAGTCCACACCTCCGCTGTCGAAGCATTGGAAAAACGCACGGGCGTCTGTCAGGATTACGCCCACGTGCTTTTGGGATTGCTGCGCTCCCTCAAAATTCCAGCCCGCTATGTCAGTGGTTATATTTTTGAGACCACAGGCATGCCCATCATCGGCGATGGAGGAGGAGATCTCGCATCCCATGCCTGGTGTGAAATTTATATACCTGATGTAGGTTGGAGAGGGCTGGATGCCACCAACGGCCTCGTCGCCAATGATCACTATGTGAAACTTGCCGTCGGACGTGATTACGCGGACGCAGCCCCGTTGAAAGGAGGATATCGGGGCCCCCCCACCCGCGACCTCAAGGTCGCGGTAAGCATCGAACACCTGGCTGATTAATTGAGGGCATGGGATCAAACTCTATTTTGCGAACTTCCATGGAATCGCTATAGTATCCTCCATGTTGCCCCGCCCGAAGGAATTGAACTTTCCCGACTACCCGGAATTTCGTCCCAACCTCACTCCGGCACAAATGCTCCGAAAAGGCATCTTCGGCGGCGTGTACTTCGACCCTGAGTTTCCTGGAGCACACCCCGAGGAACTCCCTTCCGATTGGACACGATCACTCCCCGACAACATGTGGAAGTCACCCTCCCCTGAATATTCCAGGGATATCAATTTCTACCGGGTATCCTGTGGCTGCAGTCAGGCTTACTGGGAGGATCGTGGATGGATACACCCCCAGGACCCACGGGGGTGGTTTCAGTGGTATTGCCGTTTTTTTCTGGGGAGAAGGACGGAAGACGACCCACGCCAAATCACCCGCTGGCTTCGACTTGCAGGCCCCAAAGGCAGATTTCGACGCCAGCTTATTCAGCTCTGCATTCGTAAACGCAAGGCATTCAACGACTTCACCATCTCTCCGGTCATTCGACAAACCCTTCTCCATTGGGCTTATGAACTTACCCGAACCGATTTCGAGAAATTCCGGAAGCGCCCCCAAAAACCCTTCATTTTGTAGTGGCATATAAAACCAAAATACGATAAAAACAGGCCAGTCCTCTCATGTTCGTTAACAGTATGATTTTGATGCGAATCAACGGGTAGAAAAAGAAGACTCTGTCGTTGAGCCCTGTTTATTTTACCAAAATCGCATGACCGCATCCCCCTCTGTGAACCCCGCTGCGAAGCGCGAGAGGATTCTTCTGGTCGAAGACTACGATCAGTTTCGCGAACTCATTTCCATGGTACTCCGCGAAGATGGCTATGACGTCATTGAAGCGGGCAGTGGGCAAGAGGCACTCGAACTTTTTTCCAAATATGGAAAATCCATTCACCTCATCCTGACAGACATCATCATGCCCAGCATGAGCGGCGTCCATCTGGTGGAGAGAATCAGGACCGTCGCTCCACGGGTGAAGGTGATCTTCATGTCTGCCTATGCACGGTCAAAGGATGTGCAACAAGCCATCGCCGGCCAGAAGGTAAGTTTTTTTGAAAAATCAAACAAGCTGACCCACCTCTGCGCAAAAGTCCGGGAGGTCCTCGACGAAAGACATCCCATTGTCGAATGGTTCAAACGCAATGTCTCCGGGCGGCTCACCTACGCTCCTTCGGAATTTCGCACATCCAGTTCTGAAGGTCGGTCGACCGCACCCTGAAGCTCTGCCTGCGCTATTGTCAGGGATCGAGCCGAGGTTTGGGCAGTTGAATCCAGAAACAGCTTCCCCGTCCCAATTGCGACTGAACCCCAACCTCTCCGCCCATTCTTTCCACGGCACGTTGAACGATTCCGAGACCAATCCCACTTCCGGAAAACGCCTCATCGGCATGAAGTCGCTCGAACATGTGAAAGATCCTGCCGTGATGTTCGGCGGCAATTCCAATTCCCTGGTCATCCACACAAAGCCGAACATGATCAGGCATTTCCTCCGCACGAATCACCACATGGGGGGAGGTTCCGGGTTGAACAAATTTAATAGCATTCTCAAGCAAATTTGAAAATGCCTGGCACAGGGTGAAGTAGTGGGCCTGCACCATTGGAAGATCCCCGGCCACCTCGATCCTAGCACCGGTCGCCTCAATATGGCTTTGGTATCTCTCCAGGACATCCTCAACCAATTTTCCAAGATTGACGATCTCCAGATCGATCTCCGCCCGTGTCACCCGACTGTAAGCAAGCAAATCCTGGACGAAATGATCCATTCGCTCGGCCGAACGGACGATCCGAAGTGCAAAATCACGTCCCGCCTCATCAAGCCTTTCGCCACAATCCTCCAGCAATGCATGCGCAAACCCACGCATCGACCTCAAGGGAGCACGCAAATCATGGGACACCGAAGCTGAAAACCATTCGAGCCCCTCGTTTACATCCTCAAGTTTTCCAAGACGTTCCACGGTGTCCGTTTCCAAGGGCTTGTTTCCCTCTTTCAATTGGGCCTGGGCTTCCGCCAGATCTAACTGCGCCTTATCAAGCCGTGTTGAAATCTCAACAAAACGGTCCTCCGCACGTTTGCGCTCCGTTATGTCCTGGCAATGAACCACCCTATAGGCAATCTCCCCCTCCGAATTTCGTTGTGCAAACACATCGACTTGCACCGGAAAATTGATCCCATCCTTACGCACATGAACGGATTCAAAGGACACAAAGCCTTTTTGTTGAAGAATTTTCAACCACCCAGGAACCTTTGCACATTCCTCTGGAATAAAAAAATCCTGGATCGCCCGCCCAACAAGCTCCTGCCGGGAATACCCGTGCATTTCCGCAAACGCGGCGTTTCCAAATTCAATCCGATCTGTTTCCGCGTTGGAAACAACCAATCCCCATCGCGCATTCTCAAAAAGGCATTTCCAGCGCTCCTCAAGCTCTGCTGCCTGTTTCTGTTCCGTGATATCCTTGATACATCCCAGTAACTGGGTGATGTGCCCCTCACCATCACGGATCACGATCGCCTCATCGCGGACAAAACGATACTCGCCCTTCTTATTTCTCACACGGTACTCGAAACAAAAACCGGGTTCATGCCGCAATTTGGCAATAAAAACCGGACGCATTTGCTCCAGATCCTTTGGGTGAATGCGATCATTCCACCACTCAGGAGTCGAAACCACCTCTCGGGATTCAAACCCCAGGATCTTCAATATCGCCCCGAAACGCTCCACCGTGCCCCCATGAATATCCCATTCGTACAGAATTCCATCCACCAACGCAGAGAACTGCTCGATCCGCCCACGCGATTGACGGATTTCCGATCCCACCTGAGGTCGGCCGGTCTGCGTCGCCTCGCGAATCTGCTTTTCCAGAAGTTTACGTTCCGTCACATCCCGAAAATAAACCGCAACCCCCTGTTCCGATGGGCAGATGCGGATCGCAAACCACAGATCCGAAGCAGTAAAAAATTCTTCAAGCTTGACGGGTCGGTTCTCCGCCACCACACGTTGACATTCACGAAAAAAGCGCGTGTCCACCAGATTAGGAAAAAGGTCCCAAATCCGCTTTCCAGTCATCCCTTTTGCATTAACCCCAAAAAATAGTTCTGCCGCCTCATTGACGTAAATAAATTTCCATGCGTTATCAAAGCGACAAAAGCCATCGGACAACGTCTCTGAAAACGGAAGCACGTCCGTCATGGAGGAATGTCCATTTCCATTGATCGAAGCCGGAATTTCTTCCTCGACGGTTTGGGCGGATCTGATGGGTTCTACCTTTGATTCTGCCGGTGCGATCTGAGGGTGAAACTTATTCCGAAACTTCATTCGCTTCTTTTTAAAAGATTTCTTGCTCATTCCATTACCTGGGTGCTCCCTAAAAAATTCAGACCACCATCAAAGAAAAGCCTGCGGATTCTGTCGAGCTTATTTGACATTTCATTTTGCTTTCGGAAGGCACAGGCAAGACTTGACTTGAAAAGCTGAAAATCACACCGTTGACCGTTTTACGATTTCCCCCGGTATGAGCGACCTTCCGAAAGGCTATTCCCCCAACCTCGTCGAGGAAAAATGGTACCATGCATGGGCCACCTCCCATGCCTTTCAAGCGGACGCCGCCCGGGCATTCAACGGAACGGGACTTTCCGGCAGCGAAAAAGCTGCTCTCCGCGCCAAAGGACTCAAGGAAGCCTATTCCGTCGTCATCCCACCTCCCAATGTAACGGGTATCCTTCACATGGGGCATGTGTTGAACAACACGATCCAGGACATCCTTTGTCGCCGTAAGCGCATGCAAGGATATGAAGTTCTGTGGCTTCCGGGAATCGACCATGCGGGCATCGCCACCCAGGCTGTGGTGGAGCGCCAACTCCGCAAAGAGGAAAAAAAGACGCGTCACGACCTCGGACGTGATGAATTTCTCAAACGCATCTGGGCCTGGAAGGACAAACACGGAGGCATCATCCTTCAGCAACTTAAGAAACTGGGCTGTTCATGCGACTGGTCCCGCACGGTATTCACCATGGACGGGCTCGATCCGCGTCAACCAGACCCGCGCATCAACTACTCCCGATGGGTCGCCCATGTTTTCACCCATCTCTATAATAAAGGATTCATTCACCGTGGCCGCCGCATGGTGAACTGGTGCGTCATCTCCCATACGGCACTGTCCGATGAGGAGGTGATCATGAAGGAAACCCGGGGCAAACTCTGGCACATCCGCTATCCCCTTGCTCACGATCCGTCACAGTCCGTGATCGTCGCCACCACCCGCCCCGAAACGATGCTCGGCGACACCGCCGTCGCCGTGAACCCCGCAGATGAGCGCTACAAAAATCTCATCGGAAAAACCTTGCGACTCCCCCTCGTGGGACGCGAAATCCCCATCATCGCTGACGAACTCGTCGACCTGAAATTCGGCACTGGTTGCGTGAAAGTAACACCCGCCCACGATCCAGCGGACTTCGAAATGGGCCAACGCCACCACCTCGAACAAATCCAGGTGATCGGCTTCAATGGAAAGATGACCGATCAGGCCGGTCCAAACTACCGGGGACTTGACCGTTACGAATGCCGTGAAAAAGTGATCGCCGACCTCGGAGACCTTAAACTTCTGGAAAAAATCGAGGACTATACCCACAACGTTGGCTTCAGCGAACGCGCAGACGTTCCCGCCGAACCCATGGTCAGCGACCAATGGTTTCTCAAATATCCCGCCATTAAGGAATCCCTCGACGCCGTCCTTCAACAACAGATCCGCTTCTGGCCCGATCGCTGGGCAAAGGTGTACGAACACTGGATGACCAACCTCCGCGACTGGTGCATCTCCCGCCAACTCTGGTGGGGACACCGCATCCCGGTCTGGACCAGGACAAATTCCAAACCGGAAATTTATGTCGGAATCGAACCCCCTCAGGGCGAAGGGTGGGAACAGGATCCCGACGTGCTCGACACGTGGTTTTCCTCCTGGCTCTGGCCATTCGCAACCCTGGTGAACAATCCGGAATCCCTTGAAAGGGAGCTTGAGGATCCCCGCTCCGATATTTCGACGTTTTATCCCACCCGAGACATGGTAACCGCCCCCGAGATTCTTTTCTTCTGGGTCGCACGCATGATTATGGCCGGTTTTGAATTCCGCGGCGGGAAACCCTTCAGTAACGTTTATCTTCACGGAACCGTTCGAGACAAACAGGGGCGGAAGATGTCGAAGTCCCTTGGAAACTCCCCCGATCCCCTGAACCTGATCGAAAAATACGGGGCCGACGCCCTCCGCTTCGGAACCATGCGATGTGCCCCTCTGGGCCTCGATGTCCGTTTTGACGAGCAGCAGGTCGAACTCGGCCGCAACTTCTGCAACAAGCTCTGGAACGCTGTTCGATTTCGTCTGTCCCAGCCCCCCCCCTCCACCCGGCTGACCCTTTCCGAACTCCAAGCCTCCGATTTGCCTTCCGATGCCCGCGCCATTCTGATGCAGCTGGATTCCACTCTCAACTCAATCGAGGAAAGTTTCGAGCACTACGAATTTCATCAGGTCACCGCCCGCCTTTACGAACTCTTCTGGACGAATTATTGCGATTGGTTTCTCGAGGCTTCGAAAGCCACCTTGCAAGGGGGAGACGACCGCGCCCGGGCTGTGATGCTCGCCGTATCCGATCACTTCCTCCACGTTCTCCTGCGACTCCTTCACCCTTTCATGCCTTTCATCACAGAGGAACTCTGGCACGCCCTTGGCTTCAACCCAGTCAATGGAAGCATCATGTTCATGCCCTGGCCCACAGCATTCTCCGATGCGGATCGAAGGCGCCTGGGTCTGACACCCGAAGTGGCTCAATTCGTGGAACAAAAATATGCAGCGGTCACTGCGGGCCGAAATCTCCGTGCCAGCTACAATATCCCCGCCAACCGAAAACTAAAATTTTTCATCACCACTCAGGGGGATTGGCACCAGGATTCAGCAGAACTGAAAGTTCTTCAACTCCTCCTCAACGCTGAGGCTCTGGAATTCGCTTCAACCGCACCCAAAGGGGCGGCATCCGCTGTAACCGCACTCGGAAACATCTACCTTCCCCTTGAAGGACTTGTCGATGTGACCGCGGAAAGGAACCGTCTTGGGGCCCAGATCATGAAGCTTGAAAAGGAACTCGGAGGGGTGGAATCCAAATTGAATGACACAGGGTTCACCTCCCGCGCCCCCCGGGAGGCGGTGGCCAAGCATCAGGCCCGCGCCGATGAATTGAAGGGCGACATCGATAAAATCCGCAACCAAATGGCTCTTTTAGGAAACTGATCCCCTTCCAACCCTTATCATGCCGCACCGAACATCCAATCAGGCGGCTTACGATCAGCTTCCCTATCAAAACTGCATCGTTCCCCAGATCCATCCCGATCACCTGGCCACGATGGGGATTCTCAACGGAATGACTCCCCCGCCCTCCCAAGCTTGCCGGGTGCTCGAACTCGGTTGTGCGGACGGAGCCAACCTGATCGCGATTGCACAGACCCTGCCCGAGAGCCAGTTCCTTGGAATCGACTTTGCGGAAGCCCCCATTTCACAGGGCCGAAGCGTCATAGCGGCAACTCAGCTCAAAAACATTTCCCTCAGCCAGGAGGATATTCTTCAAGTTGATTTCGGAGATGTCCGTTTTGACTACATCATCGCCCATGGCATGTACTCCTGGGTCACACCTGCGATTCGGAAGCGGATTTTTGAAATTTTTAAAAAGCACCTGTCCCTCCATGGTCTTTGCTTTCTAAGTTATAACACTCTTCCCGGATGGACCATGCAGGGTGCGTTTCGAAAAATGATGCTGCATCATATCCGGTTTTCCTCAGACCCATCCTCCCGCGTCACCAAAGCCCGTGAGTTTCTCGATTTCCTCGCTTCAAGCTGGTCTGAATCGGGGGATCCCCAACACCCGTTCCTTCGAGAATTCAACGATACCGTTCGCAGCATGCCGGATTTCTATCTGGCTCACGATGCCTTGGAAGAGACGAACGATCCCGTCTATTTTCACGAAATCGCCACCCAGGCCGCCCAGCACGATTTGCAATTTGTCTCAGAAGCCGCCTCTCTCGGCCATTTGGAGGACCTTCCACAAAATATGGCAATCCGGTTGGTTGAAATGGCCGGCAATGACATGATCCAAATCGAACAGTATCTCGATTTTCTCAACAATCGAAAATTTCGTTCCTCTCTTTTCTGCCATAGCGAAGTGGCTTTACGGCGAACCACTCCGGGAGAATCCCTTCAGCGCCTCCACATCAGCACGAAGGCCCGACTTGATTCAAGCAGGGTGGAAATTCCAGGAGAAACCACTGTTTCTTTTCAGACATTTGAAGGGCTTCACCATTCAACCGAGCACCCCATATGCAAGGCCGCCTTCGAATATTTGATTCAAATCCAGCCCCGAACCGTTCCTTTCCCCATCCTGTTCTCAGAAGCCAGAAGCCGGACCCAGCCCAATGAGACATCCAATTCCTCGACGGATGAATCCATCCTTCGGACGGAACTCCTCCGTGCTCATCGTAAAAGCCATGGGTTCATCAAACTCCAGACTTCGCCCAGACGCATCCCCACCGCCCCGTCCAAATGTCCTCTGGCAAGTCCACTGGCGCGATACATGGCTCAACATCAAGCCACCGTCATCAACTTGCAACTCGAACACATCACCCTGGGTCGGTTAAACCGACACCTTGTCCAACTCCTGGATGGCACCCGGGATATCCCCACTCTCCAGCTCGCCATCGAGGAGTGGATCCGTTCTGGAAGTCTCGGCATACCCGATTCTGATGAAGTCATCCACGAAGGCGTCCATGAGAACCTCGAACACACGCTTCACGCCTTCGCAGATCAATCGATTCTGATGGAATGATCCCTTGGAAAACCTCACGAGCGCCCCGATATTTCAATTATGATCTGGGAATTCTGGCAGTCATGGACCACTCGATGCGATCCCATCGCGCGTGACCTCGGTTACCTTTACGAAAGCATCGCCATCAAAGCCCGTGCAAAACGATGCTCCACCGCATGGAATTCCCACCTGAACCACACCCGGACCTTCCTGCTCTCCAGCGCCAGGAAATGCTCTCAAAAACGGCTCGCTGTCATCCTGGGAAGTGGATGGCTGCTCGATGTGCCGTTGGAGGAATTAAGCCGGGAATTCGAGGAAGTTCATCTCGTGGACATCCTTCATCCCAAAGAAACCGTCCGACGGGCCAGCGAGCTCAAAAATGTCCGAGTCCTTGCCCGGGACATCTCCGGAGTTGCCGTCGCCGCACATCAAATCATCCACCGGGCGCGTAAGAGTCCAAAAAAACCATCTCTTCCTGAGCCGGATCCCTTCACGCTTTTGGCCCCCGACAGGACTGATTTCGTCGCCTCCGTCAATGTTCTTAGTCAGCTTCCCACTCAACCGATCCAGCTCCTTCGATCTCTCACGGGGGAAAACAATCTTCCCCTCTATTCGGAAGCCGAACTCTTCAACCTGGCCTCCTCCATTCGCGAAAGGCACTTGCAGTTCCTTCGCACGTGTCCCCGTGCATGCCTGATCACGGACATTGAAGCCGAGACCCTTCACGCAAACAACGATCCCCGAATCCAACCTCTTGTGAGCGAGGCGAAATCCATCGTCGCCGATGAGGAATGGATGTGGGAGATCGCTCCACCGGGTGAGATCGCCCCGCGGGAGCGAACCCGTCATCGGGTCATCGCCTGTCATTGGAGCCATCCCCCGCCATGACCCCCCAATCCTCCTCGCGACTTCGCCCCGTTTTCATGCTGGCATTGGGAACCGCCTTCTGGGGTTTGACCTTTCCCCTCAGCAAGGGGCTCTCGCTTGCCCAAACCCAGATCTCACCTGGAAGCAACGGATGGTTCATTGCCTCCGCCAGTGTCGCCTTTCGTTTTCTTCTCGCCACTTTTCTCCTGGTGATCTGGAATGCCCGACAACTGCCAACCCTACGGACCAAGGAGGGGTTGCAGGGGATGCTCCTGGGCCTGACGGGCGGGATCGGTCTCCTTTTCCAAATCGACGGCCTGCAATATACGACCGCCTCCACCTCGGCGTTTTTGACCCAACTCTACTGCCTGATCCTCCCCATCCTTTTCGCCCTTCGAAATCGCCGCCTGCCATCCCTCCGAGTCGGCGCAAGCAGTCTGATGGTGCTCCTCGGGGTGGCCGTCCTCTCACAAATGGACTGGAAAACATTAAAACTCGGACGGGGCGAATTCGAAACCCTTCTGGCCTCCCTTTTTTTTACGGGGCAAATCCTGGTGCTGGATCAACCGACATTCAACAAAAACAGGGCCTCCCTTGTGACCCTTTCCATGTTCGTCGTGGGAAGCCTCCTCTTCCTCTCTCTATCCCTGGCCACTTCAAGCAGCCTTCTTGATTTCGTCCACATCCATTCACCTCCCGCCATCCTTTTCGACTCCATCATTCTTTCCATCCTCTGCACCCTGGCACCCTACACCCTCATGAATACGTGGCAACCCAGGGTGTCTGCCATCCAGGCCGGGTTGATCTATTGCACCGAACCCATTTTCGCCACGGTTATCGCCCTTTTTCTTCCCGCTATGCTTTCCTCCCGGCATCACGTGAACTACCCGAACGAACACCTCACATGGTCTCTCGCACTGGGGGGAACCCTTATCCTCGCAGCAAACATCCTGATCCAGACGGAACGACGAACCGTCACGAATCCTCAGCCGGAGCCCCATCAAGACGGATGAGGATTTCCCGATCCTTCGATCCCTGGGCCGGTCCCACCACTCCCCGCTCCTCAAGCGTATCCATCACTCGCGCCGCACGGGTATACCCGAGTCGCAACCGCCTCTGAAGCAGGGAAGTTGAGGCACGTCCCTCCTGACGGATCACCTGAATGCATTTGTCGATCAACTCCTCGTCCTCATCACTGGACTCGCCCTCCACCGCCGCGGGTTTTGAAAGCTTCTCTTGAATTTCCGTATCGTAAAGCGCGGGCGCCTGCTTTGCACAGAACTCCACCACCGTCCGCACCTCATCGTCCGAAATGAACGCCCCCTGGGCCCGAACCAGCACCGAGGAATCGGAGGATTTGTAGAACATGTCCCCCTTACCCAAAAGATTTTCCGCTCCATTTTCGTCCAAAATGACCCGTGAATCGATTTTGGAAGCCACACGGAACGAGATCTTCGAGGGAAGATTCGTCTTGATGGTTCCCGTCACAATATCCGCCCGGGGCGTCTGGGTCGCGACGATGAGATGAATCCCTGCCGCTCGCGCCATCTGGGTGATGCGCGTGATCGCATCCTCGGCATCCACGGGTGCCGTCAACATCAAGTCCGCAAGCTCATCGATGAAAACAACGATATACGGCAATTTGTCCGGAATCACCACATTCTCCTCGGGAATCAACACCTGTTGAACCTCCTCCCCCTCCTCCGGCACCTTGACAGGCTCGGGTTTGGATGCCGCCTTGGAGTGCTTCGCCCGGGCATTGAACGCGGCGATGTTTCGAACTCCGACCTTGGCCATAATCGTGTAGCGTTTCTCCATCTCACGAATCACCCAGCGGAGGGCCACGATCACCTTTTTGGGATCACTCACCACCGGCACCACCAGATGGGGAAGCGAGTTGTAGACCTGGAGCTCCACCACTTTCGGATCGATCAAAATCAAGCGGATGTCATCCGGGGAAAACTTGTAAAGGATGCTGGAAAGGATTGCATTGATACAAACGGATTTTCCCGATCCCGTGGACCCCGCAATCAACAGATGGGGCATTTCAGCCAGATCCGCGATCAACGTCTTGCCATAGACATCCTTTCCAATGGCGAGTGGGATCTTTGCCCGGGAATGCTGAAACTCGGAGCTTTCAATCAACTCACGAATCAACACCGGGGCCTTGGACGTATTGGCCACCTCTATCCCCACCGTCCCCTTTCCAGCCACGGGCGCAAGGATGTTCACCTTCTCCGCTTTGAGGGCGAGGGAAAGATTATTTTGAAGGTTTACAATGCGCTCCACCTTCACCCCCGGTGAGGGAATCAACTCAAAGCGTGTGATCGTGGCCCCCTGAGTGATTTCGCCCATACGTACTTGAATGCCGAAATCGCGAAGCGTGGTTTCAATAAGGGCCCCCCGAATTGAGATCTCCTCCTTCGTATCAATCAACCCGACCTCCTCCACGGCTCCATGAAGCAGATCGTGGGGCGGAAGCGTGTAAGGGCCAACCGATGTGGATTGAGCCACGGGTTTGGAAACGGGCTTCGATCGTACAGGCCGGTTGATCTTGTATTCCTGTTTCACCGGCCGGATTTCCTCCGGAAACAGAGGCTCAGAATCCTCCAGGCCCGTTCCTTCCTCCTCCTCTTCACGAGACTCAGGTGGCAGACGTCTCCCTCGACGGGCAAGCTCCCGTTCAATCAATCGCTGACGTTCCGCAATCTCCTCCTCGCGAGTGCGAAGGACCTTCTTCAAATCCCCGCTTCGAAGGGCCTTCTCCCGGCGTCGCATTTTTCGCTCCTGCAAACGCTCCATCACCCACTCATAAATCGCCTTCGGCTGCAACTGAAACGCCATGAACAAGCTGGCAAGAGTGAGCACCGTAAAAATAATGGGAGGCCCCACCTTCCCAAAAACCGGCTGAAAAATCTTGCTTCCCACGGCAAACCCCAACAATCCCCCAATCCCCCGCACGTTGTTGTTGTGACGCTCATCCACCCAGCTCACATGATCTCCCACCCCCACCTGAATCAGGCAGGTCAGGGATAACACAAATCCCAACATCCACCAGGCACTACGCCCCAGAAAAAAATCCCGGCGAAACAGAGCGCAAGCTCCCAGGAAAAGGAGAACCATGGGAACCACGTTGGCACTCCATCCAATCAAGGAGTAGATGCAGAAAGCCAGATAAGCTCCAAAAATCCCAAACCAGTTGTCGTTGGTAACCGCCCCTGTGGACGTGTGAAGATACCCGATGTCTCGCCAATTGTATGAATAGAGACTGCACGCAAGCAAAATGCTGGTGGACAAACAGATGATTCCCGTCAGCTCTCGACTTAACGCGTTTTTTGCTTGTTTCGCCATTTGTATCAAGGAAGGTTTATGCACCAATGCGTCTTATGGAGCAAGAATTACCCTACCACGCAACTAATTGGTAGAGAAGAAGATATGAAACAGTCTCTTTTTAAGTTTCATCCGATTTATAAAGAACGCCCGTGGGGCAATGGAGCGATCGCCCGTGTTCCAAACCATACCCAGGCTCCTGAAGGCAAGAAAATTGGTGAAAGTTGGGAAATTTCCGACCGTCCCGACAACGAAAGCGTGATCGCTTCCGGCCCATTTCAAGGCAAGACCATCCGCTGGCTCCTCGACGAACATGGAACCACGATCATGGGATGTCCATGGGAACCCGGGCGCCGTTTTCCCCTTCTCGTTAAACTTCTTGATGCCGAAGAACGCCTTTCCCTCCAGGTCCACCCGCCCGCCGCCCTCGCTGCGGAATTGAAGGGGGAGCCCAAGACCGAACTATGGTACCTCCTCGCCACCCAACCCGGCGCAGCCCTGATCGCGGGACTTCGAAAAGGTGTCACGCGTGAAGCCTTTGAGATGGGATTGCAACAACAGACCCTTGAGGAATTGCTCCACCGCATCCCCGTCCAACGCGGAGACACCATGTTCGTTCCCTCCGGACGTCTGCACGCCATCGACGCAGGGTGTCTTATTCTGGAAATTCAGCAAAATTCCGACACCACCTACCGCGCCTACGATTGGGGCCATCTGGGCCTGGATGGCAAACCACGGGAACTCCATGTGGAACAAACCTTGCGAAGCACCAACTTCCAGGACTTCGAGCCTTCCATCGTCAAACCGAAGATCGAATCGTCTGAACCACACGGCAATGCTGTCAGCCTTCTTGCCGAGTGTGAAAGCTTCAGCGTCCGACACATCCGCCTGCAAGTTGAACTCCCCCTGAAGGGAAAGACCTCCATTCTTCATGTTCTTAAAGGCCCGATTCAAATCTCATCCCCCACAAATGAACCGACAAGGGTCGAAGAGGGTGAGACCATTCTTCTAAGCGCAAGCCCACACACCCTGACCCCGCTTGGCCATGATCGGGAATTCATCCTAACAGGCTGCTGAAAAAGTACCAATGGCCGCGCGAAAATGCATTTGGACGAATGGCGAGACGCGAGCGACGAGCATCCCCCAAAGTGGGACTGTAAGTCGCGAGCAACGAAGCCAGTTGGCTAAATGCATGCCGCCCAGAGGGTTGCGGCTATTTTGGCCGTGAACTGCGTTGCGCTCGCATGGCGAGATCGCTGCGGATATCCCCATGCGATCTCGCCTTGTTCACGGCCAAAATCGCTCGCAACGCGACCGTTGTTACTTTTTCAGCAGCCTGCTAAGCACCTGTTCGCAGGCTGCTTGAAGTTTGGCCCTCCACCCCTCATAGTGGAGCGCCATTGAATCCGCCTCTCATCCATCCCACCGCGGTCATCCACCCTTCGGCCCAACTCGGTGCCGATGTCCGGGTTGGCCCCTACACCGTCATTGACGAACATGTTCGGATCGGAACACGCTGCGTCATCGGCCCCCATTGTCATCTCACGGGACATACGACCCTTGGAGAAGAGAACGAGGTTCATGCAGGCTGTGTCCTGGGAGGCACCCCACAGGACCTCGCATACCGCGGTGCGGTTTCCCATCTTACCCTGGGCCATCGAAACAAAATCCGGGAACACGTCACCATCCACCGAGGAACCACTGAAGGTTCCGCCACGATCATCGGAGACGATAATTTCCTCATGGCTCACTGCCACGTGGGGCATAACTGCACCCTTGGCAACCATGTCATCGTGGTCAACGGCGTTCTTTTGGGCGGATATGTCGAGGTTCAAGATCGGGCGTTTCTCGGGGGAGGAGCCGTCGTTCATCAACACTGCCGCATCGGCACGCTTGCCATGATCCGAGGCCTCTCCCGCATCAGCAAGGATGTCCCCCCTTTCTGCATGGCCGTCGAAAACAATGAATTGGTGGGGCTCAATGCCGTGGGACTCAAACGATCCGGTTTCGCCCCCGATCAACGCTCCAACCTCAAGGGAGCCTATTCCATCCTTTTTATGCAGGGACTCAATCTGACCCAGGGAATCGAGGCGGTTCAAAAGAAAGCTTTGACTTCAGAAGTCCATCTACTCCTTGATTTCATCCAAAAATCGAAGCGCGGAATCGGTCGCCCCCGCTCAAAGCCCACCGACTTGGGTGAGCAGGATTAAACAGGATTGAGCAATTTTAGACACTTTTTGGTTCAAAAGTGAGTCACTTTGACTCTTTTTTGCCATAAAATCGTTTCTTTTCCCTAGTTTGCTTTTGGCACTTTTTCTGCTATAGTATGCGGCTATGTATCCTAATGTAGAAAACCAAACCGAAAGTCGCATGGAGGAGATTCTGCATGAAACCTTTGGGAGCCCCACCCCTCCGATGGATGAGATTCTCCGTCACAAATGGCTGGAGAGTGAAAAGGCGGGCCGGGACATCGGACTTGCCACGTCGATTTTCGACTGGAAAGCCCATCACTACGATCAATGGCGGCAGGCTCTGACGCGCCGTAAGGGGACGACCCGTGTTTATTTGAACAGCCGCCCCACGACTCGCCTTCAAACAAAAACCCGCCAAAAGCCTCCCTCATTCGAACGGAATCCTGTTTCGACTAAAGCCCGCGGTCATGGGATCACCTTATCCATGTGGCTGTTGGCCGGCTTAAAAGCCCGGTGGTAAAATCCGGCGTTTGCCCGACTTGCAGTTGGGTCAGGCGAAAAGCGGAGCAAAAATCCGTTTGAGCTTGTTCAAGATGGCCGCTACGCTTCGTCGTCGCATGGAGGAGTGGCTGAGCCCGGTTTAAGGCACTCGACTTGAAATTGAAAAGGACAGTTTCACACCTTTTTCCACCAGATCACAATACGTCACATATTGTTTATCATAAACATCTTGCACACAAATACTTTCTCATCCACTTCCATTAAAACACGCTCAAAAAAAGCTTCGGGTTAGCAGTCGGGTTAGCAATTTTTACCTAAACTCTCACTCCTTAAGAGTGATAAGGGATGGCTACATTGAAAGAACATCGCAATGCCATCAGAATTCCACCCTTCATTGATCCCAATACAAACGCCCCTAAAAAGAGCTTGTCGGAGTAATGAAGAAAGAATCTTCGGAACAACCTAGATTCACTCTGGAAACGCAGAACCTTTGTTAAAATGTTACAACGGAGTTGGATTTACAAACAGAACTACATTCCCCTCGAAAAACAGGCCTCACCCATTTCATCGAAGCTCAAAATTTCTTGTGAAATTGCGGCGTGCATTGCTTGAGGTAATGATCGATATCCTGACGTTGAACAATGACCCGTCCCC
>CAYYYL010000029.1:0-33946 GCA_964475835.1 uncultured Verrucomicrobiota bacterium | reverse complement strand
AAATGCAGTGAAAAGTGGCGTGAAGTTGTGAAAGAGTTGGCTTGAGTACAGAGGGAGAAGCGGTTAGAAAGTCTGCAAATAAGGGGTTCCGTCGATCGATTCCGACACCCGCCTCCAAACCAGAAGGCGTGGGTTTCATGGGGCTTGGGAAGATCATGATGCCAGTTGTTGAACTCGACTTCGAGTGGGTTTTTCTCAATGCTGGTTTATGGCAGTATCCGGCATGAAGCGTTCCCGGAGGGAAAAGGTGGCGGGCGGTGGAAATGGTTCCGAGAGGAACTATTTAAAGACCGAGTGCGCCGTCATTGGGGGGGGGCTGGCCGGTTGCACGGTGGCGTTGGAGCTGGCGGATGCCGGTCGAACGGTCGATCTTTTTGTCAAAGGGCGGATCGCCCGGGATAGCAACAGTTACTATATTGCCGGCGGCCTTGCAGCTGTGGCAAAGGATTCCGGACGTTCCGCGGGTGGGGATTCCATGGCATTGCATATCCGTGAGACAATGCAGGCAGGGAAGAAGTTGAACGATCCGGGGGTGGTGGAGTCTTGTGTGAAACGGTTTTTTCCCGACGTCATCCAGTGGTTGACGGAGAGCGGAGTGAAATTCGACCGAGCTAGGGGTACTCTTCAATACGATTTGCATCGGGAAGGTGGCCATTCGGCGAGGCGAATTTATCATGTGCGAGACACGACGGGGGTGTCCATTATGTCGGCTCTGGTGCAACGCGTTCTCTCGCATCCCCATATTCGGGTTCATGAGGAATATGTGGCGATCGATCTGGTCACCAGGAACAAGCTCAAACGAACCCGGGGGATGGATGTTTGTCTTGGGGTGTATCTTTATGATACCAAATCCGATCGGGTTTTGACGGTGGCATGCCGTGGGGCGTTTGTCGCCACGGGGGGGCTTGGCAAAGTGTTTCTTTATACCACCAATCCTGATGTGGCGACAGGGGATGGATTTGCGATGTGTTATCGTGCGGGGCTGCCTCTTGCGAACATGGAGTTTGTACAATTTCATCCAAGTGTCTTCTATGACGAAACGGCTCATCATGAGGGGGAGCGTCGCTTCCTGTTGACCGAGGCATTGCGTGGTGCGGGCGCCATTCTCAAACTGAATGCGGGGGATCGTGAGGACTTCATGCTTCGGCATCATCCCCTGGGGTCGAATGCAACCCGTGATGTGGTGACGCGTGCGCAGGAAATTGAAATGCGTCGACGGGGGTTGAAGCATCTCTGGCTCGATTGCCGTTCCATCGGGAGGGAACGTTTGAGGCGAGATTTTAAGAGTTCGTATGAATTTTGCAGAAGCCACGGGTATGACATGGTTACCCAGCCTATTCCGATCATTTACGCGGCACACTATTCGAATGGAGGGGTTCTTGTGGGGGGATTTGGGGAGACGGAGGTGCGCGGTTGTTATGTGGTGGGGGAGACGGCTTATACGGGGTTGCATGGAGCGACCCGACTGGCGAGCAATTCGGCATCCGAGTGTGTTCTTTATGGGCGGCTTGCCGCAAAGCACTTCCTTCACTCATTCATGGCGGAAGATCCCATTGCAGATATCCCCCTTTGGAATGTGGGGGAGGCCACCTCTCTGCGGGATAAAACGACCGTGTCGTATTATTGGGATACGGTGCGGCGGACCATGTCGGGATTGTGTGGTGTCTCCCGGAATGTGGAGCGTCTCGAGGCGGCGAAGGAGGTGTTGGTGGCGATTCGCAAGAGTATTCATGAATTTTACTGGCACTATCGGGTGAGTCGGGATTTTCTCGAAGCGCGGAATATCGCGGACGTGGCGGGAATCATCATTGAGAGTGCCTTGGCAAGGAGGGAAAGTCGGGCGTGTCATTTTCGAGAGGATTTTCCCTCATCGAATGATCGTCATTACAGGCGGCTCACGATGGTCCGGCGGGAACGCCCCCTTGAGCTTATTTCGGTGGATCAACCCAGTCGACGGAGATTTCCGTGAAACAAGAACACATGTTAGTGGTGCCCAAGTGGAGCAAGTTTGAGTGGGATCAGAAGCGATATCGCCTGAGTCCGGCGCGGTTGATTCGAAAATATGCCAGAGATGGGATGGATGCGGCCCGCATTGTGGAAAGCTATGAGCGGCAGCAGGAATCGATCCGGTTGTTGAAAACGGCTTTTCCCAAGGCACGATTCATTGATCGCAGCAGGCTCACTCGTTCTCTCACGAAGGGGGCGGGGCTTGTCGTTTCGCTCGGAGGCGATAATCATTTTCAGTATGTTTCCCATTTTGTGGGAAAAACCTTGATGCTTGGGATCAACTCGGATCCGATGACGAGCGAAGGAAGGATCACGACGTGCCGGGTGGGCGATTTGCTGGCTTACGCGGATCAGTTGTTTGGCGGGGCTTTCCAGGTTGAAGAATGGGCGCGCATTCAGGTTTCTGTGGACGGGAAGGTTCTGCCGACTCTGGGGGTTTCGGATCTTTTCCTTGGGGAGATGATTCGCACCCAGATGTCCCGTCATCAACTCATGTTTCACGGAAAAAAGGAGGAGCAGAAGTGTTCGGGGTTGATTGTTGCGACGGGGGCGGGGTCGACCGGTTGGTTTGATGCGGCTTCCCGCTTTTTATTTGCACAAGGGAGTCGAAAGCCGAAAGACGGACCTGTTCTGCAATTTCTTGCCACCGAGCCTTACAGCGGGAGGCTTTCAAGATTGAAGTGCAAGCATGGGGTGTTAAAGCGTGGGATGAAGATGCGTGTGCGATCGTTGAATGATTCCCAGGGGGTTTTGGTGATCGATGCCCAGCGATTCCATCCATTCCGTGAGGGAGCGGTGGCGGAGATTCGAATGGGGGCGCCCCTGTGGGTGATTTCCGGCTGGAATGGGAGGAGATCTGATCAGCTCCGGTAGAGGTCGTGGTCCTGAATATAGGCGTTCACTTTCGGCGGAACCATGCTGTCGATTCGCTGACCCTCCCGAATTTGGGTGCGAATGAAGGTGGATGAAAGGGGGGAGACTTTTTTCTCCATGAAGGTGACGTCCATGTAGTGATATTTTTCGGGAATCACCTGGCCCTGTCCCTCCCCACGGTTGAAAACAAGGAAGCGGACCCGGCTGGTCCAGTCGGGATATCCGGCCCATTGGTCCAACATGATGAACTGGTCCAGTCCCAGGATCAGGGTGAGGTGGTCTTTGGGGCGTTGCTTTTCAAGGTGGGCGATGGTGTGGAAAGTGTAGGAGGGGGGGGTGCCCTCCAGTTCATGACGGGAGAGGGTTGTGTTTTCATCGGCTCCGAACGCAAGCTGAAGCATGTTCCAGCGATGTTCGACGCTGGCATGCATGTCGGCTGGGGATCCGATCTGCTTGTGAGGCGAAATGAGGCAGGGCATCACGACGACCTGTTCCAGTCCCGAACGCAGAGCTTCCCGGACGATTTCCACATGCCCGTTGTGTACCGGATCAAAACTTCCTCCAAAAAGTCCGTAGTTCATGGAAATGCCAAGTTTGGCAGTCCGAGCTGGGAAATGCCAGTCCCGGCTTCGGGGGTGGACAAGTTCTGCAAATGATTGATCAAGGTAGGGTAAGAAGGAGGGGGGGGATTGACCCATACTCCTCTCTAGAAACATGCCACGCGAATCCCGAAAACGCGGTCGCTCCGGCAGCAAGGCGGAGGTTGCCAATCCATCAAAGGGTGTTCCTTCATCCATTTTGGGGAAGGGGATGGGGAGCGGAATGTTGTTTGCGCGGCGGATGCAAAGGCGGATCGGACAGTGTTCAGTGTTGATCAAGATTGTGGTGGCGCTTGCCCTTGCCCTGTCGATGGTGGTGGGGATTTACAGTTATCTGGTTTTTCGGATGCAGGGGCGCTGGATGCAGGATCGGCGGGATGCCCTGGGGACGATTGTTTCCCTGTCGGTGCAGGAGCAATTCAGTCGTAGTTTGATAGGGGGGATCAAGGCCGGAAAGCATCCTCCTGCGAAGTTGAATTTCGATCGGGCGGGGCCGGATGTCTGGGTGGTGGATCCCGAACAGAGGATTGTTTCCTCGACGATGCCTGGACAGGCTGGCATGGCGTGGAGGAAAAACGCAGGGGGGGGTGGTCTTGTCATGCGACTTCCCAATCATGGTGAGTGCCGGTCTTGCCATGAGGGTGGCCAGAGCCAGCTTGGAGAGATCCGGACCGGTCCTGCACCGATGCTGGCTTCCTCGGAATGGCAGATGCAATGGATTCTGTTCTACGGGGTGATGATGACGGTCCTGATTCTTGTGGGAATGGTGTTTTGCTTTGTCCGTTTTGTACGGCAGCCCCTGGCTTTGCTTCTTCGGCTCATGCACCGTGCGCAGGGTGGGGATTTGAGTGTGCGGTTTCCGGTTCGCAGCCGTGATGAAACGGCGCAACTTGGGCATGGATTTAATCGCATGATTCACAGTCTTGCGAAGGCGCAATCGTCGCTTCAAATTGCGCATGACCGGCAGATACAACAGGCCGAAAAACTTGCCAGTGTGGGGGAGTTAGCGTCGTCCATGGCCCACGAGATTCGAAACCCCCTTGCTGGTATTCGAACGGCCGTGCAGGTTCTTTCGGAAAAAATCGCCCCGGGCAATGGAAATCAAATCATGCGGGAGATTGTGGATGAGGTGGTGCTGCAGACGGATCGTATTCAACGGATTGTGAGTGACATGTTGCAGTATGTGAGGCCCAAGCCCCCCAAAAAAGTTCCCTGCAACCTTCGTGACCTCGTGGAACGTTGTGTCAAGTTTGTCGGCCCCCAGGCGGGGAAGCATCATGTCCGGATAGATGTGCGGTGCGCTGCTGAGGAATTTGAGGTTCACGCAGATCCAGCGCAGATCCAGCAGGCGATTTTGAATCTGGTTCTCAATGCGATTGAAGCGATGAAGACGGGGGGCGAACTCGCCATTGCCATGGTTGAAGGGGAGGGGGAATGTGTGCTGACGATCCGGGATACAGGCCCGGGAATCCCCCGCGAGGTTCAGCCCCGCATCTTTTCCCCGTTTTTCACCACAAAACAACATGGGACGGGATTGGGGCTTTCCATCACGCGTGGCATCATTCAACAGCACGGGGGGAGGCTGGAGTTCAAGAGTGAGCCAGGCCGCGGAACCCAGTTTCGTGTTTTTTTCCCGATCCTGGAATCGGCAGGTTCTTCATGGGGTGGGTTTTCTGAAGATTCCCGACGGGAAATGGTCGTTCAAAAGGAGGGGCTGTGAACTCAACCCGGGTGAGAGTGACCGTGGTTGACGACGACAAGCTTCAGCGTTGGTCGATGCGCGAAAAATTGATGGCAAGTGGGGATTACGAAGTGGAGATGTTTGAGACTGCGGAGGCGGCCCTCGAGTCCCTGAATCCGGAGTCCATCGATGTTCTGCTCCTCGACATCCGGCTTCCCGGAATGGATGGGGTTTCTGCTTTAAAGGAGATCCGCAAGCGGGACGCCCACCTTCCGGTGATCATGACGACCGCGGATGACCAGACGTCCATGGTGGTCGACTGTATGCGCTCGGGCGCATCGGATTACATCTGCAAGCCCTTTGACTTTGATCGGCTTCAACTTATTCTCCGGCGGGCCTGGGAAAGCGTGCGATTGCGTCGGGAGGTGGCTTTGTTGAGGCGTGAGGGAGAGGAACGCCATCTGTCCACCCTGGTGGGATCGAGCCCGAAAATGTTGGAACTGAGGGATTCCATCGCCCGGATTGCCCGGAGCAGTGCTTCCATGGTGTTGTTGCAGGGAGAAAATGGGACGGGAAAAGACCTTGTTGCAAAAGCGATCCACGGATGCAGTGATCGACGGGAGGGGCCTTTCATTGCCATCAATTGCGCGGCGATTCCGGAGACATTGATTGAGAGTGAACTTTTCGGGCATGAACGGGGTGCCTTTACGGATGCAAAAACCATGCGACGCGGTTTGCTGGAACTTGCGAATGGGGGGACCCTGATGCTGGATGAAATCGGCGACATGCCCCTCGCCATGCAGGCAAGGCTATTACGTGTGTTGGAGGACCGAAGGTTCCGGCGATTGGGCGGTGGGCAGGATCTGTCGACTGACATTCGTTTGATTGCGGCGACGAATCGCGATTTGGAGCGTGGCGTGGCGGAGGGAAGTTTTCGCCAGGATCTACTTTATCGTTTGAAAGTCATTCCTCTTCTGATTCCCCCCTTGCGAACCCGTCGGGAGGACATTCCCCTGCTTTCAGAGTATTTCGTGGCGCACTACAATGTGGAATTTCATCGAAATGTCCGCGGAATATCCTCGGAGGCCATGGAGATTCTTCTACGCTATGCCTGGCCGGGAAATGTGAGGGAACTTCGGAATGTCATTGAACGTGCCATTATTCTTGGAAGTGATGAGCCGATTGGGTTGGAAGGTCTTCCTGCAGAATTACAATCTGGAAATGCAGTTAGTACAGCCCAGGTGAGCGGACTCTTTTCCCTACCGGCTTCCGGCATTTCATTGCAAGAAGTGGAGAAAGGGTTTGTGAAGCAGGCGTTGGCGATGTCGGCCAATAATCAGACGCGGGCCGCACGATTGCTCGGGTTGGAGCGTGATGCACTGCGTCGCCGAATGGAAAAATATGGTCTCACCTAAAATCCGCTCGTTATCGATCATGGAGTGCGCGAAAACGCGCCGTGTTTTTTTCTTTGATCCGTTGACTTGCCGGGTTGTGCTGGGTAAAGGTGCTGCAAAGATGTCCCGTGGAATGAATTTTTGTCTGGCATATAAATTGCTACACACATGGACAGCATGGAAAGAAAACCGCTTATGACGACCCTTCAAAATCCTCCTCCTCAACAACTGGAACGAACACGAGCCCGATTTGGATTTCGCTCTTTTGCGGGAGTGCTCGGTTTGATTGTAACTGCGATCGTGGTGATTTCCTGCGCGACCGTGAATCGTGTGGTGGTTGCCCCGCCTTCGATCCCTGGTGCAACGTTTGTGGGGTCCGAATCGTGTGCGACGTGTCACGATGAGATTTCGAAGGATTTTAAAACGGCGGGACATTCCCGGCTTCAGGCAAAGGGAAAAAATGCTGAGGATGCAGGGTGTGAATCCTGCCATGGACCTGGCAGCCTGCATGTGGACTCCGGTGGAAAGCGAAACACCATTATCAATCCTCATAAGTCTCCTGAGACATGTTTTCAATGTCACCTGGACAAGCGGGGTGAGTTTTCCCTGCCTCATCACCACCCGGTACCGGAAGGTCGGATGAGCTGTTCGGACTGCCATAATCCTCACAAGGGTTCTCCGATGAAGGGTGGAGGAACTTCGCTGGCTTCATCCAATGAGACTTGCTTCAAGTGTCACACAGCACAAAAAGGGCCCTTCATTTTTGAGCATGAAGCGGTTCGTGAAGGATGTACCACGTGCCATGCGGTTCACGGGTCTGTTAATGAGCGTATGCTGACCGAACGGGATGCAAATCTTTGCCTGAAGTGTCACTTCCAGCAACAGACGGCAGCGGGAGTGTTCATCGGGGGGTCAAATCATGCCTCCCGGTTGCAAAATGGAACATGCTTTAGCGGAGACTGCCATGAGGGCGTGCATGGTTCAAACGTCAACTCATCCCAGCGACGATAATGTAAATTGATATCATTCTTATGAAGATCCAAATGAAGAGGCCTGTGAGCGCAATTAATGGGTGCTCGATTCTTGAATATGGCAGGGCTTTGATGGCTCCCGCCTTGCCCTGGTTGATCACCATTTCTTTGTTCTCCAGCATGACCTTTGTGTGGGGCGATGATTCGGGAAAAAGTTCCGTTAAAAACGCAAAGACAACTGCCGTGGCTCCAAAAGAGGTAGATCCCAAAGAAGAGGAATTTGAAAATTGGTTTACCCTGTCCGCGACCGGAGTGGGCGTGGATGGAAATGCTCCCTCCTTTATGCGGCGTTACGAGGTGAGTCGTGGTTTTTCAGGGGGAATCGAGGATTTTCACATGGAAAGAGCGCCTTCCAGCGATACGGTCATCAAGCTGGATGGACACGGTCTCTTTGATACCCATGACTACCTTCTGAAGTATGAAGTGGAAAAGGAAAAGGTTGGTAACTGGAGTGTCGGTTACAAGGAGTTTCGTACCTGGTATGATGGGCATGGCGGCTTTTTTCCCCAGAACGGACAATGGTTGACTCTCTTTGATCGGGAGCTTGCGTTGGATCGCGGTGAGGCTTGGTTCGAAGGGGAGTTGACGCTTCCTGACATGCCGATTTTTGGATTTATTTACAACCACGAGTTTCGAAATGGCCAGAAGGATTCGCTTCTTTGGGGTGACTCTCGAATTACCGATGGCCTTGGAATGCGAAAGATTTCCCCTTCATTTCGTGATATCAACGAGGTCCGAGACACGTTCAATGGCTATGTCAGACACACCATTGATACCACTGATTTTAAGGTGGGGCTAAAATATGAAACGACGCGGGATAACAATCGTTTGTATGTGACCCGTCATCCCACGGAAACGATTCAGCGTTCAATTACGACCCGGGAACTTCAAACTTCAGATTCCTTGGATTTCTATGGTTCCTCGGAAACCCGGATCAATGAGAAACTCCTTCTATCTTCCGGATATTCCCTGCGGACTCTGGATACAGATATTGGAGGAAGTTTCATTTATGGACCTGGGTATGATGCTCCTTTTAACGCCGCTTTTGATGGGCGTCAGAACAATGATAGTGGGTTTTTGGATCTTGAAGGTGGCTCAGGAATGAAAGTGGCCACGATCAATTTGAACGCGATGGGAAATCCGTGCAAGGACGTGAGTCTGATCGCCGGGGTCCGGGCAGAACGGGAGGATACAGGAGGTAATTCTACATATATTAACACATCAGTCCCAGCTTCTCTGATTCCAGCTCAAACGTTTTCGACTGCATACAATGACCTGCAATTCCTAAACGTGGCCCAAAGCTTGGAAGCGCGTTATGCAGGCCTTCCCAACTGGTCGCTTTATGCCAATGCCCTTTGGGAGGAAGGCGGGGGGACCATTGCGGAGCAATTGGTCAGCACAACAGGTGCGGGGGCGCCCACGATTTCAAGGGGAAGTGAACTGGATCGTTGGAATCAGAAGTATGCCGTTGGTGCAAACTGGTACCCTCTTTCGAATTTGAATGCCGGAACCCAGTACTATCATAAACTCAATACGAGGGCCTATCGTCATCCGGTGGATAACACTCTTGCCGTGGGTGGGGACCGCTATCCCGCCTTTATCATGCAACAGGATACAAGCACCGATGATGTGAATCTGCGTGTCACGTGGAGGCCGTTGGGAAATGTGACCACCGTATCCCGTTATGACTTTCAGTATGCGACGATCGATTCCAGAATGGATGGTCTGGATAATATTCAGACGGGAGTCACGACCAGCCATATTTTCTCAGAAGCAATCACGTGGAACGCGCTTTCCAGGCTTTATTTCCAGGTCAGCGCCAATGTGGCCCTTGCAAAAACGGAAACCCCTACCAGTGGAATTACTGGGGCTGTGCTCGAGGCAAAGAACAACTACTTTACGACCCTGTTTACCACGGGTTTTGCGTTGGACAAGAAGACGGATCTGACGGCCACCTACACCTACTATCAGGCCATGAACAACTACTATGACAGCTCGGTCGCCGGCCTGCCGTATGGGAGTGCTGGGGAGGAGAATAGTGTGGTTCTTTCCTTGATCCGCCGAATCAATGACAGGGTGCGCTTGACCGCTAAATACGGTTTCTTCAGCAACCGGGATCAACTTTATGGCGATTTTACCAACTACGATGCCCACATGCTCTACACGGGGGTACAGGTCGGATTTTGACAACGGCCCTTTTTGAAAGGGGGCGGGAATCATTGAATGAAAGGTTCGGGAAAAAAGTCTAATCTTTATATGAATATTAAAATCAAATTAATCGCAGCTTCAATCGGTCTGGCGTTTGCAGTGGGTACGGTTCATGCGGATGACGCCAAAACGATTTATGATAAAAGTTGTGCTTCGTGTCATGCCAAGGATGGAACGGGAAGTACTCCTGCTGGAAAGAAATTGGGAGTGAAGGATTACACCGACGCCAAAGTGCAGGCTGCCATGAAGGATGAGGAGATGGTTAAAGCCATCAAGGAAGGTGTGAAGGATGGGGACAAGACCAAGATGAAGGCTTTTGCCGACAAGTTGAGTGAGGATGACGTCAAGGCGTTGGTGACGTACATCCGGGCCTTCAAAAAATAAGAAACATCCACGCCCCGGGGCAGTCGTTTGTCCTTGGGATTGCCCCGGCTGGATGTGGCATGGAATTTACCGGCCATGCGGAGACCCCCCCCTCAAATCATCAGGCTGCTTCTTCTGACGGTGTTGATTGTGGGGAGTTATTTGGTTGCGCGTCATTTTTTGACCCCGCCTTCGTTTCGTCAGTACGGGCACTATCGGGGCGCTGCGTTGGGGGAGATTGCCTCCCTGGAACCCACCTACGGGGGGCGTGAAAGTTGTCGGGAATGTCATGCTGAAGCTTTTGAGCATCTGGGCAAGGGGGCTCATCAGCGAATTTCGTGTGAGTCGTGTCACGGAGCGGCCCGGGCTCACACCGAGGATCCGGCTTCGCCACCTGCAAAAATTTCTGGTCGAGCGTTTTGTTTGCGATGCCATGAGGCAAATCCATCCCGGCCAGTTAAGCATCCCCAGATTCGTTCGACGGATCACTATGATGCGGATGCGGCTTGTGTGACGTGTCACAAACCGCACAACCCTTCGGAGGCCCCCCAATGAACCTGGAATCCAAACAGAGTCGTCGAAGCGCGCTGGCCCTTTTGGGGAAGATCGCTGCGGGAACGTGGATGGTGTCTGCAGTACAGTCGGCGAAAGCCGTGACGACCACGGTGGCCAAATCACCCCCTTTGTTATGGCTGCGAACACATCTTCAGAAATCGTATATCGCATCCCTGGCCCCGAAGGGGTATGACCCGACCCAGCATCGTTGGGCCATGGGGGTGGATATCGAAAAGTGCATTGGATGTGGCAACTGTGTGGATGCGTGCAAGACCGAAAACCATGTTCCAAGGACTTCAAACTATTTTCGGACCTGGATCGAGCGGTACATCATCAAGAAACCGGCTCCCGGTTCGGCGGAGCAACGGGGGGAGACGGTGGTGGATTCGCCGGATGGGGGCATCAACGGTTTCCCTGCCAGTCGGATTCCCCGGGAGGAGATCCTCAAGTCGTTTTACGTGCCCAAACTCTGCAATGAGTGTGTGGATTCCCCATGTGTTCAATCCTGTCCTGTGGGGGCGACGTTTGATTCTCCGGATGGAGTGGTGTTGGTGGATCCGAGTTATTGTATTGGTTGCGGTTTTTGCATTCAGGCCTGCCCCTATGGATGTCGGTTTTTGAGTCCCGTGACTCACACGGCTGAGAAGTGTACCTTGTGTTATCATCGAATCACGCGTGGCATGCAGCCGGCGTGTGTGGAGGTTTGTCCGACCCAGTCGCGCATCTTTGGGGATCTAAAGCATGCAAGTGCGGATGATCCCATCCGGCAATTTCTGGAGAAAAACAAATTGCAGGTATTGAAACCGCAACTGGGCACCCATCCGCAGGTTAACTATGCAGGCATGGACAAGGAGGTTCGATGATATCAGGGGCTGAACAGAACGTTGGCGAAGCCATGCAGCATGTGCAGGGGTATATCTATCCAAATGATGGAAATCTGGTTTGGAGCGTGGTCATTGTGGTCTATCCTTTTATCACCGGATTGGTAGCAGGGGCGTTCATTCTGGCGTCCCTTGTGCGCGTTTTTAATGTGAGGAAGCTGGAGCCGACCTATCGATTATCGCTCCTGACCGCACTGGCGTTTCTTTTGATCGCACCCCTTCCTTTACTTGTGCATCTGGGACATCCGGAGCGTTGTTTCGAGGTGATGATGACCCCGCATCTGACCTCACCCATGGCGATTTTTGGATTCGTTTATGCATGGTATTTGATGGCGGTTTTGTTGCTCGAGCTTTGGTTTGATTTTCGACACGACTTTGTTCGTTGGGAGGGGGAGACCACCGGACTGCGAAAGTGGATCTATCGCATCCTTACCCTTGGAGTCCGTGATGTTTCCGAGTCCGCCTTGCGGCTGGATCATCGACTGAGCTGGTTTATCACCGTGGTGGGGATTCCCTCCGCGTTTTTGTTACACGGATATGTCGGATTTATTTTTGGATCGGTGAAGGCCAATCCCTGGTGGGGAACGGTGTTGATGCCGATCATTTTTATTTTTTCGGCAATGGTTTCGGGGATTGCTCTTCTGATGTTTCTTTATCTGATGTTATCATGGTACCGGAAAAGGCCCTTGGACATGGATTGTTTGGAGACCATCGGGGTTTTTTTGCTATCCGCCCTGATATTGGATGCCGCAGTGGAGTCCCTGGATTGGATTCACCGCCTTTATGAGGCTGAGGAATCCATTGATGTGTTGGTGCTGCTGGCGTCGGGCAAACTTTTCTATTCCTTTCTGCTTGGGCAGGTCTTTTTGGGAACGCTTATTCCCCTGGGGTTGCTTGCGTTCCTATTGGGCTTCCAGCGGCGGCTGGGGGTCGCCGCTCGGAAGATGGGGTATCTGATGGCCAGTTCCCTGGTTCTCCTTGGTGTTTTTTCGATGAGATGGAATGTGGTGATTGGGGGGCAGTTGTTTTCAAAGAGTTTGCGTGGGTTCACGACCTACAAATTGGAATTAATCGGCCATGAGGGGCTGCTGATGTCCATCATTCTGATGGTGCTTCCTTTTTTCATCCTGGCGGCGTTGATCTGGTTGTTTGATCCTCCCAAGAAGTTGGAGACAGGGTTGTCGTGAGACGGAGGGGAGTGGAATTGCTGCAATAGAGATGGAGTTTGAAGAAATGCTTCGATTAAACTGATGTCACTGATGGATCCCCAAAATCAAACTCCACGTCGTCGGATTTCAGTTTTTCGGAACTGGATCAGCCTTTCCGGTCTTATTGTAGCCTCAGGCAGCTTGTTTGCCTTTGTCCTGCTATTCGTTCTCGATGTTATTTCCCCAGTTGGCAATCCCTACCTCGGAGTCCTCGCCTATCTGATTGCCCCCGGGTTTCTTGTCATTGGGCTTTCGTTGATCGGCATTGGGTTGTTAATTGAACGTCGACAATTGAAAAAGCAGGGGCCTGGATCCGTGGTTCCGCTGCTCATTGCAGATCTTTCCCGTCTGAAGGATCGGAGAAACCTGGTTCTGGTTTTATCCGCTGCACTCATTTTCATGCTGGTTACGGCGGTTGGGAGCTATCGGAGCTATCATTTTACTGAATCGGTGGAGTTTTGCGGACAGGCGTGTCACACGGTCATGGAACCGGAATACACCACCTATCTGCATTCGCCTCATGCCCGGGTGGCGTGTGCGCAGTGTCACGTTGGCGCCGGTGCCGAGTACTATTTGAAGGCCAAGATCAATGGAATGCACCAGGTCTATGCTTTGGCGACGCATACGTATCAAACACCGATTCCGACCCCCATCAAGAATTTACGTCCTGCGCAGGAAACTTGTGAACAGTGTCACTGGCCAAAGAAGTTTGTGGGGAATATTGACCGAACCTATCGGCACTATCTGAGTGACACGAACAATACGTTATATGAAGTTCGCTTGTTGCTCAAGGTGGGGGGGGCAGATCCGAGTCATGGATCTGTGGGGGGCATCCACTGGCACATGAATGTGGGGAACAAGGTGGAATATGTCGCGTCAGATCCCCAACGACAGGTGATTCCCTGGGTGCGGGTTACCGATTCCCAAGGGGTGGTCACGGAGTATAAAACATCGAATTTCAAGCCGAATCCCAAGGACGTTGTCCGGACCATGGACTGCATGGATTGCCACAACCGTCCGGCCCATATTTACAAGGCACCGGATGACGCCGTTGACCTGGCGATCTCCTTGGGGCGGATTGATCCGACTCTGCGGAGCATCAAAAAGGAGGCCGTGGCGGTCCTGACGAAAACCTACCCGACGCAAAAGGAGGCTTTGCAGGGGATAGCGACCGAACTTGTCGCCAAGTACCCGAATGAGCCAAGGATCCGTCCGGTGGTGGATGTGGTGCAGGAGATCTATCGGAACAATTTCTTTCCGGAGATGAAGGCGAACTGGAAGGTCTATCCGAATGACATTGGCCACAAAAACTGGCCTGGTTGTTTCAGGTGTCATGATGGAGAGCATGTGACGGCAGATGGAAAGGGATCCATCAAGGCAAACGACTGTAATGCCTGCCATACGATCCTTGCTCAGGGGGCAGGAGCCGAACTTGAGAAATTCAATCCAAAGGGGCACGAATTCAAACACCCCGGAGGGGATTTTGGTGACATGAAGTGCAGTGACTGTCACACGGGAGGAGGTTGATTCATATTTTTTCGTTTCGATCATTTCTCGCCGCTTTCACTTTTTGTTTTCTTAATATTTCGGCGTCCTTGCCGGGTGTTTGTGCGGCGGAGAAGGTTTCCAATTTGGATTGCCTTTCGTGCCATGAAGATCCCAGCACGACCAAGGAGGTGGATGGGAAGACGGTGGCGCTTGTCGTGGACGGCGCGAAATTATTAAAATCTGTTCACAAAAGCCTGTCGTGTACGGATTGTCATCAAGCTGCAGGAGAGATTCCTCATCCGGACAAGATGGGGCCCGCCCAGTGCGCGAGCTGTCATGAAGCGGAGGCCAAGGCGTATGCGACGAGTATTCATGGTGTCAGCAGTGTGACGGAGGGGTCGAAGGCGGCCACCTGTGGGAGTTGTCATGGATCGCATGAGATCAGTCCGGTCAAGCAGGCGGATTCCCCGGTTTTCAAACTTAATCTGCCACAGACCTGCGCGAAGTGTCACAGCAACGCGGGTATTTCCGATGAATATCGGATGAAGAATCCCCAGGCTGCCGCTCAATACATGGAGAGCATCCATGGGCGTGCCCTGTTGAAAATGGGCCTGATTGTGGCGCCATCCTGCAATGATTGTCATGGGGTGCATAATATCGTCCGGGAGGTCGACAAGGCATCGCCGATTCACCACCAAAACATCGCGCGCACCTGCGGTAAGTGTCATGTAGGGGTGCAGGAGATTTACGACCAAAGTGTCCACGGAAAGCTTCTTGCAAAGGGGGATAAGCGGGCTCCTGCGTGTACGGATTGTCATACGGCGCACGAGATTGATACGCCGACTAATGGGCATTTAAAGGCGTTGAGCGATCAGCGTTGCGGAAAATGTCATCAGGAGAGGTTGGAGCACTATCGTGATACCTATCATGGAAAGGCGATGGCGTTGGGTGTGCCCAACAAAGCTCCGATGGTGGCTGCGTGTTATGACTGTCATGGACATCATGATGTTCTGCCGCCAAGCGATCCCAGGTCAACGCTATCAACGGCAAACATTGTGGGCACCTGTTCCAAATGCCATTCCGGATCGAATCCGCAGTTTGTAAAATATCAACCGCACGCGGACCCCCTCGATGCGAAAAACTATCGATGGCTGCACTATACCTTTATTTTCATGACCAGCCTGTTGCTGGGGGTCTTTGCCTTTTTTGGCGTCCACACGGCGTTCTGGCTCTTCCGCTCCATCTGGTTGTACCATCACGACTCCAAGACCTTCCGTGAGGCGAAGGTGCGGACCCAAAAGGATGATGTGTGGTATACGCGGTTTAATCCGTTTGAACGGTTTCTGCATTTGTTGGTGGTGACGAGCTTCCTGTTGCTTGTGATCACGGGAATGCCTTTGAAGTTTTATTATACGGATTGGGCCCGGATGTTGTTCAAATTGATCGGAGGACCGGATGTTGCCCGGGCGTTGCATCATTTCGGCGCGATCATCACCTTTCTTTACTTTGGACTACATGTCTCCGATCGGCTCCGCACCATTTGGGAGCGCCGGGGTGAATGGTTGAAGCCGGAGACGGGGAAATGGGATTGGGTGCGTATTCGGGCGAAGGTGTTCGGTCCGGATTCCATGCTTCCGACAGTTCAGGACTGGCGGGATTTTGTGGCGCACCAGAAATGGTTTTTTGGAAGGGGGCCGCGTCCCCAGTTTGACCGGTGGACGTATTGGGAGAAGTTTGATTATTTCGCGGTGTTCTGGGGCGTGTTTGCCATCGGACTTTCGGGCCTTATCATGTGGTTTCCTCAATGGTTTACGATCTGGCTTCCTGGATGGGTCATCAACATTGCGCTGATCGTCCACTCGGATGAAGCCCTTCTGGCGGCAGGGTTTATTTTCACATTTCACTTTTTCAACACCCATTTCCGTTTGGAAAAGTGGCCGATGGATACGGTGATTTTCTCAGGCCGCGTATCAAAAACGGAGATGTTGCATGAACGTAAACGATGGTTTGACCGTCTTCAGAAGGAGGGGAAGCTGGATGATGCGAAGGTGAAGGATGATTGGGAGGGATGGAAACGCATTGCACGAAGTTTTGGCTATCTGTTCTTTGGTCTGGGGCTTCTTTTGCTGTTTCTGATCATCTACGCGATGATTTCACGCCTTCTTCGTTCCTAGCGTCTGCCAACGATGTTTGAGATTCGTCAAACCAGGTTGAGCTGAAAGGTGGGGCATTGGGCATGCTCGGGACCTTCGTCAAGGCTTGGAACGGTTTTTTTTGGTGAAGGGGATGCGGGAATCCTTTGGATTGCCTCTTTAAAAAAAGAATGCCAAACTCATCCGCTACCGATGAATCTTCCCTTTTTTCGTATAATTTTTGGTGTGATGGGTCTTGTTTTGATGGTTGGATGTGGCAAGGAGGAGATCAAGGTCTATCATGTGGACAAGGAGTCACCCGCTGCTGTTCCCTCCATGGATGGGGGTATCCCTCCACCGTCGGTGGTGGATCATCTGGAATGGACGGTGCCTTCAGGCTGGGAGCAAAAGGCTCCTTCCCCGATGCGTTACGGAAGTTTTGCGGTTTCCGGAAAGAATGGAGCCAAGGCAGACGTTTCGGTGGTTTCCCTTGCCGGAGAGGCGGGCGGGGTGCTTGCCAATGTGAATCGATGGCGTGACCAATTGGGATTGCCTCCCATCAGTGATTCCCAACTTTCCGACCAGTGTACCCGCGTGAAGGTGGGAAGCGTCAACGTGGTGTTGGTCGACATCCTGGGGGACCAAGTAGCTTCGGGAAGTGAAAAAACGAGGATGCTTGCCGCGATCCTTCCGCATGGCCCGGCAACATGGTTTTTTAAAATGACGGGGGAGGATGACCTGGTTGCAAATCAAAAGGACCGTTTTATTCAATTTTTGCAGTCTCTTCGCTTTACGGGAGGAGGGGAATCTTCGATGGCGGGGAACATGGATATGAAGCCGGCGATGTCGGTGCCGCCGGGAACCCAGAGTCTGAAATGGACACTGCCTCAAGGTTGGGATGCGATGCCGGCGGCGGGAATGCGCAAGGGCAGTTTCATGGTCAATGGCAAACCGGATATGACGGCGGATGTTTCCATCATCTCCCTGCCGGGGGGTGCCGGAGGGTTTCTGCCCAATGTGAATCGGTGGAGGGGCCAGATTTCCCTGCCTCCCTTGAACGAGGCGGAGTTTTCCAAAGCAGCTTCGCAAGTGGATGTGCGTGGGCAATCGGCGATCGTGGTGGATATGGTGAGCCAGGGAGTTCTTGAAAAGAAAAAATATCGAACCCGTGTGATTGGTTCCATTCTGGTAAAGGGGGGTGAATGCTGGTTCTTTAAGATGATGGGGGATGACGCACTGGTGGAGTCACAGAAAAAAGCTTTTATCGATTTCGTCAAATCTGTGGAGATTCCCGGTGATTGATTTCATTCTCAGGATTTTCACCTCCCTAAAGTTGACGGTGGTCTGTCTAGGCCTCTCGATGGTGCTTGTCTTCATGGGAACCATGGCTCAGGTGGATTTGGGCATTCACGCGGCGCAGCAGAAATATTTTGAATCCTTGTTTGTTTACTGGACGCCGGCCAACTCGGACTGGCGCATTCCCGTGTTTCCTGGCGGGCACTTGATTGGCGGGGTTTTGTTTCTCAATCTGATAGTCACCCACTTCCATCGATTTAAGTTTGAGTGGAAGAAGTCGGGGATCATTCTTTTGCATTTTGGAGTGTTTCTCCTCCTTTTAGGTGGATTTCTTACGGAGCGACTTTCGGTTGAGAGTCAAATGCGCATTCATGAGGGGGATACCAAAAATTACTCGGAGAGTCTCGATGCTATTGAATTCATTGTTGTGAACACCTCGGCTCCGGATTTTGAGGAGGTGGTCGCGATTCCGGACCGGTATCTTGCTCCGAACATGGTGATCCAGCGTCCAGAGATCCCTTTCCGGGTCAAGGTGGTGGATTTTTTTCCAAATTCCCTTTTGAAGTCCCATGAGAATCATGAGGGAGGTTCTGCAACGGAAGGATTTGGAAAGACTTTAGCGGTTTCGGGAATTCCCCGGGCGACAAAGATGAATGATGCGGATGTTCCTTCGGTGGTCGTGGAAATTGCCGGGGTGGATGGATCGCTTGGTACATGGCTTTGTTCCACGGCATTTGAAGATCGACAGACCTTTCGGTATCAGGACAAAACCTACGCGCTTCAACTTCGTCAGAAGCGCTACTACAAACCGTACAGCATCAAATTGATCGACTTTGCGCATGATCGGTATGATGGAACGGATATTCCCAAAAACTTTTCCAGCAAGATCCGGCTTCTCAATTCTGAAAAGCGCGAGGACCGCGAGGTGTTGATCTACATGAACAATCCCCTGCGATATGAAGGGGAGACCTACTATCAGGCGGGTTTTGAAAAGGATGATCGGACGACAGTTCTCCAGGTGGTGCATAATCCCAGCTGGATCACTCCCTATCTGGCTTGTTCCCTGGTGGCGCTTGGCCTTGTGGTTCAGTTTTCGATGCATCTGCTTCAATTTGCAGGAAGGAAAAAGGCATGAATCGATATTTCCCCTGGTTGGTGCTCCTAGGTTGCTGCCTTTTCCTCGTGCCGGACTTATTGCGTCCCAAAGAGGCAGACCTTTTTCCCCGCAATACGTTTGGTGAACTGCCGGTGTTGGTGGGAGGGCGTTTGAAGCCGATGGATACGGTAGCCCGGAATTCCCTGATGATCATTCACGGCAGGCAGACCTTGAGGAAGGATGGAAAATCGATTTCTGCGATTCACTGGTTGATGAATGTGATGATGCGGCCCGAGGACGCGAAGGATGATCCCTTGTTCGTGATCGACCACTCGGATGTATTGGGAATGATGGGATGGGAGAAAAATCAAAAGAAATTTTTTTCATGGAGTGAGCTGGAACCTCATCTGGATGAAGTTCAACGTCAGGCGGAGTTGGCGGATGCCGTTGATCCGGCTACCCGCTCGGTCTTTCAGCGCGAGGTGGTGAAGCTTCATCAACGATTGGAGTTATACCATCGTCTAAAAAATAGTCTTCGGGTTGAGGATGATGTCGATTTTGTCGGTGAACTGGCCCTTTTTGAGCAAAGTCTCGAACCGGGGGCTGCGGCCTTTCTTGCAAAGAAAAAGGGGAAGCCATTTCAGCAGAAGGATCTTGGGGTTTGGGAAAGTTTTGGCAGTCGCTATCAGTTTTTGTCGGAGGCGGCGTATCTTCTTCCTGTGCCGCCTGAGGCCGGCCAGCCTCAATCTGCGTGGATGACCATAGGAAACAATCTTTTGGATGCCATGACGCGGAAACCCATCAGCCCCATGGTTCGGGAGTACGCGGCCATGGTCAACGCCTATCGCAAGGATGCACCGGGTGAGTTTAGCAAGCATCTGTCGGAAGCCTCCGGGGTGGTTCAAGCCCGTTTTCCCGATACGGTTTTTCGATCTCATTTTGAGTCCCGTTTCAATCATTTCGAACCCTTTTACAAGTGCATGACCTTTTATGTTTTGGTTCTTGTCTTGATCTGTTTCGGATGGTTGGGATCTTCCGGGTGGTTGCATCGCAGTGCTTATCTCGTCCTTTTGCTGGCATTTGTGGTGCATTCAGGCGGGCTTCTGGCTCGCATGTATCTCCAGGGACGGCCTCCGGTAACCAATCTTTATTCCTCGGCAATCTTCATCGGATGGGGCGTGGTGCTCCTTGGACTGATTCTTGAAAAGATCTACAAGGACGGGGTGGGAGGGATTACGGCCTCCATTCTTGGATTTATCACGCTCCTGATCGCTCATCATCTTTCTGGGGACGGGGATACCATGGAGATGCTGCGCGCGGTACTGGACACGAATTTCTGGCTCGCCACGCATGTCGTCTGCATCACCCTGGGCTATGCGTCCACCTTCCTGGCGGGGTTCCTGGCCATTCTTTATCTATTCCGGGGTATATTCACCCGATCGCTGGACAAGGAGGGGGCGCAGGCGTTGACGAGAATGGTGTATGGAATTGTCTGTTTTGCCACGCTTTTCAGTTTTGTGGGCACCATTCTTGGTGGAATCTGGGCGGATCAATCATGGGGGCGTTTTTGGGGATGGGATCCCAAGGAGAACGGGGCGCTTCTCATTGTCATCTGGAGCGCCATTATTCTTCATGCGCGTTGGGGGGGCATGATCAAGCAAAAGGGGCTGATGGTCATGGCGGTGTTTGGAAATATTGTCACCAGCTTTTCGTGGTTTGGAGTGAACATGCTAGGGGTGGGGCTTCATTCCTATGGATTTATGGACAAGGCGTTTTTCTGGCTTGCAGCGTTTGTGGTTAGCCAGCTGTTGCTGATGGGGATGGGGATGCTTCCGGATCACCTCTGGCGAAGTTTTGCGAAGTCGAGGAGATAGGAAGACGTCGCGATTTTATTTCAAATAGCGGCGTGCGACTCGCTGGTCGATGCTGCAGAGGACCTCGTAGGGGCTGGTTTCGGCCCATGAGGCGAATTCGTGGGCGGTGATCTCGTCACGTCCGTCCCGGCCAAGCAAAACGACGGGGTCACCCCAGCGCACCTTTGGAACGCGTGTGGCATCCACCATGATCATGTCCATGGTGACGCGACCCAGGATCCTGCAGCGGCGGCCGCGGAGGAGCACTTCGCCTCGGTTGGAGAGTTTGCGAAAAACGCCATCAGCATAGCCTGCGGCGAGCACGGCGACGCGTGTGTGATGTTTGGTTTGGAATGTTCCAGCGTAACTGATCGTGGTGCCTGCGGGAACGTCGCGCACGAGTGCGACGCGGGTTTTCCATGCGAGGATGGGGCGGAGTTTTCTCGCGCTGAGACGCTGGTTCCATCCCTCACGCGGGTTGCCAAGGCCATAGATGGAAAGACCGGGACGAATGGCATCGATCCAGTCGGGAACGGGAAGTCGAAGCGTCCCCGCGCTGTTTTGAAGGTGAATGAACGGTACGGGAATGCCTTCCTGGATTGCCCGGGACCGGAAGTCACGCAGTCTCTTCAATTGCAGTTTTGCGGAAGCGATGTCGATGTCGGCGGAGGCGAGGTGAGAAAGGAGTCCGGCGATCTGAAGATGTTTTGATACCTGGATCCGCTTCATCAGGTCGAAAAGATCGTCGGCGAATGCGCCCAGTCGGCCCATTCCGGTGTCGAGTTTCACATGCACGCGAACCTTGGACCGTGCGCGTGCGGCGGCCTTCTCCAAAACCTTCCGTTCTCGTTCGCTGGAGAGTGTCAGGATCCATTGTGGATGGCGCACGGCGTTGTTCACTTCCTCGGGAAGGAGGGGGCCGAGGATCAGGATGCTGGCCTGCGGAAGTGAGGAGGAGAGGAGGGCGGCCTCGCCGATATTGGCAACGGCGAACGTGCGGACGCCTTCACGCGCGAGACGCCGGGCGATGGGAACCATTCCGTGTCCATAGGCATCGGCTTTGACAATGCCGATCACTTCGCAGCGTCGGGGGATGAGGGAGCGAATGGCGCGCACGTTGTGCGCCAGCGCCGATAGGTCGATCTCCGTCCAGGATCTTGCTGGGAGGGAGGGCATGGGCATCAATCTCCGAAACTGATGCCCAGGGCTCTGCCTGTCTGGACCATGTCGCCGTCGGGGGGGACGGTTTTGAGTTTTCCAATAGCGTCAGTGATCTTGATGGGAATCGTGGTGGGGGGTTGAAAGGCGACCATGTAGCCAAATTTTTCATCAAGGACGAGCTGGACTGCTTTGGCTCCAAACTGGGTGCACAGTACGCGATCGAAGGTGGTGGGGCCACCTCCGCGTTGCAAATGTCCCAGAACGCAGACCCGCGTTTCCTTTTCGGTCCGTTTCTGAATTTCCCGGGCAACCACGGCGCCGATGCCTCCGAGTCGGTCTTCGCGATTCACTTCACCTGAGGTTAGGGTGACCTGCACCCCGCTCGGTTCGTGGGCGCCCTCGGCGACGATGACGAGGGTGAAACGATTTCCGGAGCGTTCCCTTTCGAGAACCTTGGCACACACTTTTTCGTAGCTAAAAGGGATTTCCGGGATGAGGATGACATCAGCCCCTCCGGCCACCCCTGCATGGAGGGCAATCCATCCTGCGTGGCGTCCCATGACTTCGAGGACGAAGACCCGGTTGTGACTTTCCGCGGTAGTGTGCAGGCGGTCGAGGGCTTCCGTGGCGCAGGTGACTGCGGAGTCAAAGCCGAAGGTATAGGCAGTACCGTCCAGATCGTTGTCGATTGTTTTTGGGATGCCTACCACAGGAACCCCGTGATCAAAAAGTTGTTGGGCGATGCTCAGGGATCCATCGCCTCCGACACAAATCAGGGCGCGCAGTCCCAATTGTTGAAAATTCTTCTTAGCCCTATCCAGAACTTCCTCGGGAATTTTCCCTGTTTCGCCAGCCCCTGTTTTTGCTGAAAAAAGACCTTTGTTGGTGGTTCCGAGAATGGTGCCGCCGCTTTGGAGCAAGGAGCCGAGGTCCTTGTAGTTGAGAATATCGTACTGTTCCCGGCTGAGCAGGCCTTCAAAGCCGCCATAGATACCAAGGGTTTCCCAACCCTGTTTTGCCGCGGATTTCACGACCGAGCGAATGACGGCGTTCAGACCGGGACAATCGCCGCCACCTGTGAGAATTCCAATGCGTGGGATAGAACTCATGAAGGGGGACTATATCGGAGCTCCGGCGTTCGTGCAAAGGAGGAAAGAGAGAGGGAGAGTTACTGGGCCACGAATAGGCGGGGAGGTTCGGGAACTGGTGCGCGAACGTAGTGGGGTTCGAGTGAACTGAGGGAACCCAGTGGGGGCAGATTTCTGGAATGGGCCAGGTGTCCGGCGAACGATGCGGTGGGAAATAGCTTCAGCCAGTTTTGAACGGGGATTCCAGGAATCTCCTGTTGTACAAGATCATAACTCACGACGGTACTGATGGGTTTGGGAAGGAGTTTTTCAAGGTGGGATGCTGGAGCCAACCATTCGCCCACTTTTTGGAGAGAGGGTGTTTTGGGATCAAATGCTGCGGCGAAGAGCTCCTCCCGGCGTGCGTTTTGCAGGACCACGATGGAGGTATGAGGGCCAGGCGATTTCATTGCCTGATACGCGAGATTCAGAGAGGAGGGGACTTCGATCACCGGTTTAAAATCAAGGCAGAGGAGCCCTTTCAAGAAGGCATACCCCACACGCAGTCCATTATAGGAGCCGGGACCTTTACCAATGATTACACAATCCAGGGTGGCGAGGTCTGGGGCAAGTTCCTGGAAAAGAGGTTCAATCAGAGTGGACGCATTGCCTTCCCGGGAGACTTCCTTGAGAACGGCCTGGTCCTGGCCGATGGCCAAGCTGATTTGTGGTGAGGAGGTTTCGATGGCGAGCCACTGCATGGAGGGGGATGTTCAAAGGTTGGAGACCAAAGTTCAAGGTTCAAAGTTTTGGGCAGTGCTGTAGTGGGGCATTTTCAATTCCTCGATAAAAAGGGTAGCCGGGCGCGTCCCTACGCCCGGACCTGCCGCAGAGACGCGGCAGGCTACCATTTCCGGAATCTCATAGACCCACTACCGTGATGCTTTCCCTCTTGAATTTTTTTGCGGGAGCTTTGAGTCTTGCGGGATGGCTGTTCCAAGGGCTGTGACGTTTGACGTGGGAGGGACGCTCCTTTCGCCGTTTCCCAGTGTGGGGGAAATCTATGCTGAAGTTCTTATGCAGTGCGGGGTCCGGGCGGATGCGGTGGCGTTGAACGCGGGTTTTCGAAAAGCCTGGGATGGGGCGCATCGAACCCCCCGTGTGGGTTTGACGGAGGAGAGCGAACGTCATTGGTGGAGGGGGGTGGTCCGGACAACGCTGACAGGTGTCTGTGAAGTGGGGAAGTTTGAATTGGTTTTTCAGCGCCTATGGGACACGTTTGCAGAAACGGGGAGGTGGAAACTTCGGGATGGCACCATGAAAATGCTTCACGATTTGAAAACCCGCGGAATCCGGCTTGGGATTCTTTCGAATTGGGATTCACGATTGCCCAAACTTCTCCAGGGATTCGGTATCGCGCCGCTGATGGAGCACATGGTGGTTTCCAGTCAGGTTGGTTTTGAAAAACCGGATCCCCGTATTTTCGAGCTCTGCCTTCAGCGATTCGGTCTGCAGCCGGGGCAAATGTTGCATGTGGGGGACAGTGTGTTTCATGACCTCGAACCTGCGGCGAGACTTGGCTGGCAGGTGTGGAAAGTGGAAAGAGATGCTGATTTTCGCGGGTTTGAATGGATTTGGGAAGGGTCTGTGAGACGATAGATCATGCACCACGCTTTTGAGATCATGGGGATTCCGACGGCGCCACGTCACGAAGACGGGGTCGCTTATTTTATTCGAAGCTGGCTCATCCGACTTGGCGTGGGTTTTCGCGAAGATCGCCATGGCAACATCATCGCCGAGTATCGAAGAGGGCGGGCACGCTCCTCACTTGCGTTTGCGGCGCACATGGACCATCCCGGGTTCGAAGTGGTTTCGGCAAAGGGGGATGACATCCACGCCCGATTTCTGGGAGGGGTGCCCCAGGAGTATTTCAAAGCGAGAACCATGGTTCAATTTTTCGATCGGATGGGTTGTGTAACGGCCGAGGCGAGTGTGGTCCGCGTGGTTGACTGGCGCCCAAAGGCGCGACTGATCCTGCTTGGTTTAAAGCGCGGAGGCACCCGACCCGGGGAGTTTGGAATGTGGCTGCTTCCTGCGCTGGGACGGGAGGCGCGTCGTCGATTGATCGTGGGACGGGCTTGCGATGATCTGGCTGGCTGCGCTGCCGTTCTTGCTATGCTCGAGAATCTTGTGGCGCGAAAGAGTTCCGTGGCAGTGACGGTGCTGTTTACGCGGAGGGAGGAGATCGGGTTGTGTGGAGCGTTTGAGCTCGCGAGGTCGCGCCTGCTAACGAAGTCCCTACCCATCATTTCGATCGAGACCAGTCGAGCCTTTCCCCACGCGCCGCAGGGCAAGGGACCGATTGTCCGGGTCGGCGATCGAAGTTCCATTTTTGATCCCGCCCTTACGGGGAAATTATGTGCCATTGCGGAGGCGTTGAAGGATCGCCAGGGGAACCCATTTCAACGCAAATTGATGGACGGAGGGACTTGTGAAGCCACCGCATTTCTGCAAGCCGGATTTGTGGCTGCGGGATTGTGTGTGGCTCTTGGAAACTATCACAATTGTGGTGCGGGCCGGCGTATCTCCGCGGAGAACATTCACGAGGGGGACTGGATGGGGCTCGTGAAGTTGATGGAAGCCGCAGCCCTTTCGATTCGCTGAATGGTGCGAAAACCGTTCGCTTTCCGTTTTTTTTCTTTCCTTTCGCCTGCAGCTGATTTTCTCTAGGGACATGCCCCGTTCCCCGAAAAAACTCAGATATCGTTGTGTCGTTCTCAAACTTAGTGGAGAGACCCTTGGAGAGAAGGAGGGACAGCATATTTCGTCGACTGTCCTGCGTCGCATTGCGAAACAGATCAAGGACGTGACGGATCTGGGAATCCGTCTGGCGATTGTGATTGGCGGGGGCAATATCTGGCGCGGGTCCTTTTCCCAGGAAATTGATCGGGCCACGTCGGATTACATGGGGATGCTTGCGACCGTGATCAATGGACTGGCCTTGCAGGATGCGATGGAGAAGGCGGGGGTGATGACCCGTGTGCAATCGGCGATCGACATGCGTGAAGTCGCCGAACCTTTCATTCGCCGGCGGGCTGTGCGCCATTTTGAAAAGGGGCGTGCCGTCATTTTTGTGGGGGGCACGGGAAGTCCGTATTTTTCCACTGACACGACTGCGGCATTGCGTGCGAGTGAAATCGGTGCGGATGTGATTTTGAAGGCAACGAAGGTGGATGGGATTTATGATTCCGATCCCATGAAAAACCCACGGGCCAAGAAGTACGACCACATCACCTACCTCGATGCCTTGCGCAAGCGTCTCAAAGTGATGGACTCCACCGCTTTTTCTCTCTGCATGGACAATCACATTCCCATTGTGGTGTTTGATATGTTCAAGGAAGGCAACTTAAAGCGGGCGATTCTGGGCGAGAAGATTGGGACGATTGTGAGTGACTGATTGAAGAAAGGGGAATTAGGGGTAATGACGGGTAGTGGGGGGAAGAATTCGGCAGCCGAGTGTTTCAACATGATATCCATGCTTTAATTCTATTTTGACAGTGGTTTTTCTCCCTTTATTAGGCCTCATTCCCCCTTTTTTCTAATGATTGAGTCCATCCAGTTGTATTGGAAGTCGGTCCTTGAGATTCTGATTCTCTCGATCTTCATTTATTTTCTGCTCCGGTTTATCCGGGGAACCCGTGGAGCGCGAGTGATGCTGGGTCTTGCTTCGCTGCTTCTGTTTTTGATTTTAATGAGTCAGTTGTTTGATCTGCGCGTCATCAGCTGGCTTCTCGGACATTTCTTCGAATTTATCGTGGTGGCTCTGGTGGTGATCTTTCAACCGGAGCTGCGGCGGGCTCTGGCGGAGCTTGGGAGCCGTCCCATCTTTTTCACAGCTTCGCACGAACGTGCGGTGGTGGATGTGTTAGTGAAGGCGGCCGCTTCATTTTCCTCCCGTAGGGTGGGCAGTTTGATCGCTGTCGAGCGTGAGATCGGAGTGAAGAGCATCAGTGAGGCTGGAGCCACGATTGACGCGAAGCTGTCCTTTGAAATGCTCGATCAGATTTTCTATCCGAATTCACCTCTTCACGATGGAGGTGTGATCATTCAGAACGACCGGATTGCTGCGGCTGCATGCATCTTTCCCCTGACTCAGCGGACGGATTTGGCAAAGAGCGTGGGCACGCGTCACCGTGCGGCGCTGGGTTTATCGGAGGATACGGATGCCGTGATTCTGGTGGTTTCCGAGGAGACGGGGACGATTTCGGTCGCCTGCCAGAGCAATCTTTATCAAAAACTGGATTCCGAGCGTTTGCGGAGCCTTTTGACCCGCTTGTTGGTGGGGGCTCCGGATCGTTCATGGGCCGGTAAATTCTGGAACGCCTTAAAAAGATCCTGATTTCCATTTATGTTTCGTTTCTGGTTTACCCATAATCTTGGCTTGAAGATCGTGTCCGTGCTTCTGGCGACCCTGATTTGGATGATGATTCACGATCGGCTTCCTCCGGTTGGAGTGCGTGCGCTTCCTGTGGAGGTTCCGTCCAGTCTGTTGCAGCCTGTGCTGTAAGATTTTCTTGAGTGACCCTGTCCGATCTTTCATTCTGGGCCGTATTCCCCTCATGACGACAAAACCCCGCGAGAATAAACTATTTGGAACCGATGGCGTGCGTGGAGTGGCCAATGTGGAGCCCGTGACCGCCGAGACGGCCTTGAAGCTGGGCCGTGCAGCCGCGCATTGGTTCAAGAAATCGAACGGATCCATCTTAAAGGGACGCCACAAAATCATCATCGGCAAGGATACCCGTCTTTCGGGGTACATGCTCGAAAATGCGATCGTCGCCGGAATCACCTCGATGGGGGTGGATGCCCTTTTGGTGGGACCGCTTCCGACCCCGGGGGTGGCGTACATGACGCGTTCCCTGCGATGCGATGCGGGGATTGTCCTGACTGCGTCCCACAATTCGTATGAGGACAACGGGATCAAGTTTTTCCGTCGTGACGGCTACAAGCTGGACGACAAGGTGGAGGACGAGATTGAGGGACTTGTGTTCAGCGGGCGCATCGACAGTATTCGTCCGACGGCGACCGAAATCGGCAAGGCCAAACGCATCGATGATGCTTTGGGCCGATACATTGAATTCGTCAAAACCAGCATTCCTCGAACGTTGACCCTGGAGGGCTTGAAAGTGGTGGTGGATGTGGGCCATGGCGCGACCTACAAGTCCACACCCTGCATTCTTCGCGAGCTTGGAGCGGATGTGGTGGTGTTGAACGACGAACCGAATGGGACCAACATCAATCTTCGATGCGGGAGCACCTATCCGGAGGTGATTTCACGTGCGGTGGTGGAGCATCAGGCACATGTGGGCATTTCACATGATGGGGACGGGGACCGGGTGATTCTCGCGGATGAAAAAGGGCGTATCATTGATGGGGATACCGTTCTTGCCATGACGGCGCTAGCGGCGCTCAAACGGAAGGAACTCCGACAAAAAACGCTGGTGGCCACAATCATGAGCAATCTGGCCCTGGATGCCCTGATTGAATCCGCGGGTGGGAACGTGGTTCGCACGGCGGTGGGCGATCGATATGTCATCGAAAAGATGGTGGAGATCGACGCCAATATCGGGGGAGAACAATCCGGACACATGATTTTCCGGGACTACGCGACCACCGGGGATGGGATTGTATCTGCGCTCCAGGTGTTGCGCATGATGGTGGAATCGCAGAAAGCATTGAGCAAGCTGGCCACCTGCCTGAAGCCCTTTCCCCAGGTTCAAAAGAATTTGAAGGTGAAGGCCAAGCCTCCTCTCGAGGATCTGAAAGATGTTCAGGCCTTGGTTCGGGCCGCGGAAAAAGACCTTGGGAAAAAGGGGCGGGTTCTTCTTCGTTATTCGGGGACAGAACCGAAGGTTCGCTTGCTCATCGAGGGGGAAAATAAAACCCACATTGAAGCCCACGCGGCAAAGATTTCAGAAAAACTGGCCAAGGCGATCGGGGTGTAGTGCAGGAATCAAGGAGCTGGGATATTGTGATCGCATGCCTGGATGCGATGGATATCGGCTAACAAGCGGCTTGAACTGCCAGCCTTCGTCGAGTACGCTCAACTCAGGCGGCAACTCAGCCGCAGCCACGCTAGGCTATTCAATCAATGGACACCCAGAACGCAACAAGCCTACCAACCGACAGGGCAGCGTATGGCGGCTTCTGGATACGCTATGCCGCAGACGCAGTTGACGCTGTGTTTCTAGCCACTCCCATACAGTTGTTCTGCCTTCTTTATCGGTCGGCTACGTCAGCATACAGCGAGATGGATCTGTTTGTTGAATTGGGGGACACTTGTTTGAGCCTTGCCATTTGGTGGGTTTACACGGCGGTTCTCCTCTCGTCATCTTGGCAGGCTACGATTGGCAAGCGTGTTTTCGGTTTGAAGGTCGTGGACTATGACGGTAGGCGCATCAACTTTGGCCGAGCGACCAAACGCTGGTTCGCGTCCTTTCTTTCAACGTGGTTGCTTTGCGTTGGCTTCTTGATGATCGCTTGGACACAGCGACGCCAAGGGCTCCACGATTTCATGGCAAACACTTTAGTTGTGAAGAATGGTGATCACGAATCATGGCCTAACCCCCATTAAGCTGCAGCGAATCCGGTCAAAGCGTTCCGGTTGTAATCCACCCGCTCCGTGGGCTGGGCTGCTGAGCTTGGGGCGTTGCCCGAACGCTTCATGGCGGGTCATAGATGTTTTTGAAGGATCTTTCGCGTTCTCTCCATCTCTTCAGCCAAAAAGGCAATAAAGGGACCGTCTGATTGTTTCTGCGCATATTCCAGAACGTCGTAATAATCGGCTTTGCGATCGTTTTCGATGATCACCGGCGGGTAATCATGTTCCAGGCATTGAAGGGTCATCAGGATGCGGCCCAGGCGCCCGTTTCCGTCCCCAAAAGGATGGATTAATTCAAAGCGAACGTGAAATGCGGCAATTTCCCGCAAGGTTTTCCGTCTGGGTTTGCCCGACCATGTCCGGATCAGGTCCGCCATTTCCTCCGGGATGTCCGTGGGATGCGTTAAAACGATGGCAACCCCGCGGATGGCGCGATGATGTTTTGAATAATGGCCGGCATCCGGATGAATGCCCTGCATGAGTTGGCGATGCCAGGTTTGGATCAAGGATTCCGTGAGTGTTTCACGGGTGGGGTGTTGGAGTATGGTGCGGAGCACGGCCGCATGATTGGTGACTTCCAGGTGTTCGATGAGCGATTTTTCCGGGACCAGGGTTTTATGGAAAATCACCGCTTCCGTTTCCCGCATGGTGAAGGTGGTGCCTTCGATGGAGGTGGAATGGTAGGTGTGTTCCAGGAGCAGGTCATCTTGAAGCGCGGGTGTTTTCGCAATGGTTTTCCACAGGCCCTTGATTTTGAAGGAATCCGCCTTTCGAATCAGTCTACTTACTTCGGATTCTGTCACCGCGGGATAGCTGACGCGTTCCTTGTAGAGTCTTGCAATGGCAGCTTGATGCCGGGGGTGAGGGGTGGCATGGCCATTGATCCATCGATTGAGGGCGGCAAACGTCACTCCCAGCTGGCGTGCTATCTCAACTTGCGAGAGTGATTCGTGTTGGAGGATCTCCTTCAACTGTAATATAAAGTTTGAACTCATTGTGTCATAAAATTTACAATAACTATATATCTTCGGCAAGTATATAGTTGATATTAAAATATGCAAAACTATATATAAAACTTTATATAGGTTTTTTTGTCTCCCATTTTTTACAAAGGGATCTGTTTTTTTGTGCTCTTTGCGATCTTTTGCGTTAAATGGTTTCCAGCGTACTGGTGGGCGCCCCCTTCCTCCCTCTGAAAAGCCTTGTTTTTTCGCGTGGGGAGGGCATACTGATTGTTCCCATTTTTACCCTTTTATCTCTGAATTTTTATGCCTACAGCCAATGATGTTCGTAAAGGAATGGCCATCAAATACGGTGGCGAAGTTTGTGTTGTGTTGGATACGCAGCATCGCACACCTGGGAACCTCCGGGCTTTTGTTCAGGCGACCATTCGAAGCATCAAGACAGGAAAGTCTTCCAATGTTCGTTTCGCTTCCACGGAACCCATTGAGACCGTTCCCCTGAATCGTCGTAAACTGGAGTACAGCTACAAGGATGGCACGGGCTACGTCTTCATGGATCCCTCGAGCTATGAATCGATCACCTTGATGGAGGAGTTGGTGGGGGATTGCAAAAACTATCTGACGGAGGGGTCCGTTTGCGAAGTGCTTTTCAATGATCAGTCTCCGGTTCAGATCGAAAGTCCTTCAAGCGTCAATTTAAAGGTGATGGAATCCCCCGAGGGGGTTCGTGGGGACACCGCAAGCAACGTTCAAAAGCCCGCCTTGCTTGAGACCGGGATCACGATCAATGTGCCGCTCTTCATCAAGGAGGGTGAGGTGGTAAAGGTGGATACGCGGACAGGGCAGTACATGGGCAGGGCGTAACTAAATTCTGGTAGGGCGCGACCGCTGGGCGCGCCGAAATGTTGAGGACGGCCCGGCGGTCCGTCCCTACCTTTCCGATCCTAATGATACAAGACATCGAAGAAATCGACTGCTGTTTTATTTAAAATGCTGCAGACGGAATTTGTGATCAAAAAACAGAGCGTCGCTCCATCAGTTTTTTGCTTCTTCAATGCTTCAGACTCAAAGACGGGTGCAGGATTATTGAAATGCCCTAAACGTTACTTCGCCGCGGCCACATTCAGGGGAGCGCAGATTCCGCACATCTGGCTGACGGTGGCGAATTCATAACCCTCAGCCTGCAGGGTGTCGAGAATCTGAGGAAGGGCGTCGAGGGTGGTTTTGTGGATGTCGTGACAGAGCACGATGGATCCTCCCCGGGTTTGTTTGGTGACGATCTGGGTGATGCGCTCCTGATTTCGAATTCTCCAGTCCCTGGGATCCACGGACCAGAGCACCACATTCAAGTTGTGTTCACGAAAAATGGCCTTCGTGTCGGGACGAAACACTCCATAAGGTGGGCGGAAAAGGGTGGGTTCGGATCCCGTGATGTTCTTGATCTGGTTTTGAGTCTCCGTGATTTCCTTCTCGATCAGTTCATTCGTCATTGCTGTCAGCAAACGGTGATCGTAGGTGTGATTTCCGATTTCATGTCCCTCCGCCATGATCTGTCGAACGACCCACGGGTAGCGCCGGACCAGATCCCCCAGCAGGAAGAAGGTGGCCTTCACGTTTCGCTTGCGAAGTTCATCCAGCACGCGTGGGGTGAATACAGGATGGGGACCGTCATCGAAGGTGAGGGCCACCATGTTGGAGTGGTTCGGTCCCGAGCTGTAGATGGGGAAATGCGGGTCCTTGTCTGTTTTCGGGAGTTCCGTCACAGGTTCCGCGGGAATGCCGGCAGGCAGGGCGGCGATGGCTTCCGGATGAATCTCATGTAGGAGAGCATCCCGGGTGTCCGACTGAGGGCGCTCCGGGGCCGATTTGGATGGGGCCACAGGTGGGGGCAAGGGGCGATTGGGGGATGTCTTTTCCCCCGATTCGTGAGGGGTGCCGCCTGCAGGGGCGGTTTCGGCCGTATGTTTTACAAGGGAAAGCGGCTTTGTGGGTGGAGCGGGTTGGTCCTTTGAGGAATCGGCCCCTGCCACAGAGAGTGTCCGGGCTGGAGCTGTTTGCGTCGCGACAACGGGCGTCCGGTGATAAAGGGTCGAAAGGGCAACGGCAAGACCAAGAAGGGTGATGCAGGTGAGGAGACCGGCTTTTTGCATGAGGGAAGATCCGACCATGGGGGTCATTGGGAACGGGTTACACTATACGCACTTTTCATCACTTGACAATCGTTTTTGGCTGGGGGGGCGGATTCCGTGATATTGGCATGGAAAAGTGAAGTGTGAGTGTTTACATACGCCTCATGTGGTTCTTTCGGCGGCGATCTTCGGAGCTTGAGCTCGAACAGGGAACGACCTACACGCTGGTCCGCCGTTTGGGGGCGGGGGGGATGGGCTCCGTCTATGAGGCGTTGCAGCATGGGGCGCATGGGTTTACCAAACGAGTGGCGGTGAAACTGATTCACAAGAGTGTGGCGGCAAATCCGGAGTTTCTGGAGAACTTCGTGGGAGAGGCCAAATTGGTGGCGCAATTGGTGCACTCCAACATCGTTCAGACGTATCAATTGGGCACGAGCCGCAACGGTCCCTTTATCGCCATGGAGTTCCTGCAGGGGGTGGATTTGATGCAGCTGATGCAGGTCCAGGCCTCCCGGGATTCGAGGATTCCTGTGGAACTGGCGGTGTTCATTGCCAGCCGGGTGTGTCGCGGGCTGGCTTACGCGCATGAAAAGCGTGGTCTCCAAGGTGAGCCGCTCGGAATTGTTCACCGGGATATCAGTTCTCAAAACATCATGGTCTCGCGTGAGGGCGATGTGAAGATCACGGACTTTGGCATGGCGAAGGCGATCAATCTGATGATTGATGGCGAGGGGGAGATCATTATGGGCAAGTGGCGTTACATGTCCCCGGAGCAGGCCTCCGGAGGCAAAACAGATCCACGATCCGATATTTTTTCGCTGGGAGTGGTGCTGAGTGAAATGCTCGCCGGGATCAATATTTTTGCGGCGGAACATTCCACGGAGGAACGGAAGCGCGTGCGGGAACTCGAGCTGCCCAATTTTTGTGAATTTTCGAAGGAGATCGATCCCGGGTTGAATGCCATTTTGATGCGCATGCTGGCCAGGCGTCCCGAGGACCGGTATGGAAGTGCGGCGGAGTTGCTGGTGGAACTCGAAAAATACATTTACGCACGGGGCTATGGTCCGACGAGTGAAACCCTGGCCCGTTACATGCTCGAGCACACGCCCCAGCCGGTGAATACCGGTTCCCGTGAATTCACCACGGTCCTGCTCAAGGGTGATGTGGAGAAGTGACCCACTCCTGAAATCCTCGGAAGGAGCGGGGCCGGCAATGGATCAAATTGGTTTTTTTAGAGGGCAGAGATTTTCACCACGAAGCAACGGTGTTTTCATGCAAGGGAGAAGTGAGGATATTTCAAG
>CAYYYL010000028.1:6473-35212 GCA_964475835.1 uncultured Verrucomicrobiota bacterium | reverse complement strand
TGGATTTACAGACATGGATCGGATTTTGGAATAAGCCCATCATCATCAACTGGCCCCTCGCCCTTGCCGTTCACTTTATCGGTCGATGGGTGTTTAAAAAACTTCGCTCCGCCATGACATTGTTTTCCCTGCGACAGCAGTTCAAAAAAATCAAGGGAACCGACCACTTCTTACACATCGGCAATCAGGAAAAAGCGATTTATCATCCCATTAAGTAGATAGAGGATCGGAACAGATTCCATGAGCCGGCTTGCTTGACGAAACCGAAGACTTGGGCAACAATATCAACATTGTGAGCGCCCCGTCATCCATCTTTTCCGAGGCAAAGCTTCAGCAGGTAATTCTTTATTTTTTGGAGCACATGAACAATGTGCATCTGGGACGAACCAAGCTGATGAAGTTGCTTTATTTTGTCGATTTCGACCATTACGAAGCTCATGAAAAGTCCGTCACGGGAGCCACTTATCGCAAGTTGCCCCACGGCCCCTACCCTGACAAAATAGAAAAACTCATCGAAAAGATGGAAAAAGCAGGGTTGGTGCGTGTGGTGAAGGTAAACTACAAGGGATACACACAACACCGGCTTCTCACCCTCAACGGAAAGTTTGACCCAGACAAGTTTTCGGGGTCCGAGCTTCAGACTTTGGAACGCGTAGCTTCTGCCTGGAAAGATGCCACAGCTGCAAAAATCGAAGCTGCGACCCATCGTGAAGCCCCCTGGGCAGGGACTGCGGATGGCAAAAAAATCGATTACGAAATGGCTGAGTATCGCCGTGCCATTGGATCCGAGTCTCTGGACGAATCTCTGGCCCATTCCAAGAAGTTTGCGGATTATGTCGCGGCGCTGGCCTGAATTCTTCCATGGGGGCATACACTGTCATCCGCACCCCTGCATTTGAGCTGCTTGCTTCGGAATACGCCCGGGAACACTCCAAACTCCAGGATGATCTGGAATGGTTGATGGGAAGATTGGTGGAAGCTCCTGAATTAATGGGCGACCATGTTCCGGAACTCCACAAGCTGGCATTGCCCATTTTTAAAACCCGATGCAAAGATTCCTGTCATCGCATCGGAGCGTCCGGCGCATGGCGGATTTACTATGCGATCAACAAATCAGCCTCAAAAGTCTTTCTCCTGTTTCTTCACCTTAAAAAGGAACACGAAAACCCAGGAGCCAGATTTCTGCTCCAAAAAATGGAACGCGCCTTTGTTTCGGTGACAAAATCCACTTCCGACGATTCCAAGCCCGGTAAAAATCCACATTAAGGCCATGGCATCCACAGCGACTCACTCAAAATCAAACGCCATCGAGCAATCGATTCCAACTGACGCCGAGTGCCTTTCGAATTCGCGCCAGGGTGACCGCAAGAACGTGATAGTTCTTATATTCGATATTTTGAATCGTGTGGATGTCCAAAGCGGCCTGTTCCGCCAGTTCCTGTTGTGAAAGTTTCGCCTCCCTTCGACAGCGTCTCAGGTTTTGGGCGATTCTTGCCTTGACCCAATCCGGAGCGGGATCGGGAACTCCCTGGGGAATCATGGGTTTTTTGCGTCGCACCCCTGAAAACTACGGCAGAACCCGCCTTTGACATACCTAGCATACTAGGGATACTTTATGGAACCGGGTAAGACCTGGTGGACCATTTTGGCGGCTTAAGCATATGAACCCGCTTGCTGAAGGACACACACCTGTCCGGACCCGGCTTCTTTGCCGGTGCATGGAAATTATCCTGAGAGATCCCTCCATTCCAGCCTACGCGGGATCTTCGAAAAAACTGACACAACTTTGCTGCCTTCCAGACGTATCGCTTGAACAGATTGTCCATGTGGTTGAATGGGACCCTGGGCTGGCAGCCCAGTATTTAAAACTCGCCAATTCAGCATACTTCCTTTCAACCGAAAAAATCTCCACCGTGACAGATGCTCTCGTTCGGATCGGTCTTGATGAAGTTCGAAGGTTTTCCACTGTGATTGCTGCCATGGATCTTTGCCGCGACTTTCGAAAGGAAGAAATCCTTGTCTGTCTGTCCATGGACTGGAACGAGTTTTGGCTGCATCAACTCCTCACAGCAAGACTCACCCAGGCACTCGTGGACTGCTATCGAGAAACTTCAGGCAAGGAATATCTCGCCGGCCTACTTCATGATGTCGGCAAACTTCTTCTGTGTCATTACTTCCCGGTCGAATATGGGAAGGTCTACATGGTGTCTTCCAATGAGGCTAGCAGTGTTTACGATGCGGAATGTCAGCTTCTTGACATCAATCATGCCGAAGCAGGCTGGATGCTGGGAGCGCACTGGGGACTTGAATCAGAAATCACGCACGCGATTCGATTTCATCATAAACCCGAGGCTTCACCCCATCGTTCCAATTCAGGAGAACCAGACCTGCTCACGGCTTGCCTTTATGTGGCCAACAGCATCTCCCACCCTCCCTTCAAAACACTTCCGACGCTTGACTCTACGTTTTTGAGCGAATGTAAACACTTGAAAATGTTTTCTCCTCGCAAAAGCCTGAACCTCAATCTTCATGCCCAAATCACCCGGGCTAATGCCATCGTAAAACACTTGTCAAATCACCATTGACTTTTTTTGGACGTCCGGGTTTATATTTTACATCCCCTCTGTCATTTTTTGCCTTCCTTTTTATCATTCTTACATTACAGAAAGGCGGCCCTATGGGGAATATTTTGGTTGTCCATGATTTTGGTTTCACTTTTTGCGGCGGATTTCGATCAGGATTCCCTGCCAGACGCATGGGCGGCCCAATACGGATTCGCCACGAATGGGTATTCACCTTTAGACCAGGGGGGGTGGTGGCAGATGGACGATGCCACTAAAGCTAATGTTGCCGATCGATCCGGCAACAGCGTTACGGGGTCTCTCAACAACTTCGTTCCAGCTCCTTTTATTCCCGGTCTTTTCAGCAATGCACTCTATTTTTCCAGCAACTCCGTTTCTTCCTTTTCGACCAACAACCCGAAGTTGACGCTCACCAACGAATTCACGTTTTCCGCGTGGTATTTTGCGCCGCCGACCACGCATCGGGCGGACATTGCGACATGGAAGGACATCAATGGGAACAACTGGCTCCTTGGCGTTCAAACCAACGGTGTTCCACGCCTCCTTTTCAACGGGGTTCAAAAAGTGGAAACGACGAGTACCAATTCCGTTTACAAGGTCAACGACAGCGCTTGGCATCACATTGCGGGCGTCTATGCGCGAAGCAACTCTAGTGCGATTGTCTACCTCGATGGCTTTGTATCGGCCAAAGCCACGATCACCAACTGGAATCCAACAGCAGCTTCCTCATTCACCCTCGGATCGACCAACAACACTATCTTTGCACTGGATGAAGCACGTCTCTATCGCATCGCCATTTCGAGCAACGGCATCGAACAGCTTCCGGCAACCTACTACGATCCCGACAACGATGGGTTATCGAATCTTCAGGAATATCAACTGGGAACCAATCCCCTCAACCCCGACACCGATGGGGATGGCATCCTGGATGGATTTGATTCCACGCCGACGGGTCAGGGAATGATGCTCGTGGGAATCAACTCCGTCCTGAGTCCCGACGAATTTGACACCGACACCAACACCGTGGCGCTTTATCATTTTGATGGCGACTACACCGACAGCAGCGGAAACGCCATCAACCTCACGGCCACACCGGGAGTCCAGCTTTTTGCAGGCAACCTTGGCTGGATGCAAACCCCGGCGGGACAGGTGCTTCGCCTCACGGGATTGAACCAACAGGTCACTGCCAACATCCCCGACAACCTTTTCCTCACCAGTAGCAACAACCAATTCACCATCGAAGCTCGGATCTTTCCACGTGTTTACAAGGCTTACAGTATTTCCAATGCGCCCGTCATTCGAATGTACCAAAACTGGGATGCCCAGGTGATGCTTGAAGATCAAACGTGGCCTCCGATGGCGGGGGATCCTGCGGGTCCTGTCGTCAAAGTTGGCAGTTCCACTTTGGTAACCGCATCCAACTGGATGGCCCGCGTTTCCACGAACGCCTGGCACGCCTTTCGATTCACCTACGACGGCAGCAATGCGGCGTGCTACGTGGACACCAATCTTCTTGCGCAGGGAACCACCACTATCAATACCGCCCCCACCTGGGATTGGAACTTTTCCATGGGCAACTTTGACGGGGACATTGACGAAGTGCGCATTAGCCGGGGAATTCGCTCGGGCGCTTCCAATCCGGACACGGATGGGGATGGCCTGCCCGATGCATGGGAGACCCAATATTTCGGGAACCTGAGCCAGACGGCTTCAGGTGACTATGACGGAGATGGCGCATCCAACCTCCTAGAAAACCAGAGAGGCACGAGCCCCACGGATTTCTACAATGGCATTCTTCCCACACTCGCCATCATCAATGGAAACAATCAGTCTGGAACCACCAATACCTTCCTCCCTGTTCCCTTGGTTTTCAAAGTTTCCACCAATGGTTTTGCGCTTACAAATGCCCCCATTACATTGAATGTAGTTCAAGGAAGTGGGAAGCTTGCATTGACCAATGGCGGAACGCAGGCATCGTCCTTATCGTTGCGAAGCGGAACTAATGGCCAGGCATCCGTTGCGTTCTGGCTGCCCCAGGTTTTTGGAACCAATTTGATTGATGTCATCGCATCAACTGGAAGCCTCACAACATCGGTTCGGTTTACAGAAAGGGCAATCGAAAATATTCCGCCTGTAATAACTCTTTTGTCGCCAACAAATAATCAAACCACGACAAACTTTAACTTCACAGTCACAGGCAGCGTGACGGACAACTATCAAGTCGCCTCAATTTCTCTCTCCCTGAATAGCACTGCTTACACAAACTGGGCAACCAACGTTCCAAGCTTTAATTTCAGCGTGGCACTGACCAATCTCACCACGGGAACAAATTCGATTCAATTACAGGCAACGGACGCCAGCGGCAATGTAAGCAGTAATTCTGTATCCCTCATTTGCTTGGCAACCAATTCAAGTCCATCGGGCATGACGATCACCAATGGTCTAAAATTCTGGCTGCGCGGGGACACGGGGGTCGTTACCAACAGCCAGGGCATGGTCAGTCAATGGTCAGACCAATCCATTTACACGAACCACGCGGTCCAGGCGACAACCACCAATCAGCCGCGTTGGATCGGAAATGCTCTCAATGGGAAGCCCGTCATCAAATTCAACGGTACGAATTCCTTTCTTCAGGCGACATCTCCGATTTGGGCGAGCAATGATTTCTCCTATATCGTCATCTGGAAAAAGGACGCCGATAGCCTGACTCATCATTGTGTTCTGGCCCGTCCTCAGTCTGCCGCTACCCCCGGAAATTATTTCTTTTTCGGAAGTTTAAACGGCACGAGCTCAGCCACCAACGTGATGCTCAACACCTCGGCATGTGTCGGCAGCACCAATCTATTTCCAAATACGACAACATACTCACTTACCAGCGTCACCCGCTCGGATAATGTAACCAAAGGAACAAAGCTTTACGTGAATGGCCTTTTGGATTCGGAGAGCAGCACGACTGGAGGGATCACTACAGTGGGTTCCACGGGTTATCAATTTTTTGTGGGCGGATGGGGAGGTTATTTCGGCAACATTTCGATCGCGGAGATATTGGTTTACGATCGCTCCCTTTCAACATCTGAACGTCAAAGCGTGGAAACCTATTTGCAGACCAAATTTTTTTCTGATACCCAGGCTCCCACAGCACCCATTGGTCTCACCGCCACTGCCGCGTCTACATCACAAATCAACCTGGCATGGACCGCCTCAGCAGATAACGTTAGTGTGACTGGTTACAAAATTTTCAGGGATGGCGTACAGGTAGGCACCTCTGCAACCACTTCGTATTCTAACACCGGATTGTCGGCAAGCACTACTTATACCTATACCGTCAGCGCGTTTGACGCGGCTGGCAACAATTCCGCACAAACCGCTCCAGTAACTACCACAACCCTCAATCCCGTCTTGCGAAGCCTTGCGATCATCAACGGCAACAATCAGTCAGGAACTACGAATACGTTTCTCCCCCTGCCCATGGTTGTAGCTGTTACCACCAACGGAGTAAGCCTTACCAATGCGACGGTGACATTCAACGTCATTCAAGGTACGGGTCAACTGGCCGTAACCAATGGCGGAACAAAGGTGTCCTCTCTGGCATTGCAGAGCGGCACCAACGGCCAAGTGTCCGCTGTTTTCTGGCTGCCGCAGGTTCTGGGAACAAACCTTGTTGATGCCATAACCCTGACTGGAACTTCGACCACATCCGTTCGGTTTACGGAAAGGGCCATCGATAACATTCCTCCTGCCATCACCATCTTGTCACCCACCAATGGGCAGTCCACCACAAATCTTAATTTCACAGTTACAGGCAGTGTGACGGATAACTATCAAATCGCCTCCGTCTCACTATTCCTCACAAATGCTCTATACACAAGCTGGTCTACAAATACTCCCAACCTTAATTTTAATGTGGCACTGACCAATCTCACTACGGGAGCCAACGCCATTCAGGTCAAGGCAGTGGATGTGAACGGCAATACCAATCAGGTGACAGTCAGTTTGACCCGAACCCTTGCCGATACGGATAGTGCCAGCATTCCTCACACAGGGCTCGCGCTCTGGTTGAAGGGCGGTACAGGTGTCACAAAAGACGCTTCCAATATGGTGAGCGCCTGGGCGGACCAATCGGGCAACGCCAACCACGCCCTCCAGCCCTTTGGAGGAACCCAACCGGCATGGATGGATTCCATTTTCAATGGCAAACCAGTCCTGCGTTTCGATGGCGCGAATGATTTTCTAAGTGCAAGCAATTCGCCGTCGCTTTCCTTTTCCAACTTCACGTTCTTTGCAGTAACAGCATTTCGAAGCACCACCGAACCACAGGCCATTATTTCTAAAGATGAAGGTGGAGGTCCAACCTCAAAATGGATCTGGTGGAGATTGAGCGGGGCCATGGCCCTTCATATCCAGCCGGGTGGTGCCATGATCAATTCGAATCCCATCAATGCCGTGAATGGCAAACCCTTATTACTCGGTCTAATCAGACAGGACGTCAATTATTCAGCTTTTCTTAACGGACAGTCTAATGGTGTGACTTCATGGGCCGGCGCATTTCCGACGAACATCAATGCCGATTTTCGGGTGGGCCAGGCAGAAGGCAACAACTGGTTCAATGGTGATATCGCAGAAATCCTCGTTTACAACACTGCTTTGAATGATACGGATCGCAATACGGTTGAAAACTATCTCAATTCCAAATATGCGCTTATCGATCCAGTAACGATCTCGCCCAACGGAGGAAATTTCACAAGCCCCGTCACCGTCACCCTAACAACCACCGTCCCCGGTGCCACCATTCGATACACGGTTGATGGATCGAGCCCCACAACTTCTTCCCCAACCTATACAGCCCCTTTTGTCGTAAATAACACCACGACAGTGAAAGCTGTGGCCTTCCTGGGCTCCATGAAAAGCGCCGAATCTAGCTCGATCCTCTCTTTTCCAGCCTTCCCTTCCCTTGTTTCGATTACTCCAACGACTGAGATCAATTTTGGGGATGTGATCATTGGTTTTTCAAAAACAGACACCTTTACGCTAGCTAATAATGGCCCTATTACGATTATTGGAGATGTCTTTGTTCCAGTGGGACCTTTCACCGTTGTCGGATCGTCTAATTATCTGATTCCTGCCGGAGGTTCTACGAATATTACAATTCAGTACACCCCTGTGATGGATGGTAATATTACAAATATAGTTACTTTTACGGGAAATGGTGGTGTCACCAGTCGAAACATCGTTGGAAACGCCCCTTTCGATGCAAATAATGATGGGCTTCCTGACGGTTGGGAAAATCAATTTTTTGGCACAAATTTTTTAAGCGGTGGAATCTATGGAGCTAATGGAGATCCAGATAACGATGGGATAAAGAATTATCAAGAATACAACGCCAACTCCAACCCTCTTGTTAGACAAAACCGTTATACACGCGGCAATAAATCTTATCCAAACCTTTTATCTTCGATAATCGCCCTCGATTTTGAACAAGGTTTATTATTGGATAATTTAGGAAGTAATTCGAGCAAGTTTCCGCCAGGCTCCCCCACCCCATGGTTCATGCAACTTTCAGATGAAGAAATAACGAAGCTGAAATATCATATCTATTCTGCTTCTTCTGGTATTGGAGCTTCTTACTCAATTCCTTTTCAGAATCCACTCGTAGCTTTTGGTGAATCAACAGGAAAAGCACCACTCTACGTTAATCAAAACTATCGTTTTGGAATCGCTGCGGGCGGTCAAATGGGTGTAACAAACAACAATATATCCATCGATGTTTACTCTAAAACAACGCATATAATTGATTCATATGGAATGCAGGTGCCAATTGCTACGGTCGTCATTGGGCTTCCAATACAAGGGACACCCCAGTGGAATTCATTCATGCAAAACGGATATGTTGCCGATATCCACCTGACCCCAGACGGGGCATACACCAATGCAAGTAATATTCTCGGGATTGTCTACAATAATCCTTATAATGAACCGATTGATTTTGACACACAAATTCAATTTATTACTGGAAATCAACCATCAGATCAATGGTATCAATCAACCAATTGGGCAATGATACTTAATCATAAGTCAGGTAACTCTACTTATGAATTCAAAATAAATTATCAAGGCACCACCCTTGCCGAAGATGGGACTTTACTGCCCATGGCGAAAAATCAACTAATTCCACCTTCAATAGGGGACTACAATGTAAGTTATACTCTTGATTTCACAGATCGCTCTCCATGGGTTTCGACCTATATTAGCCAACCCCACTTTGATGGCGTCCCGATTCCATCCGAATATGCAGACAAATCCATTGATGAGCTTCTCAAAGTAAGCACCCCTATCACTTATCAGTTTCCATTCCCAAACTCGGATTATTCTGAATTGGACACCAGTCCTGAGTTAAGCCAGCATCCTATTCTTGATAAATTTGTTTCCGATAATGGCAATAACCCCCTTATTCTGGCCAACTATGTTTTGAATAATATTCAGCTCACGGACGCTGTTGGCCTTAACGACAGCGGTCAACCTCTAACGGAAAAATCCATCAACCAAGGAGGCGTTAATCGTGGAGCTCTGGCTACATTCCAGGAAAAAGAAGGCAACCCGACGGAGCAATGCGCCCTTTTAATCTATTTCCTGCGAAAATGCAATGTGCCCTGTGGCTACGTTTTCCCGCCACATAACAGCCTTCAAATGCTTGACACACGCATGAGCAAACTTTTGCACATGCAATTGCGTGGAGCCATCAATCCGTTGGATTCATCAGGCAAAAATTCCAGCGTTTCAAAATTGATTTATGTCAACTATCCATGGGTTGCTGCTTATATCAATAATCAATGGGTACACATTTTCCCATGGCTTAAGGATACATCCATCACCGAAGGATATAATGTCTCAGATTATCTCCCACAAGGGTATCAGACAGGTCTTCAATGGGTTCAACATTACATAAATCGAGATCCCAGCATTCTATCGCTCAGCTCCGAATTGGACAATCCTGGGACTCTGTACCCCCTTTGGTTGAATCAACAACTCTCGGCCCATGGATTGAGCCAGAGTGATGTGGGTGTCACCATTTTTGATCGTCAGCACAATTACAATTCTTGGTCCGAGTTGCCACAGCCGTGGAATGTTTTAGGAAGTTTCTCCACCAGGAACCTTGTTTCCTCCCTCAACACGGTTAGTAATATTTTTGATACCATTCAATGCATTGTTTACAGTGATCGAAATAAAACCCAGCAATATGTTTCTGGGGAGCCCATACTGGATACAGGTGTTATTCGTTCCTTGGATTTACACAACCGAAGGCTCATGGTGCGCGAGGTTCAAACGGGTTCCAATACACATGACATGACAATGAGCCTTGAGCCGTTTCGCCCAGGCACAACTGCGATAGAAACTTTTCCAGTCAATGGGAATATGATTGGCAAACAAGCCATCACAACAGGATTGTCTTCCCTTGATGACATCTTGCAATTTCGAATCATTTATAATCGACATCTAAGTTTGCCCACAACTTTGTTTACTACAAATTCACCTAGCAATCCACTTGGGCCAATCACCAGTCCAAATTATAATAATCCTGATTGGTGGAGTTCATTTCTCGGGGTTGTTGAAACGACACAAATTGTTAACGAACGCCCTTTCCGGAAAGGAGATGCCATTACCTTATGCCTCAATTATGGTCGCGTTACCCAGGACATGCTTAATGCCCAAGCTCAGAAATTCTGGGCTGCACAACAATCGGATCTTATAAATGGCACAACCATGGATTCGGACACAGCAATTGGAGCGCCGCTCTACCTTATGGGAATGAGTTATTTTAAAAAATGCACAGATTTTGATGCCTTTGCAGGGCCTTTACTAAAAGAAAACATGATTTCAAGGTTTGATCATGGTTTTTCCAAGCTAAGTCCACAAAGAAACCCCGATGGAACCCTGCCAAACAGTTCTCAATTTGGCCCTGGTGCAATCAATCTCCTTTATCCAAATGTTGATATGATATTTCATTGGATGACTTCGGTTTTAAACAACAATCTTCATCCCGATTCCGGAATTCCATCCGCGACTGCAAGTAGTGACTGGTGGCATCTCTCGTTTGCCGAAGGTTCCGCTCTAGAGCATACGGTTATAAATCAATTCTTTAACGAAACAGATTCGGCTTCAACCATAAGCCTTCTTCATAATGCTCAAAAACAAGGCAAAGGGATCATCACACTGACCCCAAGCAATTACAGCGCGTATCAAAACATAAATTATACAGATACCAGGGGAATTACAAAAACCCTTCAGGCGTGGGATCCTTTGATGTGGAGCAGTATTACCAACGCTTTGTTTAAATCGAGCAATATCGTTGAAAACCTTGTCTATATCACTCCAGGCCCCATTGTGTGTGCGAATAAGTCATATGAAGGGATGGGCGCATTCATTCTGAGTCCCGGCGGTGGAGCGGCCGCATTAATTTCCGCCAATCAATTGAATGTGCCCCTTAACGGAGGCTTTGGGCAATCTATCTTTGATCCATATGGAGGAGCAAATGGTCTCTCTTATACCCCTTCGGTTGCTGACAATAGCTGGCTCGATTTCGACGGTTTAGGTCAGCCCTTTTTAAATATTAGTGTGCCGACGTTATCAACCCCAAGCATCTTTGATGGGAATGTGCCAATTTTTCAGTGGAACATGACCATAAACAACATCAGCCAATCAACCACTATTCTGGATTCCTCCACTTTAGCATCATTAACACAAGCCGCCCTATTTCAAGGGCTCGCCCTCCCCACAACTCCCGGCACCATCGCCAGCGCAGAATTGGGAGTTGGAAAGGCGGGTTGGTTTGGGTTTCCAGAATCCTTTGGCCAAGCTTTTAATAAAGTTGCCGAGCCCGTAATCCCCATAACCGGAGCATTCTATATCGATTCATCTGATCTCGTCATCCCAGGACCGATGCCAATCAAGATCAACCGAAATTACAGCAGCCTGAATCAGTCACAAAATGAGTTCGGCTATGGCTGGAAGCTCGACTATTTCCCCTACATGGTGGTTGCCACCAACAATCTGATATATGCCGCTGAAATGGATGGCAGCGTCGTCGCTTATCACCAAAAAACGGGGTCGACGACGATCTGGACTCCGCAGGTTGCCGATAATCCCCAATTAGTTAATCAATCGGAAAACGCAGCCGGTTCCATTTTCAATCTCTTCAATAATACCATCACCATGACGGGCAGCGGCACAAATGCCACCTACACTCTGAAGGGCGCGGATGGCAGCATCCGCACCTTCCAAATGGCATCGTATCCGACGCCGGGTGCCAATGGATTGACCCGACAGCGGCCCTATTTGCAAAAGTGGCAGGACCCCCAAGGCAACTATCTGACCTTCACTTTCGGAAGCGACAATACTCAGCCGGATTGGGGATTCATGAATCGAATTTCTTCGTCGAATGGAAATTTTGTGCAATTTAATTATGATATTTATGGGCATATCATTTCCATAAATGCCGGGGATGGACGACGACTTTCCTATGCATACGATAGTTATGGAGATCTCCAAACGGTTACTTTGCCTGATGCCTCCACAATCTCCTACACGTACAACCACAAGCCGAATACCGGAGCTGTTACCAACGGATTTTATTCCGAACACTTGATTATCCAAGAAACCAAGCCCGAGGGCCGGATCCTCGCCAACACGTACGACAACCTCCGGCGGGTGACCCAGCAGAAGGCCACAGTGGGCGCGAATAATGCGCTCATCACCAATGCGACGTTCACCTACAGCACAAACGCTCCCAATGCGGATGGCACATGGACAGGCAACACCAAAATTACCGACGTCAACAACCAGATCACGGAATATGACTACGTGAATAGCAATATCACGTTGATCAAGGATCAGCTCGGCCAGACCATCCAGCAGGTTTGGTATGCCACCAATGACGCTTCGGGAGGTTATCAACGAAGCTTGAAGCAGCGCGTCGATAAACGTGGATTGACTGAAGTTTTCAAATACGATTCCAACGGCAACCTAATCGAGACTGACACGACTGGCAATATCACGGGAAGCGGCACCAACACAGCCATCCGAACCACCACCTACAATGTAATCAATCTTCCGACTCAGGTGAATGAGGCAAATGGGAACTTCGAAAAATTCATCTATGGGAGCCCCATTTCCCCTTATCTTGTCACCGCCATTCAACATTTTGCCGCCGGCGGCCAATTGATCAGTGAAACCGACAATACGTATGGAATCGCGGGCACCATGAGCACAGTGCCGTTTGCGAGCGGTGTTTTGCAACAAACGGTCCAAGGGCTCCCGGGAACCCCCGATCAAGTGATCGTGAACTTCACCTACAACAACAACGGATTTCCAACATCGGAAACTCACCTCACAGGCACAACAGATCCCGCAGTGGTTTATACAATGTCCTACAACCTTCGAGGACAGCTCATCAAGAGGATGGACGCGGCAGGACAATGGACTGGTTTTGCGTATGACGATCTGGGCAATCCCATTTGGGAGGAACGGCATGACGCAACGGGTGCTCTCGTGGATTGGAACTACAAATATTACAACTCCAACGGCGAAATCGAATGGACCCAGGGAGCGCGTTACAATCCGTGCGACTACACCATGACACGGTATGACGGCGGTGGCAGGCTGATGGAAAATCTCCAGTGGCGCAGCCAGGCTGCATCGGACGGTTCGGGAGTCCAATCCCCTGTGGGTGACAGCGCCATTGCCACAAAGAAATACCTGCACGATGGCTATGGCAATCTAACCCAGATTACGGACGCACGGGGTAACACCACGCAAATGGGATACGATTTCCTCGGTCAGATGAAAACCCGTAAACAGGTAGATGTGAATAACTTAACCCTGTCCACCGAATCCTTCACGTACGAACTGGGAGGCAAGGTGGCCACGCAAGTCAATCCTCTGGGTGGGCAAACCTCCTATTTTTACACTCAAAACGGCCAATTACAGGAGCAGGACAATCCCGATGGATCCGTCCAAAAATGGAGCTATCGGATCGATGGCCGGATTTCGAGCGAAATTTATCCTAATGGTTCCCACCGTGACTACAGTTACAATGACTGGCTCCGACAAGTCACACGCACGTTGAAGGACAGCACGGGAACAGTTCTGTCCACGGATTCCCAGACAACCGACAGTCGCGGAAACGTGATTCAAAAGGTCGATGCAGAAGGATTTGTCAGCACAATGACCTACGATGGTCTGAATCGGCTTAAATCCTTTACCGGCCCTCCCGCGGCGAACAATTCAGCACAGCAACAGGTCACGCATGCATATGACGCCGCCGGATTGACTGAGATCACGACGGACGCACTCGGAGAATCGACGGTCACCACGCGCGATGCCGTGGGCCGGACGACACAGGTGTTGATCAACAGCCCTTCCGGCCAGACCGTTCGACGCAGGGCATACAGCTATTCGCCAGATCATCACAGTGTCACCACAATGGACGGAACGAATACCGCAACTACCACAACCTTCACAGATCTCCAAGGGAAAACGGTGCTGGTCAAAAAAGCTGACAATACGCTGGTGCGCTCAACCTACGATACCTGCGAAAATCTGACAAGCATCGTGGACGAGCTTGGACGCACTAACTCTTTTGTTCTGGACGGCTTGAATCGGGTCACCCAACAGACACTCCCCGATGGCGGCAAGATCAATTTCTTCTATGATGGTGCCGGAAACATGCTCTCGCGGCAGATGCCGGGGGGTCTCTCCTGGTCGGGCACATATGACAATGCATCCCGCCAGTTGACGGAAAAACTCACTCAGGGAGCCAGCACGACTCGTTCCTCCGGTTATACTTATTATACGGTCAACGGCGCAGGAGGAATCGTTGGCAAACTAAAAACAATCACCGACCCGCGAAACATTGTCAGCACGATCACCTATGACAGCTTTGGCAGGCAGCAACAGGTCGCTGCCGTCGATCCTAGTGCCGCCCAGCTGGGCGTGACGCTCGCTTACAGTTATGATCGACGCAACTTGACGAAGCAGATCGATCAAACGTATCAGAACGCTTCAGTTGGTCCTCCAACCTCAGTACGGCGCACGTTTGATGGTTACGGAGCCGTCGCGACGGAACAAGTTCTCCTGAATGGCGTCCTAAAAGACACTTGGCAGCAATCGCACGATGGCGCGGGCCGCCGCAGCCTACTCACCGAGCTTAATAGTCCCACGCTGCCTTTCAGCTATATCTACCAGGCCGACGGGGCGCTTGTAGAAACGGATTTTCATGGCGCGGCCTATCAATACAACTACGGGATCGATGGCTTGCTCATCTCTCGGACCACACCGTCTCATATCCAGACCATCGTCAGCCGCGACCCCATGGGACGGATCACCGAGGAGACCCAAAAAGTCAATGCCTCGGTCGTTCTGGATGAAACAAATATTGTCTGGCGTGGAGATTCGACGCAGAGCAGCTACACCGCCAACCGGACAGGAACGGGTGTATGGAATGAAACGCGCGCCTATGGATACGATTCGCGAGGTCATTTGACCTCTGAAACGTTTGCTCCTGCGTCCGGGACAACCGCTTCCACGGCCTATCATTTTGACAATGATACGACGGGAGGCCTGGGTCTGCGCACGAGCATGAATTTGACGGGTGCGCTGACAGGCACGGATGCCCAGACGTACAACAACCTTGCCCAGATGACCAATTATGTGGCCACCGGCACATTGGTGAATCCCCGAGGAAGTCCAGTGAATCAGACGTTCGATGCCATGGGACAAGTTGTCACGCGCACGGTATCCGGTAGCACTGACACCATCACATGGGACGCGCTGGGAAGAATGGTTTCCATCGCCCGCAGAGACGCTTCCAACAATGGGCTGAACTGGTCGGCGGTTTATGACGGCTTGGGTAGACGGCTTCAAACGACACAGCAAAGTGTCGCGAACGGCACGGCGACAGGTTCCGTGTTAACGATTCAATCCAGCTACGATCCGGATGTGGAATTTATGGAGCTGATTGTAACGGTGGGCACTCAGCGAAGCGGGATCGTCCATGGTCCCGATTTGAATGGAAAATATGGTGGATTGCAGGGCACAGGCGGCATTGAAGCCGTCTTTGATGGCACTACCGGAACTACGACCGAAATCATCTCCGACCTCTACGGTCACACGATCGCCACAGTGAATTCAAGCAATGTGGCGACCTGGAATCCCGTCAAATGCGATGGATACGGTCCGTTGCCGGGCAATGTGGCTGTAGCTTTGGACGCGAGCCACTCGGTTTCTTCCGCTTTGGCTTGGAGAGGACACTTCATTGATGGTACCGGCTATTATTATCTCGGCGCCCGCTACTATGCGCCGGACAGCGGGACATTCTTGTCGTGTGATCCCATGGGGCATTCGGCGTCAATGGACCTCTATTCCGCTTTCAATGGAGACGGGGTTAATCGTTTTGACCCAGATGGGAGATTTGGAAAAAACTACATCGATACAAAAATTGGACAAGCCGAAGGTGTGGGAGAATTTTTATGGGATACCGTTAAGGGGCTTCCAAGTCTGGCTTATCAAGCCAGCCCCATCGGAATGGCTTCAAGGTTAGGTAGTGACACCGAAAGATTGTATGAAGTGCTTCAAGATCCGGCTGGAGCTTATGAACAAAGCCAAAGGCAGACGGCTGCATTGTGGAATAATGTCGGAAACAGTTTTCAATCCCTGGCAAATGAGTGGAGCAGCGGAGCACGAGAACAGGGAAGGATTCAGGGATATGCTGGAGCATTTGTTGGATCGTTTTTCGTAGGAGCGGGTGAAGAACGTTCGGCGATTGCTTTGGAGCAGGTTGTTGGAAAAGCAGCAGAAGCCAGTGGAAACTTCTACAGCGTAGCATTTGAAATCACCCTCAGTCCGACATCCTATCCCGGCGTAACAAGATACATGCACTTCAAGGAGGCGAATATTGCTCTCGATGCAGCAATGGAGTCTAATCCGGCCTTGGCGGAATTGGGTATTAGTGTTCCAAAGTCTCCTGCGGGTTCAATTCTCGGAAAGTCGCCCGAGAATTGGGTATGGCATCACGATACGGAAGCCGGAGTCATGCAGTTGGTTCCGAAGAGCCAACACCCAAATATTCCCGGGGGTATATTCTGGGAAACAATGCACCCCGGTGGAGACGGCGGGTATTCATTATGGGGAAAGTAAATACAAAATTATGAAATTAATCGACCTGGTCACCTACTTTAGGCATGGAGGAACCTACGATGACTTCTGTAGAAAGCACACCCTCAATGCCAAATCCGAGGTCATAGAAATCTATGCTCAAGAGCCTGTTAGCTTGGAATCTCAACTTGGATTTTTCCCAATCGAAGAAACGGAAGGGAAAGCTGATTTTTTGTCGAACGGCGTGAAATACCAGACGCTTTTTGATTTTTTCTACTTCTTAGAAGTCATTGAGGATGTGAAGGACAAGAAAACTCTAGAAGATGCAGAGCTTGCTCAAAAACTGCTGTTATACGCGGTGAAAGATGCCTGATTGGTAAGCGGAAAAACAAATGACGCACTTGCTTTCGATTTTCCTTTTCGTATTATGCGGACAGGTCGCCACGTGCACGGCATCCGGCAGCACGGACACCATGAAATGGGGCCCGCTGGGAAGAATGCCTGAGATTTTATCGGATGAAATCATCCATGACTTTACATTCCGAAGAAAAGCGAGAAGTAGAACTGAAGCGTGTACGAAAAACAGCCAATGAATGCTGGAACGCGGGAAGATTTGGGGAATATCTAAACATTCTCAGCCCATACCGAGAATACCTCAAAGAGCCCGAATTGCTGCGGTTGCAACTCGCTCGCAAAAAAATGATCGAAATGAATCAGTGATCCCATTCAAATCAAGATTCCAGCACAAAATCTGATTATAAATTCAACCTCACTTTTTTGGCGGCGGTTTCAAAGTGATCACGGCGCAGATGACGCCCATAGCGCCTAGCCACCAGAAGACCGCCATCAGAATGCCCCATCCAAGCGGCAATAGTACCAAAGTCCATTCCCTGCTTCACTAGTTCCGTTGCCCATGCATGGCGCAAGCCATGAAAACTGAAGCATGGAACGTTCACATGTCTGCACGCCATCGCAAGCAAACCACGGCATTTATAGGTGGGGCCACGAGTGGGAGGAAAAATAAGTTCATCAGGAACCCCACCCCGCTCCTTCTCAAGCGTCTGGAGAAAATAATGAAGGGCGGAAAAAAGATCGACATCACGAGGCTTGTCGCCTTTCCCATGCCGGATCACCAACACCTTTCGTTGCCAGTCAAGGTCCCCCCACTTCAGCATTTGCGCTTCCCTTAAACGCAACCCCGACAACGCCAGCAATTCAATAAATTCCGCCGCACGAATGCCGCTACCATTCCGTAACGGCAATTCACGCAAGCAACCGATTACTTTTCGTACTTCGGTAAAGGAAGGAACAGCAACGACCTTTTCCTTGTGGGCAAACATTTTGATTCCAACCGTGGGATCATCCAGCCTCCAGTTGCGTTCCAAGGCCAGCCGAAACACTTTTCGGATATGAATGAGGTCCAGATTCGCAGACCGGCCTGAACGGGACTCGTAGCGCTGGCGAAGGTATTCCTTGAGGTGATCCTTTCGCACCGTCGAAACCTTAAGAGGCCCGAGGAACGACCGCGAAGCCAAATTGAGGTAGGTACTCACCCCGCTCAAGGTCCGCTCCTTCATTCCGTCCCGACGACAAGTTTCGATGGTTTGTTGGACAGCCTCTGAAAAGAGGGGAATATCCTGCTTCCGGGGCATATCCGTCATCCTCTGAAAAGTGCGGCGATATTCCTGCAAATGCGCCCGAGCAATGTTCGGATCGCGGGTCCGAAGGGACTTCCAGATTTGCTTGCCCCCCTTTTTGAAGAGGGCATAATAAACGCCATGTCGACGAATAAGGTTTTCCCCAACTCGTGTAACCGCTGCTTTTGTTTTCGCCCCCTCCCCTATGGGTTTTTGCTTCACAAAACAGGGTTAGCAGTTTGGGTTAGCAGTCTCAAGGATAATCTGACACTTTCATTCTTGGAGGAGTGGCTGAGCCCGGTTTAAGGCACTCGACTTGAAATCGAGCGACGGGGTAACCCGTCCGTGAGTTCGAATCTCACCTCCTCCGCCATCCACCCTACCCGTTCCTGAGAGCGTTTCATCCCACGATTGGATGGAGGATGGGTTACATTTTCATTTTTACCGCTCTTTCCCTTGCACTGAGGGAGCTGTTTGTTAGCGTTTTTATTCATGAGAACCACAGATCCGTATTTGCAGGAAAAATTGCGCGAAACCTTTGGAGTTCCGACCCCTCCTTTGGATGAAATTTTGCGCCACAAATGGATTGAAAGCGAAAAACTCGGACGGGACATCGGGCTTCTCCATTCGATTCAGGACTGGAAAATCCGTCACTACAAGGACTGGAGACAAGCGTTGTTGCAGCAGACAAAAACAAGGAATGTCAGCCGGGCAAAGCCCTTGACCCAACCTCAGACCCGGACGTTTCGAACGTCACTTCAGGAAAATCAAAAGACCCTCCCCCCAAACAAAACAGGCCTTTTTATCAAGGTCTGGTCGCAGGCCGCCCTTCGACATCAGATGGGGCGCTGGATCTGAGATTTCCCATTCTGAAGGTCTTGATCTCCCATGGCTTGAGAGAAATTCTTTCAAGGGATGCAGGGGGGCTCCTGTCTGAAAATCGCTCGATCAAATCTGTCTCCCTCCAGGGCCTTTCGGGAAGCGATGAGGTGATCTTCGCATCCCCGGGAGTTCCTGATGCCTGATACAGCCTAAGTACCAGGGCGGAATCATCATCGAAAGAGGTTTTTACGGCGGTAACCACCACCGACTCCCCGGCCACGGAAAGAAAGCTTTTCTCTGCAGGAAGAACTCCACCATGACGGGTGGTCTCCACCACAACCGGATTGCGGTTGAATTCCATCCCTCGACGGGACATCCCTGCTTCGCTCCATTTTTTATCTGAAACGTAAAACCCGAAGTGCATGGTCTGAATTCCCACATCAGGAGCAGGATCGGGACTGTAAGGACTGCGATTAAGCGTCACCCGGATCGTTTGGTTGGAAACACTGTACCCACACTTGTAGTCGTTGAGAACACAGACACTGCCCGATGCCGTGGAAAGCCCCACCCCATACGAGGCAGCATAATCCGCCCCATCCTGAGGCCTCGAAACTTCACCAAATGGAACAAGGTACATGGCCTCTGGACATTTGCCAGGAAGGGGAAACTCCATGCGAAGCATCGGCGCATCAACCATTTCCCCGCCTCTCTCCCTCCAGTCCACTCGGAGGGCAATATCCACGCGTCCCATATCCCGGTAAAGCATCACATCCTTCTCGATCGTTGAATCACGATAACGATAAGTCGAACGAAACGTGATCCGAACAGGTCCCTCTTCCACACATTCCACCTTCGCAGGGCGATCGAGCAAGGGGCTCCCGGTGATTTCACCCATCAGCCATGCAGACATGGCGTGCGGTGCCTCCATTTCTATTCGCAACCTTCCGCATTCCTCTCCTCTACAAACCCATTCCCTACCCGTTCTAAGGTCCTTAATACTGGTCAGATTTCCGGTGGAAGGAGAAAGGGTCATCCTTAAAAACCGGTTCTCAGCCACAAACGATCCGATTCGCTTAAGACCATTCGTTTCCTGCCCAGAGGACTCCACCAACCAGCCCGTCCGATGGCCCAAACCGGGAAGCCCGGAAATCACAGCCACCCCTTCATTCTTCACTCCCCCGATCCCCGAAACCTGAATCGGATGAACGGTTCCCGCAGAATCGATCCAGTCCCAGGAATGAGTTGTGTCCGGAAGTACGAATGTCACGGGCTGGCTGGCCTTCCATGCCAACGGATTGAATATCACCCTCGGAATTCCAGATCTGGAATCTGTCACAATCTGTGAGGACAAATTGCCAAGGATTCGATCCAGATCTCCCTGTACCGAGTCACGAACGGAACGAAGCACATCACGCGCATAAACAGACGACTCATGGATCGTCGTTCCAGAAATGGTATCATGATGATGCCCCCAAAGGAGCTTCTTCCAAGCTGCATCCAGGGTTTGGATGGGAGAAGTGAATCCAAGCAGACGGGAAATTCCGTAAAAACTTTCCGTGGTAGTGAGCAAATTTTCGTTGACCCGGTTGAGTTTTTTCAACGCCCCATTTACCGAATAGGTCCCATTGAGTGGATGGCCGACATCCTGTTTCACAACCTTTAAAGGTTTGGACAAACGGGTCATGGCGATCCTGTCCATGTAGTCGTGAAACCTTGAGAAGGGAACCTGGGGATAGATGGAGAGTTGATTGAGCATCTGGATATTCTGAATTTCGTCATGACTGGGCCCCCCTCCATGATTTCCCACACCATAAACAACCAGCGCGTCCTTGAAACCGTGGGATCGCCCCTCCCTGGTAAAACTATAATCGAGTGGCTCCTGGAGAAGGGAATCCATGTAATGATGAATATTCGTGGCCAGAACACGACTGCCATCCAGCCCCTCCCACCAGAAGACCTCCGGCCCCTTCATGCGGCGGGACGCATAGTATTTCACCCCGCTCTTCAGGAGCAATTGGGGAAATGTGGGAAGATGACCAAAAATATCCGGCTCAAAATCAACACGGGATTCCACACCGAATTTTTCCAGATTATATCGATGCGAATAAAGAAAATGCCGCGCATTCGACTCCTCTGAGATCTGCTCCGCATCCGCTTCACACCATCGGGATCCCACCATTTCCCAGCGCCCCACCTGCGCTTGTTTCTGAATATCGCGAAACAAGACAGGATCCTCCTTTTCCAAAGCTTCAAACAAAGCCGGACTTGTGTAACTGAAGGTAAACGCCGGAAATTCATCCATAAACGAAAGTACCTGACGAAAATCCTGCCGTGCGGTCCTTAACGTATCCTCCCACGACCACATCCAGATAAAATCCAAATGCGCATACCCCACCGCATGGAGGGTGTACCCCTTGATCAGGGGGTGAATAGGTTCAAGAACTTCAAGGGCACGGGGAAATTTTTGATTAAACTCATCGAGTCTGAAATCAGCAAACAGGCTGTCATCCAGTAATGGCCTGGCCTTTTCAATCAGTTCAGGGAGCCCCTTGGGCTTACCCGACACCTGATAATCATGAAAAACCAAAGATGCACCATATTGGGCTGCCGTCAGACGGCGCTGAGCCGCCCCCAACCCATGAAGGGCGTTAAACAGCGCTCCCACTTCTCGCTCACCGATCAGTCTGCGGGGAAAAACCGTCACGTGCGGAGTTCGAAAACCGTTGAAACGAACCGTCCTGCCTGTTAGCACCGGCTCATTCTCATAAAAGGAACATTTCACAACTCCCCGATTGGAAATGCGGAGTCGATCGATGGCCAGTTGATAAACTCCCTGCTTTTTTCCCGAAATATGAAAAATCCAATTTTCCAGATTTCGCCCCGCGGCCATCCCAATGGGAATTCGGATCTGTCGCCATGGATTAGAACTCTTCGACCATTCCTGCCCGGACCCCATGGGTCCAGCGGGAAGACTCAGAGCTCCTCCTCCCTGGAACGTCAAAAAAAGTCCGCCGTCCATCTCGGGCGAGTCCGGGGAAACCAACAAATCGTACTCCAGAACATCCCCCGCCTGAATGGCATAGGGATGCGTCACGTGATGGTCCCAATCGCCCAACCCAACATCACAATACATTCCATCCCCACCTTTGATGTTCTCCGCACTGATAAAAACAGAGAAATCCTCATCGGTCTCCCCCGCCAGGGTATGCAGGAAGGATATCGACAATAAAATCACAACCCCCAGAGCCGGCCGAATCACACAAAACATCCTTCTTATCTCTATCACATTTGGGCCCACAGTCTCCCTTTTTGTGCAATCCCCATCCCCTTTCAGCTGGTCGTTTTAGCCATCACAAAATGGGGCCTTCCAAGGGGAATTGTTTACCGCATGAGCTTTGGCCGTGGTTCTGCCTCCAGACCGGGATCGCCGCAGATATTGGCATGGGGGACACCCCTTTCCGAAAAACTCTTGAGACCAACAATGCATGGCACCTTAAAATCCCCAGATCCATAAGAGGAACAAACCAAAGCGACTCACAACCAACCACAACAAGACCGTTCCGGTCAGAATCTCCAGAAAAAACGCAGGTTACCCCCACAATTCGCCACCTTGTAATCGCGATTGGAATTCTCAGAGTTGTCATACGCGGTCAAGCCGTACGCCGTCACCTGCAAAAATGAAAGCGGCTGCCACACAGCCTGAACCACAAGACTGCTAACCCACTCCTGACGGCCGTTGACCGGAGCCTCAGGTGGACGAAAATCATAAAACTGCCAGTTGTGGCGCACCCCCAACTGAGTCACCAGACTAGGAAGCCACACGTAAGAAAACCCCGTGTAAAGGGAATGCTCCATCCGATCAAATCCAATGGGATGAGCCCATTTCTGATCAAACTGATACCCGTAGTACCAAAGCAGGCGGTCATGTAAAAACGAGTGGTTCTGAGTCAGGGCGACATAGGGATTATTTTCGCGATAAACCTGGGTCTTCAAATCAGGAGAATCCACCCAGACCCCATTCAGTCCCGCCGTGGCTTGAAAGTTCCATGGCAATTGATACGTGCTGGAACAACCGACGCTGTGAACATCCACATCCAGCACGGGATTCTCCGCGTAGCGTAACATCTGATAGGCGTAACTTGCATTTAAATTCCAATCCGCCGACAGACGGTATCCAGCCAGAATTCCCTGCGTCTCGGAGAAAACGGAATCCCCCTTTTCCCCCTTGTTCGCCAGCAACACATTGCTGGTCCAATACCCCTCAGCCGAGACATACGGCATCAAATACCATGCCTTGGCCTTCTTGAGCTCCATCAAAGCACCAAACTCCTCCTCTTCAGGCCAACCCATCGTATCCCGCGGCGACGCGGTCTCCTTTTTGATCTCCCGACTGCGAATCACCGTATCACTTGGGGTCTGACAAAAACCAATGAGCGCGGATCCCAGCAATAAACCCAGACCCCAAATCCATGACCTCCATGTTTTGAACGCCACCTTTTGAAACATCATGGATGTGTGCCCCTGGCCACCTTGTTAACCTATCATTCCTAGATCTTACTCCCGGCCAATGCCGCCGTGACCTGGCCCGCCGTTGCATGGTTGTGCACCGCAGTTCCCGTAAAGTCAGATCCACTCTGATTGAGCTGGCCGACAACGGGGGTGCCAAAACTTGTGACCGTGTTGAAACTTCCATCCGAATTCACCGATCCCCGAACTGAAAAGGACTGGCTCGTTGTCAAAATGATGCCGGATCCTGCAATCGATCCATCGCGATTGATGGTGAAATGAACATTTCCCTGATATCCACCCGAAAAATTATCCGCAAAGTTTCCCGCGTAGTCCCCAAAAAATCGATCCCGGGTTGTATTTTGCTGCAACACAATATTGGCGATCAGGCTCGCCATATTGAGCTGGTGACCGTGACCGTCCGTCTCATTCACTCCAGAACCTCCCTCGAGAACCCCCGATCGGATGTCTTTGTTTTGAATATCCTGAGCCTGCTGGATTTCCTTCTTTGCACTCTCAGGCAAATCCGATGAAAACCCGCTCTCCCCCTCCTTCTTCACAAAACAACTCGTCTTGAGGAAAACCTCCACATTGACCGAATTCGGCACAGGCATGTGAACATCATTGGGTCGCAGAGTCAGCATCTGGCCCGGTTCCAACTGACAGGTCTCACCCGTGCGATGAAACGTCACCGAAATGGGACCTAGCTTATCCCTCGACAACGCAAGAACCTGCGTGTCTCCCAACTCATTCACACGCATCGCCACCACATCACCGAAAACCGCTGCCGTCGCAATGGAGGTGCTAATCTTGGCGCCTGATAAACCAGGCGGCACATGGATCAATGCCGCTCCCCGCTTTAAATTCATTTCCCGTCCTGCAGAATCAAAACTAAACAACGTGTTTGATCCCAGTCGGGCAATCGACTTGTCCGCAAATTCCAGTTCCGCCCTGGATTTTTTCCCAGTCCGGACCACATCCTGGCCCTGAACCACCTCTTTCAGCGCCGCACGCTGTTCCTGCGAAGCATCCTTCACCACCACCACATCATTGTGGATCTCGGTAAGGACCGCACGTTTTAACGGTTCAGCCGCAAAAACAACGCCAGAACCCCACACCCACAAGGCAACCCCCATGACCAACGAATAGGTGATTTTCATAGGCAAATAATTTGAAGATAAAGATCTTCCAAACGCCGGATTTTGCACAAAATTCAACCGATTTGCCAGACTAATTCCAAGGTCTGCTTTTGAAACCGGCTTAAAAAATCGCAACACGTTGAACCTCAAAATCTTATGTACAAAAAAAAACACCTCAAATACCGGGAAATCAAAAAATCTCCGACAATTCTTGCCTCCCTCTCCTGGATTGGGTAAACGAGAGTCCCGTGAAATATATTTTCGTGACGGGGGGTGTGATCTCCTCGTTAGGCAAAGGCTTGACCGCCGCATCTCTTGGAACTCTTCTCGAAGCTCGAAAACTCAAAGTCGTCATTCAAAAATTCGATCCCTATCTGAACGTCGATCCGGGCACGATGAACCCCTATCAACACGGCGAGGTATACGTCCTCGACGATGGTGCGGAAACAGATCTCGATTTGGGGCACTACGAACGCTTCACCCATTGCCGCTTAAGCCGCCGGAACAATCTCACCTCCGGCCAGATCTACGAGACGATCATTACCAAGGAACGTCGGGGAGATTACCTCGGGAAGACGGTGCAGGTGGTCCCCCACGTCACCGATGAGATCAAAAAGCGGATCCGCCTGGTCGGGACCGAGAGCAAAGCCGATGTGTTGATCACGGAAATTGGCGGCACTACGGGGGACATCGAAGGACTACCGTTCCTGGAGGCGATCCGCCAGTTCGCGCTCGAAGTGGGAGTGGAAAACGTGTTCTTCATTCACGTGACCCTCGTCCCCTACATCAGTGTCGCCGGCGAACTGAAGACCAAACCCACCCAGCAAAGTGTTGCCAAACTCCGCGAGATCGGCATTCAACCCCACGCCCTGGTTTGCCGAACGGAACGCCCCATTTCCCGCGATGTCCGGCACAAGATTTCAGTTTTCTGCAACGTACCCATGGACGCCGTGATCGAGGAAGTCGATGTCGCAAATTCCATCTACGAAGTCCCCCTCATGCTTCAAAAGGAGAAACTGGACGAACTGATCTGCCGGCATTTTCATTTTCACCGCCGCCCTGCGCGCATGGACAGCTGGAAAAAGTTTGTTCGAAATGTGGTGAATCCCCGTCATCGGGTTAAAATCGCCGTCGTTGGAAAATACATCGAACTCCGTGACGCCTACAAAAGCATCTACGAATCCCTGACCCATGCGGGCGCCAGCCACAATTGCGCCATCGAGGTCGTCAATGTGGATGCGGAGGACATTGAGAAGGACGGGCCCAACCGGCACCTCCGTCAGGTGGATGCCATCCTCGTTCCCGGTGGTTTTGGCAATCGCGGCACCGAGGGCAAAATCGCTGCAGCCAGCTATGCCCGTCGGACGAAAAAACCCTACCTTGGCCTTTGTTTGGGACTCCAGATCGCGGTGATCGAGTTCGCACGCAACGTGGCGGGACTTAAAGGAGCCAACAGCACGGAGTTCGACAAAAAAACACCTCATCCTGTCATCTCACTTCTCGAGGAGCAAAAGCACGTTCAGCACAAGGGCGCTTCCATGAGACTCGGCGCCTGGCCCTGCCGGCTCATCAAGGGAACCAAGGCTGCTGCACTCTACCGTCAATCCCTCATCAGCGAGCGCCACCGTCATCGCTTCGAATTTAACAACACTTACCGCGAACCATTCGAAAAACTTGGCCTGATTTTTTCCGGCGTGTCCCCCAAAACCAATCTGGTGGAAATGGTGGAAATCTCCGATCATCCATGGTTCATCGGATGCCAGTTCCATCCCGAGTTTCAGTCCAAACCCAATTTCCCTCATCCTCTATTCAGGGGATTCATCGGCGCAGCACTGAAGGCAAGTCGTTAAAAAAGCGCACCTCGTCCGCAGCTCATCCTTGCGTTGCTTTGCGCCTTTGAGAGAGCCCATTTCCCGAAAATTTACCACAAAGTTCACGAAGAGCACGAAGGTCCAGCCCCCCATTCCCATGAACCCGTAGGCGTTTGGTGAGCCAAACGCCGATAATCTCCGGGGTTTAACGCATCTGGATCGACAACAGAATATTTACCGTAGAGGTGCAGAACAGAATGCTTTCCAAGGCAGTGATCTGCCTTGGAAAATTCGTGTTTATCCGTGTTTCATCTGTGGCCAAAATCTTCGCGTTGCTTTGCGCCTTTGCGAGAACCCGGCTCCCAAATTTTACCACGAAGTTCACGAAGAGCACGAAGGTTCAGATTTCACCTCTTCCCATGAACCCGTTGACGTTTCGTTCATCGCCAATCTTGCGTTGCCCGGCGTCTTTGCGCGAGAACTTCTTTTCAACTCTGTGTCTCTGGGCCCTCTGTGGTAAAAATCTCGGGGATTTACCACGGAGAGCACGAAGTTCACGAAGGATCAGATTCCCACCTTTGCGCCTTTGAGAGAGCCATTCCGACTGGCTGGCTTAGAACGCCCGCTCGGGAACAAAGATAATATCGGACGGACGGACGTAAAACGGCTTACTCTCCTTGCCATCAAGGACGAGCTTCAAATCGAGCGTGAAATGCTTCACCTTTCCATCCTCGTTGCGAACAAGGGAGACCTCACGAAGATTTGCGCTCTTGTAATTGAAGCCACCCGCCTCCATGACCGCCTCCAAGGCCGTCATCGGCCGGTCCACCATCACCTTGCCCGGGCGCAATACCGCACCGGAAATAAATACAGGAAATGCGGAGGATTGAACGGTCACCGTGACCTCCTTGGACACCAGCTGGGCCGCATAAAGCTTGAGGATCCCTTTTTCCAATTCGGCAGGTGTCACGCCTGCGGCCTGTAATTCGCCTGCCATCTGAAGACTGATCTTTCCATCCCGCCGGATCTGCTGGGTCGTATCCAAATCCGGGGCTCCTGGAAAGGTGATTTTCACCACATCGCCTTCGCGAAGAACAAGAACCTCGGGGGACCCCGGAGGAACAACAGGAGCTTCCGATACTTTTGTCGTTTCGCACGCCACAAGTCCCCATCCCAGCAACCAAACACACATCAGACGCTTCAACACAGACAATGAATTCATAAATTGGAAGCTATCTCAAAATAGGATTGCGGCTAAAATCAAATCGCTGTTCACGTCAGACCCGGTGTGAAAGGAATCCGCACCTTTCACAACCCCAATGCCACGACTGCACGTGGATTCCAGATTCCGGTGTGACGAAAAATCAAGCCGCAAACGCCTTCCGCGACTTTAATGCAAACAACACTCCCACCACACACACGAGCAGGGCCCACGTCGAAACATGATCCGGCACCGAAAGGACCGCTGAAAGCGTCGAGGTTTGTCCCGAGCCATGCCCGATCACCAACCGCTCCCCAAGAGTTGAATTGGGAGCCGATGCCGTCGCCTGGGTATCCGAAAAACTAAACGGCGACCCGGTCAATACACCCGATGAACTCAACACACCTGCATTCAAAAAGGTTTCAAAAGCCACACCACCCGGGGACGAGCCGTTAATCGCAGAAAAAGCAGTCCCCACAATTGGACCAAAAACGGTATCGGAAAAAGACACATTGAGGGTTCCCGCATTATGCGATGACACACTGAAACCGTCCAGTTTCAATGTCGGGCTGGTCAGAGATCCGGTGATCGTCGCCCGGCCGCTTCCAAACCAATTCCCCAGCGCACCCCCCAGAGTTCCACTCATGTCGATCACGTTGGCCAGAGGATTTGAATCCCCTGTACTATTATCAACAAACGTGTACGAAAAAACGCCATCGGAAAGAGTGACAGTGGGAACGGAATATCCCGTCGAAACGAGAGCCAGCAAAAGGGTTGCGACCGTGAATTTCAAAAAGTTGGTTTTCATCAATATTCCTTTCCTGAATTCAGAAACATTTCTAATCCAATGATCTACAGTCTTTAAAGACTAATCGGCAGTTTTTTTCCGCGCAAGC
>CAYYYL010000028.1:0-6373 GCA_964475835.1 uncultured Verrucomicrobiota bacterium | reverse complement strand
CAGCTTCAAGTCCAATGCCCGACGAAGCGATTTTTCACTCTCCAGCACATCCTTGAGTTGATGCTGGGTCATTCCGAGATGAAACAACACCTCGGGATTCGTGGACAGTTTTGCGGCGCTCTCCTGAAGCAGTTCCAATGCGCTGGAAAAACGCCCCTGCCGATAAAGGATCCACCCAAGCGTATCTGCAATACAAGGATCATGGGGATGAAGCTCCCTCGCCTTGCGCGCCAACTGGCTGGCTTTTTCGAGCTGCCCGTCATGCTCGGAATAAATGTAGGCGAGATTATTGAGCGCAGGACTGAAATTCGGTTGGATGGCCAGCAAATGCTCGTAAGCCCCTCTCGCATCGTCAAACTCCCCCCCCTGATCGTGAATCATCCCGATCAACATCCAGGCCACAACATCCTTCGGATTTTTTTCCGCTGCTTCGTGCAACGTTCCCAGGGCCTGCGACTTTTGATTCGTTCGCAGGTAGAGCTGGGCCAGGGGCATATAGGCGGCATAGGAATCCGGCTGCAATTCGAGCGCCTTTAACCAGGCCTTTTCCGCTTTTTTATAATCTTGCTGCGCGGCAAAAACCCGGGCCAGAAGCACTTGCAAACCTGGAAGAGCCGGATGCAGCTCCAACTGCTTTTGTACACGCTGCAGCGCCGCTTCATGCTTTTTCTCGTCCAGATCAAGATTCACCAGAGCCTCAACTGGACGAAGATCATCAGGCGCCATCTCCAGTGCCTTTTCAAAGGCTTTGCGTGCTTCGACTCTCCGACCCAGCTGAAGGTCAACATATCCGCTGCGAAAGACCGGCTCCGCACTCAGGGGGAAAAAGCGCGCATAAGTCTCCAACACCCGCAAGGCCTCCTCCGGGCTTCTTTGAAGCAGAAAGGCGTCGGTGAGAAGTTCATACCCATGGGCCAGCCTCGGTTGTTTTTGAAGCAACCCTTTCAGGGAAACTAGAACGGAACTAGAATCCCCCTTGCTCATTCGCAACTCATTCAACAACAGCACCGCTTCGTTCAAGTTTGGATCGAGATAGACGGCCCGATTCAAACTCGCCATCGCCTTGCCTGTTTCATTGGACACCAGATAAGCAAGGGCCAGATGATAAGGAATCATGCCCCATTCCGGCTGAAGATCCTGAATCCGCTCGAGTTCGGTCACCGCCTGACCCACCTCTCCCCTTACAAGAAGCATTCTCGCCCCCAATACCAGTGCCTCCACATTTCCAGGATCACGGGCCATGATCCGGGTGGTCCATGCCTGACATTCCTTCTCGTTTTTCTCAGCCAGGGCGATTTCCGCCAGAGCCACGGACACAGGCAAATAATCAGGCGCCTTTTGCGACATTTCCTCCAGAAGTCGTTTTGCATCGGAAACATTCCCCGTCTGCATTTTGAAACGGGCGTATTGAAGGCGGCGGGGAGATCGGAATGGTGACAAATCCGCCGCAGCACGAAACGCAGACTCCGCATCCCTCAAGTTATTCTGCGCCCAGCACAAGATTCCGAGTGCGGAATAAGCCGCTCCGGATTTGGAATCCAGCTCCAGCGCCCGTTTAAAACACCCCTCCGCAGACTCGAAATTACCGCATCTCGATTCAACCGTACCCAGCGCCACCTTCAAGGGTGCCGTCTCCTTCGAGCGAATTACCGCTTCCTCCAGAAAAGCCCGCACATCATTGATCTCCGACAAGCTCCCCGTTGCATCCGCCAGCACTAGCGCCGCCTGTTCATCGGTTGGATTCCGGGCCAATACCGCCTGCGCCTCTTCACGTGCATCCTTCAAATCCCCGCCAGCCAGATAAACCAAGGCAAGTTTCGATCGAATATCAAAAGCGTCCGGCGCAACCTTGCGGACCTTGAGAAGCCAGACTCCTGCGCGATTGAAACGCCCCTGTTCCGCGTAAATCCATCCCAGCCGCCCCATCGCACGCACATTCGAAGGATCCTTCTCAAGGATGTTAAGATAAGCCACCTCCGCATGATCGTAATCTTCAGCCTGAAAAGCGCGTTCGGCCTTCTCCAGCAACCTCGCATTTTGAGACTGGCGGGAACATCCGCCCGCCAGGACAAGGAGGCTTAATAACAATAAAGACTTTTGCATGTTTATTTCATCCAAAACTCATCTTCGCGTTGCTTTGCGCCTTTGGGAGAACACGGTTCCAAAATTTTACCACGAAGTTCACGAAGAGCACGAAGGTTTGGATCTATTTCTTTCTATGAACCCATTGGCGTTTGGTGAGCCAAACACCGATATTCTCCGTGGTTTAATCCATCTGAATCGACAACAGAATATTTACCGCAGAGCAGAAAGCTTTTCAAGGCAGTGAGCTGCCTTGGAAAATCCGTGATTATCCGTGTTTCATCTGTGGCCAAAATCTTCGCGTTGCTTTGCGCCTTTGCGCGAACCCGGCTCTCAAATTTTACCACGAAGTTCACGAAGAACACGAAGGTTCAGATTTCACCTCTTCCCATGAACCCGTTGACGTTTCGTTCATCGCCAATCTTGCGTTGCCCGACATCTTTGCGCGAGCCCTTCTTCTCAACTTCGTGTTCCTGCGCTCTCTGTGGTTCATACCTCCGGGATCTGTTCCGATGGTTTGCCCCTAGGGCGCCCTGAGGCGCGAAGGAGTAGAATCAAAAGGAAGAGCGCCACCAGGGATAGTGCGAAAAAGAACGGCCCCCCATGGCGGTGAATGGGCGAATCGATCATATCGGGCCCCACATGAACACAAAGTTCGCCCACCACAAAAATGCGAACCGCATTCCGAAAAATCCCCAGAGGAACAACTGCCAGGACCAGCACGAGTCTTTTCCATGGGGTCTGTAGAAAAAGATAACCCGCAATCAAACTCGTGATGAAAAGAATCAGGGTAGAATGAAGTCCGCTGCATTCCGGAGCGACCTCCAGATGGAACCCCGGAAGAGTGAATCCAAGTCCATCCCGATGGACGGGCGTCCCCGCCAACTTGAAAAGAACATGGGTGACGGCAGCAGACCCCTCCTGCAGTGCATGCTGGATCCAGACACCCACGCTCGCAGGAAGAGGGGCGAGAAGAAAAAGAAAACCTATCGGAAAACCAAACACCCGAACCCCTTCCCTTCCCAGAAACCAGGCGCACATGGCGAAAAGAAAACAGGGAAAGGCCGATACTTTCCAAGCAAGTGCATCCCTCTCCCCAAGACTTGTTCCCTCAAAAAGGGAAGATCCAATAATGATACACCCCGAAAAAAGACCAAAACCAACAAAACTCCAATCTGGATTCTTTGACCATTCACGCCCCCGTTGCAGCCAGGCAAGATATCCACTGACCCATGGAATCAATAAAATATAAGAGTTCCCCTCACCAACCATCGCAAAGCGGATTAGATGGAGGAAAACCGGATAAAAACAAAAAGTGAGGATAGCAACCCCAAGAACGAACTTTTTCACCTTCTTATGGATGCTCTTGTTGGTAGATTTTATCTCTCGCCAAAAATTGGGGTGTAGCACTCAACCCGATCCAACTTGCAGGATCATGATTTTTGATGAAAACCTCCCTAAGCGTCGCGTCGTATGGAGTCAGCCACATCCAGATAACTCCTGGAGTTTTCAACCAGCGGGGATCGGACAGTCCTCCATCAATCCTTTGAAAACTTGCCCCTTCCAGTTTCTGGTTCCACATAAAATCCCGATTGGTCGCAATCAATCGATCGAGGTCCTCCTTGGTAAACACCAAACCATGCTCATAAGCCGTTACGATTCCCTCCACATCCAAGGAATAATACTGTCCATTTGGATGAATCCCCACCCAATGTTTCGGTGAGGAAGCATTCTTGTAATCCCATGGCCCCGCAGGATTCCAATAATCCCAGACAAAAAACTTTTCATCACGCACACGCATTCTTGATCGCATCAACCGCCACCATTTTTCTGCATGATCTTTGTAAATCGGCTTTTGTGTTGCATCAAATAAGGCGATGTACCAGCAGGCAATCATGTTTTGCTTGTTCGCCGGATGGGAAAAACCGTCTACATCCTTCTGTTCATATTCGGAAGACCACTTACCTGTGTCTTGATCAATCCCAAAAGGAGGGGTCACCGTCACCCCCCCCCCTGAAACCTCACGCCACCCACCTCGCTGTTCCCATTTTAAAAAAATCTGTTCCGATAATTTGATATACTCGGAAGCTTTCCCACCATACTTCTCTTTCAATTCGGATTTTTTCAAAATTTCAGTAGAAGCCAGGACGATGGGCCGAAAAACCATCGCTTCACCAAGTTCACTATCCGTATAAAGTTGTTTGGTAAGTTTTGATCCTGTGGCCCCAACTTTCGGCCACCCCATGAACCCATCCGGCTCTGGAACTCCACGCTTGATGATGGAATCGGACCAGTCGATCAGTAGATCCAACCACATGGTGTCTTGCGTCGCCTGATAACCATAGAAAAACCCTTCCAGAAAAGGGCTTACCAGCCACCCCAGCTCTTCCCCCATGGCTTTATCGCAATGACGATTTTTCGCTCCTTGAAGAATGTTTTTTTTCCAGGAAGCCAGCAATTCCTGCTCGAGCACCGGATTTTTTCCCGCAGCAGCCTCAGCTCCAGACAAAACAAGGTTTCCAGACAAAAAAAGGAAGCAAAGGAGCCAAGCACACAAGAGCCGAATGGTTTGCGCTTTATTCACGTGGCCCTTCCCAACCAAAGACGCCCTCGCAACAATTCCTTCCAACGACCAAATTCCCCCCGATATTCCCTACTGCATCCGAGTGCCATTCCTATGGAAACCAGGAGCACAATCCCTAGTAAAACGCTGGACCAGTCAAATACCAGAAGGATTGGAGACAAAAATATGTTAGTTAATAAAGCTCCCAAGCCAAGGATGCCTGTCGGGAAATAAAGTGCCCCCACCCGTTTCCAGATTTCCAAGGGACGAAACCCAAGCTCCTGGAGTGTTCGATACCAGACGAGAACACATAACAAAGCACTTGAGATTGAGCTGCCAATGGCAACACCCACCAAACCGAATCCCAGCCAGACCAATCCAACATTCAAGCCCACATTCAAGCCAAGGCTAAGAAGAACGCTCCGAAAGAATGCCCCTTGAAGATGCCTTGCCACTAAAAAATTCGCCGCGGTCCTGACAAGACAGGGCGATACAAATCCAAATAACAAAATTTCCCCCGCAACCAACCCGGGGCGATATTTGGGAAGAAGTACATTGTAGAGCAAGGGCATTGCGATAAGGAGAACAGCCTGAAGAAGAGCAAGGAACACGGCAAGCGCACGTGTCGAACGCAGCAGAAAATTAGCCACCTCGGAATCGCTCGCGCCACTGTGCATCTGATGATTCACGCGGGGATAAAGCACCCTTCCAACGATTGTAGGGACAAGCGAAAATAGATTTGTCAGGGAAATCCCCAATCCATAATAGCCAACGATCTCCACGGACAACATGGCCCCAAGCACAGCGCGATCGATGGAGTTCTGAACGATAAACATCCACCAGCTTAAGGAAATTGGAAATCCTTCTTTCACGGCAACCACCATGCCTGAAAAATCCAAACCCGGCTTGATGGCCCCCTGTCGGGAAAAACTCCGCCACCCCGTCCAGCATGCCATCATTATCTCCTGACCAAGATAACCCAGCGCGGCTCCCCTGAGTCCGAACAAAAAACAACCCGTCACCACCAAAAGTAACGCGGTGGTGGCGCGAACGGATTCCGCCATGCCCACACTTTTGAAATCCTCATAGGCATTGAACCTCGACTGGAAAAAGGCAGTGATAAAACTCATCCCCACGGCAAACGCCATGACGACAAGAGCAAACCGCCCATCCGCAGTTTCAGAAGAAACAAGGGGAATGATCGCTTGGGAAAGAAGAAACCAAATTCCACCAGCAAGTAAAACCGATGAAAACACCGCTGATTCCAGGGAGGACAGCTTTCCCTTTTCACCTCGTGCCTGAAACTGGGGCACCCGTTTGACCAGCGTCTCAACCGTTCCCAAACAGAGGATGGGTCCGTACGAAATCATCAAAAGCAAAGTAATCCATACTCCGTAATCTGCTGGCCCGAGATAGCGGGCAAGCAGAAACATCTGAGCCGCACCTAATGCCTTGGCAAGCACAGAACCCGTCAGAAAGTAAGTAATATTACGAAGAACTCGGGACATGAAGATATTCCTGCAGTTCTTGATGAAAAAACTTTGATCCCTCTGAAAACCGTTTTTTCACCGTGGCCGGAACCCCTGCTGCGACACAAAATTCGGGAATGCTGTCCTTCACAACCGAATTGGCGCCAATCACCGAACCACGCCCAATCGTGACACCGGGACAAACAACCACATTCTGTCCCAACCAGGCTCCTTTACCAATTCGAACAGGAAGTGGATC
>CAYYYL010000027.1:0-35979 GCA_964475835.1 uncultured Verrucomicrobiota bacterium | reverse complement strand
AAAAGCCATCCCATCAAGGGCACTGTGTGATGACCATTCGAATCTGCGAATATGAAGGCGACTTCGAAAAACAATGGTATGATCCAAAAGATGACTGAGCCCACCAAGAATGTTTTTTTTGTGCTCATACATTCTTTTACGAGCAAGTTAAGGAGTGTTGACCTTATGTGTTTCTGAGTGAGTGTGTTCATTGGATCCATTTTTCTAAAAGTTTCCCTTTTCTCCACTGGAAACAAAAGAGAGGGACTAAAACGTAAGGTAAAAACCAAATCATACAGATCAGGAGCCATCGTGCGTCGAACCAAAAAGTGCCTCCAAAAGACACGATGTCGATTTTTGCGTATTCCTTCACCCAATCGGAGAAATAAGATAGAAGAAAAATGTGACCGATCAAAAAGGTGGTGCTAGCAAATCCAAAAAATATCGAGGTCGCTTCATCAAAGGCTCGGGAGAGAAAAAAGAAGAGGAAAAAATGCAAACAACTCCAAAAGGCAAAAGCACATGCCAACTCTTCGATATGATGCCATTGGATGATTGATTCATTCCATTTCATTTCGACGAACCAAGAGTTATCTGTCATTAGCAGGCATATCAGTATCATGAGGAGGTAGATGCCTAGGAATTGGAGTATGCTGACGATCCACTTCGCTTGCAGAATATTTGCTTTGGTGATGGGTTGAATAATGAGAAGTTCCCATGTTTTATTCATTTTTTCTGATGCAACAGGGGATGCGGCTAAAAAGAACACCACAAAAAATTGAGTAAATTCGAAAAAAAATTCGATCGTATCTTTTTGTGGGATGATTTGAGCCTGCAGCATCCCGGCGAAAAGCACATTTAATGTGAATGCACTAATATAAAATCGCCAGCTCTGCTCCTGCCATTCCTTCCAAAGCAGCGCGCGGAAGGGGCTGAAGGTATGTTGCGAAGTTTTAGTCATGGACAACCTCCTTTTTCGGAATTTCATAAATCTCGATTTTTTGATCGGTATTAAGAATCACGAATTTATCCGCAACGAGCATCGGAAAATATCGCGACGTTAAAAACCCCACGCGCTGCGGATGATGCGGATTTGAAACGTCATATAGGATGGAGGTTCGATTAACGCTTTCGATGACGATAGACGAGTTGTCGGGATTTTGTGTGTTCCATCGATGCACGTTATTAAACCTAGATGGCCAAGATAGCGGTGATGCGATGGATCGGCCCAAAATGGGTGAAGGATCGGATGGATCGTTCGTTAAAATGAAAAGACCGTAGGTACTGCTAATGTACCGGAGCGATTGGATAGATCTTATATCGCTCGTAAAATTGCCCGTGGCATTTTTGATTTGATCGGGCTGATCCGCATCGCAGATCCAATATAGTTGCTCTAAGGCGTGAACTTTTTGCAATATAAGCTTATTATTAACGACCCTGACGAATGTGTTAAACGGAATGGAAAACGACAATTTTGGATGCGGGTTGATGGAGTTCGACAGGTCATAAACCTCAATAAAGGTATTAGAGCTATTTTTAAGGCGATATGTCTTATAACAAAAACGTTCGGACGTAATATATTTAATGTAGGACGTCGTTTCATTGTTCTCGTATAAAAAGCGCGCGCGCATCAAAACTTTGCCCATCAGATCGACTTCCAGATGTTCTAAAAATCTTTCTTCTATGAGAATATTTCCATTCGGTTTTTCGACCGTCGTTTCTACGAGCCAATCAATGACAAGGTTCTCATTTTTATTTTTGTAGAAATTCCGAATGTAATAAAGACTCCCTTTTTTTCCGGCGCTTTGCTTGCCCTGGGTTGAGGGTGTCTTATCCTCGGTTTTTCCAAATGGAAGATAAGGAAAGGGATATAGGCTTAGGTCGGAGACTTTTCCTTTATCATCAATTCGAAAAGTTCCGATATTTTTTGGGAAATGATTGTGGTTTGAAGAATCTTCCGAGATAAAATAAAAATCTCTGTCTTTATGAAAAAGATGGCTGATCTGTTGATCGCGACCTTCGTTTTTTGAGGCCAGAGAGGCTTCTGATCGGAAGATCAGGGACTCGCCCTTTTCTTGAAACGACAGGCCGAACAGGCAAAGCACGACGCCCGCCACAAGGTATGTTAACAGCTTCGGACTTAGTGAATATATTTTTTCGCTGCGCGATCCAATTCGAATGACCGCCCAGGCAAAAACCATCGCGCATCCGAAAAATATAAAGAACGGCGCGCCAACGGTCCCTCTTATGTCGTTTTCAAGAATCCATCTGGGGTGAAGCACGACAAGATGCTTGTTCAACAAGGGGGCGATCAGCCATGTGAGAGCCATCAAAAAAGTCAGGAAGATGCTTGTCAGAAGTTTTCTGGTGAAGAGAGCCAGGGCGAAGGTGACGTAATATCCAAGAAGCGAGAGTGGAATGATGGTGGCTGCAATCGTCGGATTTCCGTCAAACGTCCAGTCCCTAACGCTCGCGCCCCTTGGGAAAAGGTCGTACCGCTCAAAGCTCGACTCAATCGTCCATATGATGGTCCCAATGGCGATCAGTTGGATAAGGCCGGTCAAAAATTTCGCACGCACGACCTGAAATCGTGAAACGGGTTGCGCCAGGAGAAAAGTTTCCGCGTCGGTGCCCCAATCGCGGCAAACGATGTGAGATCCCAAGATCATCGCGTAAAGACAGCAGAGAATCGTGAAAAGAGATCCCATCAATGGCAATGTTTGATGGAGGCCTGGATCCATCACGATGAGCAGAATCTCATAAGCAAGGGGAACGATGATAAAAATCAGCATCCCCACCGCGAAGCCGCCTCGGGATTCGGAAAACTCTTTTTTCAATAAGTTGAGTAACATGGCTTTAATTATGGGACTTCTCTTTGCGGCCGATCACGTGCGCCTCAAAAATCTCATCGAGATTGAGGTCTTGAACCAGAAGCGGAGTGAGATGAAGTTCGCCGAAGGAGGCCTTCGCTTTTTCGATGTCCGAAACCGTGACGAGGCACTTGTCGTTTTGTTTCTGCACATCCAAAACACCGGGTATCAGTTGATATTTCCCGTAAGGATCCATTTTGAACGCGATGCGTTTGACGCGTTCGCGCAGTTCATCCACCGGCGAACATTTGATGATCCGGCCTTCATGAAGAATCGCCACTTCGTCGCAGATCGGTTCGATCTCGTAGAGCAGATGCGAGGAGAAGAAGACGGTGACGCCTTCACTTTGGAGATAGGCGATGACGTCGCGGATGAGATCGCGGCGGCCAATGGGATCGAGGCCGAGCGTGGGATCATCCAGGACGACAATGCGTGGTCGGTGTGCCAGAGCGAGAAGGAGGGCGAGGTGGCTTGTCTGGCCTTTGGAAAGCGCGCCCACTCTGGCTTTGGGATCCAGCCGCATCTGTTTGAGCATTTGGGCGGCGTACTCGGAGTCCCATTTCATATGGAAGTGGGAGACCCAGTCGATGATCTGCTGGACGCGCATCCAACCGTACATGGTTTGGTTTTCCGCCATGTAACCGACGCGACGGCGGATTTCGATGGGATCGACCTGGGAATCGATTCCATCGACGAGGCATTTTCCTTCATCGGGCTTGCTCAATCCAAGCAAGGTGCGGATGAGGGTGGTTTTTCCCATGCCGTTGAGGCCGAGGAAGCCGAAGATGGAGCCGGCGGGCACTTCAAGGTTCACGCCGCGGAGCACCTCCTTTTTGCCGAATTTCTTGCGGAGATTTTCGATTTGAATGGCGGGGAATGGATTCAAGAGCGGCCTCCTTTGCGTTTGTTTTTTAGGGAATGCGTCAGGATTTGATGGATCTGATCGGGGGGGATCCTGGCTGCAGCCGCCTGAATGATGGCTTCCCGGAGCAGGAGGGAGAGGATGAGTGTTTTCTCCGGTTTTGAATCCACATCGGGATGCGTGGTGAATGGATTAATCATGGGGTTCGTCCTTTCTGGTCAGTCGTTTGAGTTCCTGATCGAGCAATGCGTGAAGTTCCTCGGCGGAAAGCTGAAAATGGGATGCTTGGGCGGCAGCCTGACCTAAAAGAGCGGAAACCTGTTTCAGTCGCTCGGATTTCTTCAGGGAGGGAAGGCTGTGTTCCACATAAGTGCCATCCCCCTTCCGCCGTCCAAGGATGCCCTCCTGGGCAAGAATGTCATAGGCCTTCAGAATGGTATTCTGGTTCACGAGAAGTTGAACCGCCAGTTCCCGGATACTGGGGAGACGGTCCCCGGGTTTGAGAGTGCCCCCGGCAATCTGGTATTTGATCTGGTCGACGATCTGTCGATAGACGGGGATGGCGGAACTGGATTCTATACGTAAGAACATATAGTGTTATAGATATATATAACACTAGTGTGCGTTTGTCAAATAAATGGTGTGATGAAACACAGCCGTGGTCGGCTGTGCTGCTTTTTGATTTTCGCGTGCCTTTGCGGTTTGGCGAGAGGCGAGAGGCATCCGTTTTCTGATTTTAACGGTTTCCGGTGTGCATTTGTAGCTTCTACTTCTGTTTGATGGAGGTTTTGCACTGAAACGAGGCGATTAAAACATGCTTTTATTTTCCATCTCGCTTTTTACGTTCGAAAGTTGTATATTATTTCCTATGAAGCATTTGGAACGGATAACCTTTGATCCCCAAGTTATGGGAGGGAAGCCATGCATCCGGGGCTTGCGGGTGACGGTTGGCGCCATTGTGGGTTTGATATCCGCAGGGCGTACTTCCAAAGAAGTTTTGGAGTTGTATCCGTATTTGGAGCCTGACGATGTTCGAGCAGCCCTCGAGTATGCGGCTTGGCGGGTTGAGGAAATGGATCTGCCGCTTACCGCGTGAAGCTTCTCGTGGACATGAACCTGTCTCCGGACTGGGTTCCTATTTTAAAAAAGCACGGGCACGACGTCATACATTGGTCCGTTGTTGGCAGTCATCGTGCGCCGGATCGGGAAATCATGGAATGGGCGAGCAAAGAAGAGCGTGTCGTTTTCACACATGATTTGGATTTTGGTCCATTGTTGGCGGCGACCCAGGCTCGCAGCCCGAGTGTGATTCAGGTTCGGGTTCAGGATATTTCGCCCCTTCATTTGGAGCAATTGATCGTGGCTGCTTTGACCCAGTATGAAGGACTTTTAAAACATGGGGCATTGGTAGTGGTCGACGAGTCCAAGCTTAGAGCAAGAGTTCTTCCGATCAAAAAATAGGCCCTGGACCAACCAAGGCAACGACTTTCTATTTCTGATCTTCGCGTGGCTTTGCGCCTTGGCGGGAGACTTTCCGGATTCTGTGTCTCCGTGAACTCGGTGGTAAATTCTGATTTGCTATTTGGAAGCCTCTGCGCGGGCCCATTTGTCCGCTTCGATGATGACATCGAGCGGGGCGTGTTCCTTCACCTTGTGGGCAGCGAGGACGCGTTCCACGGTTTCCCAGATGGCGGGGAATGAAATTTTGCCCTGAACGAAACGTTCCACCGCGACTTCATTGGCGGCATTGAAGACGGCGGGAGCGGTGCCTCCGCGTTCGCCGGATTCACGCGCAAGCCGGAGGGCGGGAAATCTTTCGTGATCGGGCATTTCGAACTGGAGCGTGGCCATTTTTTCAAAATTGGCTTCGGGGAGGGTGTTGGAGAGACGTTCCGGATAGGTGAGCGCGTACTGGATGGGCAGACGCATGTTGGGTTCACAGAGCTGTGCGAGAAGCGAGCCATCGACGAACTCCACCATGGAGTGGATGATGCTCTGGGGATGGACGACGACCTGGACGCGTTTCATTTCGATATCGAAGAGCCAGCGCGCTTCAATCATCTCGAGTCCTTTGTTCATCATCGTGGCCGAATCGATGGTGATCTTGCCGCCCATGTTCCAGGTGGGATGCTTCAAGGCCTGGGCGACGGTGATTTTTGAGAAATCGGATTTGGGAGTTTTCCGAAAGGGACCTCCGGAAGCGGTGAGCCAGAGGTTACGGACTTCGTGGCCAGGTTTGCCGTCGAGGCACTGCCAGATCGCGTTGTGCTCACTGTCTACGGGGAGGATGCGAACCTTTTTACGTTTGGCGGCTTCGGTGACGGCTTCCCCTGCCATGACCAGAATTTCCTTCGATGCGACGGCGATGTCTTTGCCGGCCTCGATGGCGGCGAGGGCGGGGCGGAGCCCTGCTGTTCCCACGATGGCGATCAGGACGACATCGGCTTCGGCAAGCGTGGCGAGTTCCACGAGCCCATCAGGCCCTGTTAGCAGGCGGGTGGGGACGGTGACTTTGGATTTAAGATCGGCCAGCTTCTTCGAATCGAAAATGCATGCAGCGAGAGGTTTGTATTCATTGATCTGCTGCGCGAAGGCATCGACGTTGCCGCCGCCTGCGGCGAGGGCGACGAGTTGGAGGCGGTCGGGGAGATCGTGCACCACTTTGAGGGTGCTTTGACCAATGGAGCCTGTGGAGCCGAGGAGAACAACACGTTTCATAAAGCGACGAGCTATAAACTATAAGATGTAAGGGAAACGGTGCATGAAGTTGATCGAGATTCACTCACCACGAAGGACATGAAGAACACGAAGGTGCTGCAGAAGAGTTTTTCTTCGTGTCCTTCGTGGTGAAGCCCTTCAGAAAATATAAAATTCTGCGCCATGAGCTTATGCCTGGATATTCATGATTTAAAAAAGATAAGTCCAATGATCAGGAGCATGGGGAGAAGGATGGGAAGGGAATAACGAAAAATGAATCCAAAAAAAGAAGGGGTTTTGATTCCCGCGTGGTGGGCGATGCTTTTGACCATGAAGTTGGGGCCGTTGCCAATGTAGGTGAAGGCGCCGAAGAACACGGCTCCAATGCTGATTGCCGCGATGTGGAGGCCGTGGTTGGTGAGGAGATGGGCGGTCTGGATCAAGGAGGAAGGGATTGCGTTTTGACGCACCGCTTCTGCATGGGTTTGATTAAGGTAGGCCATCGTCTGGAGACCCTCCAGGCTGTCACGCGCAGCTGGACCGTTGAGAATGATGCCGCCGGTGTGTTGAAGAAGATCCCGGATGTGTTGAACGCTGGCGTCGTTCGCAAAGAGACCGATGCCGGCGCTTAGAAACGTGAGGTAGGTGGGGGCATTGTCGAGCACGGCGGAGAACGCACCGCTGGCCCAGTAGAAGGCGGTGGTGGAGCGCAGGCCAAGATGCCCGGCATTTTGCTCCAGCCATTGAAGGACTGGCATCATGGAGATGAAGATCCCGGCAAAAAGAATGGCCACCTCCCGGATCGGATGCCAGGTGAAATGGTTCGCTTCATGAATATCCTTTCGGGTGGTGAACCATGAGCCGGCAGCAGCGGCAATCATGATGATTTCACGAAGGAAAACGGGTTTCTGGATGAAAAGCGCTCCAAGAATCACCGCCATCCATCCGAGGTTCTGTAAACCGTCGAACCTCCATGTTTCGTGTGCGGTTTGGATCTCGCGGATGGGGGTGGGTGCTTTTCGAAAGTTTCGGATATCGAAGAACAGGAATGCGGCAAGGAGCCATCCCACCCCGATCATCCACATGGGCCAGAGATGTTGGAGAGTCCAGAAAAACGGAACCCCCTTCAAAAAACCCAGATAGAGGGGGGGATCGCCGATCGGGGTGAGGCATCCCCCCACATTGCTGACAATGAAGATGAAGAAGACGATGTGGTAGGCGGTGATGCGATATTTGTTCATCCGGATGTACGGACGAAGCAGAATCATGGAGGCGCCGGTGGTGCCCAGGAGATTGGCTAGCACGGCCCCAATCGCCAGGAAGAGCACGTTGACCCAGGGGGTGGCCTCGCCTTTCACCCGGATGTGAATCCCTCCGGAGACGATGAAGAGGCTGCCGATCATCACGATGAAACTGAGGTAGTCGTGAAGGGTTTCGAGAGGGTGCTCCAGATTCCTGAGAACGAACAGGTAGTAGGCGAGAGGGATGGCCGCGAGGGCCGCGGCGACCTTGGGGTAGTGGCGTTCCCACCAGGTATGTGCGACGAGGGGTAAAAGGGCGATGCTGCCGAGGAGGAGAACAAACGGCAGGATCAACCAGGGCTGGATCGTTTCGGAATGCACAGGTTCACCGCGGCAGGTTTAGAATTTTTTCGACATCTGGAGGAACAGTTCGTGCCCTCCATGATCGGTGCCGCGCTGTGCATTGATGCCGTAACCGTAACCCATCAGCCAGTCGGTGTCCCAGAATCCCTTGAAGCTCACACCGGCTCCGGTGCCAGCCCAACCATGGGCGGCATGATCGGAGGTGTCCGATCGATGTGTGACGGCGGCATCGCCGTAGAGATGCAGGGCGAGTTCACTTTCCTTCTGGAGGGGGATCACATAGTCGAGATTAAGCAATCCGTAGTCCTGGGCGAAGAGTTCGCGAACATAGAACCCGTGAAGGGTTCGGACGGCGCCAAATCCAGTGAGGCCACTTCCAAGTCGGAAGTTGGAAAGGCGGTCGAGTTGGTTGCCGAGACCTCCGCTAAATGTGGAGACCAGTTTCTGATGATCGAAGGGGGTGAAGACATAGGTCCCGTCGATCTGGAGTTTTTGATACTCCGAAGGCGAGTACCAGAGTCCCGCAGGCCCCCACTGGCGCCAGTTTTCCCGGAAGGTGGCTTCGAAGCCGAGATTCAAATCCCAACCGCCAGGTTGATAGCTGGAGCGGATCACTTTCCCAGTCCCAGCATTGAGCTTGAGCGAATGAAAGGCTCCATCGGGAGCAAGAGTGAAATCGGACGAAGTATCATCATCCCGGGAATAGTTGATGTAACCTCCCTCGTAGGTGGCCCGGACCTGAGCGATCTCTGCGTAGTTTACCACAATGTGTTGCTGGATAAAGAGGCGGGCCGAGGCCTGATCCGTGTCCATGCGGTTCCCAATTCGAATTTGTCCACGTTCGTATTCTTCGAACCCGCCGAGGACATGGTAACTCGCTCCCACACCCAGGTCGGTGTTTTCCGTCAGGAGACTGCGAAAGGTGAGTTCCGCGTCGCCAACGATTCCTGCAAAAAGCAGTTTGAAATCCGAGGAAGCCCAGGGAAACGCCTTGCGCTTCCATAGGAAATAACCATATCCCCCCGGGTATCCACGTCCGTCGTCAAGCGGGAGGGAGCCGCCAAAGTTGATGAACTTCTCATCGTTCAACGCAGGTGCCTTGGTGGGCGTTTGGCCTCGAAGAGGGGGCTGAGGAGCTGCGAGGGCAATGCAGCTGAAGGTTAACAGGAAAAGAATGGCCGATAAAATGCGCATGACGTTCAAACGTAACCAAGCTGGGAAATGAACGCAATCCCTGAGAAAATTTCCAAAGTCGTCCCAAAAATCCTACTTTCTTGCTTGCTTGCGACAATTGAAGGCTTTATGCGAATTCTGGAACAACGAATGAGCACTCTTTTTCTCCTCACCCTGGTGTTGCTGATCGCCCTCGCGGTGATTGTGTTGCAGCATTGGATCATTCTGAAGTTGAGGCAGAAATTGGTGCGGCGCCGTTTTGAGAACTGGTACGAGGGGGTTGAGAGCCAGGCGTCGTTCCGTTCAAGTGGCATGCGTTTCAATCCAAATTGAAGGATACTTTGCCATTGGCAGCTGCGCGTATCTTCATCGGGAAATTCACCTTGCAACCCTTGCTCGATGATCGGGTCAGTTGACCTCACCGGAAAAATTGTTAAATTAACCCAGCGTGACTGATCCTGAACAAACCCACGACGACGCGCCGTACGGAACGGAGACGATTCTGGTGGTCGAGGATCTGGATGCGGTTCGTCGTGTCGCATGTGAGATGCTGGCGGCCCAAGGGTATCAAATTCTCAAGGCACACAACGGGATTGAGGCGCTCGAGGTTTACAACGTTCATGCCGCTCGCATCGATCTGGTCTTTACGGATATCATCATGCCGGAGATGGATGGAGGGGAACTGGCTGAGGAGATCTGGAAGATGAATCCAAAAATGAAGATCCTGTTCGGATCGGGTTATCCTCGAAACACTCAATTCGAGAAAATCATGAGCGGACGGGTCGTCAAATTCATCTCCAAACCGTACAACCGCCTGGCTCTTGCTAAAAAAGTTCGTGAAGTCCTCGATGGAGGAAACCGGATCATCGACTGGCTCAAGGATGCCGGAGGCCGGAAACCCTGAGCGCTGTCTGAGGGGGCTATTTGATGACGGCGGTCGCTGAAAGCTTGTTTGGTCCCTACAAGGCTGACGCTTCCACCCGCGTCAAGGTGGGGGTGGGAATCATTCTTCGCGATTCCGAAGGGCGCCTTTTGTTGGAAAAGAGGGGGGATTGTGGTCTGTGGGGATTTTGTGGAGGAAAGGTGGAGCCGGGTGAATCTGTGACGGAATCCGCGGTGCGTGAAGTACGGGAGGAGACCGGGCTTGAGATTCGAATCACTCGATTTGTTGGAGTTTATTCTGAGCCGGGGCATCGTATCGTTAGATATCCGAACAACGGTGAAATGGTGCATCTGGTGGATGTCATTCTGGAGGCGGAAATCACGGGAGGAACGCTCGTGGCAAGTCCGGAAAGCGAGGAGCTCCGATTTTTTGCGCAAAATGAACTTCCAAAGGAAATGGTCCCTCCCGCCTTTCAACCCCTCGAGGATTATTTAAAGGGATTAAGCCACGTGTTGCGGTAATCTGATTATAGCTCGTACGGAGAATTTCTCCCACCCCCTCTAACTCCCCCTCCCGCAGGGGGAGGAAGGAAATCGCCCGCTGTCAGTGTGTGAGGCTTGTTCATCCCCCTCCTGCCAAGGAGGGGCTAGGGGAGGTTTGCCATTTTTAAGAGTGGAAAACAGACAGCTATTCCTTCACTTCAATCTTCCGGCGTCCGAGGACATGGAGGATGGCGGGGCAGACGTAGAGGGATGTGATGAGGCACATCGTAACCCCGATGGTCATCAATTTACCGAGACTGGCGAGGCTTGGGTCGGATGCAAAGGCAAGGCTGCCAAAACCAAAGATCGTGGTGAGGGCGGATAATAGAATGGCTTTGCCCGTGCTTGTGGAAAAAAGGGCGGGGGAACGATTTTCGCGGTATCGATCCACGGCATACACACCAAATGCCACACCGATTCCAATCACGAGGGGAAGGGTGATGATGTTGGCGGGGTTGAAGTTGAGGCCGGCAATCGGCATCGACCCCGCCGTCCAGATGACTCCCATGGTCAGGGGGAGGAGAGTGGGAAGGACGTATTTGGGGGTTCGGAAGTGCAGGGTGATGAGAATCACAATGGCGATGAGGGCATAGACTCCGGCTTTTTCGTAGCTCGTCTTCAGGAGTTCGATGTACTCATAGTTTTGGATGGGGGTGCCGGTCACTTCTGGGTCTACGGAACGCAATTGGGTGACGAACCGTGCAAGGGGATCGCGGTCCCAGATATCCTCCTTCGGGTAGATTTCGATCAGGATTTTACCATTGGAACTGACGTAGCGATCGCGCAGATTCTGGGGAATATCCTGTTCGGTGATCGGGCGATCCACTTTTTGGGATTTCAGGAACTCAAGATTCTTTCGAAGCTCGGAAAAGAGCTGGGTCTGGTACGAGGTAAGGATCTGTTGGGCTTTGTCCTGTCCGATCGATTGAAGCACGACGAGGCAGCGGTCCATCGCCTGGATGATCCGTCCAAAAAATTTGGTGGCCTCCTCCGCCTCTTCGCGAACCGCCCATTTCTGAGCGAGTTTCATGACGTTTTCACAGTTGGTCTTTAGCATCCGAAGGACTCGGATGTTTTCAGGAACATTCACCTTCACTCCGGAATCCGGCAGGCGGACGTTCTCCAGCTTGCGTTTGATTTTCGAGATTTCCTTCAGCTTGGCCTCCTGGCCCTGGGGGACGATTTCGGTGATGCTGATCACCTCCTGGACGACATTGGTCAGGCCCTTGAATTTTTCGGCGCGGATGCGCGCCTGTTCCGGCGTGTCGCAAATCGAGGCGGCGAAGATCACGGAATGCGAATCCTGACTGTGCAGGAGTTTGTGTTCGAACCGAACAGACTCGAGGTTTGAGTTTTGGAGATTGAGGAGATTGTAATCGAACCAGATCTTCGGAATCTGAAGCAGGGCGATCACGGTGATGACGCCTGAAACACCGATGATGAGCCATGGGCGCTCAAGAATGATGCGATCAAAAAAGGAGACCTTCGCTCCATCTCCATAACGCTGACTCTCGGGCACGAATTGGCGGGTTGCCTTTCGATCGCGAATGGCGAGGAGGGCGGGAAGGAGGATGAGGCTTCCCAGCACGCAAAGAAAGATTCCGGTGCCGCCGATCAATCCCATTTCCGAGAGTCCCGTGAATTCGTTCCAACACATCGTATAGAAAGCGAAGGCGGTGGTGCTGGCGCCGGTGAGAATAGCGTTGCCGGTGTTCATGATCGTGTGCGTCAGGGCGCCGATCACGTCCCCCTGTTTGGGCAGTTCCTCCTCATAACGACCGAGAATTTGAATCCCAAAATCGATGCCGAGTCCCAGGATCATGGGAATGAAGGCCATGGACAGAATGTTGAGCCGGCCCACCACGAGGGTGGTGAAGCCAATCGTCCAACAGACGGCAAGCACGAGGGTGAGAAGCGCCAGGGCCGGGCGTGAGAATTCGTGGAAGGAAATCAGAAAGAGAAGGGCGATGAGGATGAAGGTGACCACGGAGGAGAGGGTGCTGTCGTGCTGGGTCGCCTGGGCCTGGTCCTCACTCAATGCGGGCTCGCCGGTGAGTCCGATATCGAGACCAGGGAATTGCCGGCGTGCCTCATCTATGATCGCCTTCATGGGTTGAATCACATAGTCGTGATCCCCGAAGCTGGCTTCCTGATTGGGAGAGGGGACCTGAATGAGAAGAATCTTCCCCCCTTCCAAAGCGAGGTATTCATGGGTGGCCTGCTCATCCTTCATTTTGCTGAGGCTTGAATTTTCTGCGAGAAAATCACCAAACTGGATGGGTTTGAGAGAGGTTTTCCCTTCGAGCCGGTCGGCAAGCGAGGTGAGGCTTTGGACAAAGTTTTCTGCAAACGCGTCGAGAGCCTGCTCGTTCTCGCGTTTTTTCATGTACTTGGGGTCGAACTTCATTGAAGCGACCTCCAGCAGGCTGTTGAGATCGAGTTGAAAGGAGTCCTTTCCCAGGAGTGAGGTGAAATCCTGCAGGCCCTTGCTGATTTCCGTGATCTGGGGCAGATCGAGAAAGAGGAGTCCGCGCTGTTCGGCCAGCTCGCTCAAATCAATGTGGTAGAAGAGTTTTTTGAAAAGGTCGGGACGCTCCTTGAGCCTGCCGGCAATGAATTCTACGCACTGCTTGTTCCGTTCGAACTCGGGGCCGTTGACGACGATGACGTAGTCCTCCTCGGCGCGGAAGAGTTTCGTGTATTGGAGATAGCGCTGGTGATAGGCGGCGTCGGAACGAAGGAGATCGTTGGGATTGCCGGTGAACTTCAGCTTTTTGAGTCCAAAAGCTGTGTAAACGGAGGCGCCGGCAAGAACGAGACTCAACAGAACGATCGGCCAGGCGAGCCTGTGGACCCATGTCGCCAGTGAACGCAAAATCCTGAATCGAAATCCTGGGTTTGTTTCCATGGGAGGTCAGATTAATTGGAGGAATGGGGAAGGGCGGACAGAAAATAGTTTTTCTGTTTTTCAGTGATCGGGCGTCCCAGTTTTTCAAGGGCGGCCAAAAGATCCTCCCAGCAAAGACGCTTGGTCGCCACGCTTGCATTTCGGAGGAGGTAGGAAGGGTGAAATGTGGGCATGAGGGGGATGTTTGCGTATTCGAGCCACTTTCCTCGCAACCGCGTGATTCCCTCCTTCAAATCCGGGATGAGTCCTTTCACCGCAGTGTCCCCCACAGCCACCAGCACCTTCGGTTGGATGATGTGGATCTGCTCACGCAGATAAGGAATGCAGGTCGCCATTTCGTCGGCGGTGGGTTTCCGGTTGCCAAAGGGGGTGTCCACATCGGGTCGGCACTTCAACACATTGGCAATGTACACATCGGACCGTTGAAATCCCATCGCTTGGATCATTTTGGTGAGAAGCTGTCCGGCCTTCCCCACAAAGGGTTCACCCTGTTGATCCTCGTCAGCCCCAGGGGCTTCTCCGACGAACATCAATTCCGCGTTTGGATTGCCGACGCCGAAGACAACGTTGTGACGAAAACGCACGAGGTGCTCACACCGGCTACAGGCGAGAACCCGGGTTCGAAGGGCTTCGAAGGCGGCTTTTTTTTCGGGGGAAAGCGGGGTGTTGCATGCCGGGGTGATGGTTCGGGAGGGGATGGGACCATCGGCTGAAAAGGAGGGAGTTGTCGGTTCCCAGTGGTCGAGAATTTCGGAATCCAGTCGCAGGTGACGCACGCCACGAGCTTTCAGTTGCTCAAGGTAACGCAGGGTGTCGGAATGAAGATCGGATGCGTGCTTTGCGGTCATGAAGTTGGAAGGGAAATCAAATCACACACCTTCTGAAAAGTCCATCACCAGCGTGTGTGGACATGGGCGCGGATCTGACGGTCGTAGATTTCGCGAACACCGAGCATCAAGGGCTGGGAAAGCGGGGGTAGACTTGAGGCCCGGGCGTTATCTTCGGCCTGGCGGGCGGTTTTGGCCCCCGGAATGGCGCAGGTCACGGCATCGAACATCAAGATCCAGCGTAACGCCATCTGGGCGACACTGGTCCCTTCGGGGAGCAGCCCCCGAAGTTCGGTGACGGCCTGCAATCCTACTTCGTAGGGAACCCCCGAAAAGGTTTCGCCGATGTCAAAGGCTGCGCCGTTACGATTGAAGTGCCGGTGATCATCGTTGGGGAAGGTGGTCTTGACGGAGAACTTTCCGGTGAGCATGCCACTGGCAAGGGGGACCCGGGCGAGAACGCCGACGCCGGCCGTTTTGCAGAGGTCGAAAAACTCCCCGGCGGGTTTGTGCCGGAACATATTGAAGATGATTTGGATGCTCTGAACGCGGGGGAAGCGAATCGCCTTCAGTCCCTCGTTCACCGTCTCCACGCTTACGCCGTAATGCCGGATCTTTCCCTCTTTCTGAAGATCGTCGAGGACCCCGAAGACATCGGGGGAATCATAGATTTCGGGTGGGGGACAATGGAGTTGGAGAAGATCGATGGCTTCCGTTTTAAGATGGGAGAGGCTGCGATCCACAAAAGACGTGAGATTCTTCCGGTTGTAACCCGCCGCGGTGTGGGGGCGCAGGCGGCGTCCCGCCTTGGTGGCGACGTAAATCCTCCGGCCGGGAAATTCACGAATCGCCTCGGATACGAGCTTTTCGCTCCGCCCATCCCCATAGACGTCCGCCGTGTCGATGAAATTGATTCCGGATTCGATGGCCTGGCGCAGGGCGGCACGGGAATCCTCATCATGAACCGATCCCCAGGAGCCACCGATGGCCCAGGCGCCGAAGCTGATTTCGGAGACTTCCCATCCGGTTCTTCCCAGCGGCCGATATTTCATAGGAATGGATCGCGACTTTACTTGAAAACTGGTTTTGGTAGCAATACATCCTGAACCACGCCCCCGTCTATGCGATCCACATTCCTTCTAGGCTGGCTTTTTGCATGGGTGGTCGGGGTAGGCGTCAGCTCGGGCGCGGATGCATGGACCGAGGTGAAGACATTTTCGGGATTGGATGATTTTGATCCCGCCCTGGTTTCAAAAGGGGAAATTGTCACCCATCGGGGGGCGCTGATGGATTTCTCGAGGGGGATTTTTGTCCAGGCAGCGTTTGTGACGAAGCTTCCACCGGACCAGCTGGTGGGATTTTACCGAACTTGGGATGCGTCATCTCACAAGGATCTCAATCTGTTTGTTCATCAACCCGTCCAAAGTCCGCCGATTGATTCCGATTTTCAACGGTTGAATCTTGAGGACGGAAGGGCGCCATTCCGCTGGGTGGTAAAAGAGACGGCAGCGATTACGGAGGCGTCCTCTGCTTTTCAAATGAGCCGGAGTGGGGCTGTGCATGCGATGGAGGTCATGAAAAGCGCTGGCGCTCCTGCGGAACTTGCGGCCCGGTTTTGGAGGGAGAGGTTGAAGTTCCGGGTGCAGGGTTTTCAAACCCGTGGGTTTAAAGGGGATCCCCCTTATGACTATGAAAGCGAACCGATTCTGGTTGGAAACGAAATCCAGAGTCTTCTTTCCGAGGAAACCCGGATAACCGAGCATTTTGAACCCATCCTCCAGGAGACCCCGGTGCGCAAGGAGGATCCCAAAGCGTGGATTGAACCCTACTTTTACTGGGAGATGCTTGATATATCAGGTCATGCCACCTTCAATCTCGGGGCGTTTTATGTGAAGAAACTGGATTCCAGCCACTATCAGACGCTGGACCTGACCTACTATTCAAGTGGGGGCATCTACACCTCGTTTACCTTGTCCGATATCTGGAAGGTGGAGGTGGAGGGAGGGCCTGCATCTCTCGTCTGGCAGGGACAATTCGTCTCCGCCCCATCGCTGGCACTCACCCGGGGGGTGGAGCGCATGGCGACCGGAAAGATCATGGTACAGGAGCTCAAGAAATCGATCCGATATTTTCAGAAGGATGCCGAATCGTATTCAAAGAAACTTTGAACTTTGGGCGTTCAAGGTTAAACTGGGCAAATGGTTAAAATTTCCATCGAATACGCAGGCGATCTTCATTGCACGGCAACTCACGGTCCGTCCGGGAAAAAACTGGAGACCGATGCTCCCGTGGATAATAATGGAAAAGGTGAATCCTTTTCCCCCACTGATCTCACGGCCACATCCCTGGGCGCGTGCATGATGACCGTGATGGGTATTGTCGCCCAGCGTCACCAAATCGATTTGAAAGGGACCACCCTTGAGGTGACCAAGGAAATGACCAAGGAGCCGCCGCGGAGAATCGCCATCCTTACCGTCGTTTTTCGGATCCCGCTTCCTGAAACGTTTGAGAAACGATCCTTACTGGAGCAGGCTGCGTTGACGTGTCCCGTTCATCTCAGCCTCCATCCCGAGGTTCAGAAGGTCGTCCGCTTCCATTGGGTGGGAAAGTAATCCGAACGAATCATGCCGGTGGTTTCTGTTGGCAGAAAACTGCTGGAGCGTCGCCCTCCATTTTTCAAAGCAAATGGGTTTCCACCTTGCTTGAATCCGCTGCACGATGAAGCCACGTTTTCGGCCACAGAAAAAATAAAAGGCTCTAGCTGCGTTTTTCCTCTTCGTGATTGAAATACGCCATGAAGACGATCACGGAAAAGGCGGCGATGGCGATGTGAAGCCAGCCACCAGCCATCACGTCGTTCAATCCATGCAGGGTTGCCATGAGAAGCACGCCCACGGTGATGGTGGGCCATTCCTTGGCTTTTCGCATGGCGGCCACACCGATGAACCAGCCTACGATTCCCGCCCATGCTCCATGGAGTATGGGGCCGGTCATCATGCGGAATACCACCTGGAGAAGTTGGGAGGTGTAGCCGGCGGCTTCCCCATAGTAGGCGGCGGTGGCGGTGGCCGTCACGGTGTATTTCACGCCTTCCACGGCGGCAAATCCCAATCCGGACATGAAGCCAAGGAAAAGCCCGTCGCGTGTCGTCTGCAGCGTCTTCTTTCGAAGACCAAAAATGATGAGGGGTGATGCCTTGCAAAGCTCCTCAAGAAGCCCCACGCCAAAAATATAGCCTACGGTGCGTGACCAAAAGTGGGTGCTCTCGGTCATCGCGTAGAGCTGTCGGATTACCGGCCAGCGTTGGGAATAGAGGACGATGGGGATGCCGACGAATGCGGTGAACAAGGCGTAACCGAGGGCCCGCCGCCAGACCGTGGGCGAGGGCCGTATCAGTCCATAGAAGTAGAGTGACCAGAAGGAGCAGAAATAGAGGGCGATCATCCAGACGGTTTGCTGGAAACTAAGCTTCAGGATGGAGCTCGCCTCCCACATCGCGAGAGGGGCCACTCCAAAAAGAAGGACCCAGCGGACCGCTTTTTTTCTCAGGAGTTGAAAACTGAGTATTTTCTTGAGGGGGATCAGAAAACTGTAGTCGAGCGTTTTGAAGTCGGTGATGGCGGTTTTGACGGCCTCTTCAATGATGGGTTCGCTGTCTTCGTGCATGTTGAAGGCATCGTCGACGCCGTGATCGAGCGAAGGGGCCTTCGAGACCCAGGACTCGATGGACTTCCAATCGTTTTTCCCTTCGATGCGACAGGATTGGTCACGAGTGATCTCACCGGCACCGAGTTTGCCCCGGAGTTCTTCAAGGGAGAATGGGCCTTTTTCACCGTCCCGGGTTTTTAGAAAATAGATCCTGTCCGAGGCAAGAGGTGGAGGCGTGTTCATGCAAGAAGGGGGATGATCTGAGGCGGGGGCGATCCTGAAATTGTTGAGCAGGGTTGTCAATTCGTATATTTCTGATTTTGCCCATTCAGAATTCGGCTCGACGCTTGAGGGGGAGGGGGATACGCTGCGTCCCCGATGCTCAACTGGATCTGGCTTGGACTTGTGTTGTCTGCTGTGGTGCTTGGAGGGGTGACCGATCATCTCCCCGAGGTGACGAAAGGGGCGTTGGATGCTGCGGAGACGGCCGTCATGAAACTTGCACTTCCCCTGGCTGGGCTCTGGACGCTCTGGCTGGGAATGATGCGCTTGGCGGAGAAGGCGGGACTCATTCAACAGATCGCGTCGATGCTTCGTCCCCTTATGGTGCGGCTTTTTCCCGACGTGCCCGGAGAACATCCGGCGATGGGATCGATGGTGATGAACATGGCGGCCAACATGCTTGGACTCAGCAATGCGGCCACGCCCCTCGGGTTACGTGCCATGCGGGATCTTGAGCGTCTCAATCCGCACCCCGGCATTGCCACGAACGCGATGTGCACTTTTCTTGCAATCAATACCGCGTCCATCCAGCTCATCCCCACCACGGCGATCAGCATTCTTGCAGCGCGTGGTTCGCACGAGCCCACGGCCATCATTGGAACCGCGCTCCTTGCCTCGGCTTGTGCGACGATTTCGGCCCTGATCGCGGTGAAACTTCTTCAACGGTTGCCGTTGTTCGGAATATCCGCATCAGAACCGGGGCGTGTTTCCGATTCCACAACGGCTCCAAATTCCGAAGCGGCGACTTTAAGTGCGGTTTCGCCCGCCCCCATGACGGCGGTGGGGAAAGTTGCCCTTGTTATGGCCTTTCTGTTTTTTTCGGGCCTGTTTGTGCGTCACGCATTTCCCGAGTGGTGCGGACTGGCGGCCCCCGAAGGGGAATCTGCCGGGGGATTTATGCGGGTGGTTCGTGCGGTTTCCCTTCTGGCCGTGCCTGCCATGCTTTGCCTGATGCCGCTCTACGCGGCGGTCCGCAGGATCAAGGTGTACGAGGAATTTATCGAGGGAGCGAAGGAGGGCTTTCAAGTGGCATTGAGAGTGATTCCATTTCTTGTCGCCATCCTCACAGCGATTGGAATGTTTCGTGCCGCGGGGGGGATCGAATTGGTCGCGAAAGGGCTGTCGCCGGTTTTGAACCGCATTGGTTTCCCTGTGGAACTGTTGCCCATGGTGCTGGTGAGGCCCTTGAGTGGCAGCGGAACGATCGGCCTGTTTACCGATCTGGTTTCCCAACAGGGGGCGGATCACATCCTCAGTCGCATGGGAGCCACGATTTTGGGGAGCACGGAGACCACGTTTTACGTGCTGGCAGTCTACTTTGGATCCGTGGGGGTTCGCAGGACCCGTCACGCTGTTCCCGCAGGCCTGGTGGCGGATGTCGTGGGCGTCATCGCCTCCATTTCGGTCTGTCGATTGATGTTCGGCTGAAGTTTCAAACGTGCGGGAATTTCGGATTCCACGCCACCTCCCATAGGAAACCGTCGGGATCGGCAAAGTAGCCGGAATATCCTCCCCAGTCGGTTTTTTTCCCCGCCTTGATCAGGCGCCCGCCCCCTTGGGTGACTTCTGTCAGGAGAGCGTCCACTTCATCCGGAGACCGGACATTATGGGCAAGGGAAAAGCCTCGAAATCCCCCGCCTTCCGGGGACACTCCAACGTCCTCGGCCAGAAGATGACGCGGGTAGAGGGAGAGCCATGTTCGTCCCATTTCGAAAAATGCGATGGCGGTGGAGGAGGGGCGTTGCTCCAGCTTCAATACGTTTTTGTAGAAGTGAATGGAGCGGGGGAGATCGCTGACACCCAGGGTGATGAAACTGATGCGGGGTTCCATTGGTTAAGTCTGTCGATTCCCTGGTTCTTTTTCGAGGCCGGATTGCGTTGTGAGGGGGGATGTGGTATTCCTGCCGGCGGTGAAATCTTCAGATACCGTCATTTTCACGGTGGCGATCGGGGAGAGGTATCGTCAGCAGGCGGAGTTGTGTCGGGCGTCCTTCCAGGGGACTCATCCTGACGTTCCCTTTCTTCTATTCAATGAGGAGGACTACAAGCTTTTTGCCGGACAGTCGAAACCGGGGTGGGTGGGGGAGGTTGTCGCTCTTCGTGCTGTGGTGGGATGGTTTCTTTCGTTCTGCTTCGAGCGGGTGATCTACGTCGACTCCGATGTGGTGGCGCTTGCGCATGCGACCGAGTTTCTTGAATGTGAAGGAGATGCGGTGCTGACTGCGGATGTGAGCACCTTTCACATGGGGGTGCCTGACCTTCCGATTGTGAATTGCGGTATGGCGGCGGGGCGGGGGCGGAAATTCTGGCGGGAGTGGACCCGTATCAACCACGAGCACCTCCTTCCTGCGGTGAAGATCCCCTACTTCGACCAGCTTTCCCTTCGTGTGCTGGCAGGGCGGTCGAAGCTGAATGTGACGATCCTGGATGAGCCCGGGCTCAAACGTTTTTACAATGTTTGTCTCCAGGAGCAGACAGGTGAGTGGCGGGTTGATCGGAAAAGGATTTTCAAGGGGGAAAACCAGGTTGTTTTTTACCATCAGGCTGGGCAGTCCGAGGCTTCTATTTTAACACTTCCTCCAGTAATCCATGACTGGCTGGCTCTCCGGGTAAAGGAAGTTTCTGCGGATGTTCCCCACGTTGATTTCAAAGATCTATGGAATGAACAGGGTGCGGCGTTTCTGCGGGAACTGCGTGACTGCCTGACGAAGGGGCCGGTGACCCTTTCCAGGGAATTGCCTGCCAAGTGCTATGCCGCGACGCCGGATCTTTTTCTCTCCTCCACTCCAGCCGCTTTCGACAAATTTCGTCCCTTGCGGGGAGTGCCGTTCAAGCGACACTACCAGGCGGACCCGCCTCTTTTCTACTATTCGGCCACGCCCCCGCCTCCAGAACCTCCCCGGCAGGATCGTGGACGGCAGACGTGATTATTTCAGGATCCCTTCAAGATCGGACTCCTTCAAGGCCATCGGATGGCCCTCCCACACGATCTTCCCCTCCTTGTTGACCAGAAAGGCATGAGGAATGCCGGTGATCCCGAATGCTTCACTCAGCTTTCCTCCGGCGTCAATGGCAGGGGAGTATTCCATTTTGGTTTCTGCGAGGAAGGTTGAAACCACGGACTTTTCCTCCGAAGTCACCCCGATCACCACGAGTCCCTGGTCCTTATACTTGTTAAAGATCTCGTTCAAGTGCGGGATGCTCTTTCGGCAGGGCGGACACCATGTGGCCCAGAATTCCAGGATCATGGGCTTGCCGCTGAAATCCGGTTTGTCGCGAAGATAATCGAGTGCGAGTGGAGGAAGGGGTTGTCCCACCATGGGCTTTGTGGCTCGGGCACATGCGGTCTGGATGAGAAGGGTCCCCATGAGTACCATGGCAATTCGGGTGAGATGTTTCATAGATTGGAGGGTTTAAAAAGGTGTATCGGACGAATCAACGCCTGGCAAGCCATTCCCTGGATTCCGAGTTTGATTTCGGTCTTGAACATGGAACTTTGAACCTTGAACTTTCCGTCTGTGATTTTCCTGTGATGAAACGTCGCTCAAAAATGGTTCGCCTTGACCGGCGTTATATTTGGCATCCCTTCACCCAGATGCGTGACTGGATGCGGTCTGACCCCACGGTGATTATTTCCGGGCGTGGTTCCCTGGTCCGGGATGTCCGGGGGAAGTCGTACCTGGATGCCAATGCTTCCATCTGGACGAATATTCACGGACACCGCCATCCCGAGCTCGATCGTGCCCTTCTTCGGCAATTGAAAAAAATCGCCCATTGCAGCTCCCTGGGGCTGGCCAGCGAGCCCGCCTCATTGCTGGCGGAGAGACTCGTGACGCTTGCTCCCAAATCGTTGAAGAAGGTTTTTTATTCCGATGACGGTTCCACGGCGGTCGAGGCGGCGTTGAAAATGGTGCATCAGGCCTGGGTGCAGCGCAGGCAGAAGAGATCCACCTTTCTCGGGTTGAGGGATGCGTATCACGGGGACACGGTGGGTGCGATGAGTGTGGGGGACAGTGGGGGATTCCATGCGCCTTTTCAGTCGCTGATGTTCAAAACGGAAAAAGTGATGGCGCCCTATTGTTATCGCTGCCCCTACAACCGGGCCAAGCCGGAGCGTGCAGATGCCCGGACGTATCGGAAGTGCAACGTCGAATGTGTGTCCCATCTTGAAAAAAGTTTTGAAAAGGCGAAGCGGAAACCGTTCGCGGGCGCTATCATCGAGCCTTTGATCCAGGGCGCCGCCGGCATGATCGCCCATCCGCATGGATATTTGAAAAGATTTGCCACGCTTTGTCGTGAACATCGTGTGCCTTTGATTGTGGACGAAGTGATGACGGGACTTGGGCGCACCGGAACGCTGTTTGCGTGTGAACAGGAATCCGTCCTTCCCGATGTGATGTGCCTTGCGAAAGGATTGACGGGCGGGTACATGCCGCTGGCCGCGACGCTTTCCTCCCAGCGGATTTTTGATGCCTTTCTTGGGAGATATGCCGAACGGAAGACTTTTTTCCACGGCCACAGTTATACGGGAAATCCTCTCGGGTGTGCCGTGGCGCTCGAAAATTTGAAAACTTTCCCCCGGGAAAAGACGCTCCTTCGGGTTGTGGAAGGGAGCATCCAACTCGAAACCATGCTCCAATCCTTATGGAACCAGCCTCATGTGGGGGATATCCGGCGCGTCGGGTTGATTGCGGGTGTGGAACTGGTGCAGGATTGGAAGTCGCGCAAGCCGTATGCCTGGAAGGATCGGGTGGGGGGACGGGTGTGTGAAGAGGCGAAAAAACTCGGAGTGTTGACGCGTCCTATTGGCAACGTGCTTGTGATCATGCCTCCTCTGTGTGTCACGACGGATCAACTTGAAACAATCGTCAGTGTTCTCAAACGAAGCATCCGGAAGGTGTGTGGAGAATGAGCGGTACTGGTTCATTTTCCGGTTTCTGAAAAACAGAGGTAGCCGGGCGCGTCCCTACGCCCGGACCTGCCGTAGGGACGCGGCAGGCTACCGGCTACTGACTTTTAGTCTATTAGTCACCACTGGATGAGCGACTGCCTTGGCAAGTGAAGGGCAACAGGGTAGGATGATCCTGATGAAATCGAAAAGGGCCACCCATTCCAAACCGCGGGTTGGAATGTTTGAGGATCTGGTGGAAAGCCTGGTTCGTCGGGCAAGTGAACAACGCTTTTCGATTTTTTTAGTAACGGGCACCGACACCGGAGTGGGGAAGACGCATGTCACCTGTGTGCTCCTGGAGGTGCTCCGGGCGTTGCAGGTCCAGGCAACGGGGCTCAAGCCCGTCTGTTGTGGAAATCGAAAGGATGCGAAGGATTTGTGGAAAGCCTCCGGCCGATCCTTCGATCTCAATGTCATCAATCCATTTCACTTGTCCAAACCCGTAGCACCCGTGGCCCAGAGGGGGCCTTCCTGGGCGAAAATCCTCGCGTGCACCTGTCGCTCCATCCGCCTCATGCGCGATCGTGGAGTGCGATTGGTATTGATGGAGGGGGCAGGGGGATTGCTTTGTCCCATTGCGGCCCAACACACCATTCGCGATCTTGCCATTGCGGTGAATGCCAGGGTCTTGGTGGTGGCGCCGGATCGGCTCGGAGTGCTGAACCACACGCTCCTCACGCTGGAGGCCGCGGGCCAGTTGCCCAAGGAAGCGGTCATATTGAATCGTTTCAAGGGGCGTAAAGACGCTTCCCAAAAGACCAATGCGGATCTTCTCTCGCGATGGACCCATGTCCCTGTCTATACCCTTGAGTCACGCGCCCCATGACGGAGCCTTCTCCAAATCCTGATGCTTCATCGAAGGATGGAGAGATTTCGAGTGCCACCCAGGATCGGGAATGGATCTCACGGGTTCAGGAAGGGGATGCCACTGCATTTGATCGACTGATTGACAAATACAAATCACGCCTTTACGGGGTGATTTATAACATGCTTGGAAATCACGAGGATGCCGCGGATTTGACACAGGATTCTTTTGTCAAAGCATATAAATCGATCACTTCATTTAAAAGTAAAGCTAATTTTTACACGTGGCTTTATCGGATAGGGGTAAATACGGCATTAAACTTCTTAAAGAGGAGGAAGGAAGCGCATTTGAGCCTTAATGAGTGGGATGAGGAAGGGTTGGAAGAGGAGCCTGGGTACAAGGAATTGAGTTCGAGGGAGACGGCGAGCGGGCCCCTGGATCGGGAGGAACTTCAGGAAAAATTGAACGAAGCTCTCCAGAAGTTGTCTCAAGAACATAGGGCTGTTGTCGTCTTGCACGACATTCAGGGGCTTCGGCACCAGGAAGTTGCGAAGGTGCTGGGGTGTTCGGAGGCAACCGCGAGATCGCGTTTGTTTTACGCCCACCAGCAGCTCCAAGCTTTGCTTGCAAATTATCTCTAAAATCACCAAACTGGATTTGAATTTATGACGTGCGACACGGTTCGGCCTTACCTCTCCCTGATCGCTGCGGGTTCTCTGGAATCCAGCCATGCCCGCCGTGTGGATGAGCATCTGGGTGAATGTGCGGATTGCCAGGCCAGTCTCGCCAAGACACGCAAGCTTCGGAGCCTTCTCGCACTCAAGAGGCACGAGCAACCGGATGAATTTTTCATGAGAACCTTTACGGCGGAGTTTCACCGTCGGGTTTGTTCCGAAATGGTTCAGAAGCCTTCCTTCCGTCAAAAGTTGACGGAGCTGATCTCTATCGCGCGTCAGCGCATGGGCATTGTTCACTATTCTTCCGCAGCCGCCCTGGCCGTTTTGGTCCTCAGCGTGTTTGTGGTTCATATCTCCACGTCTGGCATTTCCTCGGAATCTCCGAAAGGGACGGTGATCGCACAAGCGGCCTCTGTTTCGACGGAGGATCGTTCCGTGGTGGCCGTCGAGTCCCGACACAACGAACTTGTGCTCGCCACTGGGCAGCCCAAGAGCGTTTATGTTTTGGATCGTGTACAATATGAACCTGCGACGCATGGATCGGTTGTTCTCGCATTTTAATTTCTCCCTTCGGAGAATGTCCTTGGGGCTGTGCGCGGCGCTTCTGCTTGGAAGCGTGGGCGTTTCCTACCCTTCACAGGGAGTGATGGAGGGGTTTGAAAAGGAGATTCAGGGTATCTTTGAACGGACGAAGGATTCCGTCGTCCAGATCAAAACCATTCTTCCCGTCACGGATGTTCAGAAGGGGGATGTGGTGGCGGAGGCTCTCAGCATCGGATCGGGTTTTTTTGTGAATACGAACGGGATGGTGATGACGGCAGCCAGTGTCCTGCATGGCTGCACCAATGCTGTGGTTTATTGGCGGGGAAAGCCTCATGAAGCGCAGGTGGTGGGGCAGGATCCCCGGACCAATCTTGCCCTTTTGAAAATTGATGCGGAAACGCCATGTCTTCCCATGGGCGATCCTGAATTACTCAAGGTGGGATCGATGGCGCTTGCAGTCGGTTATCCCGCAGACGCACCCATCTCGGCCGAGTATGGGTTCATCAGCAACACGGATGCGGCCCAGACTCCCCGATTTTTTACGACGACTCATATTCGCAGCAGCATCCGTGCGCAGCCCGGGCAGAGTGGTAGTCCTTTCCTGAACAGCAAGGGCGAGGTGGTCGGCATGGTGGTCTATTCGATGGAGGATGGGAGTTCCACTTTCGCCCTTCCCATCACGGCGGCGCGCAAAGTGCAGAACGATCTGGTGCAGTTTCATGCTCCGCGTCAGGGCTGGACTGGCATGACGATCGAGGTGAAAAGCAACCTCCAATCCCAGGGCGATGGGATTGCGGTACGGGATGTGTATGAAGGATGTCCCGGCCATCGGGCGGGGATCAATTCGGGGGATGTGATCCTCAAAATTGGAGAGAAACAGATCCATTCCCCGGCTGATGTGATGAATGCGACATTTTATCTGAGCATCGGTGAAAAGGTGAATTTCACCATCTCACGAGATGGGGAGGAGAAGGTTGTCCCGGTGGATGTGGTTTCACGTCCGTCAGACAAGGAGATGAGTGCCCTGCGTCTGGTGGCACATTAGTTGAGTGGCACATTAGTTGAGAGTTGAGAGTCGGGCAAAGTCTTCGTGTCTTATGCAGCTAAGGAGAGGGAAAATCTGATCTTCGGCATGGGAGTTTCGAAGAAAAATATTCTCCGTATCCTCTCAACTCTCAGCTATTCACTCTCAACTGGCGGCCCGGCCGCCTCACAGTTTCGCCATCAAAGCGCCCAGATTGGCGCTGTTGCTCATGAGGAAATGGGTGAGCTGGCGTCCAGCGACCTTGGCGTCGTGATTGAGGAGGGCAAGATCCCAGACGAATTTGGGCCGTCGTGCGAGATCCCAGAAAATTTTGGGATAACGGATCAGGGAATTGGAGGTAAGGAAGGGATTGATCAGTTCAAGCGCGGGGATATCTTCCTCGGCGGTGTCAGTGATGCCATGGATGCCGACAAACGGGATGTTTTTGGACTTGGCGACTTGATAAACGGAAAACGACTCCATGTCCACGATGTCTGCCTGTGTTTTTTCGAAGAGATCACGCTTCTCCTCGTGGCGCGCAATGATCCGGTCGGCGGTGTAGAGCGGGCTCACATAAACATGATGCTCATGAGATTCATCAGCGACGGTTTTAAGGCGATCAGAAAGTTCGATGTCCGAGGCTGGAATTTGAATTTCCTCCAGGCGGCGGGAGTAGGATGAGAGGACGATGTCCCCACGTTTCAATTCCGGACTCAGTGCCCCCGCAAACCCGATGGAGACGAGGGCGGAAGGGCGGTCGGATTCGCAAAGAAGTTGGGCGGCAGTGCGTGCGTTTTCCTGTCCCACTCCACCGATGACGACGGAAATGGGAAGACGCCCGAATCGGCCCATGTAGTGACGACGACCCGCGAGGCGGCGTTCGTGGTGCACGTGAAACGCCTTGCGGAAATAACCCCATTCGGTCGGGAGCGCGATGACAATTCCAATCTGGATGGGGTTCGGCATAGAGAAATCGAGTTTCTGTTTTTTAGACTGCTTTCAAGTGCCTGACAATCTTGGATTTAGGAAAGACAGGGCTCAAAAATGCATGCTAATATCATTATCTAAAAATGTTTGACTTGTACCAAGTCTCTCTTTGAGATAGGATCATCGGGATTTTCATGCGATTTTTCCATTTCCTTCGAACAATCCGCTGGGTGATCGTCAGTTTGTTACTGATGGAGGGCCTTCATGCCGCGGATTTCGATGGGGATGGTTTGATGGATTCGTGGCAGATTCAGTATGGATTCCCTACGAACGGCTACGATTCCACGAATCTGGTGGCTTGGTGGCAGATGGACCAGACGACCGGTACCAATGTCGCCGATCGGACAACGAATAGCGTCACGGGAACGCTGAGCAACTTCACCGCTTTTCCCTTTGTCACGGGGCTGTATAGCAATGCGATTTCATTTTCGAGCAACTCCTTTGCGAGATTCTCGACAAACAGCGGGATATTGACACTCTCCAATCATTTCACCATCTCGACCTGGTACAATGCGACCAACACCACGAAGCGCGTGGATGTGGCGACCTGGAGGGATACCAATGGCAATAGCTGGATCTTTGGAGTTCAGACCAACGGACTGCCGCGGATGGTGTTCAATCAAATCCAAAACGTGCAGGTCACCAATGTCGCCTTCAACGTCAATAACAGCACCTGGCATCATCTGGCGGGGGTCTATGCGAAGAGCAACTCTGTCGCGACGGTCTACGTGGATGGAATCCCCCTGGCGGCGGCAACCATCACTAATTGGAATCCCAAGCTTGTTTCCTCTTTTTTGCTGGGCGTGACCAATAACGCCGTGTTCCTTCTCGACGAGGCGCGTCTGTATCAATCAGTCATCTCCAGTAATGGAATGGGGCAGCTTCCCGCGACGTACTATGACACCGATGGGGATGGTTTTTCCAATCTCCAGGAAATGCAGAAGGGGACGGACCCGACGGACTACTACAATGGAGTTCTTCCGGTTCTCTCCATCATCAGTGGAAATAATCAAACGGGAAGCACGAATCTGTTTCTCGGCTCGCCCCTGGTGGTTCGTGTGACCACCAATGGCGTGGCGTTGCCGAACGCACCGATCCGGTTTGCCGTCGCGCAGGGGGGAGCCCAGCTTTCGAGTTCGAGTGGGGGCGTCGCTTCGGCCAGTTTGAGTGTGAACACGCCCGGCAGTGGCCAGGTTTCCGCGTTTCTCAAGATGCCGGCGGCACCGGGGACGAATCTGGTGACCGCAAGTGCCATCAGTGGGACCAATGCGGCACAGGTGATCTTCACCGCCGTGGCCATTCCCACTCTGGTGAATCCCACGCTTTCGCCCGCAGGCGGAACGTATACCAATCAGGTAACGGTGACGCTCACTCACCCGGTGCCGGGAGTTGCGATTCGCTACACCACCGATGGAAGCAGTCCAACCACCAACTCAACCCTTTACACCGCGCCGCTGATTTTCACCTCCAGTCGAATCCTTAAAGTCCGCGCTTTCGCCAATGGCACCAATCCGAGTGCAGGCGTCACCGCGACCTATACCATCAACCAGATTGCCGCTTTACCGGCTTCAGGTTTGAAACTCTGGTTGAAAGCAGATGCGGGGGTGGTGACCAATGGCGCGGGCAGCGTGAGTCAGTGGACAAATCAGTCCACCAATATCAATCATGCCACCCAGGCCGTGGTTGGGGCTCAACCCGCCTATATCGCCAGTTCCTTTCACGGGAAACCCTCCATCCGGTTCAATGGATCGTCCTTTTTATCTGCGGGCACGAACGCAAGCCTCGCTTACACCAACTTCACCTTCTTCCTTGTCTCCTCCTTCGCAACCGCATCACCCGGAAGCGCAGCCCTTCTTTCCAAGGATGAAGGAGGTGGGCCGCTGAACAAATGGATTTATTGGTATACAGGGAATGGGATGCAGTTTCACATCCAACCGGGTGGAGCAGCCGTCTCTTCAAGCGCCTACACCCCGGTCCCCAATCAGTTCGAACTCCTTGGGCTCAAAAAATCAGGAACTTCCTATGTGCATTACCTGAATGGCGCCACCAACGGGGTGGTGACGGATGGGACGCTGATTCCTTCCATCAATTCCGATCTGCGTATCGGACAAGCTGAGGGGGCATTGTTTTTCAATGGAGACCTTTCGGAAATCATGATTTATGACCGGCCTCTTTCCGAGAGTGAGCGACAAGTGGTGGAAAGTTCCCTCGCGACCAAATATGGATGGGTCAAACCGGTGACGATTGCTCCGATGGGTGGGACGTTTAATGGACCCGTCGCCGTGACTCTTACCACCAGCTCCAATGGGTCCATTCGCTATACCCTGGATGGATCCGCGCCCACGGCTGCCTCCACACTCTACACGGGGCCATTCGTCATCAGTGCCACATCCACTCTGCGCACCAAAATCTTTGCTTCCGCTCTCAGCAGCACGGAATCTGGCGCGCTGTTTGTGATCAATCCTTTTGTCGATACGGATGCGGATGGACTTGCCGATGCATGGGAGACGCAGTATTTCGGCAGCCTGGGACAAACTGCCTCGGGGGACTATGACGGGGATGGCAAAACCAATCTTCAGGAATATCAGAACGGAACCAATCCCACGGACCGTTATAATGGCAGCCTCAATATCAATCGCGTGGGAGGGGATCAGCAGCAGGGGATCACGAACGCCGTCCTGGATCAGGCTCTCACCGTTCAGCTGGTCACCAACAGTGTGGCGATCACCAACTATCCTGTGGTTTGGAGTGTGACGCAGGGAAATGGAAAAGTGGCTGTGACCAATGGCGGCGCCTTGTTCACCACTCTGACGAATCGAACGGATGCCTACGGGCAGGCCTCGGTGCGGATGACGTTGTCGACCACCATTTCGACCAATGCGGTCCGGGCGGCGATCTCGAGCGGAACGTTCACCACCAATGTGGTCTTTACCGAATATGCCAATAGTGGAATGCCGGTGACTTCCGGTTTGCGACTTTGGTTGAAGGCCGATGCGGGAATCGTGACGAATGCCTCGGGCCAGGTCAGCCAATGGCTCGATCAATCCACCAATGCCAATCATGCGATTCAGGCGGATGTCGCCGCACAGCCCAAATGGATTTCCAGTGGTGGCCCCGGAATGGGGCCTAGACCGGTGATTCGCTTCGACGGTTCGAGTGACTACATGAATTTCAATTCGCTCACCAACATTCGCACCGTATTCTGGGTGATCCGGGAGGATCCTGCCGCCACGCCACTCTGGAGATTCCTGCTCGGCGATTCCACCACCTACGATTTTCATGGTGGAGCCCAGCATCAACTCTATCAAGCGGCGGATGTCTCCCCCTTCATTCTAAACGGGCAGACACGCATCAATGGAGGGATGCCGATCGACGGCAACACGGTCGATCGTCCGACATCGCTTTCCATTATTTCCCTCGTCACCACCGGTCCGGTTCGTGCAAGCAACTTTTCCCGGCAGATGAACCTGGATCGATACTGGTGGGGGGATCTCGGGGAACTTCTCATCTATGATGTGGCCCTCTCCGACACCGACCGGCAATCCGTGGAAACCTATTTAAAAAACAGGCATCAAATCGGCCTTCCTCCTTTTGTTCCAGCCAATGTAAGTGCCAGTGCTGTTTCCTCCACGCAGATCCAGGTGACATGGATGGACAATTCCTTGAACGAATCAGGATTCAAACTGGAGCGCAAACTCGGAGCCGGTGGCACCTATGCTCAAATCGCCCTTCTCGGACCCAATGTGAGTAGCTTTCTGGATGAAAACCTCACGTCCAACGCAACGTATTTCTATCGCGTGCGCTCCACGAACAGCAATGGGGATTCTGTTTACTCCAATGAGGGAGGGGCGACCACCTTCGATCCGAATCTCGTGGTGCCATCCGGTCTTGCGGCCTATCCCACCGCAACGACAAAAATTCAACTTCTCTGGGGGGATCTCAGTTCCACGGAGACCGGTTTTGCGGTGGAACGCCGGACGGGGCCTTCCGGTTCCTTCTCGGTGGTGACCAATCTGAGTGCCAATGTGACGGCCTTCGAAAACACGGGCCTCACCGTTTCCACGCTCTATACCTACCGGGTGAAAACGTTGGGAGCTGCCGGGGTTTCAGCTTATTCAGACGAAGCTTCGGCGACAACCTTTGCGGCTGCGACAGGGGCGCCGACCAATCTCGTGGCCACCGCCATCTCCTCCGCGCAGGTGGATTTGCGCTGGGTGGATCGAAGCTCGGACGAAACATTATTTGTCATCGAGCGAAAAACAGGAACGGGTGGCACATATTCCCCATTGGCATTTGCGAATGCGGGTGTGACCAACTACACCGATCTATCGGTCTGGGAAAACACCGCTTATTTTTATCGCGTGCGCGCGAGAACTCCGGGTGGGGATACCGGCAATTCCAATGAAGCCAGTGTCACGACAACAAATCCGAGTCCCGTCGCGCCGAGCGGTCTTTCCGCAAGGGCCATCTCCTCGACCCAGATCCGGGTCGAATGGACGGACAACGCCTCGAATGAAGCGAATTTCCTCGTCGAACGCAAAACGGGGGCTGCCGGCTCCTTTGTCCAGATCGCCTCCCTGACGACGAATACCACGTCGTTTGTCGATACCCTCCTGACTGTCGGTACGACCTACTTCTACCGCATCCGCGCTTCGAATCCGGCAGGACCTTCCGCTTATTCGAGCACCGTGAGTGACACCCCGTTTGTGGACACGGACAATGATGGTATGCCCGATGCCTGGGAAACGTCCAATGGACTCAACCCGGCGGTCAACGATGCAGCGGGTGATCTTGACGGGGATGGCACAAGCAATTTGAACGAATACCTCACTGGGCGGAAGCCAAACAAAGCCGATTCGATTGACACGAACGCGATTTTGCGTTTGGAACTGCACACACCGGTGGAATGACGATGAAACTTCGCTCCATACTTACGATCATTTTTCTCTTTTGCACCGGGGTGCTTTGGGCCAGTCCGCTTCCCATCGAACGTGTCCAACGCATGTATCAGGCGCGTTATGAAGTAGCCTTGAATGGAGCGCAGGTCGGCTGGCCCGGAGGAGCTCCTGCCTATCCTCCCGATGGATTTTATGGAAACGCTTTGACGAATGCCACGTTTGCGGCGTCGCTTGTTCAGGATCTTGCAAATGCGATGACGTATCCATGGTTTTTGAGCAAGTTTGTTGCCGGTGCGAACGGGGATATCACCGGTTTTGCGACGGTACCCAACTACAATGGGCATCCCGACATGAAGCCTCTGGGGACCGTTACCCCTGGGAACTATGTCCAGATCCTCGAGGTGATTCAAAAACGCCTGCAAAAGCTTCAATATATTCGTTTCGATGCGTACCAGACGGATTTTGAAGGGAAGGACGGAGGTTTCACCGCATCGGATTTTTGTCAGGGTTATGGCACGTGTGTGGAAGTTGTCGCACGGGCCCAGCAGGACTATAACGCTCTTCCATGGGGAAAAAGCAAACTGGTGACGGGGTGGGATTGCACGCAGAGTCCCCCCGGTGATTCGCACCCGAATGGGATTGTGGTTTCTGCTTCCAGTGGGATCAATTACTGGGGTTATACCGCCCAGGCCAAGAACTGGAGCGGGAAAATTGCCGCGGACTTGAGTCGGTTCCAAAATGGAGGATCCGGTCAGATCTTTCTCAAGGTCGATATGTTTGGTTCGGCGAACCACATCACACCCACCCGGGCGCCCAATCATACGTTTGGCAAGTGGCAGGGTGGAGTGAAGCTGGGGGATCCCAACTGGAAGAGTGGTCTCGTGGAGGAGGCCAAAGTTCTCCCCACCTATTATGGTGTTTGCGGATCCGGGGATACCCACGGGTGGTCGGTCTCGGAGCAGGTCCTTGTGCTCAAGCCGGTGTTTGATGAACGCCCCTCCGGTGATCGCTGTCAGAAGTGTGTGGAGAAGTTTTGCGCCGATGCCGAAGTCTCCAGCATCCACTATGATGTACCCCTTGGATTTGACGAGTTGGGTTATTCGATGGGATCGCTTTTTCTGTTTTCCGAATCGCCCGGCACCGACCTCGCTTCGCCTTCTCATCTTAGTCTCGCCGCCAGCACGAAGGTGAAAAGCATCCGCGACTCGGGTCAGACCTTGCGACAAATCCTGGCGCCGGAGATCCTTGTCGATGTGGTCACGAATACGGCCTACAAATACGATCTTCGATTTTTCACCGCCGCCAATGCCGGCACCACCAATGCCCAGGGGATTTATCAGCCTATCGGTGCCCCGTTTAAAACGATCACGGTGGAAAATCCCAACGGAGCCACCACCAACACCGTGCTCCGTTTTACGGAGTCGCAGGGTGGTAATAATAATGTCAGCGAATATACGTACAGCGGAAACGAGACGATCAGTCAGTGGACGCTCGTCACTGGCGGAGGTTTGCGCAAGGAGACGGTGTCTTCGCAATGGGATCCGGATAATCTGCACGAAACTGAAACCACGGAAATTCGAGGAAGCTCCAACGAACTGGTTCGCAAGGAAGTCCGCCGCTACCAGCTCTTTCCATGGGGCCGCGACATGATTTCGCGCGTGCTGGATCCCGATGGCGCCGCGCTCACCACCACATGGAGCTACTATCAGGACGCCTCCACCAATGGCTACGGTTACGTTTCCCAGCGCATCGATCCCACGGGATATTGGGAGCGCTACGAATACGACGCTTTCGGACGTGAAACGAAACGTGTTTCGCAATATCTTAACGCACCTGTGGGAGCTCCGGAATCGCAGTGTCGCGTCTTGCTTACCACTTACGGGGATGTCGATCCTTCGGTGACCATGGTGGAAAAACTCCTCGGACAGGAAGTCGCCCGCAGTTACATCGTCAACAAGCCGGGAGAGGATTGGAACATCCGCTGCTCGAAGATCGGCGCCGCGTGGAACGATCCCTCCAATTTCGTTACGATCACCCGTTATCTTCTTGGATCCGTCTTCGAAGGCGAAATTCAGAGCATTCAACGTCCCGATGGCACGATGACGATCTACGACTATGCGCTTGCCGGAAATCAGAAAACCACCACGGTGAAATCCGGTCAGCCCAATGCCGCAAAGACGGATATCGTGGACGGCATGCGCACGGTGACGGTTGAGAAGTTCGGGACACAACTTTCGCAAACGTCCTATGATATTCTTACAGGTCTTCTCCTTTTCTCTTCCTCCGCCACACAGGTGGATGCGTTGGGACGCCCCACGCGCATCGACTACAACGACGGCACCTTTGAGACAAAGGTCTACAACTGTTGCGGTCTCGAATCCGAAACCGATCGCGAAGGCATCCCCACCACCTATGTGTATGATGCCCTGAAAAGGGTGGTTGCCGTCACCCGCACGGGGATCACCACCCTGCAAAGCTATGACGCCGAAGGCCACGTCACTCAGGTGAAACGAAAAGGATCTGATAACTCCGAGATCGTTCAATCCGGAGCGAGCTTTGATGTGGCGGGACGCCAGGTGTCTTCCACCAATGCCATGAATTTCGTGACCCTCATGGCGGAAACCAAAAATGGTTCGGGCCAGACCGTGCGTACAACGACCTATCCGAACGGTTCGACACGAATCGAGACGTTTCACCAGGACGGCTCCCTTGTCAGCGTGGGGGGGACGGCCGCCCATCCGTTGCGTTACGATTACGGAGTCGATACCCTTGGGCGTTGGACGAAGGAAATCCGCATTGGTGCAGGTGGAAGTGAAACGGAATGGGTCAAAGCCTACAGCGATATTCTTGGACGCCCTTCACGAAACGTTCAGTCGGGAGGCGCCACGACACAATCTTTCTACAACAATCTGGGACAACTCGTCCGGGAGATCGATCCTGACGGCGTCACCGTGCTCCATGCCTACAATGGAAGAGGGGAACGGGAATATTCCGCCATCGACATGAACCAGAACGGGGTGATCGATTACGCGGGAACGGATCGCATCGTGCGTACCGTACGCGATGTGGCCACGGCCCACGCCACCACCGTCCAGCGGCAGACCACCTCCGTCTGGACCACGGACAACGCAAATACAAGCATCCCAACCTCCGTCGAGGAAGTGAGCGCCGATGGCCTTCAAGCATGGAATACCCGCGACGGCCTCACCACCCATGCGCAAACCATCTACGACCACGTCGGAGGCCGCCGCTCCATTGTCACCTATCCCGATGGCACCACTGGAACCAATGTGTTTCAGAACGGCTTCCTTACTTTCAACTTTCAACCTTCTACGTTCAACTCATACACCTATGACCCCCATGGGCGAGTCAGCACGTCCACCGACGCCCGTGGCATCACCACCACCCAGACTTATTTCAATGACGATCAGGTAAAGGACCAGACCCTCAGTAATCCCGTCCTTCCTGTTAATCCTGTCCAAACCACTTCCTTTACCTACGACAACATGGGACGTGTGGCGACCCAAACGCTGCCCAACGGGGGCATCCAGACCACCCATTACCATGACACCGGAGAGAAGAAGGATGTTTCCGGCACACGCGTTTATCCCACGCAATACACCTATGACGGTCAGGGGCGCCTGAAGACCCTTCTTGCGGGAACAGGTCTCACGACATGGAACTACCATCCCGCCACGGGACTCCTGATCTCCAAACTCTACGCCGATGGAAAAGGACCCACCTACACGTATACACCCGCCGGACGCGTGAAAACCCGCACTTGGGCTCGCGGTGTGACGGCGACGTATGGCTACAATA
>CAYYYL010000026.1:0-39235 GCA_964475835.1 uncultured Verrucomicrobiota bacterium | reverse complement strand
CCCACCTCAAAACCATTCTGCTCAAGCTCTTTTCGGAATTCCGCAGGAACACGATAATTGCCTTCAGGAACAAAGTTGAAACAGGAGCGAAACCCCATTTCCATTTCGAGCTCCATCAGTTTCCGACATTTTGCCAAACCTTCTGCGCCTTCCACGTCATGGGTTAGAACGAATGCAAACTGCTTTCCATCGGGCCAGCCTTTCCAGTCAGGGGGCTTCGTTCCTGCAGATTCGTCAATCGGCCATGTGGTTGCATGGATGCGACGCTTTCGCATCGCAATCGATCGTTTCATGGCCATTCCAACCCTCCAGGGCAGGTAGGGTTTGACACTATAATAAATTCGGTTCTTCAGCATGAAAGTCTGTGCCTGACGGGGGCCATTCGCAGTTTGTTCATCTTTGCGTCTTAGCGAGTGCCTTTTTCACATCTCCGGGATTTACCACGAAGTTCACGAAGAGCACGAAGGTTCAGATTTTAATCTCGTCCCATGAACCCATTGACGTTTGGTTAACCAAACACCGACATTTCGATATTTCATCCGTTGCCCACCTTTGCGTCTTTGCGAGAGCCATCACTTATCCCATGTTTCACGAAAGGCTCAAAAACTCCTGATGCAGGCGCGTGGGCACATAATTGCGCACCTTGTTCAGGACGGCCACCGTGTTGGCGCTCTGTCCGGGAAGCAAGGCGACCGCCTGCACGGCGGTATCCATGTTTGTCTTTTCTGATTCGACCACCAACATCACCGTATCCATAAAGGCCGCAAGGCGAGGCGTGATGCTTGTCTGGTTGATGGGCGGCATGTCGAAGATGATGAAGTCGTAGTTGCTTGCTCGGAGTTTGGGCATCATGTGCAGAATGCGGGGGGAACGATTGCGCTCCGTTCCCTCTCCCACTACAAAAAGCCTGTCTTGTACCTGGACGTCGTCCCGTCCATCCAATGCGTTCTCGAGCCCAAGGACATCCCCATTTCTCTGAAATTCAAGGGCAGAAGCATGTCCCGGATTCATATCTACAAGAAGGATATCTCCGTCCCCCGTTTCGGAAAGACATGCGGCTAGACCTGACGCAATGGTACTCACCCCGGCATTTTTATCGAGACCGGTCACCGCAATCAATTTGGGCGTATGCGTGAGGTTTCGCGTCTCAAAATGCGTCAGAAGACGATCTCGTAGCGCTTCGTAAAACGGCTGCAAGGCACCATTCTCCTTGGATTTGGCCCCCGTCACAAGCGCTCCATTTTCTGTCCCAGCTTCAGTCACCACTTCGGAGGAAGCGGACCCATTTTTGAGGAGTAGACGTTGCTTTCGAGTCAATCGTGCAAACCGACGATGTCCATTCCATTGTACATCAGGAATGGAGAGCAACAGCGGCACATTCAGACGCGTTTCGACTTCAATGGGCCGTTTGACCGATCTATCCAGGTAGAGCTCGACGAGGAAGGAGTAACCCAGTCCGATAAAGATTCCTCCAAATCCAAGCCCTGCAGCGAGTTTGAGAAATTTTGACCAATCCCGGAAGGGAGGCGAGGGAGCCTGAATTTTGCTGATGTTGGCGATGCGTCCCGAGCCAAGGGCTTCATCAATGCGGGACTGCTCGAGGCTTGCCGAAAAGGTACGATAGTTCGCCTCCTCAAGGGCCTTTTTCCGTTGAAGATCCTCAATGGTCATGTCCATTTCACTCAGGTTCAACATCGCAGTCCGTACCTGTTCGAGCTGGGCGTTCAACACCTTGATCCGGGCCTGAAGGGCAGCGCTGCGAGTGAAATCCGTCAACGGATCATTTGTGGGGTTTCCACCACGACTTCGGGCAACAAGATCAAGGGTAACCAGTCCGGGGCTTGCCGCTTCCATCCCCTTCTTTTCCGTTTCCGTCTGGGCGATCTGCTGGCGCACGACACGCACCAGTTTGTTTTCGCCTGTAAACTGGGTCAGCAACTCCTGCTCCCGCTTTCGAAGGAGATCCAGGCGCGTGACGAGAGCCAGGTAGTCGTTAATTCGAGCCGAACCAATGCTCGTTTCCGCCGCCGCCTCGGTTTTTTCAGGGGCCTTGGTGGTCAGCTCCCGAATCGCATTTTGTTCGGCAAGCTCCGCTTCGGCATTAAAGAGCTCCTCGTGGATCTTGGAAAGCTGCTCCGTATAAGCCTTTTTGGCGTCGTCCACCGAGATCACTCCCGCCTTACGATAGGCTTTCGAAAGTTCATCCTCCGTCTGGCTCAGGCGTGCACGCAAACGCTCAGTTTCCTGAATGAGGAAATCCTCGGACATTCCCACCTCCCGGTGCACCTCCGCATGCCGCTTCAAATAGTTGTCAATAATCAACCCAAGAACAGGCTGAACAATCTTCGAATCCGGGTGCTGAAACGCCAGACGGATCACACTACTCTTTCTGGGGGGTTCCACCAAAAGACTTTTCTGCACCGCCTTGGCCGCCTTGATCGGATCGTTTCCCCCACCCAGCTTCGCGAGAATTTTAGCCGGCCCGATCGTATCGGCCACTTTTTGAGCCAGGTCCAGACTCGTCAGGATCTCGACCTCCGAATTAATGATATTGTCCCCGCGCTCATCGGGCGACATCACCTTTGAATCGGAGTCTGGTGAACTCTTGGATCGGTTATCGAGCACGTACCGGATGAATAACTTGGCTTCGGAGCGATACGGCGGCCGCTTGACGAAATAGAATGCAATGGCTGTATAGAAACCCATCAGGGAACAGAGAAGAATCGTTCTCTTGTGACGAAAGAGAACAAAATAGATGTCCCCCAGGGTCATCCCCGGCTTTTTCGAAGGTTGGGTTGCATTCATATTGGATCTTTCTGAAAAACTTTACTTTGTGTGGCTCTGCGTCTTCGAGAGCCTCTTTTCAAATTTACCACGAAGGGCGCGAAGAGCACGAAGTCTCAAATTCCATTTCTATTCCTGAATTCGTTGGCATTTGGTGAGCCAAACCCTGATATCTCCGTGGTTATCCGTGGCTTAACCTTTAGTTCCTTTGCGTCTTTGCGCGAGCCCTTCTTTTCAAACCCGGGTCCCGTGTTTCATCCGTGGGCCATCCCTGTCAGGCCACATGTTTGTAAAGGGCCCTCCCAACAAGCCGTGAGGCAAACGGGGGCATCGTCTGAAACACACGATTGTGCCATCCAAAAACCTCATCCCCAACCTGGACAAAATCCCCGGTTTTCATTTGATAGCGCATGTAATCGAGTTGTTCCTCCTGCGTTCCCCATTTCTGTTTGAATTGACGAAGCCCTTCATTTTCCAGGGAGGTACGACCGAAATCCAGGCGTTCAAAACCATGGTGCACATACCACTTGATGGCCTCGGACACAGCGAAGGGACTGCCTCCGAGGTTTCGAAATTTTTCATCCGAAGCCGCATATTTATAAACCGCCCTCTTTCCCATGTGAAAAAAGACCGCTCCTGCGATGGGCCGGGCCATATGTCTCACGATCACGACAAACCCATGATTAGCAGAAAGGACATGTTCGTGAATTTTTTGAAAAAAACGAAAGGGTTGTGGAGGTAGTCCATGTTTGCGCCGAGTCCCCGCCTGAAGTTTGTAAAAATCCCTCACCGCATCCATCCCTGTCGATATCTCCACCGTCATCCCACTCTTCCGCGCCTTTCGAACGGTTTGTCGAAGGGTGGTGTGGTATTCCTTGAAAAGGGTCTCTTCATCATCCTTCAGGATAAGATGATGAGAATAAAACGAAGTGGATGGAGATGCTTCCGGTAAAAGAAATACCCCACCACGACATTCCAGGTATTTCCATCCATTTCGCCCCCCATATTCCATCGCTTCCTGAAACAGACGTCGGTAGGTAATGGAATCGAAACAAAGCGGATCACATTCATCCGTAAAAGGAAGTGACACACCTCGAGTTCCCGTCAGCCAGCTCCTCACTTCCATCAAGGGCAGCACCGCCTTGAAACCCTCCGAATCACGAACCGTGAAATAGACAGGAGAATAACCGTAGGTATCCCTCAAAACCCGGGCCCAGGCGGCACTGTGAAAAAAGGAGTGGTTCGGAAACGCAGACACAAGAGTGTCCCATTCGGTTTCCTCAAGGGGATTAGTCCGGAAAACACCCTCTCCCGCGATTTCCTGCACGGAGGAATCCGAACCAAAACTTCGGGTCCGATACCAGGGATGGGCCACATGGGAAACACTCATACTCCTCCCCCTCCCGATTCGCAGGAGAACCGCGTTCCGTCACAACCCTGCATGTGGTTCCATTTTGAGGATTCCATGCTGTAGCGGCGCTCTATGAGTGCCGATCGGCGGTCACAGGCCGCCGCTACAGATAACAAAATCAGGGAACAGGCCATACTTTTGGATCAAGATTTTGGGGACGATTTCTCGGGAATCGTCCGCATGATGCGGGCGGGATTCCCAGCCACCACAGCGCCCGCAGGAACGTCCTTCGTCACCACACTGCCCGCACCAACCATGGCGTGCTCTCCCACGGTGATTCCACACAGCAGGGTGACCCCCGACCCAATCGAAGCGCCCCGTTTGACGACCGTTTCCACACACTCCCAATCCTCACTGGTCTGCAATTCTCCCTTCTCATTCGTCGAACGGGGAAAAAGGTCGTTTGTGAAGGTCACGTTGTGGCCAATGAAAACCTCGTCCTCAAGCGTGACACCTTCACATAGGAACGAATGGCTCGAAATCTTGCAGCGACTTCCGATCCGCACACCTTTTTGAATCTCCACAAAGGATCCGATTTTTGATTCATCCCCGATCTCACAACCGTAGAGATTGACCGGCCCGTAAATACGGACATTTTTGCCCAACTTCACATCGGGCGCTATCTGCTGCAAACTGGAGAATGAATGCGTCATGGTTGTTACTGTTTTACTGGAGGGCGACGCTCCGTCGTCGCCACTTTTATTAGAAGGCGACAACAGAGCGTCGCCCTCCAAAAATCCCGGTGTGTTTCAGATTCATCTTTGCGTCGATTTGCGCCTTTGCGAGAACCCCTTCTTTCAAATCTGTGGTGTTAAGCGTCTTCGGGATTTACCACGAAGTTCACGAAGAGCACGAAGGTTTAGATTCTATTTCTTTTTATGAACCCGTTGGCGTTTGGTGAGCGAAACGCCGATATCTCCGTGTTTCATCCGTGCTTGTCCGTGGTTAAATTTTTGCGGCTTTGCGGTAGCCCACTTACCTCGACGTTAAATCCTGCACAAGTTTACGACGGCGGCCCCCGGCTTTTGACTTCATCCGATGGAGATCTTTTACATGAGCCCCCTCCACCGAACGCGTCATCCATTTTGAACGATCCTGAGTCAAATCGACGGGAGCACCATCCCGTTTCAACGATTCCGTGGAAGCTTCAAGAATACGCACCAGTTCCAGGCCCCGGCGTCCGCACGTCAACGGAGTGGCGCGCCGTTGAACGCACTCCAGGAAGTGCTGGCACTCCGATTTCAACGGCTCCTCCTGTTTGATAAAGGGCACGTACATATCGCCATGGTGATATGCGTAGTGAAACTCCGCAAAGGTGTCGTAGTGGGGTGGTTTGTCCACCCGAGCGTCGAAAATCTTCACCTTTTCCTGCAGGGCGAGATCGTCGTACACGATCATCCGCTTGCTTCCGACAATGGTCATCTCCCGGATCTTCCTGGGATCGAGCCAGCTGCTTTGGATGAAGGCACATCGTTCTTTCCGGAAGTGAAGGCACATGGTCGTCACATCCTCGATTCCCGGTGTAATGTGCGCGTTGCCGCGGCAGTTCAGACTGATCGGCTGCTCGCCAATGATGTGCAGGATGATGGAAAGATCGTGCGGCGCCAGATCCCAGGTGACGTTGATGTCCTTCTGAAAAAGTCCCAGGCTCAACCGGCGTGCCGAGATGTAGCGGATCTCACCAATATCCCCACTCTCGACAATCTCCTTTAACTTGCGCACGGCTGGGGAATAGAGAAAGGTGTGTCCCACCATCAGAACGACCCCCTGTTTCTTTGCGATATCCACGAGCTCCTCACACTGTTCTGCCGAGGAAGCCATGGGCTTCTCAATCAAAGTGTGCTTTCCGGCAAGAAGGCTCTCCTTGGCCAGTTTAAAATGGGAGTGCACGCTTGTGGCGATCACCACCGCATCCAGATTCCCGCCGTTGAGCATCTGGGAGTAGTCCATCGACCCCTCCACTTCGGGATAGAGCGAGTGCAGGTGCTTCAATCGCTTTTCACTCAGGTCGCACATCATTTTCAGCTGGCATCCCGGAAGAGAACGAAAGTTCCTGACCAGGTTCGGCCCCCAATAGCCACAGCCCACCACACCCACATTGATCGGTTTGCTCATAATTGCTCTTTTGTTCATTGGACGGCCCCGCTTGGGCGAGGCCTTGTTTTTTTCAGGGGACTTCAGAAAATTCCTGTTTCAATCCACCCGTACGCGGACCATTGACGCGAGACATCGATTCGCCTGGGAGCCGATGTTTTGCCTTTTCCCGCCGGGCATCCAGCACCTGCTGGAAAAGGGCCGGCACCGTGCCAGAAACAATCTTCAGATCCATCCACAGGGACTTTTCTCGGGCATAACGGATATCCAGGGCAACCATCTCCTCGAATGTGGTTCGATTCTTTCCACTCACCTGCCAGAGCCCTGTCAAACCCGGAAGCGCGTGAAAACGCTCTCGCTGCCAGGGAAGGTATCGATCGTACTCAAAGGGAAGACACGGACGCGGGCCCACCAGGCTCATCTCGCCGCGAAGGACATTGATCACTTGGGGCAATTCATCCAGGCCAGTCAACCGCAGACCAAGTCCCATCGGAATCAAACGCGAATCCTTGAGATCCATCTTTTTCATCGGCACGTTCGACTCCATCAACCGGGCCAGATGTCCCTGATGGACGGAGGTGTCCGCCCCCGCCGTCATCGTGCGAAATTTAAGACAGGTGAATTTTTTTCCGTGCACCCCCACCCGGGTCTGACGGAAAAGCACCGGCCCTTTTGACACACATTTGATCAGGACCGCTATCACCGACATGAGGGGAAACAACACGGGCAGACACACGACAATCAACGCAAGATCCAGCAACCGCTTCCACAAGGGAGCGGCATCCGGCGCCTGAAGCGGGACTTCGGACAAACCGGCGTCATTAGCGGGACAGATCATAAAAAAAATCAAACAGACGTTCCAACATCCGTAAATGGAAAAGATTTTTAAGTTAATTTAAACAAGGCTCCGCACTTGTTGAACGAATCTCATTTTCGTCAACCTGCATGCTCCCTCATTCCCTAGAACTGAACGCACAGTCCTTATGTTGTTCTCTCCATCAATCCCGGGCCGCCAATTCCGGCGCGAGGTCCGCAAGATCGCGTTTCTTCAACGCGATCGACGTCTGGTCCACTTCCACGTGAATGAGACGTCCCAAAAGCTCAAGCAACACCTCCACACGCTCTCGAGAAGGTAAAACCCTCATCACCCGTGCATTCCAACCCGCAAAGGCACCCTGCCCGATAAAAACTTCCTTTCCTTCTGCAAACAAATCCCGGACGACCTTCGTCTCACCCTGATCAAAACAACTCTTCAAATCCTCGATCACGGCATCGGACACTGTCGGCATGCGCTGGTTGAAACGCACCACGGAACAAACCCCCACCGTGTGCTGAACTTCATTCAAACGCTGGGGCATCGCGCAACGGACAAAGACATAGCACGGAAAAAGAGGTTCATTGACACGTACCATGCCGCGTCGGGTCCTTCGCTCGATCCGCAAACGGGGATGAAACACCTCCAGTCCAAGTTTTCGGCGCATGTTGGCCGCCGCAATGTGCTCATGCTTAGGTTTCGTGCGGGCGCAATACCATCCGATTTCCGTTTGCTCTTCCGGAACGGTTGCCTCATCACGTTTTTTCAAGAGTGTCATTTGAAATTTTTGAGCCAGAAAAAAGCCGGGTGTTCATTTACGCAAATAAGCAAAATGTTGTCAATCAGGCAGATACAAAGCAATGATGAACCCCTTTCAGCTTTGTCAACAATTGCAAGCATCAATCAAAATGAATCCAGCCAGACAATGATATCATCTTCTGATTCAGCATCTTGCCGGACCAAATGGAAGCAACATGGAAATCAAGAGTGGATTAAAAATTGAATTCACATTTCATAAAATTATGGCTTATTGAAAAAATTCATGACCTGAAGACGCCTCGCCTCCCACGAGTGAAAAGCTTTATTCTTGAAGGGAGACTTGGCGTTTGTTCCAATTTTAAAGGTAAATGGGCGCCTTCCCGGTGACTGCCTCGTTTCAAAGAAGGGTTGATGACCAGTCCGTTAAAAAAACCTTGAATGAAGATTCTTGTAGTCTCCAACCTTTATCCCCCGAATTCCTTCGGTGGCGCTGAGATTCTCACCCAGAATCTCGTAGCCGGCTTCATGCGAAGCCATGAGGTTGCCGTGTTGACTTCGAAATCCAATCACAGGCATCCGAAGCACGTCTTTCCATGGTTAAAACTTTGGACCCCATATCCGGACAGGTTGAAGCAAGATCCCAAAAGCATGGTCATCGGGGCTTGGTACATGTTGGGAAATTTCATCAAAACCTTTTTTGCCATCTGGAGGTTTAAGCCTCATGTGATTTTCATCAGCGATTTAAAGCGGGTGAATTTCGGCCCCCTTATGGCGGCCCAATGGATGCGCCCAACCTTAGCCTTTGTTCACGATCTCCATTCCTTCAATATTGGGGAACGCTGCCAGGGATGGCGGGGCTGGCTTCGCCACATAGCCGGAATCCTGATATTTTTTGGCCCCCAACGCGTTCAATACGCTTTAAGCAATAGTTTGCACACCCTTAAACTGCAACCAGCCACCGTCACCATTCAAAAAAGCAAAGTCGTGCGGGTCGGGATCCGTCCTCCAAATGCAATGCCAAGGAATACGAAACCTGAAAATCGAGTTTCGCTCCTTTTTATCGGACGAATCGAGCGTGTCAAAGGAATCCACGACATCATCGAAGCATTAGCCCGCTTGAAGAAGGATCACCCAGACATTCCATTCGAATTGAAAATCGCGGGATTCGAAAATGATATGACTTATAAGAAAGAACTTGTTTCCCAGGTGGAAAAACACGGAATTGGTCATCAAGTATTTTTCCTAGGGAGGGTAGATGAACCGCAAAAATGGGAACTGTATTGTGGCGCGTCCATTTTTGTTTTTTCCTCCAACTGGGATGAAGGACATGGCCAGACTTACCTGGAAGCCATGTACTGTCGAACCCCATGTGTGTGTTCTGCAGCGGGGGGAAGTCTGGAGACTTTAAAACACGGAGAAAACTGTATCCAATACCAACCTGGAGATATTGATGGCCTGGTTCGGGGAATCAAGGCCATTATCACCAACAAAGGCCTTGTTCAAAAAATCATCGATCATGCCGAACACATGGTTCAATCCGAGTTTATGCATGACCAATTTACCAGTCGCGTCGAAAAAGCCATGATCGACTTCGAGTTGTTCCAAGACAACAAGCTTTCGATCCCAGACAAGTAAATAAGCCCGCCCTGGGCTTTCATTTTGGCATAGCCCCACCGGGGTGTTTCCGCGCCGAGGTTTTCGTTGCGAAGGGATCCCGTATGGCGTATACAAAATGAGGATCTGCAGGAGGGGTGAATCAACTTTCCAGTCGTTGTTTCCCCAAGATTTTGCGCCGAAGTAGCTCAGCGGCAGAGCAACGGTTTCGTAAACCGTAGGTCATGGGTTCGATCCCCATCTTCGGCTCCACTTCTCTCCTAGCAAATGGTCTGTTGGGCGAGCTGCGGTTTCAGTGCCAGCATTTTCTCTAGGATGAGCTGTGTCGCTTCCGCACGATCTTTGGTTTCCAGACGAAACACAGGTCCAAGGACCAATTCAAGCTGGCATCGACGGAACCACCAGTTCCGCCCCTTGTACGCCTGAATGGTTCCATTGAGAAGGGCGGGTTGGATGGGAGATCCCGATAAAATCGCCATGGCAGCGGCCCCCTCCTTCAACTCCGGACGGCTTCCCAATAAAGAAGTTTCATCCGTACGAACTCCTCCTTCGGCAAAAACGACCACAGGGCGCTCTTGTCGCAATAGTTTCACGACCTGTTTGATGGCGCTCAAGTCGGCTTTTTCCCGATCCACCGGGACACAGTGAAGGGTTCGAAAAAGCACGTTCATTTTTCCGCCGCATAATTCAAACAACTCGACCTTGGCCAGCCAGTTCACCTGCCACGGAAGCATGCTCCCGAAAAAGGGTGGATCCCATTCGCTCAGGTGATTGCAGACCAGGAGTAGAGGTCCCCTGGAAGGACAATGCTCCAATCCCGTCACCCGAACCCGATAGCAGACCCGAAATGCCCAGCGAAGGACGGTTTTGCAGAACTGATAGAACAGATCAGATAGGCATTGACGAATATTTTGCATGAACCTAGTTCTAGAACTTCAACCTAATCCTGGAGTCTTCGCATGTCCCAATCTGACATCACTTCCGTCCTTCATGAACAACGGGTCTTCAAGCCCGATCCTGCATTTTCCAAAAAGGCGCATATCAAGAGCATGGCTGAGTATAGGAAATTGCACACCGAGTCGATTCGAAAACCAGCTGTTTTCTGGGGAAGGATGGCGAAGGAACTGCACTGGTTCAAGCCTTGGAAGAAGGTTTTGGATTGGAAGGAGCCGTACGCAAAATGGTTTGTGGGCGGCAAAACCAATCTGAGCTACAACTGCATCGACCGCCATGTGAACTCATGGCGAAAAAACAAGGTCGCGCTCATCTGGGAAGGTGAGCCGGGAGACACTCCGCATATTTCCCGAGCCCGCAACATCCCCTATGCGAGTTTGCTGCGCCAGACATGCCAGTTCGCCAATGTCCTGAAGTCGCTCGGTGTCAAAAAGGGCGACCGGGTGATCATCTATATGCCGTTGATTCCAGAAGCGGTATTCGCGATGCTCGCCTGCACACGCATCGGCGCCGTCCATAGCGTGGTCTTTGGGGGATTCAGCGCGGAAGCCGTCAAGGACCGCATCCAGGATTGCAAGGCCAGTGTCGTCATCACCGCCGACGGAGGCTGGCGGCGGGGCGCCGTCATCGACCTGAAGAAAAATGTCGATACCGCCGTAGCCCAGTGCCCTTCCATCAACCACGTCCTCGTCTGCAAACGCACCGAGCAGCCGGTTCACATGGAACCCGGCCGCGATCACTGGTGGCATGAGCTTCAGCAGAACGCATCCTACGAATGCGAACCGGTCCCTCTCGACAGCGAGGATCCTCTCTTCATCCTTTATACGAGCGGATCCACCGGCAAGCCAAAGGGCATCCTCCATACCCTCGGGGGTTACATGGTGGGCAGCTACCTTACCACAAAGTACGTCTTTGACCTTAGGGACGAGGATGTTTACTGGTGCACCGCCGACATCGGGTGGGTGACGGGCCACACCTACAGCGTGTACGGCGCGCTCCTCAACGGTGCCACCACCCTGCTTTACGAGGGCGCCCCGAACCACCCCCAGCCCAGTCGATTCTGGGAAATCATCGACAAATTCGGAGTCACCATCTTCTACACCGCCCCCACCGCCATCCGGGCCTTCATCAAATGGGGGGAACACCACGTGATGAAACATTCCCTGAGCACTCTGCGTCTGCTCGGCACGGTGGGGGAACCGATCAATCCGGAAGCATGGATGTGGTATCACTCCGTCATCGGAAAAAAACGGTGCCCAATCGTGGACACCTGGTGGCAGACGGAGACCGGATCGATCATGATCACTCCGCTTCCGGGAGTGACCCCCACCAAGCCGGGAACCGCCACCCTGCCCTTTTTCGGGATCGACGCAGCGGTGGTAAACAAGGAGGGCAAGGAAGTCCCTCCCAATGTCGGCGGCCTTCTTGTCGTACGTCAGCCATGGCCATCCATGTTGCGAGGAATTTACGGGGATCCCGAGCGATACAAAAAACAGTACTGGTCGGAGATCAAGGGATACTATTTCTCGGGGGATGGCGCGCGCCGGGATAAGGATGGTTATTTCTGGCTGATGGGACGGATCGACGATGTCGTCAACGTCGCGGGACATCGCCTCGGTACCATGGAGGTGGAAAGCGCCCTCGTCGGACATCGCAAAGTGGCGGAAGCCGCCGTTGTCGCGCGCCCCGACGCGCTCAAAGGGCAGGCCTTGGTGGCATTCGTCACGCTCAAGGGAGGGGAGAAACCGTCCCCGGAATTGAAGGAGGAACTGCGGGCCCATGTCGGAAAGGAGATCGGTTCCCTCGCGAAACCCGATGATATCCGTTTCAGTGACATGCTGCCCAAAACACGCAGCGGAAAAATCATGCGCCGACTTCTCCGTGAAGTCGCCTCCGGTCAGGAAGTAAAGGGCGACACCACCACACTCGAGGACTTTTCCGTGCTGGCCAAGCTGAGGACCGACGAGGAATAGCAAGGCGTTTAAAATTTACCATTCAGGAACAAACCCAAACGCAGCCGGTCTCTCGCAAAGCCGCCAAGATGGGAAGATCGAAGATTGTTGCTTGTTTTCTCTGTGCCTCCGTGAACTCCGTGGTAAATCGCCCCCTCATTTCCGATCAGGTAAAAATGGAGCGAGCGATGGGATTTTCACCACGTTTCACGTGGCGAACCCACGACGGCCAGCCCGTGAAACGGGCTAAACCTTGACAGCTTTTCCCTTCACAAACTCATCCAGAAAATTTCGACCAGCGCCGGATTTCAAAAAAATCTCGTGTTTTCTCGCAGAGGGATAGTCTTGAAACACTTTTGAGTAAATGACTCGAAAACGTCCAATATGTTTCCGGGTGGAAACACTCTGACGCCGCTCATGTTCGCCCAACCGACGATCCATGTCCTTCGTCATTCCCACGTAAAAACTGCCATCGTCAAAGGACAGGACATAAACCATGACGACCATAAAAATGGAGCGAGCGATGGGATTCGAACCCACGACGGCCACCTTGGCAAGGTGGAGCTCTACCGGGCTGAGCTACGCTCGCTCAAAAGCAAGAACCTGACCATAGAGCGGAACACCGGCTGGATCAAGCTTTTTAAGGTGAACACTGATCTCAAAGAAGCACCTCCCCACCCTGTTTTGGTAGGGCGCGACCGCCGGGCGCGCCGTGACGCCACCATCTAGCACTGCACCTCAAGAAGGGAGTCGATCGTGTGCTGGGCAAACTCAAGTTCCTGCATCAGATTCAACGAAACGGGACGAGTTTTTGGAAACTTCTCCAAATGAGACCATTCAGGGAGTCGCATGGCGTCAATCTCGGGCCTCAAGGCCACCTTGGACAGCGCATTGGCCACACAAAGGCAGGCTGGAAGAAAAGTGGGCTGAAGGTCCGTACTGTCATCCTTGTTATAAGCCGCCCCAGGATCGTGATAGAAACGCACGGCACGACAGATCTCCGGCTCCAGCGACCACCGTTCGCAAAGGGCCCAACCCACATCCGCGTGATTGGTGTCAAACAACAAACACTCCGCTTCATACATGTCGCACGACTTCGTGGAGATGTGATCGAGCAATACTTGAAACTCGGTTGGAAAATAGTGTTCCCAAAAGAGCTTGCCCACATCGTGGAGAAGGCCCGCCAGATGTTCTCGCCCCGAAGTGTCCCGATACTGTCCAGCCACCTGCTCCGTGAGGCGCGCCGTCATGAGATTGTGCAGCCAGAACGCCTGCCAGTCGATATGCGGAGCCCCTATATTGGTTCGAAAATGGTGGCAGACATCGACCACTGCAATCAGGGATGCGAGTTTTCGCACCTCTTCCATTCCGATTCGGACCAGCGCATCCTCCACACTTCCGATTTTCTCCGTCGTCAGAAATGCCGGGGAATTCGCCAGTCGCAAATATTTCCCCGTCAGCCCCGGGTCGAGTTTCACGACTCCGGCAATCTCCTCCATCGACACATCCTCCCTTTTACAAAGCTCCAACAGCTTCTCCGCCGTGATGGCGAATGTCGGGAGCGAGGGATCCCGTTGAATCACCCGCATCATTCGGGCAAAAAGTCCATCCAGGGGGGGCGTTTCGGAAGTCATAGAGTTCACATGCGCGCCTGCCCGGCACGGTTAAGAAATAACATAACCCATCTTTGGGAATTCTGCAGTTCTTTTTCCTTGCCACTCGTCCACCTCTCCGAGCACGCTTGGGGGCTCTATGAGCTCCACCCGTGTTCGCTTCGCCCCCAGCCCCACCGGCCTCCTTCATGTGGGAGGCGCCCGCACCGCCCTTTTTAACTGGCTCTATGCCCGACACACCCAGGGAACCTTCGTTCTGCGGGTCGAGGATACCGATGAGGCCCGCAATACGCAGGAGGCTGTCGATGTCATTTTCACGGGAATGAAGTGGCTCGGCCTGGATTGGGATGAAGGCCCGCAAAAAGGCGGGGATTACGGACCCTATTTTCAGAGTCAGCGAAAAGACATTTATCGCAGCTATGTCCAGAAACTTCTCGATGCCAAACTAGCCTACGATGACAAGGGAGCCATCCGTTTCAAGATGCCCAAGAAGGTCATTCAGGTCCCGGATCTCATTTGCGGGTCGATCGACTTCGATCTCACTCCTGAGCCCGACATGACCATCGTCCGTCCGGACGGCACGTTCATCTTCCATCTCGTCAACGTCGTAGACGATCTGGAGATGAAGATCACCCACGTCATTCGTGGAGAAGACCACCTTTCCAACACCCCGAAGCATCTCGCGCTGTTCGAAGCCTTTGGCGCGAAGCCCCCCGCTTACGCCCACATCCCCCTCATCCTCAACCGGGATGGCAGCAAGATGAGCAAGCGCGACGAAGGCGCAGCCGTGGGCGACTATTCCGCAAAAGGTTTCGTCCCGGAATCCGTGCGCAATTACCTCTCCCTCCTCGGATGGTCCCCCAAGGACAACCGCGAGATTCTTGAAATCCAGGAAACCATCCGTCTCTTTGATCTTCCTCAGGTCAATCGTCACAACGCCCGTTTCGATATGGATAAACTCCACTGGATGAACGGCCAATACATCACCCAGATGTCCCTCGACCGTTTCGAGGAACTTTCCCGTCCCATCCTGCTTGAGAAAAAAATCATCACCGACACCACGGATTCCGCATTCATGCGCAGTGTGCTTGGCATCGTGAAGGAGAAGATCAAACTTCTTTCCGATCTTCCCATCTGGACCTCCTATTTCTTCAAGGACTCGATCGACCTTGATCCCGAGGCCGTTGAAAAAACGCTGAACAAACCCGGAGCCCGGGATCGCCTGAAGGAACTTCATGCAAAATATGGCACCACCGCAACGTGGACCGCCGCGCAATTGGAAGCCGACTTGAAGGCGCTCGCCGCGGAAAAAGGCTGCAAGACCGGGGAATTCATCCATCCCTGCCGTGTCGCCTGCAGCGGACGATCCGTCGGCCCCAGCCTCTATCACATGCTGGAAGTATTGGGAAAAGACCGGGTTCTGAACCGTCTAGCCAATGCTCCGAGGTAGGGTCGTGCCGCCGGCACGACCGCGGCGCACCGGGCCGGTGTGCCGTGCCATTTTGAATTCCTAAAGCCCCAAACGTTTGAACGTCTGTTTGATGTGACGGAAATGAGCGGAATCGTCGGCCAACGCCTTCAGCTCCTGCGGACGGAAAAGCTTGCGAATTCGGGCGTTCTTTTTCAAGTGATCGAAAAAATCCTCCTCACCTGATTCCTGCCATGCCTTCATCGCATATTCCTGTACAAGCTCATAGGCCTCCTGCCGGGGCAGCCCCTTATCGGTCAGCGCGAGAAGCACTCTCTGGGAGTTGTGAAGCCCCTTGGACCGCTTCATGTTGCGCTTCATATTTTCAGGATAGACCTTCAACTTCTCAACAAGATTCGTCAGCTCCGCGAGCATGTAATCCAGAAGGACACAGGAATCCGGAAGAATGATGCGCTCCACACTTGAGTGCGAAATATCCCGTTCATGCCAGAGTGGAATATTTTCCAAAGAGGCGACCAGATTCCCCCGAATCACCCGGGCCAGGCCGCAAAGCCGCTCGGCAGTGATGGGATTGCGCTTGTGCGGCATCGCACTGGATCCCTTTTGTCCCTTGGAAAAAAACTCCTCTGCCTCAAGCACCTCCGTGCGCTGGAGATGGCGAAACTCCGTACACCAGCGCTCAATGGATGCGGCAGTCAAGGCCACTGCGGACATGAAATCTGAATGGATATCCCGCTGCACCACCTGAGTGGCGAGAACCGCGGGATAGAGCTCGAGCTTGCGGCAGACATATTCCTCCACTTTGGGATGAAAATGCGCACGCGTTCCCACCGCCCCGGAAAGCTTGCCTACGGAGACAATCTCTTTCGCAAGGGCGAGACGCCGGAATGCGCGTCCAAATTCGTCGAACATCAACGCCAGCTTTAATCCGAAGGTGATGGGTTCTGCATGCACCCCATGGGTCCGCCCCATCATTGGAGTCATCGCATGCTCGTGTGCCCGGCGTGCAATGACCGCCCGAAGTTTTTCCACCCCCACCAGAAGAATTTCCGCGCTTTGACGCATTTGAACCGCCAGCGTGGTATCAAGAAGATCGCTCGACGTCAGACCCTGGTGAATATGCCGGGCCGGCTCCTTGCCCACGTACTCGGCGACATTTTCAAGGAAGGCGATCACGTCATGATTCGTCCGCTTCTCGATCTCGCGGCACCGGTTCACATCGAACCCCGCTCGTTTCTTAATGATGGCAAGATCCCTGGCCGGGATTTCGCGTAAAATTTTATGCCGCCCCTCGCAGGCCAGCACCTCGATCTGCAACCAGATCGCGAGTTTGTTCTGTTCAGTCCAAATTCCGGACATCTCCGGACGGGAGTAACGTGCAATCATTCCACCAGCGTAGTCACCCTCACCCAAAAGCAAAAGAACAAAAACCCCATCACCCTGTCTTGTCTCCCGTCCCATTCTACTCCATGCTGCCAGTATGGCCAAACTGCCCCCCATCCTCTTTGAAGACGACGTTCTCCTTGCATTCGACAAGCCGAGCGGTCTCCTCGTGGCGCCGGATCGCTGGGACAAGGATCGTGAGAACCTGATGGATCAGGTTCACTCCCACCTGTCCCCCGAAATCTTTAATGTACACCGCCTCGATTTCGAGACCAGCGGGGTCCTTCTCTGCTCCAAGGAGAAGCGCTCCCACGATTTTCTTACCGGCGAGTTTCAGGAGCGCCGGGTGAAGAAGCGCTATCTCGCCATCACCCGGGGCGCGCCCCCGGAGGACGAGATGACCATTGACCGCCCGTTGAGCGAAGACCCCCGCCAGGTCGGCCGGATGCGTTCCAACCGCAGCGGTGGCAAGGCGGCGGAAACGCAACTCAAAGTTCTCACACGCTGGAGAGGCTATGCCCTCGTGGAATTGTTTCCCATCACGGGACGCATGCACCAAATCCGCGTCCATCTCACCTCCATCCGTTCCCCCGTCGTCGCAGATCCCATGTACGGCGATGGAAAGCCCCTGATGCTTTCGGATATCAAGCGCGGCTACAAACACAAGGAGAAGGAAGAGGAACGCCCCCTTTTGGGCCGCCTCGGATTGCACGCGGAGAGTCTGACCATCCGCCATCCCATCACACGGGAGCCTCTCACCATCACCTCCCCCCTGCCCAAGCCCTTTGAAGTCTCGATCAAATATCTGAAGCGCTTCGCCGGTCTGTAATCGCAGCCTGGGCAAGCCCCATCATCAGAAAAAAGAGCACACTCATCTCGTGGTGAAGCGTCGTGTTGCTCAGTCCCGCTCCTGCAATGATGAACCACACGCCTGCCGTGGAAAGGAAGATCCCATCTCCCCGTCCCCATTCCCTTCCGTGGCGCCAGATGACGCCCCCCATCGCGGCCAGCATCCCCAGCAAGGCCACCATTCCGGGCAACCCCATCTGGGCAAGGGTGTTGAAATAAAGGTTATGCGCGTGATCGATTGTTCCCACAGCTGAGGGATCCTCGGTGTGAAGCGGGATGTTCCGAAAATTATTCAATCCCACGCCGGTCCACAATCTCGGTTGCACAGCATCCCAAGCGCTGATCCAGAAAGTCAAACGATGATGAAATGACCCCTGAAAAAAGAGCCGTCCCCGCAAACTCGCACTGCTTGCCACCGCCCCCAGCGCCAGCACCGCGGCCACGGCAAAGAAAACAAAAAGCCATCGGGGCGGCCTGCGGAAAAGAAGGATCAGAAAGGTCGCGACCCCGCAGGTGAGAATCGTAAAACGGGCGGTGGTGCCAAGCAGGGCAAACCCAATGGCAACGGTGGCAGCCCGCCCCAGCCATGACCCATGGAAAATTTTCCGATCCAACGAGACGACAAGGGCCACCATCCATGCCATGGCCAGAAAAATACCACTCTGATTGAAGTGTCCAACGGAACGCACCTCCACACGCACGTGCCCCGAGGGCTTTCCGATTTCATGGAGTGCTTGGATCTTCCATGCGTAGTCCCACCAGGCAATGCACGAGGCAATTCCCGTTGCAATCAAGAGATTCCACAGAAACGTGATACGAAACCGCTCATCCCTCAAATGATCCGCCGCAACCCCAAACACCAATCCCCCTCTCGCCATATCCCACCATCCCTTCCAACTGGAATACGGTTCGATGGCAAAACAGGACGACCAGATTCCCGCTGCCAGCCACAATCCCACCATCGCACCCATCCGGCCAAGAGGTGGAAATCCATCCCGTGTGAGGCATCGTAGGAGCCACGATCCGACAAGAAGCCCCCACACAATATTCTTGGACGCTTCATGCAGCGGCAAAAGATAGAGAAGAAGCAGAAGAAGGCGCCTCTCCCATAGAAGCCAGACAGGGGATCTGGAACTCATCGTCGCACCTCGATTTCCGAAAGCAGCACCCCTGTCGTCAGCCAGAAGAGTTCCGCATTGCTGGAGATCCAAACGTCGTCCGTCAGATTGCGAACACAAAAACCGATCACAAACGCGAATCCGAGTCGCGCACCCCAGCCCGAATCACGATTTCTCCAGAACCTCAAGGCATAGGCCCCCAACACCCCCAGCCAGAGTACAAGCCCGGGAATTCCAAGCTCGATGGCGACATTGGCAAAATTGTTGTGCGCATGCTGGTAGATTTCATGCCAGTAGTGTTTGACGACGGTGTCCTTCCCAAATCCCACCCCAAGCCAGGGATGCCTCTCAATCAAAGGAAAAACGTCCTTCATGATTTCAATCCGTCCCGTTTGCTGGGTGTCATAATCCCTCTGAAACCACTGGGGACGCAGGGCAACGGCTGATCCCAAAAATATCAGACTTCCCAGGAAAAATGTGACAAAATATTTCCGTCCCAGCCACCAGGCGATGAAAAGCAGCTCCACATAAACCGCCATCCATGTCCCCCGCCTCTTGTTGAGAAAAATGAGAAAGAAAAGAACCAGAAGCATCAACCAGCTGAACCAGTTTGCCCAACCAGGCTTTGGATTCAATACCAGCCACACCGCCGCAGGCGTGAGAAGGAAAAGCACGTAGGAAAAAAAGATGTTGTCCCGGGACAGGCCACGAACCTGAAGAGTGCCGAAATTCAGGATGTCTCCATGAAACTCCCCCACAAAATATTGCGACAAGGCCATCATCAGAAGCGCCATGAGAAGAACGCCCTGAGACAGAAACAAACCGCGCCTCCAATCCATGTGACGGAAACCCCAGGCGGCACACACCAGGGCGACCATGGGCTGGAGAATATCCCGGCGCCAGAGATTCAGGCTGAACATGGGCTGCTTCACGGAAAGACTTGCAGGATCCCACTCGTGATACTCCGGAGGCTTCCAGAAAAAGCAGGTCATTAGAATCCAGAGGGAAAAGAGAATCAACGGACGGGCACTATCCCTCCAATAAGGCCAAATACGATTCCACTGTCCATGCTCCGCCACGATCAACCCCATAAAACCGGATAATAAAAGCGTCGATTGCAACGCCGCAGTGCCACGAATCGGCAGAACCACCGCGTAGCCGATGAGAAGCACCCGGGCAAGATTGCGAACGGATTCCTCCCACCCCATGCGAACCTGTGAAATAGCCTGATTCATGACGCAATCCTTTGTTGAATCATAGAAACCAGACGGCGGCCATAACTTTCCCAGGAGTAACGCTCCGCCGTTTCCCGGGCCGCCTTTCGCATTCCTTCAACTTGGGTCCGATCCCCGGCAAACCAATGCATCCTTTCCTCAAGAATGTTGCGACGCCCGAACGGAAACACAAACCCATTCTCCCCCTCACGCACCGCATCACGGGAACCCACACGGTCCGAAATGATGACGGGAAGCCCGCACGCCATCGCTTCAAGCACTACAGATCCGAAACCATCCTGAGCCGAGGGAAGAATCAATACATCACACTCCTGGAGCAATCTGGGCACCTGCTCGCAATGACCGTTCCACGTCACCCCGACCGCGCCCTTCAGCAGGGGCTCAATGACGGAACGTTCCTTCGGGGGGATCACCCCAGCCAGGACAAGTTCCGCCCTGGGAAGCGCGAGCCTCTTCCAGGCCAGAAGCAGATCCGGAAGCCCCTTCTGAATGGAGAGCTGGCCAACGAACACAAATCGAATTCCGCCCTCCCGCCGACAATTCTCAGGAGGCTTAAACATCCTTGTATCAATCCCAAGGGGATTGACCCGGATTTTGCATTCCCGATATCCCGCACCCACATAGGAATCCGCCACAAGAACGGATGGCGTGACGATCACATCCACCTCCTCCGCTTCCTCCACCATCCGACGCACGCTCGCCGGTGCGATTGGATCTGCCGTGAGCCCGTGCCTGGCGTACTCCTCCATCAGCCAGCGTTGCTGAAGGCGTGGCTCGACTGAGCCGCGATCCACAAACGTTCTTCCCCCGAGCTTCCGGCACCGGCGGATGGACGCCAGAGACTGATGCAGCCACCCATAAAAATGCATTCCGGGCTCAAGCCACTCCGAAGCCCAACGATCGAAAAACGAATCCTTCCAGGAATGCCATCCCAACCGGTTCATCACCGCAGCGGTCCTCTCAAATGCCCATGGAAGCCCTTGGGCGCGATCTGAAAGTTCACCGGCACCACCCACCTCCGGGGCCAGCACCCTGGCAAGGAGGCCCGCCTGTTGGAGGGCGCGACTGGCATGCCATGCAATCGTCCCCATTCCCCCGCGATTGAGGGGGCTGGCGGTTGAATAGAGCACCTGATCCTTCACCTGGATTTTCCGGCCTCCATCCGGACCAAATCGCAGGGAAAGGCTTTCAACATTGATCTCATGGCAGTTCCCCAGCAAAATCGCGATTCAGTTTCATTTCAACCCCTAATTGCGATGACGATTTCCTTTCGCTGCCCACACTGCTCCACTGAACTCAGTTTTCGCGATCTTTCCCTGAACCAATCGCCCTGCCCCAAATGCGAGAAGGACATCCCCCTCCGCCTCACCGACGCCATGCGAACCGCGAACATCGTGGATCAATGCGCCATTTGCGGACTGGAAAAACTTTACGTTCAGAAAGACTTCAATCGGACCCTGGGCGCCGGGATTTTTATCGCCGCCGCCATCCTCAGTCTGATCTTTTACGGAAAGGGTTTCGTCGTCTCTTCCTTCCTGGTCCTGGGCGCCGCCGCCGCCGCCGACTATCTGCTCTACTTCATGCTCGGGGAAGTGACCGTCTGCTATCGCTGCCATAGCCAATACCGCGGTTATGCCCGCAACCCGGCCAATGAGGCTTTCGAACTTGGACTCGCCGAAAAATACGACCCCCTCGACAAGAGCAAGGACGCGGAAAACCCCGCAGCGGAGTGGAAACAGCACTGATCTGTCGTTAAAATTTACCCCCTCACGAGGAAAGCCATGGCCGAAAAGCCAGGGATGAATGCATCACACAATCGTCAATTCCGTCGTCGGATCGAAGAAGTGCCCGCGCTTCATGTTGAAAACAAAGTCGAGCTTGTGGTTGACGTCCGCCTTTTCCGCCACGCTGACACGAGCGATAAAGCTGTGGGCACCCGTGTTCAAATAGAGATAGACCTCCGATCCCATCGGCTCCACCACCTCCACCGTCGCTTGCACAATGCGAAACGGATCACTCGATCCGGCATAGAGCTTGTCGTGAACATCCTCGGGACGAATCCCAAACTTCACACTTCGTCCGATGTACGGTTGCAACTTGATTCCATGATCCTCGTCGATGCGAACTGAAAACCCGCCCCCTCCAGCCCCCTTCTTTTCAATAAACCAGAGTTTTCCATCCTTCTGCTGAATCACCCCATCAAAAAAATTCATGGTGGGACTTCCAATGAAACCAGCGACAAAAATATTTTTTGGATGATTATAAATTTCCAGGGGAGTCGCCACCTGCTGAATCTTCCCTGCATTCATTACCGTGATTCGGTCACCCATGGTCATGGCTTCCACCTGGTCGTGAGTGACGTAAATCATGGTAGCGGAAAGGCGCATATGAAGCTTTGAAATTTCCGTGCGCATCTGCACGCGCATCTTGGCATCAAGATTGGAAAGAGGCTCATCGAAGAGGAACGCCTTTGGCTTGCGCACGATGGCCCGTCCCACCGCGACGCGTTGACGCTGGCCGCCGGAAAGCTCCTTCGGCTTGCGCTCCAGCAACGTGCGCAGCCCAAGGATGTCGGCTGCCTCCATCACACGCTGATCGATTTCCTTCTTCGGAAATTTGTTCAACATCATGCCGAACGCCATGTTCTTATAGACCGTCATATGGGGATAAAGCGCGTAGTTCTGGAAAACCATCGCGATATCACGATCCTTGGGCGCCACTTCATTGATCACACGCCCATCGATCATGATCCGCCCTTTGGAAATTTCCTCAAGGCCCGCCACCATGCGCAAGGAGGTCGATTTACCACATCCCGATGGGCCTACCAAAACCATGAACTCCTGGTCATGAATCTCAAGATTCACGTTGTCGACCGCTTTGACCTCGTTCCCATTATCGTCCTGATAGATCTTGGAAACGCCCTCCAGAATTACTTTCGCCATATCATTTGGGAGTTGGTTTCACTGAAGAAAGGGTCCTGTGAATCGAAATCGCCTGCCCTGTCGAAATCTTGTTAAAGGATTGCATCTAGTCTTTCGTCGAAGGGCGGCAACGAAGCGTCACCCTCCTTTTTAAATCCATTTCGGGAATGAATGATTTGTAGGGCTAAAGAATGAAAGAGTATCGGTCAAGACTCAACCCAGAAGAATGCATGTAACATCGGAGAATCCATCCGGGAAACCCACACCCCTTCATTTCAAAAACCCTTCCTCAACACCTTCATAATGCGCTCCGTGGCGCCAAACGCCAGAGGAGCCCGCTTGGCGGCGATTTGACGACGTAAGGTGGCCGATCCAATTAATTTTCCTGCAGTTTTCACAATGGAAACCGGCGAAGTTCCCACCAGCATGTTTTTTCCTGCTTTCACCAGCCGCATCCACTCCGTCTCTTCACGTAGAATCAGACAGGGACGGTTCACCACCGCAGCCTCCTCCTGAATCCCCCCCGAATCACTCAGCACCAGCATGGAGTGCTGAAGTAGGGCGGTAAAATCGAGGCTTCCCAAAGCCGGAAGCTCACGAACCCCATCTCCAAGCGACAGACGGTGACGCTTCAACGCCTCGCGCGTTCGTGGATGAATGGGGAAAAGAACGGGGATCATCCGGGAAACCTGCTGCACCGCCTGCACCAAACCCTCAAACCGGCGCGGATCATCGGTATTCTCGGCTCGATGAAGCGTCACCAGCACATACCCCTCCGGTTTGACCCCCCATCTTCGCAACCGGCCAGATGAAATCATTTTCGTGATGCGTCGCGTGGCATCCAATCCCGTGTTGCCCACCAAATGGATCCGGCGTGAAGAAACCCCTTCGTCGCGAAGTTGATTCACCGCCTGTTCGTCGGGTGCAAAAAGAATTTCCGACACATGATCCACCATCACACGATTAACCTCCTCCGGCATCCGCATGTTGAAGGAACGGCATCCCGCTTCAATGTGAGCGATGGGAATGTTTCGTTTTGCCGCGACCATACCCCCAGCGAGCGTGGAATTGGTATCCCCCAGCACCACCACCAGATCGGGCGCATGCCGCTGCATCAAGGGATCCAACCGCTCCAGCATTCGCGCGGTCTGCGCTCCCTGGGAACCCGACCCCACATTCAAAAAATGCCTGGGGGCACGCAATTTTAATTCACGAAAAAAGATGCGATCCATGTTCTCATCGTAGTGCTGCCCGGTATGAATAAGCACATGACGAAAGCTCTCATCCAGTTTCGGAAGAAGGGGTGAGAACTTGACGATTTCCGGACGTGTTCCAAGCACGCTAAGAACCGTTTTCGCCGCACTCATCGTGGCTCCCCCGATCGCGCCTGATAGGACGAAGGGGAAAACAGAAGTCGTGCGATCAAACCAAGGTGAGCACGGATGACACGGGCCGTTTTCATCTTGGATTCTCCAAACCGCCGCACGGAAAGGTCGGCGGGCACCTCCGAAACTTTCAGATTCTGTTTCAAGGCTTTCAACATCATCTCGGCAAGGGACGTGAAATCATTCGCAGGCGAGGAAATCCGGGGATAAACCGCCCGACGATAGACGCGGGCCAGTGCGGTGAAAGTAAAAATGCGCTTTCTCAAAATCAGCCTGTAGAAAAAGGTGAGTCCCTTGCTCAGAAACATCCGATACGCCGGCACCCCGATGACACGGCCCCTAGGATGGTACGGCGACACGGTCACCAAATCGGCCCCCGCGGCCATCTCCTCGAGCATCGGTACCAGCAATGAAGGATCGTAGGTACAATCGCTGTCCAGATTAGCGATCCATTCTCCTGTCGACTCGCCAACCCCGGTCCGAATCGCGGCACCGAGGTTCTGATTGGTTTTGTGCCGGACCACCTTCGCCCCCTTCACATCCCCAAACGCCCCAATCAGACCTGCATGCGTTCCATCCGAACTTCCATCGTCGATTAACACCAGTTCCACAGCATAGCTTTGGCCCACCCGTTCAAGCACTGGAAGAAGCTTTTCCTTCAGTTGAGGGATTCCATCCTCCTCGTTGTAGCACGGAACCACGACACTTAGGGTGGCCATAAACAATGAACCTTCCGACGGCAGCCCCCGCCCTTATTCCATCTCCTCAAACGTGATTTTCAATCGTTCGCTCGTCTGGCTGCATTTGAAAATGAGGTGATTGGATTCGGCCTGAACCGCGCTCATCTCAAAACCGCTTCGACTGACAAAGCCCTTCAAACGGGCTGGATTTCCGATGTACAAGCCATAGGGAAGCGTGTCCACGGTGATCACCGCCCCGGCTGAAATCATGCAATACTCCCCAAGAGTAATTCCGCACATCACGGTAGCATTTGCCCCAACCGAGCAACCCCGTCTCAACCGCGTGGGGATCACCGTCCAGTCCCGGGTGAACGCCCGGGGTCGAAAATCGTTGGTGAAGGTGGAGTGGGGTCCGACAAACACCTCATCCTCCAGCGTCACCCCCTTGTATATACTCACCCCATTCTGAATCTTCACCCCATCCCCGATCACCACTCCCTGATCAATGTAGACATCCTTGCTGATAACGCAGTTTTTTCCAATGCGGGCCCCTTCCCGGACCTGCACCTGGTTCCAGATTTTGGATCCCTCCCCGATAACGGCATCCGGGGAGACCTCCGCGCTGGAATGAATGAATGTTTTAGAACCCATGAAAAACCTATAATGCTACAATGGCCGACAGCCGACGGCGAATTACCGAAAGCTTCTAGATAGCTTCTAGCACTTCCTTCAATCCCTGTTCAAGGGCGACTTTCGAGCGAAATCCCAAAACGCGACGGGCACAACGCGTATCCATGCAAAAACGCCTTAATCTCCCTTCACGGGGACGAAAATCAATCTCCAGAGGACGTCCTGCCAGTCCGGCAAGAATCCCCGCCGCCTCCTTTAATCGCGTCTCGCGTCCCGAGCCAATATTAACGATCCCCTCGGAACGGATTTTCAAGGCCGCCATGACCGCTTTTGCAGCCTCCATGACATGAAGAAAATCCCGTGAATTTCGATGAGAACGGTGAAGCACCACGGGCTTTCCAGCCAGGATGGACCGGGCAAAAAGCGCGAGAACGGAATCCCCCATGCCGGCACCATAAAGATTGGAAAAACGCAAAACCATCAACGACATCCCCGACATCTCCGCCCATTCCAAGGCGTACGCATCCGCCATCGCCTTGAAATGTCCGTAAACCGAAAGCGGGGCCAGAGACGTGTTCTCCCGCACAGGAAGACGTCTGGGGGAACCATAGACTTCGCAAGTGGACGCCATCACCGCACGCTTCACCCCGGCCCTGGACGCTGCGGCAAGCAATCGGGCCACTCCCCCAACAATGACACGGGCTCCCGCCCGTGGATCCTTCTCGCACGCCACCAACTGCATCGTCGCCAGATGCACCACAACATCACAGCCCCGCAATAACTTCTCCCACGGGCCGCTTTTGGAAAGATCCCCTCGAACCCATTGAACCCCGGATACACTCCGCCGGGGTGGCCACCTCGTGAGACATTTCACACACCACCCTTTGCCCCGCAACAAGCCCAGAAAATGGGTCCCAAGAAAACCTGTTCCACCCGTAAGAAAAATGGTTTTCACATCATCTCACAGCAATCGCTTCGGATGGTTCTGGTACCAGCGTACCGTCCGCTCGATCCCCTCCTTCCAGGAAATCTGCGGTTCGAATTCTAAAAGCTTGAAGGCTGAAGCCACATCGGCACAGTGCCGTCGCACATCGGCGGGACGCGGAGCTTCAAACTTCGGCCCCTCCTTCCAGCCCATGAGCTGGGAAACTTCCTTCACCAGTTGAAGCACCGTCAATTCCTGGCCACTTGCCAGGTTAAAGGTTTGTCCCCTTGCCGCTTCATTCTCGTACAACATCGCAAGACCGCGCGCGGTATCGGTCACGAAAAGATAGTCCCTCGTCTGTTTCCCATCCCCGAAGATCACCGGGGTTTCCCCACGCATGATCCTCTGAATCAATCGCGGAATTATTCCTGAGAAATCACGTCCGTTCTGTCGGGGTCCGTAGTTGTTGAACGGCCTTCCAATGGCCATATCGATGCCAAAGGTGCGCTGATACGATTCCACCAGCAAAGCCGCCGATGCCTTCGCCGCCGCATAAGGGGTCTCCACCCTGAAAGGATGCTCCTCATCCATCGGCACGTATTGGGCGGATCCATAAGCCTCGGAGGAGGAACAGTGAATCAATGTTTTGAACATTCCCAGACGGCAAAGCTCACAGGCATGGAGGGCCTGGTGATAGATCTGAAGCGAGGACCAGTGGGGATTCTCCAGGGAGGCGGGAAGTGGGATCGTTGCCAGATCGAAAACCACATCCGTCTTCCGCCCCTCGAGAAATCTCCGGTAGGCAATCATATCCGACACGTCCAGATCGACAATTTCAAGTTTGGGAAATCGCTCGTGTGCATCCTTGAGGTTGTCGCGGGTTCCGAGAAAAAAATTATCCAGCACCGCAAGACTGGCGGGCTGCCGAAGGGCGATCAAATCCACCAGATGGCTTCCAATGAAGCCAGCCCCACCCGTCACCACCACATGCTTGCCTTCAAACGTCGTCACACCGGCACTCCTTTTGAAAAACAAACAAAAATACCGTTTCGCATTTCACCCGTTGGAGGGCGACGCTCCGTCGTCGCCACACTCCACACGACGGTAACGACGGAGTGTCGCCCTCCAGAGTCCAATTGTTTCGGTTCAAAATCCTCATATCAGCTTCTTGCGAACAAAAGCAGAACAAGTTCCAATGAACCATAAACACAAAAAAGCGCAAGGAACACATCAGAGTGTTCCCTGCGCCTTTTTAAATAAGGTCCGTTGATCGGGGTTTATCCGAAAAACACCTTCGCGTCGTCGTAGAGCTCCTTCGGCACAAGCTTCTGCTTGGTGACGGATTGGAGATCCACGGAGACGATCTCCGTGCCGCGCAGGGCCACCATTTTGCCGAATTCGCCCTTCCTGGCCAGCTCCACAGCCTTGAGGCCGTAGCGCGTACCGAGAATGCGATCGTACGCCGTGGGGGCTCCTCCGCGCTGGACGTGTCCCAGCACCACGGAGCGGGTTTCGAATCCCGTGAGCTTCTCCAGCTCCCGCGACACGATTTCACCCACACCGCCCAGACGGGGATGCCCGAACGCATCCAGCTCCTGGGTCTTGCTCACATCGAGCCCCTGGATCTTGAACCCTTCGGCGACTGCAATGATGCTGAAGGTGCGACCGGTCGCGTGGCGTTTTTTCACCGCTTCGGCGACATCACTCATGGCCATGGGGAATTCAGGAATGAGGATATAGTCGGCTCCACCGGCCATACCCGCACCGATCGTGATCCATCCGGCATGCCGGCCCATCAATTCCACCACCAAAACGCGATGATGCGATTCTGCGGTGCTGTGCAAACGATCAATGGCTTCCATGGCGATGTTCACCGCCGTGTCGAAGCCAAAGGTGCAGTCCGTTCCGGGAAGATCGTTGTCGATCGTCTTCGGCACACCAAGCGTGGCGAGGCCCTTCTGGTGCAGCGTATAAGCCACCCCCAAGGTGTCATCTCCTCCAATGGCGATCAGCACATCGAGATTCAATTCCTTGAAATTCTGAAAAATCTTCTCGATCGCACCTTCCTGTTTGCGGGGATTGGTGCGGGAGGTTCCAAGAATGGTTCCACCACGATGGATGATTCCGGCGACCGCATTGCGATCGAGGGGGATATGATCCTTCTCGATCATGCCCTTCCATCCATTGCGGATGCCCACGATCTCGTAGCCATCCTGGATGCCACGGCGTGTGATTGCGCGAATTACAGGGTTCAAACCGGGGCAGTCTCCACCGCCGGTCAACATTGCCAGACGTTTTTTGCTCATAAATGCGTTAAGGGTTCAGTGTTGTTCAAAAATTTGCGTCTCTCACTCGTCCACATGGGCTTTTTTGATGCCGAGGAGGGCATCGAGGAAATCGAGATTGTAGCGACCGCGACGAAAATTCGGATCGCGCAAGACAGCCTGCTGCAGGGGAATCGTGGTCTTGATCCCCTTCACGATACACTCCTCGAGGGATCTAGCCATGCGTTCAATCGCCTCCGCACGGGTGTGCCCCGTCGTGATGATCTTGCCAATCATGGAGTCATAATTCGGCGGAATCGTGTAGCCGCTGTACGCATGGGAATCCACTCGGACTCCACACCCTCCCGGGGTGTAGAAGAGGTCCAGACGTCCCGGTGAAGGACGAAAATCGTTGGCGGGATCCTCGGCGTTGATGCGACACTCGATCGAAGCCCCCTTGGGAACCAAGTCCCCCTGCGAAAAAGGAAGTTTCATGCGATTGGCAATCTGAATCTGAAGCTTCACCAGATCGACGCCGTAAACCTGCACCGTCACGGGATGCTCCACAAGGATGCGAGTGTTCATTTCAAGGAAATAGAAATTACCCTTTCCGTAGACGAGAAACTCAATCGTACCGGCATTGGAATATTTGACGGACTCGGCCAGGCGCACCGCCGCCTTGCCCATCTTCTTCCGAAGGTCGGCCGTCACAAAAGGCGAAGGACATTCCTCAATCAGCTTCTGATGCCGACGCTGGATGCTGCACTCCCGTTCGCCAAGATGCACGACGTGACCATGCTCATCCCCCAGAATCTGGATTTCAATGTGATGAGGATTCTCAATCAATTTTTCGATGTAGATCGAAGAATTATTAAAGGCCCGCTCCGCCTCCGTTTTCGCAGAATAAAACCCCTTCACCAGACTGACATCATTGTGGGCGGCACGCATGCCACGACCTCCACCACCTGCCACGGCCTTGATCATCACCGGATAGCCAAGCTTCTTGGCAACCCGCAGGGCCTCCTGTTCGTTATCCACAAGGCCCTCGCTTCCGGGAACGATGGGAACTCCGGCCTTTCGGGCGGACTCGCGGGCACGGGCCTTGTCCCCCATCGACCGGATCGCACTTGGCGAGGGTCCGATAAACTTGATGTTGCAGTTCTCGCAAATCTCGGCAAAGTGCGCGTTCTCGGCCAGAAAGCCATATCCGGGATGGATCGCATCGACATCGCCTACTTCGGCAGCCGAAATGATCCGGTCAATCTTGAGATAGCTCTCCGTCGACGGCGCAGAACCGATGCAAATGGCCTCATCCGCCAGCTGCACATGAAGCGAGTCGACATCGACCTCGGAATAAACGGCAAGGGTGCGAATCCCCAACTCCTTGCACGCGCGGATCACGCGCAACGCAATTTCACCCCGATTGGCGATGAGAACTTTATCAAACATAAAATAATGAGGAAGCTCCTGGAACGCAAAGTTTACCCCCTTTTCCCCGTGGTTTCTTTGCGCCTGGTTGGGGCTGCCGGTGAGGGATCACGCGGTCTTCACCCTGAAGAGCGGTTTGCCAAATTCCACGGGCTTGGCGTTTTCCGAAAGGATTTCGGTCACCACCCCGCGAACCTCGGCCTTGATTTCATTCATTACCTTCATCGCCTCAATGATGCACACCACGGTTTCCTCGGTGACCGCCTGGCCGATCTCAATATAGGACGGGGCTTCAGGGGAGGGCGACCGGTAGAAGGTGCCAACCATGGGCGACTTGATCTCTTTAAACGTGCCGGCCTCCACCACAGGAGGCGGAGTGGCATGTGCAGGCGGGTGATTGGTCGGAGCCGCCGTCGCGGGGGCCAGCGCCAGGGGGGCGACCGGGACCGCATCCCGTCCCGATCCGGATGACATCTGGAATCCCTCCGGCCCGCGCTTGATGCGAATTTTAACGTTGTCCTTTTCCAATTCGAACTCGGTCAGGTCGTTCCGCGTCATCAGATCAATGATCGACTTAATTTCTTTGAGTTCCATAAAGGTGAAAAATCCGGTTAAACTTTCGGCTTCAACTGAACCGCCGCTTCAAGGGCGAGAAGGTATCCCAGGCTTCCAAAACCGCAAATCTGGCCCACACAGACGGGGGCGATCATCGAGTGATGCCGAAACTCCTCCCGGGCGTGGATATTGCTCAAATGAACCTCAATGGTGGGCACCCCGGCCCCTGCAATGGCGTCGCGCAGGGCCACGCTGGTATGAGTATAGCCCCCGGCATTCAATAAAATGACATCCCGATGACCCCGGGCCTGTTGGATCCTGTCCACCAAAACACCTTCCTGGTTCGACTGAAAGCATTCCACCGCGACCCCGAGTTCCTTCCCCTTCCTCAAAACGGCGGCATCGATGTCTGCAAGCGATTCCCGCCCATAAACTTCGGGCTCACGTGTCCCCAGCAGATTCAAATTCGGGCCGTTCAGCACGAGAATGGATTTGGTGGTTTTCAAGAGCCTCGCATCCTACCGGAATCGGAAACGGTTTGTCCATGTCGGAGTTCATACGAAAATTGGTCCTGTAACCGTTGGCATAGGGTTCTGAACCCCTATTTTTCCTTGGAAACCCATTTTTTCCACATCTCCCGGAACGCCTCCTCCAAGCCCCGGGCAGTCGCTTTCCCATCCGCCAGAGGGGAGGATTGGACCCGACCCCGTATCGTCTGCCTCAAGGCATTGAGTGCAGGTAGATCCTCAGCCGCCTGAACGGCCTGTTTCACATAAGCATCCTTGGTGGGCACCACCCAGTCCGAAAGTCCGATATAACCCATCTGCCGCACCCCGAGGCGTGAAATGAATGAATTCCCCTCCAGGGTCACAAACGGTACCCCCATCCAGATACATTCAAAGGAGGTCACCCCTCCATTAAACGGAAAGGGATCCAGTCCGATGTCGATCTTTCCATAAAGCTCCATGTGATCCTTGAATGATGCCGCAAACGCATGCATCTCCAGGCGGTCGCGCATGATTCCGTGATGAGCAAAAATTCCCGCCACCATCCTTTGAACCTCCGGGTCGGTCAGGCAATGCGTTTTCAGCAACAGGCGTGACCCCGGCACGCCATGAAGAATTTGGGCCCAGCAGGCCATCACCTCAGGGGTCATTTTGGAAAGGTTGTTGAAGGAGCCAAACGTCACATACCCCTGTTTCAGGGCGGGCGTTTCGACCACCGGAAGTTCAATCTCCGGACTCTGATAGCACATCGAGTTCCCATTCAACCGGAAGAGTTTCTCGGTATAGTAGGGTTCGCTCATTCCGGGAGGATCCCCGTAGGCATCCGTGATCCGGTAATCCATCGCAGGAACGCCGGAGGTGTTGAAGTAGCCCAGAAAATTAACCTGAATAGGGGCACAACGCTCGACAAAGAGGCGGATCCGGCTCTCCCCTGTATGCCCTGCAATGTCGATCAACACATCGATCTGATCCTGAAGGATGCACGCACGGGCCTGCTCATCGGACATGGGAGCGATATCCCGCCAATGATCCGCCAGCTTCTTCAGGCCTTCGGTCACCTGATCCGGATGCGGGGTGCAAGAATAACAAAAAACCTCCACCTTTGAGTGGTCATGCCCCTTCAAAATCACCGTCATGTTGGTGGCCACCACATGTTTTCGAAAATCCGGCGAAACGTATCCAATGCGAAGGCGGCGATCCGGATTACGCGAATTCTTAAACTCAGGGGCCGGCAGCGTCGGCTTCCCGAATTTTTCTCCCCATTCCAGGTGCTCCTTTAACATCATCTCCGGGGTAAAGCTGGGATGATGATGAAGGGTGAAGAGAAGGTTGCTGTAAGTGAAGGATTTCCCGGTCTCCAGCGTCATCGCCTTTTCGTAGCATTCGATGGCCTCGGGCAGACGTCCCAGATCGTGCAGGGTGATACCCAGGTTGTTGTAAGCTGGAAAAAAATCAGGCTCCAGTTCCGCGGCCCTGGAAAACGAGGCGATCGCCTGGACATACTGACGAGAATCCTTGAGGAGCAAACCCAGATTGTTATGGGCATCCGCGTAGGAGGGACGCAGTTCAATGGCCTTCCGAACATGAGTCAACGCCTCGTCAAGGCACCCCAGGCCTCGAAGAGCCACCGCCAGATTGTTATGCGCCTCCGGAAAGTGGGGGCTGGTGGCAATGGCACGACGGTAATGTTCCACCGCCTCCGCAAACTTCAACTCGTCTTTGAGGAAATTTCCGAGATTGTTGTTCGCCTCGGGATAGTTCGGATTGAGGTCCAGGGCCTTCTGATACAACTGCCGGGCAACATCGAGATGTCCCCGATCCTTTTCAATATTCCCGAGGTTGTTGTGGGCGGCGACCAATCCGGGATCCAGTTCCAAAGCCCTTCGGTAACACGCCTCGGACTCATCAAGGCGCCCCTGATCCCGCAGGACATTGCCGAGATTGTTCTGTCCCGCAGCAAACCGGGGATTCAACTCCACCGCCCGGCGATAACACGTCGCCGCTTCCTCCATCTTCCCCAGGGCGTAATAAACCGCGCCGCAGTTATTGTGATACTCGGCAATGTTCGATTCCAATGATATCGCCTTGCGCAGCATCTCGAGGGCAACGAGGTTCTGGTTGCACTGATGGGCCAGCACTCCATAGAAATGAAGAGTGGGATGATGATTCGCATCCCTTTGGAGAATTTCCCGATAGATACCCTCGGCATCCCGGAAACGTCCTTTCTGATGATGCTCCACCGCTTCATCAAACATCCTCGGAATCGATTTGGATAAAAGTTTCGTCACAGAAAACACTTCATCAGGGGCTCAGGGTCGCGTCACCTTTGAAACAACCCAAAGATCCGGCCCTACCGTCTGAAGGCATGCGTCCTCAACAAAAGCCGCATCCTTCCACCTGGCCACCCCAAGGCCCGCAACCGCCTTGCGGCTGGCCGTGCCTCCGAGAATCATGGGCGCGATGAACACCCTCGTTTCATGCACACGATGTTCATCGAAAAACGATCCCAAAATACGGCCTCCTCCCTCCACCATCACACTCGTGATCTGTTCCCGTCCCAGCCGCCTCAACACCCCCCGCAGATCCCCTTTTCGTTTCAAACGAAACACCCTGGCGCCCGCTTTCTCCAATATGGATACAGCTTTCGCTCCCGCGCCCGGACCCACAAAAATCCAGGGTCGCTCGCCTTGATCTTTCATCAGTCGACTGGTCAAAGGCGTCCGGGCACGATGATCCAGGATCACGCGCACAGGCTGACGCGGCGCACCGGCCCGCGACTGCACCTGGAGCGAGGGATTGTCGTTCAACACCGTTTCAATCCCGACAAGAACCGCATCGACCTCGGAACGAAATTGATGGGCAAGGTGGCGGGACGTTGCGGACGTGATCCAGCGACTTTCACCGGAAGCCGTGGCGATTTTCCCGTCCAGGGTCATTCCCCACTTCGCGATCACCCAGGGCGTCCGTGTCTGGATCCAGTGATTCCAGGCACGATTGAGATTCTTGCAATCGGCCTCCAGCACCCCGGAGACCACCTTAACTCCAGCACGGCGCAGCAGGACAAAACCGCGTCCCTGATGAGCGGGATTGGGATCCGTGGCCCCCACCACCACCCGGCGAATTCCTGAAGCGAGAATCGCTTTTGTGCACGGAGGAGTTCTTCCCTGCGTGCAACACGGCTCAAGGGTCACATATAGCGTGGCGGAGCGTAGACTTCCGCTTTTGGAGGCAGCTTCACGCAGTGCCTCCACCTCGGCATGCGGCATGCCCGCAGCACGATGCCATCCCCTGCCCATGATCCGGCCACCACGAACCACCACCGCGCCCACACAGGGGTTGGGGGAGGTTCGACCCACTCCTTTTCGAGCGAGGCACAGGGCCTCCCGCATGAATCGTTCATCCTGCGTCATGAACACCCTCCATGTTCCATCAATTCCCTGCGCAACATGTCGAGCGCGATCTGCGTGGCGGCAAATTTAAATGTCTCCCGGTCGAGTTGCCATCGTTCCTGCTGCACGCGAGTTTCGCGCGCCGTGGCAAGTGCGACAAACACCGTTCCCACCGGTTTCTCCGGAGTTCCCCCTGTCGGTCCGGCGATTCCTGTCACGGCCAGAGCATGATCGGCACCTGCACGGGCACGCGCGCCCTCGGCCATGCTTCGGGCCACTGCCTCACTAACCGCGCCATGAGCCCGCAGCAAATCCCCCGACACCCCAAGAAGGGATTCCTTCGCCTCATTCGCGTAGGTGATCCATCCCTGACGCAACACTTCCGAACTTCCGGAAACCATGGTAAGCCGGTGCGCCAGAAATCCTCCGGTGCAGGATTCAGCTGTTGTAACCGTCTGGTGTTTTGATTGCAGAAGTTTCACGACGACTTGTTCCAGTGTGGTTTCTCCGATTCCAAAAACGACCGGGCCCAGCGCCTCCCGCAATTCCCGTTCCATGAGATCCGCCTCGGCTTGCACTTTGGAACCGTTTTTTCCCCGCACCACGAAACGCACTTCCACTTCCCCCACACGCGCGCAATATCCAATCTCCACCCCGGGATGCCGGGCGAGCACCGGTTTTACCACCTCCTCCACGAGGGACTCCGCCATTCCGACCGTTCGCAGCACCCGGCAGTCCACCACGGGAAGATCCGGCGAAAGCTCACGCCGCAGCATGGGCATCACCTGCTCCTCCCACATGGGACGCAGCTCCCGTGGAGGGCCGGGAAGAAGAATTAGCCACCGGCATCCGGGAAAGGACGGACTCACTTTGGACACAGGAATGGCCAGACCCGGCGCCGTTCCATTTGCGTTATGAAACACCACTGCCCCCACCGGAACCACGGCCTGAAGCTTCACCGATTCAGGCATGGAAATACCCCGGCGGCGAAAGCGGGCTTCGATTCCCTGAAGGACGTTTCCATCCACGGCGGAATCAAGAGAAAGAAGTTCGACCACCAGATCCCGAGTGATATCGTCCGACGTCGGCCCAAGACCGCCCGTGGTCACCAGCACATCAGCCGACGCGAGGCCATCCCGAAGCGCCGCAAGAATGTCCTCGCGCTGATCATTGACACAGATCTGACGATCGATCCGAAGTCCCAGTCCGCCGAGCGAGCGAGCCAGATAGGCGGCATGCGTGTTGACCACAAACCCCATCAACAGCTCCGTGCCGATATTCAGGAGTTCGATGCGCATGCCTCTCAGTCCGGGTATCCATCCGGATGCGCCACATGCCACCGCCAGGCGCTCTCCACGATCTGGTCGATCCGGGGAAATTGCGGAGACCACCCAAGCTCCCGCTCCGCACGGTGGCTGCCCGAAATGAGGCGCGAGGGATCCCCCGGACGCCGGGGCTTCATCACATGGGGAATCTCCTTCTTCGTCACCTTCCCCGCCGCATGGATCACTTGCAGCACCGAAGATCCTTCACCATTTCCCAGATTGTAAATCGAACTCTCCGTGCGCGTCAGGGCCAGTGCATGGGCACGCGCCAGATCGACGATATGAATGTAATCACGAATGCATGTTCCATCCGGCGTATCGTAGTCGTCACCAAAAATCTCCACATGCGGTTTTCTGCCGAGGGCCACATTGAGCACATTGGGAATCAGGTGGGTTTCAATCCAATGATGTTCCCCCAGCTTTTCCGTGGCACCCGCTGCATTGAAATAGCGCAACACCACGTGTTTAAGTCCATGCGCGGTCTCATACCACTTCAAAACCTGTTCAAACATCAGCTTCGACAATCCATAAGGATTCACCGGCTGCTGGGGATGATCCTCAGCAATAGGAATGCGAACCGGCGTGCCAAAGGTGGCACATGTGGAGCTGAACACAATCCTCGGAACTCCGCACGCCACCATCGCATCCAGAAGATTGAGCCCGTTGGCGACATTGTTCCGGAAGTATTTGGAAGGATTCTGCACCGATTCGCCGACCAAGGCGTTCGCCGCGAAATGCATCACCACCTCCGCCCCGCTCTCGGCCAACGCCTTCTTCACGCCGTCCGCATTCGCCAGATCATCCTTCACAAAGGCGGCCCGCGAATCCACTGCCGATCGATGTCCCTCCGAAAGATTGTCGAACACAGTTACCTGATGCCCCTCATTGAGCAGATGCTCCACGCAGACACTTCCAATATAGCCGGCACCCCCCGTGACAAAAAGTTTCATGGGGAAAATATAGTGAACGCCACCGGTTACACAACCTCGAAGAGAAACCCCTTCAGATATTCCGTCTCGGGAATAGCGGGAATCACCGGATGATCCCACGATTGAAAATACGAAGCGTGCCAGCGCAGCGTCTTTCGCGCATCAAAAGCCGCATCCAGAATCACCGCGCGAAACGTATCGGCATCCACGTGGTGGGAACAGCAGAACGTGGCGAGAAGCCCCTTCGAGGAAAGCAGCTTCAACGCCCGGAGATGGATCTCTTTGTATCCGCGCAGGGCATCCTGCAGTTTCGCTCGGGAACGCGTGAAGGATGGCGGATCCAGCACCACCAGATCAAAGGCATTGCCCGCCTTGTTGGCAGCATGAAGCGCGTCGAACACATTGACCGCCTTCCACTGAATCCCCGACAACCCGTTGAGCTCCGCGTTTCGCTTGCAGACCTCCACGGCAGCCTCGGAAATATCCCACCCCTCCACCGACGCCGCACCGGTCTGGGCAGCGTGAAGTGCAAAACCACCGTGATAGGTGAAACAATCGAGCACGCGCTTCCCCCGGGCAAGATCCCCCACCGCCACATGACTTCCCACCTGATCGAGATACGATCCCGTTTTCTGTCCCTCGATCAGATCAATTTCCATTCGAACCCGACCCAACGTCACCGCCATCCTCCCCACACTCCCCAAAAGCACCTGCTTCACCTGGGGAAGCCCTTCAAATTCCCGGCTCCCTACATCGTTTCGCTCCACGATGATCGAAGGCGAAAAAATCTCCCGCAACGCATCCACGATCAACGACTTTCGCTGATCCATCGCCAGGGTGAGCGTTTGAATCACCAGCGCATCGCCATACCGGTCCACAATCAATCCGGGAAGAAAATCCGCCTCCGACCAGACCACCCGATACGCCCCGGGAAGCTTTTTCTCCCCGCACCACGTCTCACGCATCGACTGGGCTTCCTTCAACTTCCGTCGCACAAACGGTTCATCAAAATGCTCCTTGGAGCGTGAAAACAAACGAATCGGAATCCGGGACTTCGAATTGAAAAGACCCGTTCCAAGATAGGCGCCATCCTGACGCCGCACCACGATCTCACCGCCATCCACCGGGACCTTTTCGAACTTGAGCACATCCTTCGCGTAAATCCAGGGATGTCCGGCAAGTATCCGTCCCAAACCCTGGTCCTTTAAAAATGCAACAGCCATCTCCTCATCGTCACTGAATCCTTTGTCAGAAACAATCCCATTTCCTACAAGCAAACACCCGATTGGATTTTTCAATAGCCATGAATTTCCCAGGCAAACGACTCTTATTTATTTTAAAAAAACAACCACTCGAAAGGGCGCTCCCATGTGCTGGGGATGGGTGAGGGTTTGAAACGGACGAATGTCATCCTTCGAAAGTTCCACTCGAAAATCCGCCAGAATCCGCGTCAACCACCGTCCCTGATCGATCCAGTCCTCCAAGCCCAATCCCAAATCCCGGGCGCATTCCAAAAGCGGAGTCCATCGCACATGAGCCGTCAAATCCTGATTGCCTGGATTCGCCAGGAGATCATCGACGCGCTGGTGCTGACGATACGCCCGAAGGGTTCCATTCGGGCGCTCCACTTGAAAATATTCCTCATCGGAAAAACCATAATCCAAAAAAAGGATCCTCCCCCGGGTCAACACCTGCGAAGCCTCCTTCAACCAGGATTGCACACCGGGACCCACCTCCACGGCGCCTCGCATATTGGAAGGCAACCCATGAAGCAAGGCGTCATCACACGGGCATTGCCCCCACTTCAAACGCCCGGCTTCCTCCATCACACAACGCTCCATCCACTTCCCATCCCGGGTTCGCTCCACCGCATGAACGGGAAACGCATCCAGCAATTCGTTTCCGAAAACCACCCCTTCGGCGGGTTTCAAATCCCGAAGGGAAGCCACCCAGCCCACGGAATCCCACTCCCGCAACGTCTGTTGTTGAAGTCCTTTCAGGGAATCCAGGGGCTCCACCACCTGATACATCACAGCTTTGGCGAACTCAGGTAGTTCCCGATGGATGGTGGTGAGAATATCCCTGGCCAGACGCCCATCCATGGCACCCGCTTCCACCAACCGGAAGGGAGAGGGCTTCCCCATCAACCTCCACCACCCCTCCATTCGAAAAGCGAGCAACCGACCAAACAACGGTCCCACGGAAACACTCGTGAAAAAATCCCCCTCCCTGCCCGTCCTCAAAAACCGATCCCCGTTCGCATAGTAACCGCCCTCTGGATGATAGAGG
>CAYYYL010000025.1:25558-39848 GCA_964475835.1 uncultured Verrucomicrobiota bacterium | reverse complement strand
AACTCGCTCTTACTTTGGTCCAATAAAGGGGGGCAGCTCAGGAGGGTTTGTTGATATACATATTTAAGTTGCTCTGTTTTCTGTTGTTGATCAGTTAAAGGTTCAGCAAAACAGGAAATTGCTAGAAAATAGATTGTAAGATTTAAAAAATATTTGAGGCTTTTCATAAACGTTCCTCCGGAATCTTGACAGGGGGTTGGCTTAAGGATTTTAGGATCTGTGATCCGATTAGTCTTTTGTTTCTGGAAATGGGGTCAGTCCTTTGCTTACGCACCAGCTCTTTGACCTCGGCTCCCGCTTCCACTTCCATAGGGATTGCTATGATTTGTCCTTCTTTGAATCGTGACTTCTTCATTGGTTGGTCTGGTTTACACCATACAACTCAGGCCTTCTCATTTATTTTTGGTCCAGTTTTCGGAGGGAGCAGCTTAGTTGCATCATTTTGACATGGAAGATGTCGTTTAATCTCGGAAATGGGGTCAGTTAACATGAAAGGCAGTTGAACTCCGTAAAAAGCTTCTACAATGGAGCAAACAACAGGAGGGACTGCCATGCATTACGTAGGAATAGATTATCACAAGAGGTATTCGTTTGTCAGCGTTTTGAACGAGGAAGGCCAACTCACGTTGGAACGGCGAGTGGACCATCGGCAGCCGGAGGCTTTTGAAGCGGTGGTGCGAGAACTCAAAGGACAATGCCAGGTGGTTTACGAGGTGACGTCGAACTGGGGATGGCTCTACGACATCCTGGAGCGCATCAAGGGGGTCGAATCGATTCGATTGGCTCATCCTTATCAAACGCGCATCATCGCAGCGGCTCAGATCAAGACCGACAAAATCGATGCCCGAAAGCTGGCGATGCTTCTTCGCGCGGACTTGATTCCTTGTGCTCACGTTCCCACACGGCGGACCCGGGAACGCAAGGAAGTGCTACGCCAGCGCGTCTTTTGGGTGAAGCAGCGCACACGACTGCGCAACCGGGTTCATCGCATCATCAGTCGGCAGCATAGATTGGCAATGCCTCAGGTCACCGATCTTTTTGGAAAGAAAGGCATGGAAGCCTTGAGCAAAGCTCAACTTCCGGAACCGGATTCGATGTTGCTCCACCAAAATCTGCAGATGCTTCAGAGCGTCGGAGCACAGATCAAAGAAGCGGAGAAGAAGATCGACGCCGATGGACTGCTCGACGGAAGCGTGGAGCTGCTGCAAAGCATCCCTGGAATCGGTCTGATCCTGGGCAATGTCATTGCCACGGAAATCGATGATATCAGTCGCTTTATCGATCCATCCAAACTCAGTGCTTACGCCGGATTGGTTCCCTCCACGAGCAGCTCCGGCGATAAAACATTCCATGGACCGATGCTCCGCCAATGCAACAAATGGTTGAAATGGGCTTTCATCGAGGCTGCCTGGGTCGCCGTAGGTTGTTCGCCTTACTTTGGAGGGTTCTATCGCTCGCATGTGGCACGAGGCAAAAAAAAGAACGTCGCCATCAGCATCGTGGCTCATAGGATGTGTCAAATTGCGTTTCGACTTTTAAAGGAAAAAAGGCTATATGAAGAAAGACCCTTGAAAACATTTTCCCCGGCTGCTCTGCAACGGGACTGATGGCTTCCGCCAAGGCGGATTCGCATCTTGGTGTCAGTTTAGAGAGCCGGGGATCTAACGTCAAAATGTGCTCTATAAGGAGCGAAGAGAAGTCTGATCGCGATCTCTCCTGCTGACTAACTTATAACTTAGCAACTAAAGGAGCTTGACGCTGTCTTTCAGAGAAGTCCCCTTGTTCTTGGTTTACGCTGCGATCAGATCAATTTTTAATCGTTTACCGAGGGCGTGTGCAGCTTTTCCCAATGTCATCAACGTGACAGAGGTGTTTTCCTCATCCAATAAGCGGTCCAGTGATGCACGGCTTGTATGCATTTTAGAAGCGAGGCGGAGTTTGGTCAGAGACTTTTTTTTCATGGCTTCTTCCAATTCCATCACCAAGGCTCGCTTCAGAGCGCGAAGACCAACTTCATCAAAGATCCCTTCTTCTTTGAGAAAATCCTGAAAATCACTGCCGATATGTTTGTTTTTGCTCATGGTTGTGCCTTCGTTTTCGGGCCGGTGTTGACGTTCTCCCGAAAGCTGGACCAAACCTGATCAAGTTCAGGCGGCGAGCTTGGTTTTAACGCCCGGAGCGGGTGCTCCACGGAGAAGACCTTCGACGCTGAGATGTTCGTCAATTTTGGGCCAGTGGATACCATAACCTCCACCGCAAATTTCCCATTTTGCGCGTTGCCTGGCGGTGGCATGAACCAGCCGGGGAAACCATCCCAGCGGAATCCGGATGGACCGTCCGTCCATAAGGTCCACATTCAATGTCTGGGATGTCACCTTGACGTTTTTAACACGTTCATCCGCCGAAGTAATCATTCCACTTTTCACAGAGGTAATTTTGGTTCTGTTCGATGATTTTGTAAATCTGATTCAATTCCCTGGCAGCATACCCCATATTCTTGGCAAGAGCAATATGGCGTAACCAGAATTTGGCGGAAGCTCCTCCTTTGTCGACATGAATATGCGGAGGCTCATTGGGCTCATGGCTGTAAAAGTAAAACTTATATCCACGTATTCGAAGGACGGTGGGCATGGCAGGTGATGAATTGATTTATTCCCACTCAATCGTTCCCGGCGGTTTCGAAGTGATATCGTAAACCACGCGATTCACTCCCTTGACCTCATTGATAATCCGGCTTGAAATCCTTGCAAGCAGATCTTCCGGAAGCCTTACCCAATCCGCGGTCATGGCGTCCTGGCTCTCAACGACGCGGAGGGCGATGGTGAATTCGTAGGTCCGTTCGTCACCCATCACTCCGACGGATTTGACGGGGAGCAGAACGGCGAAGCCCTGCCACACCTTATAATACCAGCCGCTTTTCTTCATTTCATCGATGACGACCCAGTCAGCGTCACGAAGAATGCGGAGCTTTGGTTCGGTGATCTCTCCCAAACAGCGCACGGCAAGGCCGGGACCGGGAAACGGCTGACGCCAGACGACTTCCTTCGGCAACCCCAGCTTTTCTCCCACGCTGCGGACTTCGTCCTTGAAGAGCTGACGGAGCGGTTCGACGAGTTCGAACTTCATGTCTTTCGGCAGGCCGCCGACGTTGTGATGCGATTTGATGAGCGCGGCCGGATTATTTCCAATAGAGACGCTTTCGATCACGTCCGGATAGAGCGTGCCTTGTGCCAGAAATTTGTGGGAACCGCTGAGGCGCTTGGTGGCTTGCTCGAAGACGCGAATGAATTCGCGGCCGATAATTTTGCGTTTCCGTTCCGGGTCCGTGACGCCCTTGAGCTCCTTCATGAAGCGTTTGGTGGCGTCCACGTATTGGAGTTTGCCGCGCAGGTTGCGTTTGAAGAGGTCCTGGACGCCCTGGGCTTCGTTTTTGCGGATGAGGCCGTTATTCACAAACACACAGGTGAGTTGTTTGCCGATGGCTTTGTCGAGGAGGGCGGCGGCCACGCTGGAGTCGACGCCGCCGCTGAGGCCGAGGATCACTTTTTGTTTGCCGACCTGGCGGCGGATCTGGTCGCACGCCATGTCGATGAAGTTGCGCATGGTCCAGGAGCGGTCGCAGGCGCAGATGCGCTCGACGAAGTTGGCGATGATTTCGTTGCCGCGCTCGGTGTGGTTCACTTCGGGATGGAACTGGAGGCCGAACATTTTCAGGGTGCGGTGCTCGATGGCGGCGTATTCGGAGTTTTCGGTGCGGGCGACGGGTTTGAAGCCTTTCGGGAAACGGGTGAGTTTGTCGCCGTGGGAGTTCCAGACCTTCAGCTTGCGGGGCAGGCTGGAGAAGAGGGCGCAGCCCTGGGCGCGGGTGAGCGTGCCGTGGCCGTATTCGCGTTTGCCGCCGGGGGAGACCTTGCCGCCGAGGTGGTGGGCCATGAGCTGCATGCCGTAGCAGATGCCGAGCATGGGGATGCCGAGGGTGAAGATCGCGGGATCCGGATGGGGGGCTTTCTTCGCGTAGACGCTGGCGGGGCCGCCGGAGAGGATGATGCCTTTGATGTCGGGGTGGCGGAGCTTGGAGGCCGGGGTGGAGTGCGGGAGAATCTCGGAGAAGACCTGGCATTCGCGGATGCGTCGGGCGATGACCTGGGTGTATTGGGAGCCGAAATCGAGGATGACAATCTTTTTCATTTCTTCGTGGTGTGAGCAGTTCAACAAATCATGAACGTCCAGATGGATCAAGCTTAGATGGGGGAAGGGGGGTGGGGAGTTGAAAGATCAGAGTTGAGGGTTGAGAGAAAGACAGTAGGCAGGATGACAGCGTTTCCCCGCAATTACCCTTTTTGCACAGAAGGGCTTCAAGGCTGAAGGAGGCATTCTTCTTTACAGCCTCTTCGTGTCCTTCGAGGTCTTCGTGGTGAAAATTTTGGGGTCGATCCGAGTTCAGGATTGTTAACCACGAAGATCGGAAGAGAAAGTAAGGGGAATGGGGTGGCTCGCGCAAAGACGCGAAAAGGGAAGGGATTTAATCACAGAGAGCGCGGAGGCACAGAGCAGAAAGAGAATCGCCGAAATCTCGAAGCTAAAGCTTCCGATGTTTCGGCGGTTGCCTCGATTGGAAAATGGTAATCAGATCTCTGTGTCTCCGTGGTCTCTGTGGTTTATTCGGTTTTTTCTCCCGAAAGCCAACTTTTCGATTCAGCTTTGCTGAATCGAAAAATATCCGTGTCGATCGGTGTTCATCTGTGGCAAAAACATCCCCTAACCCCCTCCTTAAAAGCAGGCAGAGAGATCCTTCGTCGCTTCCGCTCCTCAGGATGACGCCAGAGGATGATCTTATGAACCAAAACCGTTTCTGCCTCAGGTTGTCATTCTCAGCGTAGCGAAGGAGAATGCCTTTTGTGATTATTCCGACTCTCAACTCTCAGCTATAACCTCTCAACTAGCGAACGCTCTTGCGCTCCGTGGACCACCAGCCGTGCATTTCAGCCTTCAACGGGGAATGTTTTTTCACGTATTCGACGACGGCGTCGCGTGTCTGAAAGTCGTATTCTTTCAATTGCGCGGCGGGACGGTCGACGATTTCGCGAAGGCGTTTCCAGCGTTGTCCTCCACTGGCGAGGTCGTAGGAGTTGAAGGCGACCCACAACCGTGTATTTTCCGGCAATGCCCTGCCGTTGGCATCACCCAAAAAGAGAATGCGTTTGCCCTTGGGATCCGAGGGGCGAAGTTTCATGGTCAGACCCCAGACGCCGCGAAATCGATCGGAATGATAGGCAGAGGCGTTTTCCTCCAGAATTTCCAGGAGTTCATTCCGGGAGAGACTTGCCACGCCAATGGTGTTTTCGTAGGGAACGAGGTGAAAGATGTCGCCCATGGTGATGGGGCCGGGCTCAATGACGTCGCGTGGACTGAGAATGCCATGGACCACGGCATCCACGCGACCGCCGCGGCTGCGAACGGCTTCCGCAATGGAGGAGCAAAGAAGATTGAAGCCTGGTGTTTCCTTTTTGGGGCCTGTGAGCGAAGTGATTTTTTCGGCGGCCTTGCCCACGTTTTGGAACAGATAGCGATTGGTTCGGAGAAGGTCCTCTTTGTTGAGCGCGAGGATTTCCTCGTCCTCGGGAACGGTGGTGTCGATGGGGATGGCGGACCCTTTTTTGGAAATCAGGCGGTGAAGGGTGGTGTCGTAAACGAGATCGACGCGTCCAAGATAGGTGCCCCAGTAGTTGGCCTGACTGTACAAGACGCCGCTGACGCGCTGATCCGGTCGGAGTTGATGGGAATGGCCGCCGACAATCACATCGATTTCCGGGAAGGACCTGGCGATGGCGATGATCTGGTTGGCGTGGTCGTCCCCCTGATCCCGGAGTCCCTGATGGGTGACGAGCACGAGAATCTGGCAGCCTTTGGCTTTCATTTCAGGGATGACGCGGCGGAGGGCGGAGAGGGAGTCTTCCACCGTGAGGCCCGGGATAAGGCGAGGGCGGCTCCAGTTGGGGATGCCAGGGGTGTCGAGTCCGACGATGCCGATTTTGACCCCGTTGAATTCGCGGATGATGTACGGCTGCAACTTCTGCAAAGCAGAAGTAATAGCCAATAGCCGATCGCCAATAGCAGATGACTGAGAACCGACGACCGATGGTTCTTTATAATGGAGATTGGCGGAAATGACGGGGAAGGTGGTTTCGCTGACACGGGCGGCGAATTTGTCGATGCCCCAGTCGAATTCGTGATTGCCGGGTTCCCACGCGTCATATTTCAACGCGTTCAGGCTGCGGATCATGACGGCGCCTTCGGTGAGATAGCCGAGGGCGGTGCCTTGATAGAGATCGCCGGCATCGACCAGCAGGACGTTTTGTGCCGTGGAGCGAATCTCTTTAATTTTGGTGGCGCAGCGCGCGAGACCGCCGACGTCCTTGTTCCCGCCGTAGTCGGTGGTGGGTTTGATGTGGGCGTGGAGATCGGTGGTGTGGAGAATGGTGATGGGAATCTGAGTTGCGAGTGACAGGTCACAAGAAACAAGAAAAAGGCAGAAGAGCAGAAGGGTTCTCGCGAAGACGCGAAGGCGCGAAGGAGGGAATGGAGTGGCCTTCTTCATGGATTTGGTTTGTAGCATGGGAGAAAGGTTGCGCAAAGGCGCAAAGGAGAGGGGGGCGGAGTTTAACCGCAGATTCACGCAGATGAACGCAGATTTGGAGGAGGGAAGAATAGGAAATCGCCGAAATCCCGCCCCGATGCAGCGTCGGGGTCGGTATTTCGGCGGCTTGCCTCGATTTTTTCGGAGCTTTGCGACTCTGCGACTTTGCGCGAGATTGGCGGCGATAAAACGCCGCCCTCCATTCTTGAACTCCTATCAATATGAGGCAGAGAGATCCTTCACTTCGTTCAGGATGACAGCTCCTATTATCCTTTCTGAATACCTCTCCTAACCCCTCCTTGGCAGGAGGGGGATCAGAAAGAATCGCTCGTTAAAAAGACTGTCCTTAGTCTGCTCTGTGGTCTCTGTGGTAAAATCAAATCAGGAATCCCCCTCCTGCCAAGGAGGGGTTAGGGGAGGTATTCTGTCTCCTGAATTCCTTGTCCTCCGAAGCTTTAGCGAAGGAGGATGACTCCTGACTCCTTGTCCGCTCAAATACCCTTTCTGCATTTGCTCCTTCGCTCGTGCTCTGCTATGTTTTCTTAATGATTCAGATCACGGAAAGCGCGGCCAAAGCCATCAAGGAAAAGCTCGCGGAACAGGCGACGCCGCTCGCGGATGGCGGATTGCGCATTGCTGTTGAGAACGGAGGATGCTCCGGGATGCAGTACGCCATGTCGTTCGATTCCCGGAAATCGACGGATCAGGTTTTTCGTCAGCATGACGTGGAGGTGCTTGTGGACTCCGCCAGTCTGCAGTTCATCGATGGATCGACCATCGACTTTACGGATGAATTGAGTTCGACGGGATTTAAGATTCTGAATCCCAAAGCCAAGCAGACCTGTGGGTGTGGCACGTCTTTTGAGGCATAGCTTTCAACGGAGCTGAAAAGCGATGGTCTATCGCCGATAGTGCGGAAGTGAAAATCTTTCCTAACTCCACAGGAGGTCAAGCCTTGGTAGGTTGGAAAGCAGAGAGATTCTTCGCTTCGCTCAGAATGACATATTGACGTGCCAGGCTAGTCATCCTGAGGAGCATCGCGACGAAGGATCTCTCCGATTTTCGATCCCCTCCTGCAAGGAGGGGTAGGGGAGTTATTCTGTCTTCTGTCTCCTGACTCCTCACCAGATTTTCTTTGCCTCTTTGCCTCTTTGCGCGATAGGCTGGAGTCCTATTTATGATCGCTACCCCCAAGAGCTTGGAATCCCGCAGTTCGGACCCCCTTCCGAAAAGCAAGAAAGTGTATGTTTCCGGAAAGATTCATCCGGATATTCGTGTTCCGCTGCGCGAAATCGAGCTCCACCCGACGAAGGATTTCAATGGCAAGCTGGAAGTGAACGAGCCGGTGCGGGTCTATGACTGTTCCGGGCCCTGGGGGGATCCCGATGTTGCGTGTGACGTCAAAAAGGGACTTCCTGCGCTGCGTCGGAAATGGATTCTGGACCGCAAGGATGTGGAGGAGTACGAGGGGCGCAATGTTCGGCCTGAGGATAACGGCTATTTGAGCAGCCAGCACGCCGAGTTTGCGGCTGCGCGGGATGCCAAAAACAAGCTCGAATTTTTCCCGGGACTCCGGCGGAAACCCTTGCGTGCGAAAAATGGGGAGAGTGTGTCGCAGCTGGCCTATGCGCGCCGGGGGATCATCACACCGGAGATGGAGTTCATTGCGATTCGGGAAAATCTGGGCCGCGAAGTGGCGTTTAAAACCTCTTACAAGCAGGGTTTGGGAAACAACGGAGTGATGTCGCATGCACAGACGGGTTCCACTAATATTTTAAATCACCAGCATCCCGGTGAAAGTTTTGGCGCGGCGATTCCGAAGTTCATCACCCCTGAATTTGTACGGGATGAGGTTGCCCGGGGGCGCGCGATCATTCCCGCCAACATCAATCATCCCGAAAGCGAACCGATGATTATCGGTCGCAATTTTCTCGTCAAAATCAACGCGAACATCGGCAATTCCGCCATCGCCTCGAGCATCGAGGAAGAGGTGGAGAAGATGCGCTGGTCCACGAAGTGGGGTGCGGACACCGTGATGGATCTTTCCACGGGGAAAAACATCCATGAGACCCGCGAATGGATTATTCGCAATTCCGCGGTTCCCATTGGGACGGTGCCGATTTACCAGGCACTCGAAAAAGTGGGGGGCAGGGCGGAGGAGTTGACGTGGGAGATTTATCGCGACACCCTGATCGAGCAGGCGGAGCAGGGGGTGGACTATTTCACCATTCACGCGGGTGTGCTCCTGCGCTATGTGCCTCTGACGGCAAAACGCATGTGTGGCATTGTCAGTCGTGGCGGGTCGATCCTGGCGAAGTGGTGTCTGGCGCATCACAAGGAGAACTTCCTCTATACGCATTTCCGTGAGATCTGCGAGATCATGCGCGCGTATGATGTCAGTTTCAGTCTGGGCGACGGGCTTCGTCCCGGTGCGGTGGCCGATGCGAATGACGCGGCGCAATTTGGCGAGCTCGAGACGCTTGGCGAACTGACGAAGATCGGCTGGGAGATGGATTGTCAGGTGATGATTGAGGGACCGGGGCATGTGCCGATGCACATGATCAAGGAGAACATGGATTTGCAGTTGAAGCATTGCCATGAAGCGCCGTTTTACACGCTTGGGCCGCTCACCACGGACGTGGCACCGGGCTACGATCATATCACGAGCGGAATTGGTGCGGCGATGATCGGTTGGTTTGGCTGCGCGATGCTTTGCTATGTGACTCCGAAAGAGCATCTCGGATTGCCGGACAAAAAAGATGTGAAGGATGGCGTGATCGCCTACAAGATCGCGGCGCATGCGGCGGATCTGGCGAAGGGGCATCCGGGTGCGCAGGAGCGGGATAATGCGCTCAGCAAGGCGCGGTTTGAGTTTCGCTGGGAGGACCAGTTCAATCTCTCGCTCGATCCGGAGACGGCCCGGGCATATCACGATGAAACTCTGCCGCAGGAGGGGGCTAAGAGCGCTCACTTCTGCAGCATGTGCGGCCCGCATTTCTGCAGCATGAAGATCACGGAGGACGTCCGCAAATATGCCGAGGAGCAGGGAATCGCTGCGGAGGATGCTCTGAAGAAGGGGATGGAGGAGAAGGCGAGGGAATTCAAGAGGAGCGGGACGGAAGTATATCAGACCGTTGAGAGCTGAGAGTTGAGTGTTGAGAGTCGACGGGAAACAGCTTTTTCTTTCATTGGTTCATCTTGGGAGTGAAGGCTTTAGCGCTTTCTTGATGAGCGTCTTGCTGGATTTTAGGGTGGGCTCTCAACTCTCAGCTTTCGACTCTCAACTAGTCTTGACAGCCCCAGCTTCGTCCGGCATTCTGTCGGACTCTATTTTCAACCTTATTTCTATGCCAACCTTGTCTCTGAAATCCAAGAAATCGTCCAAATCTGCCAAAGCCGCCAAACCCTCCAAAACCCCCAGTGTGAAATTTCCGAAGGGTAAAAAGTTTGTCTATCTTTTCAGTCCGAATCGCTCGGATGGGAACGGCAAGCAGAAGGCTTTGCTTGGCGGCAAGGGCGCGAATCTGGCGGAGATGAGCCGCATCGGTCTTCCCGTGCCCCCGGGTTTTACGATCACGACCGAAGTTTGCACCTATTACTATGCCAATGGACGTCAGTATCCAAAGGAGTTGTGGCCCCAGGTGCAGGCTGGCGTGGCGAACATGGAGGTGATTCTCGGGAAGAAATTTGGTGACCTTGAGCGTCCGCTTCTGGTGGCTGTGCGTTCCGGTGCTCGCGATTCGATGCCTGGCATGATGGATACGATTTTGAACCTTGGTCTCAATGACGAAACGGTCAAGGCGCTTGCCAAGGCCAGCAACAATGAGCGTTTTGCGTGGGATTGTTACCGCCGCTTCATCCAGATGTATGGTGATGTCGTGATGGGCGTGCAAAAGCGGCCCAACGAGGATCACGAGCCATTTGAAATGGTGATCGAGAAGCTCAAGAGTGAGCTTTTCAAGGGGAACTCGCATGTGGAGGACACCAAGCTGGATGCCTCGGCCTTGAGAACGCTCGTGGATCGTTTCAAAGCATTGGTGAAGGAGCGCACTGGCAAGGAATTTCCGACCAATCCGTGGGATCAGCTCAAAGGGGCCGTGGGAGCCGTGTTTGGCTCGTGGATGAACGATCGCGCAATCGTGTATCGCCGCAAGTACAACATCCCCAGCGAGTGGGGAACGGCGGTCAATGTGCAGGCGATGGTATTCGGAAATACCGGTGAGAACTCGGGTTCCGGCGTGGCGTTTACGCGCGATCCGGCAACGGGCGAGAAGGTTTTTTACGGTGAGTTTTTGATGAATGCCCAGGGCGAAGACGTGGTGGCCGGCGTGCGCACTCCGGACCCCGTGGCCAAGCTTCAGGCGGTCCAGCCGAAAGCATTTGCCGAACTTGAATTGGTTCGCAAAAAGCTCGAATCGCATTTTCGCGACATGCAGGACTTCGAATTCACGATCGAAGAAGGCAAGCTGTTCATGCTGCAGACCCGTAACGGCAAGCGCACGGGCATTGCGGCAGTGCGTATCGCCGTGGAGATGGTTCAGGAGAAGTTGATCTCGTGGCAGGAGGCTGTGGGACGTGTTCCCGCGAACCAGCTCGATCAGGTATTGGCTCCGATCTTTGACCGAACCGCGGTGAAGAATGCAAAGGCGATCGCCAAGGGACTTCCTGCCGGGCCTGGTGCGGCGACTGGAAAAATCTATTTTAACGCGGAGCGGGCTGTCGAAGCCGCCAACAACAAGGAGCGCGTGCTTCTGGTCCGTGTGGAGACCTCGCCGGAGGATTTGCGTGGAATGATCGCGGCCGAGGGTATTTTGACGGCGCGCGGTGGGGTCAGCTCCCACGCCGCTCTCGTGGCCCGTCAAATGGGCAAGGTTTGCGTTTGTGGCGCAAGCGCCCTTCACGTCGACTATCACACCCGGACTCTCAAGGTGGACGGGCAGACCTTCAAGGAAGGGGACTACCTTTCCATTGATGGAACGAGTGGCGAGGTGTATGCCGGTGAGCTCAAGACCGCGGCTTCGGAGATCATTCAGGTGCTTCTGGAAAAGACCTTGAGCCCCAACCAGAGCAAGATCTTCCAGAACTTCTCGAAGTTGATGACATGGTGCCAGAAGCTGACGAAGCTTCAGGTCCGTTGCAATGCGGATTCCCCTGAGCAGGTGGCCAATGCCGTGGCGTTCGGTGCCGTGGGCATCGGTCTCTGCCGCACTGAGCACATGTTCTTCGAAGGCAATCGCATTGATGCGATGCGTGAAATGATTCTTGCCGATAACACTGCAGCCCGAAAGAAGGCGCTCGGGAAACTTCTCCCCTATCAAAGGGATGACTTCGCGGGAATGTTTCGTGAATTGAAGGGGTTGCCTGCGACGATCCGCTTCCTTGATCCCCCATTGCATGAGTTCCTGCCGCACGAAGGCGGACTCATCCGCGAACTGGCGGAGAAAATCGGGGTCGCTGCGGATTTGATTCATAAGCGCGTGGGTGAACTCCATGAGTTCAACCCGATGCTCGGGCATCGCGGCTGTCGTCTTGGAATTGTCTACCCCGAGATCAGCGAAATGCAGGCCCGTGCTGTGTTTGAGGCTGCGGCAATTGTTCAAAGCGAAGGCATCAAGGTTCGCCCTGAAATCATGATTCCTCTCGTGGGATTCCCGAAGGAACTCGCGCTGCAGCTCGAGGTTGTGCATCGCGTGGCAGCCGAGGTTGCTGCTGAGAAGCGCGCGAAGTTCAATTATCTGGTCGGAACCATGATTGAAATTCCCCGGGCTGCGCTCGTGGCGGACGAGATTGCCCAGCAGGCCCAGTTCTTTAGCTTTGGAACCAACGACCTGACTCAGACCACTCTGGGAATGAGCCGCGACGATTCCGGTTCCTTCCTTCCGGCCTATCAGGAGAACGAGATTGTGAAGCAGAACCCGTTTGCTTCCATTGACCAAAACGGTGTGGGTAAGTTAATGAAAATTGCCACCGAAGGTGGACGCAAGACCCGCAAGGACATCAAGCTCGGCATCTGTGGCGAGCATGGTGGCGATCCCGACAGCGTGAAGTTCTGTCACCGCCTGGGATTGAGCTATGTAAGTTGCTCCCCGTTCCGGGTTCCCATCGCACGCCTTGCTGCCGCACAGGCTGCTCTTGAAAAATGAGTTGATATTTCTGGTCTGAGGTTTGAAATTTGACAGACCGGGTAGGTACCGAAGTGGCCAAACGGGGCAGACTGTAAATCTGCTGGCTTAACGCCTTCGATGGTTCGAATCCATCCCTGCCCACCATTTTAAAAGTCTTTTCGCCCCGTGGGGGCATTCCGTGAGTGCATTGTATAGGCAGTTGTGGAAATTTTAAAAAAACTTCTTGCAATTATATACTAGTATGGTACCATGAGAGACTCAAACGACCTTAGGGCTTTTCCATGTACCGACGAGACGACACCTACCAGCGGTTTTTTGGATGGATATTTTTCCTTCTGATATCGATTTTGTGCGTGGATTTCATTCGGAGTCATGATGCGGAGATCAACCGTTGGGCGATGATCACGTTTGGGAAGACCCGATTGATTGAACAGCAGATGACTTTCGGTGAGCTACCCCGAACTGCGGGGGTGCCCATTCTTGCATGGGGAAAGACGGAGGGAGTGCAGCCTTTGAAGGAAATTCGTTCCCGTGCCTCCATGTTGAATCATCTGGCGATGCAGGCGTTTCATCCTGTTTTGGTTCAGACCCGTTCGAACCAAGATTCAATGGCGGGTGTCCGGCATGTGATGTCGGATGTGGGTGATGCGTTGCTTTTGTTTTCAAATCGTGATGAATCCAGAGCGACTGGCCGGCTTGTGGTCAGTGTCATTTCGGATTCGGATGCGAGGCTTCATGGCGGTGAAAGCCAACTCTGAGGGTCTCGACATTCCTGCCATGATCGCCTAGTTTTGCAAACGCGTTGCTAGGGGACATTCATGCGGCAAAACTTTCAAAACCGGTTTTTGTGGAGTGTGTCCATTGCGGCGATTCTTTTTGGGGCGGGTCCTTTTACCCCAGGTTCCGGGAGCGTGCCAACGGTGACCCTCTTACGAACGACTTTTCTCCAGGTGGAGGGCCGGTGTCAGGTTTATCGGGATCAGGATTGGAGTGTGTATCAGGCTCCGGACTGGACTTCCCGCCAAAGCAATCCTGTTGCTTTTGTCGCGGGATCGCATCCACGGATTGAAGCCCGATTTCATGCGACCCAGCTATTTTCCGGAAGCGTTCGTCTGCGTGTGGATGGGCCAAAGGGTATTCACGCTCCGGAGGTTTGTGTCGTGTTTACGCGTGGCCATGGGAGTGCGGTGGTTTCCCTTGAAGGTGGTCCCTTGCAATCGGGGATTCGGGCTTTCCATGATCTGCGTCTTCGTTGGAAATATTCGTTAAAGGAGAACGGCTCATTTGCCGAGGCTGGAACGACTCACAATCGTTTTTATGTTCTTGGAACCAGACCGTTGACTGAAAATCTTTACAGCACGGTGCAGGATGTGAGTTGTCGAAATGCCCAAGGGCATGTGACGCCCCGGGAAATTGTCGATTCCATTTGGAGGGATTTCTGTTTAGGCGAGGTTTCAGGGCCCCTCATGGGGGACCGTCAACAGAGGCTTGCCTACTGGGGGACCACGGCGCGGGATCATGAACTTTA
>CAYYYL010000025.1:0-25548 GCA_964475835.1 uncultured Verrucomicrobiota bacterium | reverse complement strand
GGACATGTGATGCAGTCAGGTATGCGGATGGACGGTGTGGAGCCTGGGCGTCTCTTTTTAGGGATACGTTACTGGCACAGGGGATCGAGGATGTGGAGCTCTGTTCAATCGTGCCTGTGCTTCCCGTGAAATCGGAAAAGGAATCCGCATTAATGATGCTGCGGAGGACGCCACGCTCCTCGTGCCTGGATCAAACCACCCGCACCTTCATCAATCACATGGTGGTTCGATATGAGGGGGTTATTTATGACCCGTCATACGGGATTTTTGCCCGCACGCTGGATGAATGGCAGCATCGGGTTGTGAATCTGTTTGCGATCATGAATCGCGACACGCACGAGTGTCAGATGTTTCCCGGTGATTTGAAGGGAGGGCTTCAAATGCTGCGGTTGAGGGAACTGGCCAATGGCGAATTTGCCCTTGAACAGGAAACCCCGCCTTCACAACGGAAAAGTGTGTCGAACGGGCGTGTGCGCAGCAAGCGTTTCCCCCACGGCCGGAACGTTTGAGATGGCGTGAAAACGCGGTGGGTGCCTGTTAGGTGTATCGAACCACTTCCTCGACGGTTGTTTCCCCGTCAAAGATGGACCGGAGTCCATCCTCCCGGAGGGTGACCATGCCGAGTTCGATCGCTTTTTGGCGGAGCACCACGCTGGGAGCGCGTTTGTTGATGAGTTCGCGAATCGGTTCGGTGACATCGAGAAGTTCGTAAATTCCTTTTCGGCCCTTGTAGCCTTTGCCATCACATTGGGGACATCCACGACCATAATAAAAGGTCTTGTCGCCAACCTCATGAGGGGAGAGGCCAATGCTTGAAAGCGCTTCCTCTGTGGGTTCGTACGGGGTGCGGCATGCTTTGCAAATGGTGCGGATAAGGCGTTGACCGAGAACCCCCTGGATGGTGGAGCTCATGAGAAAGGGCTCCACACCCATGTCAATCAGGCGGGTGACGGCTCCCGGGGCGTCATTCGTATGCAGGGTCGTAAAAACGAAGTGACCTGTGAGAGATGCCTGGATGGCGATCTGTGCGGTTTCAAGGTCGCGTGTTTCTCCCACCATGATTTTGTCAGGATCCTGCCGGAGAAAGGCCCGGAGGACGCGGGAAAAGGTGAGTCCGATCGAGTCGTTCACATTCACCTGCATGATGCCTTCCAGATCGTATTCCACGGGATCTTCGGCGGTAAGGAGCTTGGAATCCAAGGTGTTGACCTCCCGGAGGCAGGAGTAAAGGGTTGTGGTTTTTCCAGAACCGGTGGGGCCGGTGCAGATGAAAATGCCGTTGGGCCGGGTGATGACCTTGCAAATATAGTCGTAAATGCGTTTTGGCATGCCCAGACCATCGAGGTTGAGCGAAACCACGGACCGGTCGAGAATGCGCAGCACCACGCTTTCGCCGTGGGCGGTGGGGAGGGTGGAGACTCGCAAATCCACAGGTCGCGAAGCGATGTTCAACATGATATGGCCATCCTGCGGGACGCGCCGTTCCGCAATGTTAAGATTGGACATCACCTTGATGCGCGAGATGACGGCCAGAGCCATTTGTTTTGGGGGTGGCGTCATTTCGTAAAGCGCGCCGTCGACGCGATAGCGGATTTTGAACTCATGCTCAAACGGCTCGAAGTGAATGTCGCTCGCCTTGTCTTTGATCGCCTGATAGAGCACCAGGTTCACAAACTTCACGATCGGTTGTGAGTTTGCCTGATCCTCGAGATCGATGACCGTGGCTCCTTCGCGCCCCGCCGTGGGAAGTTCCGCCGCGAAATCAGCACCGAGCTCAGCCAGCATATCCCCCAAGTTGGAGCTTTGTTCTCCGTAATACTTTTCCACCAGCTTATCAATTTTCTCGGGATCGGCGACCGCAGGTTGGATTGATTTATTGATGGTAAAGATGAGGTCGTCGATGACGGTATTGCTGAATGGATCACGCAGCACGACCTGGAGGACGTTTCCTTCAAGGGCGATGGGAATGATCCCGTGAAGTCGGGCCGCGCTGCCCGGCACCATCTTGATCAGGTCTGGATTGATTTCGACAGCGTCCAGTTCGATGTACTCCGTTCCAAGGTGATCGGCCACCATTTGCAGAAGTTGATCCAGATCGAGATAGTCCAGATTGATGACAATGTCCGCGATGGATTTGCCGGTTCTGGAATGCTCCTCCTCGGTTTCGGACATCTGCTCTGCTGTGAGCAGCTGGCGATCCCGGAGGATCTGCATGATGGTGGCTGAATGTTCCTCGAACATGATGGGTGTTAGCGTTTCCGGGCGAGGCCTTCCTCCTGGAGTTTGCTCATCACTGAATTTGGATCCTGGGCCTTGGTGATGAGTTCCCCGTAGGGGATCAGGCCGCGCTCGTAGAGGGTCATCAGATGGGAATCAAGGGTGTTCATGCCAAACTTGGCACCTGTCTGAATGTCGGAGGTGATGCGGAAGGTTTTGTTGTCACGAATGAGGGAGGCGATGGACGGGGTTGAGATCATGATCTCGAAGGCGGCGATGCGTCCCTTGCCATCCGCGCGGGGCAGGAGGAGCTGCGAGATGACGGCCTGGAGGGTCCCGGCAAGCTGGGTGCGGATCTGTTCCTGTTGATTTGCGGGGAACTGATCGACGATGCGATCCACGGTTCGTGCGGCCCCGGTGGTGTGGAGGGTTCCGAACACCAGGTGCCCTGTTTCGGCGGCGGAAATGGCGGCTTCGGTCGTTTCCAGGTCGCGCATTTCGCCCACGAGGATGATGTCGGGGTCCTGTCGAAGAGCGCGCCGAAGCGCTTCGGAGAAGTTGGGCACATCAACACCGACTTCACGTTGGATGACGACGCTTCGTTTGTGAGTGTGGAAGTATTCGATGGGATCTTCGATGGTGATGATGTGAACATCCCGTTCCTCGTTGATCACATTCATCATGCTTGCGAGGGAGGTGCTCTTTCCCGAACCCGTGGGGCCGGTGACAAGGATGAGGCCGCGTGGCCGGTAGAGGAGCTCCTTCACCACGGGGGGGAGGCCGATTTGTTCCAGGGTAAGAAGGGCTTTCGGAATCTGGCGCAGAACGAGTCCGAAGTAACCTTTCTGGCGAAATAAACTGACGCGGAAACGGGTGTGGTCGCCGTAGCTGAAACCGAAGTCCACACCGCCCTTGGAGCGAACCTGCTGGATGTAATCATCGTTGGCGATGGCACGCATCAGCATCTCGGTATCTTCCGGTGTGAGTGGGGGGGCATCGATCGGGTGCATTCCGCCGTGGAGGCGGAGAACCGGGGGAACCCCCACCTCCAGGTGAAGATCAGAGGCGCCTTCGTCGATGACGAGTTGAAGCAGATCAGACATGGTCACTGGCATAGGGGATTACCGGTTGAGGGTTGGAGTTTTGCTATTTATCGCTGTCCATGGTGGTGCTGAGGACTTCATCGGGGGTGGTCATGCCCGAGAGCACCTTTCGAATTCCGTCTTCCCGGAGGGTTCGCATTCCGAGTTCACGCGCCCGGGCCCGAAGCACTGAGGAGGGAATTTTTTCGTTCACCATTTTACGGGCTTCATCATTGAGCACAAAAATTTCGAAAATACCGATTCGACCCCGATAACCGGTGCGGTTGCAGTTGCTGCAACCCTCGCCCTTGTAGAAATTTCCGGTTCCAATCACTTCAGGAGTGAGTCCGAGAGCGATGATTTCGGCTTCGGTTGGTTTGTATTCCCGTTTGCAGTTGGAACAGATTTTTCGAACGAGGCGCTGGGCCATGATGGCCTGAATGGAGGAGGCGACGAGAAAGGGTTTGACCCCCATGTCGATGAGGCGACTGACGGCACTTGGGGCATCGTTGGTGTGGAGGGTGCTGAAAACAAGGTGACCTGTCAAACTGGCATTCACGGCGATATTCGCCGTTTCGAGATCGCGGATTTCACCGATCATGATGATGTTGGGTGCCTGACGCAGAATGGCGCGAAGCGCGGCGGCGAAGGTCATGCCAACCTGATCCCGAACGGCAACCTGATTGATGCCGGGGAGGAGGTATTCCACGGGATCTTCGACTGTGATGATTTTGCGATCGGGGCGGTTGATGACATTCAAACAGCTGTAGAGCGTGGTGGTTTTCCCGGAACCTGTGGGGCCTGTGACAAGGATGATGCCGTCTGGCATGGCAAGAAGCCGTTCGAATGTGGCCTGGTCGTCGCTGAGGAAGCCCAGTTCCGTGAGACCGAGACGCAGATTGCTTTTGTCGAGAATGCGCATGACGATGCTTTCGCCATGGGTGGCGGGGATCGTGGAAACGCGCAAATCCACCTGCCCGCCGGTGATATTCATCTTGATGCGTCCGTCCTGGGGAAGACGCTTTTCCGCGATGCTCAGGTTGGCCATGATTTTGATGCGGCTGAGGATCGAGGCTTGTAGTTTTTTTGGCGGACTTTCTTTTTCCTGAAGTTCACCGTCGATGCGAAAGCGGACACGAAGACGCTTTTCCAAGGGTTCGATGTGGATGTCGCTTGCCCGAGCCTGGAAGGCGTTGTTGATCATCATGTGTACGAGCTTGATGATGGGGGCTGACTCATCGTCCACAATTTCCTCGTCAACCTGCTCCTTGTTGACCTCGACGTTGATTTCCCCCTCCGTGATTTCCTGGAGCATCTTGTCCACGGTTTCGTCGGCGGCGCCATAGTAGCGGGCCAGGGCCTCCTCGATTTCGTCCTTGGGGGCAACCATCGGCTCGACCTGGCATTTGAGCGCGTAGTGAAGGCTGTCGACGAGTTCGAGATCGGTGGGATCGATGATGGCGATGGAAAGGGAGTTGGGATGCTTGAAGACGGGGATGACCTTGTAACGCCGGGCGACGTGACGTGGTACCATGTCGATGACTTCCTGGGGGATGACCATGTTGCGGAGCGAGACGGCTTCCATGCCGACGTGCGCGGCGAGGGCCTGGGTGATCTGCATCGCTGTGAGCGTGCCGTTTTCCGTGAGCGCCTCGGCAATGCGACAGTTTTTTTCCTGGGCGGTGTTCTTGGCCTCGGCGATGTCGTCGCCTGTCACCAGACCGACGTCCTTCAGGATCTCGAGAATATATTCGTCGGAGGCAGGCATTGAAGCGACCTCAATGTAGGAAGGGAGCGATGCTGGGTCAAATTGTAAACGGAGACGGCTGTTGTCTCAACTTACTTTATCGGCTCGAAAATAAATTTCTGTAGGGCTGGCCGCACCGCTTCGAAGCTTAATTTTTCGAGGGCAAATTGTCGCGCCTGCCTGCCCAGGGTCGTGCGCAAGGTTTCGTTTCCTGCAATTTCAGAAATGGCATTGGACATTTCATGAGAATCAAAATCCTTGAGCATGATGCCGGTTTCCCCGGTCAGGACAAAATCCTCCGTACCCCCGCAAGGTGTGGAAATGACAGGAATTCCACAGGCGAGCGCCTCGGTTCCAACGATTCCAAAGCCTTCTTGCAAGGAGGGGATTACCAGCGCCACGGCATTTCGTATCAAGGCGATTTTTTCCGCTTCCGGGATTCCGCTTACGTGGCGAATTCTCGATGCAAAAGGATGTCTGCTCAATGTCTTGACAGTTTCATTGTTGCTACCCCCCACAAGAACAAGCTCAAGATGTGGAAAGGAGGGGGCGCAGTGGGTAAAGGCGTTCAAAAGGAGGGATAGATTTTTACGTGGATCGGGGAGTCGGCCCAAAAAAAGGAGATGCCGGGGCGTGGAAGAGGAGGCCGGGCAAAATGTATGGCAATCGATGGGGATCGGAATTCTGGTGATTTTGGGTTTCCACGAAGGATTTAACTTCAAGGTTTCGCGTTCCGTGTATTTCGTGTCGATGGCAATTTTTTGAGCGCTTTCGAAAATCCGACGTTCCAGTCCTTCACAGGAAAATTTGGATGCGAGATCCAGAATCTTCCTCGCCGACCAAGGGGCCTCCCGGATGCGGTGTTCGCAATCCGTCCAGAAAGTCGAGCTGGGCCAGATACTAAATGGAAGATTCAGGTCGAGAAAGGGGCGGGCGGCGTGATTATTGCCGCTGACGGCGAAACACGGGATTTCCGGAGACAAAATGGTTCGCAGGTGATCCCGATCGAATTTGTGGGCGTTGAATTCCAATTCGGGAAACATCGCCCCGAGTTGGTGACAAGGGTAGGTTCCAAAGTGAGTGAGCCGGCTTTTGTCGCGGGAGTCCCCTGCGAGGGTGCGGCGGAGGGTTCGATGGAGGGTTACGGAGGGGGTAAGAAAAAAGGGATCAAACCCCTGTTCCCGGACGACTCGGGCAAAGACGAGGGCTTTGGTGACAACCCCTCCGTGTTGAAAGTAGTCGAGGTCGAGGGTGGCGATGCAGAGTGGGCGCGGCATGAGCTGAGTGTTGGATGCCGCATTGGGCACTGGATGGCAACATGAAAGAACTTCTGATGGAGGAGCTTGAATTCAGAAAATATTTTTGGCAGGGTGCTCTTTCTGTAGACGACTTTTCAAGCATCCCCATCATGGAAAATGCCCTTTCATCCTCCGGCTCTCAATTGGACCTGTTGCTAGTCAACCCAAGCAACCGGGTTCAAATCTATCAAAAATTGGGCACGGAGTTTGCCGCAGTGGAACCTCCCATCTGGGCGGGCTTCATTGCGGACTATGTACGTCGAAAGGGTTTCACGGTCAAAATCCTTGATGCCGAAGCCCTGGACCTGGATGCCGCTGGAAGCGCCAAGGTTGTCGCCGCCCAAAAACCCCGTCTGGTGGGGGTGATTGTTTATGGACATCAACCCTCAGCCTCGACTCAAAACATGGCGGGAGGCTCTGCGTTTTGCACCGAACTGAAGAAAATTGCGCCGGAACTTACGGTTGCCATCGCCGGCGGCCATGTTTCGGCTTTGCCCGAGCGTACCTTGAAGGAGGAGAAGGTGGACTATGTGTGCGAAGGGGAAGGAATCTACACGATCCACAAGCTTTTGGAAGTTTTGACCGGCAAGGGGACGAAGATCGAGGATGTTCCGGGCCTCTGGTATCGCAAAAACGGGGAAATTCAAACGACGCCCAAAGCCACCGTCATGGCGGATCTCGACAAGGAGATTCCGACGACAGCGTGGGATCTTCTCCCGATGCACCTTTACCGGGCCCACAACTGGCACTGTTTTGATCATATCCATCAACGTTTGCCCTATGCTGCGATTTACACAAGTCTGGGGTGTCCTTTCAAGTGCAGCTTCTGCTGCATCAATGCCCCGTTTGGTAAGCCGAGTATCCGCTATCGCAGCCCGGACACGATGATCGCGGAGATCGGTCTTTTGGTGGAGAAATATGGAGTTCGCAATATCAAGATTGCGGATGAAATGTTTGTCCTCAACATCCCGCATGTGGAGGGGATTTGTGACCGGATCATCGAGCGCGGTTACAATGTGAACATCTGGGCTTACGCCCGTGTGGATACGGTGAAGGAGGGGATCCTACCCAAGATGAAAAAAGCGGGGATCAACTGGCTTGCGCTGGGAATCGAATCAGGAAGCAAGTTTGTTCGTGATGGCGCGAACAAGCGTTTCACGGGGGATGATATCCGTAACATTGTACGGTCCATCCAGGCTGCCGGGATCCGTGTGATCGGAAACTATATCTTCGGTCTCCCGGACGACAATGTGGACACGATGCAGGAGACGCTCGACATGGCCATTGATCTGAATTGTGAATTTGCCAATTTCTATTCCGCCATGGCCTATCCCGGATCCCCCCTTTACACTCTTGCACAGAAGGAAGGCTGGCCGCTTCCGACCACTTGGAGTGGATTCTCCCAGCACAGCAAGGACGCTCTCCCTCTTCCCACCAAACACATTCCTGCAAGGGAGGTATTAAAGTTCCGCGATGCTGCGTTTCGAACTTATTTCAACAATCAAAAGTATCTTGATTACGTCGACAAGGTGTTTGGCAAGGATACGGTGCAGCACATTCACCAGATGATGCAACACAACCTCGAACGCGATCTTGTGCCTTCCTGAATCCCTGAACGCGTAGGCGGCGGTCGAGCCTGCTGCAAGCGTTGATTTACCGAGTCTCATGAAAGTCACTCTTTTTATACCCACATTGAACGAGCATGAAGCCATGCAGGTGATCATGCCGCAGATTCAGAGTTCATGGGTTGACCAGATTTTGATTGTGGATGGCCAGTCCACGGACGGTACGGTGGAGTATTCGCGCAAACAGGGGTACGACGTGCACGTCCAGAAGAAGAAAGGGATTCGTCACGCCTATATTGAGGCATGGCCGATGATTCGCGGGGATATCGTCATCACCTTCAGTCCGGACGGCAATTGTCAGGTCGCGCAGATCCCTGAGTTGATCGAGGAGATGAAAAAGGGTTACGACATGGTGGTGGCGTCCCGATATTTTCGGGGGATGAAGAGCGAGGACGACGACTTGATGACGGCCTTTGGGAACTGGCTTTTCACGACGACGATCAATGTGCTCCATAGGGGGAGTTATTCGGACGCCATGGGGATCTATCGTGCTTATCGAGCGAATTTATTTCGTGAGCTCGACCTTCACAAGGAGGAGAGCTACGTTACGGAGAAGCTTTTCCGTTGTGTCATGGGATGCGAACCCCTTCTTTCGGTTCGAGCAGCGAAACGCAAATTGAAGGTCGGCGAGATCGCGGGACCGGAACCGAAGCGAATCGGTGGCGAACGCAAACTGTTGCCTTTTCGTTGGGGCGGCTCCTACATGCTGCAGGTCTGGCGGGAACTTTATTTTTGGAAATAGAGACCCGGCGTCGTTGTTTCAAGATCAACCTGCAGCAGGCTGATTGGTGAAGGCGGCGATAGTGTCTTCAACCTTTTGGATTTCAACTCCGAGGTCCAGATCCAGAACGTTTTTGGGTTTGAATTCCTCCAGGTATTTCCATTCTGGCAGAAGGTCCACCTGCACATCTTCGTAGCGCTGGGCTCCTTGAATATTGGTTTTGCAGATGTTGGCAAGAGCATCCGCGAGGCAAACACATGCAGCCAGAAGGTGTTCCTCCTCCGGATTGTTCGGGTCTTTGTTGAATGGGGAAAGGGGTTCGTGATGAAAGCGGATCCCGCGGATAATTTCACGATGGAGGCCCCATTTTTCACAAAGCATGGAACCGACTTCGGCATGGGTGATGTCAAAAAGCTGCACCTCGGCTGCATGCATCCCTGAGGCTCGTTCCATGGCGCGGAGCATGATGGCCTCGAAATCCTGGGCGAAGTGATGTTCCAGAAAAAGTTTCCCGATGTCGTGCATGAGACCCGCAAGGTATTCACGGCCGGTTGACGAGCGATAAACACCGGCGATGACTTCCGTCAGGCGGGCTGTGAGAAGGTTGTGCATCCAGAACATGTTCCAGTTCACTTTCACACGGAGGTGGGAGACCCGATCCATGACGCCGATGGCCATGGCCAGTTTGCGCACCTCCTGCATGCCGATACGGAAAAGGGCTTCGTCCACTCTTTGGATCGATTTGCCTCCGAAGGCAACGGAGTTGGAAAGTCTCAGGACTTTGGCGGCCAGGCCTGGTTCCAGGTTGACCACCTCGGAAATCTCCTCCAGGGGGGCATCCTTGGCGACGAGGTCCATCAGGCGTTGGGCGGCAGTCGAGAAGGACGGCACCATGCTATCCTTTTTCATTTCCTCGATGACTTTGCTGCGAAGGGACATGGGTGATTTTTAAGACGGTAGAATCTGCAAAGATCCCGTGTGTTGTCAATATACATCAAAACCAAAAGGCGTGGTGTTTCCCAAGCCAGTGGGGTGTTTGTTCCAGTAAGGGGAAAAGGGTTTTAGAACGGGATCTGGAAAAAATTCGCTCGGATCATTGGTTGGGATTGTGATCCAATGGTTTATGGACCTGATCGATCGGCTGGATGTTTCGGGAATGCGAGCGGATGGAGTTGCCATGATTCCCCTCAATGCGCTTCAGCTTGCAGAAAGGGAGATTTACTTGGGGCGGCTTCGGTCGGGTGGTTATGTCAGGCATCGTTTTTCCCACTGTCCGGCCTGTTCCTGTGAGCGGGCTTTTCTCATTGCAGAAAAGGAGCGCTACGGCCTGCCGCAGCGCACGGGGGTGTGTCATGATTGTGGGTTGGTTTTCACACTTGATCCCCTGGATGAGGAGTCCTCCGTTTGGTTTTATCGGGATCAGTATCGAAAACTTTATGAGGGGACAGTCTCAGATGGGATTCTACGGAAACAGGAGATGGATCGACTTTTTGAGGAACGAAATTTTTTAGAAGCATTGGCCAAGGATGTTCCTGGAATTCGTGATTTGGGAGAAAACTCGCTTGTCGTGGAGATTGGGGCGGGTGCGGGGTGGAATCTGCAGGCATTTCATCAACGAGGTATTCCTGTGCTCGGGTGTGATCCGGATCCCGTTCTTGTAGAGGAAGGAATTCGTCGGGGGATTTGCATGCAACCCGGGTCTGCGGAGGACCTCCTGAAACAAAGGGTTCGCGCCGATTGGGTGCTGTTGAACCATGTGCTCGAGCATGTGATCGATCCGCGGGCGTTTCTGCAAGTCGTCCGGGGTATTTTGAAACCCGGAGGCCATCTCTTCGTGGGAGTTCCTGGACTGCGAGCTTTATTCTGGGGGGAGTGGGGGGCGGATCTCCCACATGCGTTGCAGAACGCGCATGTTTTTCTTTTTGAACTCGAAACCCTAAGCCGATTCACCATGTCAGCCGGGTTTAAGTCTGTGGTGTCCCACGAATTGATCTGGAGCGTGTTTCAGGAGGGGGAGGAGGTGAATCCTCCCAAAAGGGGGCTCCGCGGGGATACAGTGGTGCGGAGACTTCAGGCGGCTCGTTGGACTGGGCCACTATGGACGACAACCAGCCGGATCCTGGGGGCGGAGAGTGGCTGTTTCCGGATGGCACAACGCGCCGCAAGATTTTTTGCGACGCGTTGTTAAATCAGGTTCAGTTCCCTTTTTCCATGGGTTCCCCGGCCTTGGACCAGCCCGAGATGCCTGCGGAAAGGTGCTTCACGTTCGTGTAGCCGAGGTCCACAGCCGCTTTGGCGGCTTCCTGGTAGGCTTTGCATTTGGGGCCACCGCAATAAGCCACGACAAGGCCATCCTTATCTTTTGGAAGAAGGTCCGCGAGTTTTGCCTTGTTGGCGCTGAAGTCAATGGCTCCCGGAATGTGTCCTTTCTGCCAGGATTCGGACCCGTTGGCATCCAGGAGGACCACCTTTTGGGATTTGATAGCCGATTTTAATTCATCGATGGTGATGTCTGCGAATTCTGCTGCAAATACGGTTAGCGCCATGCAGCACAAAGCAATCAGGGGGTATGTTTTTTTCATAGAACTCACGGATAAATGGTTTTTTGGGTTCCGGCAAGAACTTGTTCGTAAAGGACAGATCATGGTGCGCCGTGTAGGAATCGAACCTACAACCTAGTGATTAAGAGTCACTTGCTCTGCCAATTGAGCTAACGGCGCATCGGCAAAATCAGAAGGAATCCGATTTTTTGGAATGAAAATCCTAGCACTGGTCTGGGGGGGGCACAAGGAGAATCAACTCCACCGCTTGAAGAGTTGATGGTCGATTTTCAAAAGATCGAGGATTTTCCCAAGAGTATGATCGATCATGTCCTCGATGGTCCTTGGACGGTGATAAAATGCCGGGATGGGAGGGACCATAACGGCGCCCATTTCCGTTACGGCAATCATATTGCGCAGATGACCCAGATGGAGCGGGGTTTCACGTGGAACGATGATGAGGGGACGTCTTTCCTTGAGGGTGACGTCCGCTGCCCGGCAGAGGAGATCTCCTCCAGTGCTGTGGGCGATGTTTCCAAGAGTCTTCATGCTGCAGGGGATGATCACCATGCCCTGGGTCTGGAACGAGCCCGAGGAGATGGATGCCGCAAGATTCGTCGGCTGATGAACATGCTTGGCAAGTTTCTCGACTTGTTGCCGGGTCCATTCCGGGATTTCGAGGTTCATGGACAACCCTGCTGATTCGGACATGACAAGGTGGGTGTCGAGGTGCTTGATCTTCGAAAGGACCTGAAGGAAGCGGATTCCGTAGAGGGTGGAACTGGACCCGGTGATTCCGACGACAAGACGTCTGATTTCCGAAGGCATGAACCCAGTATAGGGGGGAGGAGGGGGGGTGTCACGGGTCTTTCGATGTTCTTGCCTCTCCTGAGTCATGAAGGAAAAACGGGAAACTCCCGGGCAAGGATTTCGAAAGTCACCCCATTATTGCCATGGGGCCCCCTTTTCATCATCACTCCCGGAAAAACAGCTTGAGATGCGTTCTGAAAGTTGTATCAATGGCAAGCTGGAGCATGCCCGCTGGAATTGTTGGGTTTGTTTTATCTGATGGATGATGTATTTCGTTTTGGTTTCATAGGGTGGAGAGGGGCGGATTCTGTGCTGAGGGCGCTTCAGACGCTTGAGGCTGAGAAGAAGATCCGTCTGACATGTGCTGCAGACGAAACAAACACACTGGAGCCCGAAGTCGGGCGTCATCTCGCTTCCCGTGGGGTCAAGGTGTATGACGATGCTCATCATCTATTTGAGAAGGAGCACGATCTTCATGCCCTGATCATTGCGGGGGGGGTGCCTTCCCATGCCCGATTGACGGCCACCGCGCTGGCTCGGGGGCTGTTTGTCTATTTGTGCCCCCCACCGGTGCCATTGATTCAGCAGCTTACGGATTTGATCGCTTTGGATAGTCGGCAGAAGGTTGCTGTCGGATTTCACCAGATCCACCTCCCCCAGATCCAGCAATTAAAGAAGTGGGTGGTGGATGGGGGGCTGGGGGCACCATGGTCGATCCGGGTGTCTGCATCGGAGCCTCGTTTTGCCCTTTACTATGAGGAGTATCCATGGGCGGGAAAAATGCTGTTAAACAAGGAAGCTGTTTTTGACGGACCGTTGACGAATGGATTTTCCGGGCTCCTCCATGCCGTGATGTATCTTGGAGCTTCGGAGATGGATGAGACGACGGTGCCTAATGAGGTGGAGGGAGAGTTTTACCGGGCAATGCCGATTGAGTCTTACGATATGGCTTCTGTCCGTGGGAAGTTGGCGTCTGGAAATTCGTTTCATTTTATCGGATCCCATGCAACCCGGGATGTGATGCCTTTTCGAATCGAGATTTCTGGTCCGAAGGGAGCGGCGTGGTATCAGGAGGGCGTGGGTTCCGCAGAGAACGATTGCGGTCTTTTGGGAGAGCTGAGGGGTAAGACGGATTCGGCGGTTGATTCACTCAAAATGTTTGTTGAATTGATGGAGGGTAAGCGCCGTCAGCCTGCGGTAAGATTGGAGGATGTTCGCGGGTTCCTCCTTGCCACCAACGGAGGGATGATGGGGTCAGGTGGTGTTCATTCCATTCCCCCCGAATTTCTGCGGGAGTATCACGAAGGACACCAGTTCGGATACGAGGTCCCAGATATGGCTTCATTGATGAAACGTGCCCTGGGGGAGAGTAAGTTATTCGCAGAAATGAATATTCCGTGGGGCCGAAAAGGGGTTGGCGTCTCGGTTCGCAGCTTGCGTTCGCTCTCGCTGAAGGATTATATCTCACATTAATTTCATTCCCATATATGTCTTCCTCATCTGACTTCTGTCTGATCGCCGGCAATTCCAATCCCGCCCTTGCCAAAAGCATCGCCGAGCATTTGAACGTTCCCCTTGCTGATGCGGTTGTGACGACGTTTCCGGACAGTGAAACATTTGTTAAAATCAATGACAACATCCGGGGACGGGATGTGTTTATCATTCAGCCCACCTGTCCTCCGGCGAATCATAATCTGATGGAGCTTTTGATCATGATCGACGCGGCCCGAAGGGCGAGTGCGGATCGGATCACAGCGGTGATGCCGTTTTATGGGTATGCGCGTCAGGATCGCAAAGATCAGCCGCGTGTTCCAATCACCGCAAAGCTGGTGGCGAATCTCTTAACGGCGGCGGGTGCGACCCGAATTTTGACGATGGATCTTCATGCGCAACAGATCCAGGGTTTTTTTGATATTCCTGTGGATCATCTTTACGCCGCACCGGTTCTTCACAAACATTTCCTCAAAAAGAAAATGAAGGATCTGGTGGTGGTCTCACCTGATGTTGGAGGGCTGAAGATGGCCTACGCCTATTCGAACATGCTCAATGCGGGGCTGGCGATTGTGGCGAAGCGGCGAAAGTCGGCAACGGAGGTGGAGGCTTTGAATTTGATCGGGGAAGTGAAGGATGCAGATGTAATTCTTGTGGATGACTTGACGGAGACTGCGGGAACGCTTTCATCGGCTTCGACGTTTCTTAAGGAAGCAGGGGCGCGAAACGTCTATGCCATCGTTTCCCATGCGGTTCTTGGAAAGATGGGGATTGATCGCCTGAAGAAGTCTGCAATCAAGGAGCTTGTCACCACTGACAGCGTGCCTCCGGTGGATAGTGAGGGGTTTCCTATTACCGTCCTGAGCGTGGCGCCCTTGCTGGCGGAGGCCATCAAACGGATCCATGGGAATCATTCAGTGACCTCTCTTTTTGAGGTCAATGGCAAGAAGTTGAGTCATTGAGGTTTTGAATCTTTCGCCATGCTCGATCTCCTGGAACATATCCGATGGGAGGGGGATGCGCTTGTCATTCTGGATCAGACCCTTCTTCCAACGGAGACGAAATATCTTTCCATTCGGACGATTGAGGAGATGTGGGAAGCGATTCGTGCGTTAAGAGTTCGCGGGGCGCCTGCGATTGGTGTGGCGGCTGCTTTTGGCATGTATTTTGGGGTGCGTGAAGGGGAAGGACTCCCGATGTCCGAGTTTGAAGCTCTCGTGAGGGAAAAGGGGGCGTATCTTTGCTCCTCCCGTCCCACGGCGGTGAACCTCCGTTGGGCAGTTGAGCGTATTCAACGACGAGTGGAAAAGGAAAAGGGGCGTCCGGTTCGGGATATTGTGGCGGCGGTTCTTGCGGAAGCCCGACACATGATCGAAGAGGATAATGAAGTCTGTTTGAGTATTGGGCGTCATGGCATGGAACTGCTTCAGGATGGTTGCCGGGTGTTGACGCATTGCAATGCGGGAGGGCTTGCCACGGCACGGTATGGGACCGCGCTTGCTCCGGTCTATGCAGCCGTCCAGGCAGGAAAGCGTGTGGCGGTCTACGCGGACGAGACGCGTCCCTTGCTTCAAGGGGCCCGGCTAACCGCCTACGAATTGCAACGGGCAGGGGTGCCGGTCACTCTCATTTGCGATAATATGGCTGCAACCGTCATGGCCCAGAAAAAGGTGGATCTGGTCATTGTGGGGGGGGACCGAGTGGCTGCAAATGGGGATTTTGCCAACAAAATCGGAACCTATGGGGTGGCGATTCTTGCTAAGGAACACGGCATTCCCTTCTATTGTGCTGTTCCCCGGTCGACGATCGATCTTCGGTTAATGAATGGTGACCAGATTCCCATCGAAGAACGTCCCGGTGAAGAAGTGACTTGTGGCATGGGAAGACAGACCGCACCAAACGGAGTTCAGGTGTTCAATCCAGCTTTTGATGTAACTCCCCATTCGTACGTTACAGCTTTTATTACAGAGAAAGGTGTAATTAATCCACCGTTTCAACAAAGCCTTGCCTTATTGTTTTCGAGGGAGTGAAACATGGGTGGCAAGCGATTTCTGGGGATTGAAATTGGAGGGACGAAGCTTCAGCTAGTGAGTGGGACAGCGGAGGGCCGAATTGAGGATCGTTGTCGGTTTGAAGTCATTCCTGAGCGGGGAGCTGTTGGAATTCAAACCCAGATTGAAACAGGATTCGCCAAATTATTACCATTGGGCCCCATTCACGGCGCGGGTGTGGGATTTGGGGGGCCCGTGGATTGGCGGAACGGAAGAGTTTTCAAATCGCATCATATTTCAGGCTGGAATGGTTTTGAGCTCGGGGATTGGCTTCAGCAGCGAGTGGGGGTGCCTGTGTTTGTGGACAATGATGCCAATGTCGCGGCACTGGCGGAGGCGCGAGTGGGGGCGGGAAACGGGAAAAACCCGGTTTTTTACATGACGATAGGAAGCGGTGTCGGAGGTGGTGTAGTTCATGATGGAAAGATATATCATGGACGTTTCCCGGGTGAGGTTGAGATCGGGCACATCCGCATTCCCTTGGGTGATGCTCCTGAGGAATGGCCGATTTTGGAGGACTGCTGTTCTGGGTGGGCACTTGATCGTCAACTTCGTGATCTTGTGGCTTTTCATCCCAAGTCCCCCCTGGCTCGACAGGTGGAGGGTGGGGGTAAGGAGGCCAGGTATTTGATTTCCGCGTTACAGTCGGGGGACAGGGAGGTTCGTACGCTTTGGGAACGTTGGACGAAGCACCTGGCTTTAGGACTTTCGCATGTGGTGCACATGTTTCACCCGGAAATTCTGATTTTGGGCGGGGGCGTCAGTTTGATGGGAGATTCTCTTTTGAGGGAGGTACGGGTACAGCTTTCAAAGTGTGTGATGAATGCCTACGAGGGCACTTATGTTGTGGAACTTGCCGGTTGCGGAGAGGACGTTGTCCCCGTGGGCGCGTTAATCCTGGCGGCGGAAGGATTGAATCGTGTTTGAAAATTGTCCATGGTCTTCCAAACTCGACTTTGTCGGGGAGCTGTGTCGTCTGAGAGGGCTTCTGTCTGGGAAAGGGCTGCGACCGATGAGCCTTTCCTTTCGCTTTGCATTGGGGTTTGTGATCACACGAAGGGGGTGGGATGGGACGCCGTTTACGGATAGGGATCTTCGTTTCGTGAGGCATTCGAAAATCCCCTCTCCGGAGTTTGTCGAATGTGACAATGAGGACTTCCCCTTGGAAATGGCCCTTCACGCTGGAGTGTTCAGTCAACGAAGCACTGCAATTTTTGGGGCTGTGGTATCCTGCGAAAAGGGCGCTTCAACGGAAGTGTTGTTTCCGAAAGGGATGTGGCGTGATCAACTCAGGGATGCCTTGCATTCTGGAAATCGATTCACAATCAAGGGACTTGGGACCATGGGATTCGGCTGCACGGTGGACGATGTGGTCCAGGCGATCACAACTCAGAGGTAGGAGTTTCAGGAGTGGATTCTGCGGTCTCGTTTGAGGGCTCGGACAGGGGCGCTTCAACTTTCTTTTCTTCAGAAGGATTTTCCAGCTCCACTTTTTTCTTCGGAGGGCGCGGGAGTTCCAAGGATCCGTTGTTGTATTCCACCAGGTGTCCCTGCCGGATAAGCCAGTGAAGGTCCTGCAACACAGCGCTTTTCTGTTCGGGTGGGACGGGGCCTGTTTCGGACTTTTCCGGAGCAAGGGTTTCCAATAGAGATTTTCGAGTGCTTTGTGGATGAGCAGTAAGGTGGTCGAGAATCGCTTTCAAACCCGGGGATATCAAACTCGGATCTGTGGTCATCGCCTTGGGACGAACGATGGTGACGAACTGCATTCCTTTTCGCCCCTTGAACACGTGGAGGCCATGTTTGAAAAATTGTTCGCGAAGTTTGTGGGCGATTTTTGCCGGAAATCTGGATTCGGTTTCCCAGGTTTGCCGGAGTGCGGAGTCGAGCGCGGGTTGATGAAGGTTGCGACTCGTTTCGCCTGGTACAGTGCAGGAACGTTCCTGCCGGGTGGCGGTCGCAGCATGCTTTTCCAAAAAGTGGCGTTCCATTTCGCCCTCGGAGGCGAGGGGCTTGGATTCAGAGTCCTGAAGCGGGGTGAATTGGGACTTCCAGGCGCTTTCCTCCATCCACTTTTTCACAATTTCCGGATCGCGCACCTGGATAATGCTTTCCCTGAAGCGTTCAAAGGACATTTTCGAGAAACTTGTCTTATAGAGTTGGGCAAGTCGTGTTTGATAGGAGTGGTGATTGGACGGGGCGATCAAGGCCCCGTTGAGAGAGCACCGGGCAACGGAGGTGAAATTTCCCTTCAAGGGTTCCCCCTGTTGGCGTTCCTCCTTGTAGTAGAGGTCCCGATGCTGTCCCAGGACATGCTGGACGATCGCGGATTTCTCCAAGGCAAGGGTCTGGCAATGGGTGCACTGAAAAAGAGTCGTTGGAGCGTGGGGGGTATCTTTTAACTCGAAGGATACTTCATGACGTTCCGGTTTTTCGAGAAACATGCGCGCAATGCTGAAAAGCGGATATGCTCGGGCGGAGGCGCGGACCTGATCGATGACGGACTCCAGAGCCTTGGATTCCGGAAGAAAATGAATGTCGATGGCGAGAGGGGCTGGCGGAGGGCGGGGCGCCTCACGGCGGGGTGAGCCGGATTTGCGATCGCGTCCACGACCCTGTCGATCGTTCCCTCGCGCCGGGCGTCCTGACCGATCGGAACGCTCGGGACGCCGCTCGCGATCTCGTGGGGGACGGCCGGAGTCCTTGGATTCGGAGAAAGTGGGGGCTGTTGACGCAGGGGTGCGTGCCCAATCGGGCAAAAACTCGAGGTTGATGGCAGGAGGTGTGGTCACGGTAAATGATCATCGAAACGGTTCCTTGGGAGTAGATCAATCAAAAAGGATGGTCTTCACTTGCGTATTTGACGACGTATCTGGAATTTGTTCTGTTGCAGTGCGATGGATCCATTTTTGAACTCCCTGCAAGGTCGCCTGATTTTGGATAGCGGCAAACTGGCTGGGTCGTATTTCGATAGGACGGTGGTGTTGGTTTGCCATCAGGATGAAACGGGAAGTTTCGGCCTTGTGCTGAACAAGCCTTTGGGACGTAGCCTCAAAAGCGTAACCGACTCCCCCATGGGGGCAGCCCTGGGCATGACCCCCGTCTATCAAGGTGGTCCTGTTCAACCGGAGATGTTCAGCGTCCTGTACGAAATGGATTCCCCTTCGGAGGATGATGTTCTTTCAGGATTGCGATTGGGCCATTCCTTGAAGGAGTTGTGTTCGCAGTTCGAATCCAACAACCCTCCCCGGAGGCTCCGCGCTTACGCGGGGTATGCGGGGTGGACGGGAGGACAACTTGAAAAAGAGATGAGGGAGGAGTGTTGGATTTCTCTTCCGGCTTTACCCGGCTCCGTTTTTTGTGAGCATCCCGAAACGCTTTGGAGTCATCTCCTCAAAGAGCAGGGCGGCGTGTACGAGCTCCTTGCAAACTTTCCGACGGATCCTTCGAGGAATTAAAGGGCCTCGAGGCGCCGGCCCTCCTGGTCGAGGGCGCTTTCGATGATCTCAAAAACGTCGGAACCCCATTTTGCAAAGAGTTTGGGAAAAGAGTGCTGGATGTAGGCCAGAGTGCGTTTCAAACTCTGTTTGTTGGGATGATGGACCGTCACCCGCCCATCGTAGAGAACGTCATAACCAGCCGCGCGAATGGCGAGGGGATGGTCCAGATCATCCATAGTGTAGGCGCCAAAGGCATTTTCGAACGGTCCGGCAATCTCGAGGGCTTTTCTGCGGTAGAGGACACACGAGCCGAGAACCATGCTGACCCGGCTCACGTAATCGTACTGCCCTTTGTCCCTTTCGCCGGAGTGACACTGGGCGGTCGGATACAGCCTGCCGTCGGCATTTAAAATGAGATCGGGCTCTTGGGTGGCATTGATTTTGGTTCCCACCACTCCCGCATAGGGGTTTCTTCTCAATGTTGAAACGAGCGTCGTCAACCAATGGGATGGCATCGAGTTTTCGTCATCCAGGCGTGCCACAAGCGGGCTGGAAGAGATCGACACCAACCAGTTCAGGGCCGAGGCGATGCCGATATTGACGGGAAAATGTACCGGATGGATTGGGAAGGGAAAGGAAGACTTCACGGAGTCAAGGTAGCCCTGTGTCTCGTCGGTGCTTCCATTATTGGCCACATAGACCTTGAAAGAAGGATAGTCGGTGGTGGCGAGACTTTCGAAAAAGGCACGAAGCTCTCTGACGCGATTTCGGGTGGGAAGGATGATGTCCACCGGGGGGGGGGCTTCGCCCCAGGAATCAAGGAGGCTCTTACCGAAGCGCCGAGCCCATGGAGCCTCCGGCCATTCGTTCCGAATGACTCTTAAATCAGGCAGAAGGGGGTTCCATTTCCATTTGGTCTGCCATCGATCGAAGAAGGGGGAGGTGCGTATATCCGCCGCTGGAGTGATGTTGGAGACATCTCGATCCAGAAAGACACAGCAGTGAGGTGTCACCACCGTGGCAAAACCGTGCAGTGCCGCGGTGAGGCAGAGATCGTCCTGTTCGATCCACAGGGGGGGGCGATCTCCGGATTGAAATTGGTCGTCATATCCACCACAGATGCGAAGCATAGCGCGTTTGAGAAGGACGACAGAACCTGCAACCGAGTCTACCTCCTGGATCTCCCCCAGTTGACCAATATCGAATTCATTCCAAGCCCGGTTCGCATGTCCGGCGCGGGTGCCAAAGATCGAGATGGGCGCACGCCCGAAAGAGCAGACCTCCAGATTGCCACCCTTTTTTTCCGGAAAAAACGTTTTTCCTCCCACGATTCCCACGGAGGGTGCGGCGCCTGCATGCAAAAGGTTTTCAACCCAACCTGAATGAAAGAAGAGGGTGCCTGGTTCGACACGAATGATGTCGTGTTCAGGAAACAGGCCAAGTCCCAGATTCCAACCTGCGATGGTGGAAGTTGCGGAAAAACGGTGGGTGGTGATTCTCGGATCCTGGGGCAGGGGGATGGGGGAATCGTTTGGAGTCAGAAGGGTGATGGAATGCGAGGAGGTGGAGAGAATGGATTCCACGGTCTTGCAGGTGGAGCTGGCATCGTCCTGATGGAGGACAACAATCCTGACGGGGGACGGGGTCATGAGGAGGTTTCGATATGAAGGAGTTGTGCCACTGCCCGTTGTGCTTCATCAAGCGTGATCGCTGTCATGCAGGAGCGGGTTCGATTCCAGTCGCAGTGGGGGTGGCGGTCGCGGGAGCAGGGGCAGTCGTGCACCAGAACGATATGTTCCACAGCCCAGGGGCGCCAGTTTTGGAATCCGGTCGGACCGAAGAGTGCCAGAGAAGGGGTTCCCTGGGATGCGGCGATGTGCATCGGGGCGGAATCGACCCCGATGAAAAGCCGGGCCTGCCCTACAAGTGCGGCCCACTGGGGAAGTCTGAGCTGCCCCAGGAGGACCCGGGGCTGGCTGTGGGTGAGGGAAAGAATTTTTTCAGCACGTTCCAGTTCCCGTGAATCGGGGCCGCATGTGACAATCACAGGGATTTTGATTTTTGACTGCAGCCAGTCGATTAATGCGGCAAAGCGGTTGTCCTCCCAGCATTTGAAGAGCCAGCGAGAGGTTGGGTGAACGACGACGAAGTTACCTTGTCCCAACATGGAGGAACCGGATTCTCTCAAACCCAGGCGAACGAGTGTTTCATTGGCTTTTTGAGTGTCCGATTCGCCAGGGTGAAGGACCAGCCTTGGATCGTGGGTTTCGATGTGAAATGGGCTCAGGACTCCCAGATTTTTTTGAACCTCATGCAGATCCGGATCGGTGGGTGGAGGTGAGAGGTGGGTGTAGAAGAATCGCTTGCCGAGAAACCCCCTGCCCCGGGGATGGTAGGCCAGGCGGTATCGGGCCCCGCTCCACCATCCAAGCCATGCAGCGCGATCGGCGGAAGTAAGGTCCACCACCATGTCGAAATGTCGGCTGCGAACCCCATTGGCAAAGGCGATTTCGGCGCGAATGCGTGCCCAGGGTGAAAGTTTGGACATGTCCGGGCGAGGAAATCGAATCACCTCATCAAGCGCTGGATGATTCTCCACCATGGCCTCCGTTCCCTCGTTCACAAGGAAGGAAATTTGGGCTCCGGGGAAGTTTTCCTTGAGCGCATGAATGCATGGCGTGGCAAGCAGCACATCACCGATGTGCTTGAGTTTGATCAGGAGGATCTTTTTAATGTTGCGAAAGACTGGATCTTGTCGCGTCGGCTCCATCGTCATGCGTGGGGCGGATCGTGTCACATCCCTGGAATCATTTCAAATCTATGATCGCGAAACCGGAGACGGAGCGTAAGAAGCTCAAAATCGTCCACACGGAAGCCTCCCTGGGTTGGGGGGGGCAGGAGATACGCGTCATGGTGGAACTGAGGGAAATGACACGACGGGGACATCGCACCTATGTGGTGGCTCCACCCGACAGTGACATCTTTCGTCGTGCTCTGGATTTCAGCATCGAGGCCTTGCCCCTTTCCATGCGGCGCGGGGATTTTTTAAAAAATCTCAAATGGCTCGCGGATTTTTTTCATCGGGAGAAGATCGACGTGGTGAATACCCATAGCTCACGGGATAGTTGGCTTGCAGGGTTTGCCGCCCGCTTTGCCCGGGTTCCCCTGATTGTGAAGACCCGCCACATCTCGGCGAGGGTTTCCCGCGGCTGGTTGACCCGCATTGCCTACCAGCGGCTCCACGACTATATCATCACCACGAGCACCGGCATTGCGGAGGACATGGTGAAGTTCAACGGATTTGATGCAAACCGCATCGCGGCCATTCCCACGGGAGTGGATTTGAAACGCTTCCATTTGGATGTCTCCTCCATCCAGCTTCGAAGGGAGCTTGGGCTTCCCGACAACGCTATTTTGGTGGGGATGATTTCCGTGCTGCGAAGCTGGAAAGGGCACCCCGATTTTTTAAATGCGGCTCGTGAAGTTCGGAAACAATTTTCCCAGGCCTATTTCGTGATCGTAGGGGAAGGGCCCCGGAGGAATCAAATTGAGGAGCAGTTGCTTGGGAGTGATCTGGAGGATTTTGTGTTTTTAATTGGACACCGTGACGAGGTTCCTCAGATCCTGAAGGATTTAAATGTTTTTGTTCTTCCGTCTTATGCCAATGAAGGGGTTCCCCAGGCGCTTCTTCAGGCCCTGGCCATGGAAAAACCTGTGGTGGCGTCGAATGTCGGAGGCATTCCCGAGGTTCTTGCTTCCGGAAGGCATGGTTTGTTGTGTGAACCCCAGAACCCCACCTCTCTGGCCGAAGGCATTATTCGGATGCTTAAGAATGAAGATGAAGCGAGGCGGATGGCTGAGACCGGGCACAAGTGGGTGAAGGAGCATCATTCACTCGACGCCATGGTTGCCCGGCTCGAGGAGATTTATTACAGCATGTTGGGATCAAAGGGGGTGAGGGGGGCGGATTCGCTGGGTTGGGAGGGACGGAATGGAGTTCTAAAGAAACCCCTGCATAACTTGTGAAAATCAGTCTTTTCAGACGCCGGTATTCCAGTACCGGGGGGGCGGAGCGTTTCACGCAGCGGCTAGCGCATATGCTTGCGGAGCGGGGCCACTCCGTCATCATTTGTGCCGAGGAATGGCCTGAGTCCCCGGAAGGTGTTTATCATGTGCTTCCTTTTCGAACGAATGGTGTCACGGCTTTTGCAGAGGCCATGAAACGCTATTCCCAACTTGCCACGGACACGGTTCTTTTTAGTCTCGAGCGAACCCCGCGGCAGGATATCTATCGTGCGGGGGATGGAGTTCACGCTGCTTGGTTGGAGAGGAGAACCCCCTATATCACGTCATGGAAGAGATTCTTCGCCTCTTTCGATCTGAAGCATCACTCTCTCCTTCAATTGGAAAAGCAGGTCTTTTCGAGCAAGAACACTTCGGTGGTGATCGCAAATTCTGACATGGTCAGGGGGGAGATCGTTCAACGATTTCAATACCCTGCAGACCAAATTCGAGTCATTCATCCGGGGGTTGATTTAAAGTATTTCACGCCATGCCCGGATTCAGGACGAAAAAGGGAACTTCGGAAGCAGCTGGGGCTTCCTCCTGAGGTGGTGGTCTGGTCGTTTGTGGGTTCCGGTTTTGCCCGCAAGGGATTGAGATGGGCGATCGAGCTTGCTGCGGCACAAACTCTTCCGCCGACTCTGTGTGTTCTTGGAAAGGGATCCGTTTCGATGTATCGGGCCCTGGGTGCGAAACATAAACTACCCCTTCAATTTCTTCCCTTGGAGACTGAAGCCAGGGATGTGTATCAGGCTTCGGATGCGTTCATTCTTCCAACCATCTACGATCCCTGTTCTAACGCTTGTCTGGAGGCGGCTGCATGCGGTTTGCCTGTCATCACGACAACAGCGAATGGAGCGTCGGAACGGGTTCAGGGATTGTTCCTGAGCGATCCTGGCGACATCGAGCGGTTTGCACCCCGTTGCAATGAGTACAATGTTCCCTTGAATTTATCGGGGGTGGGGGAGATGCGGCGGGCGGATTTGGATGAAAACCCCTGTTGGGAGGCATTGCTTCAACTCATTCATGCGGTGGCCTTAAACAAGGAAGTTTCCAAACAGTCCTGAAATATCCCTCTTCAAGGAAAAGGGGATTTTCCTGACTGTTTCCGCAGCAATGATCTCGAAACCTGGATTCCAGACCAAGGGCGCTGCCGAGGTAATGGCGGCCTGAATTTCCGGTGAGAATGTAAACCCAAGGCATAAAAATGGTGCCAGGGGGGAGAGTTGAACTCCCGACCAAGGGCTTATGAGTCCCCTGCTCTACCGCTGAGCTACCCTGGCGTAAGTCCATATGAATAAAGGGTTTCTGACGTATTCGCAACCATCACTTTTTCGACTTGTAACCCAAACCTGTAACCCTTAGCTTTGGAGCATGGGATCTGCACAACCTGAAGGCGACCAGGTACTTCAACGGGTAGGCGAGAACTTGTTTCGGAGCGATACATCGGGGCGATATTATGCCCTTTTTAAAAGGGACGGCAAACAGATTCGTCGAAGTCTTAAGACAAAGGACAAGGAACTTGCGCGACGCCGTCTCAGCGATTTGCGCGAGAAAATTCAACGCCTGACGATCGCCGATGCCAGGAGCCTGCCCTTCGCCGAGTACAACGAAAAGAGCGAACTCGTGGGCGGTTTGGCGAAGCGCTGGCTCGACGCGGCTGCGATCAACCTTAAAGCCTCATCGAAAGATCGACGGCTGCGTACGATCAATTCCCTGGCTCCCCATTTTAAGGCGAGTACGGTTTCGAATATCGGCAGACTTGCCGTCGAAAGCTGGGCGGCGGAGCGTGTTTCCGAATGTTCAGCTCGTACGTTCAACATGGAGCTTGAGACCCTCAATCTGTGCTTCAAATACGCAGTCGGCCACGGAATCGTCCTGGAGAATCCCGCAACCCACATCCAGCGCCGCAAGCAAAGCAAATCGCGGCTCACCATCCCGAATCGCGAGCAGTTTAAGAATCTCCTGAAGACGATGCGCCAGTGTCGTCTGCTCACCCGCAAGTGCACCGAGGATGAGGCTGGAGCAAACCTTGTGGAATTTCTCGCCTATTCAGGTTGCCGTCTAGCGGAGGCTGCCGGCGATGAGAACTTCGACAAGGAAGGCATCAAGTGGGGCGATGTGGATTTTGAATTGAAGACCTTCACCGTCACCGGAAAAGGCGCCGACGCGGGTAAGACGCGGACAGTTCCGCTGTTTCCCCCGCTGGAGCGATTGCTGCTGGATCTCCAGGCGAAGTTGAAGGCTCCTCCCAAAGCGTCTGATCCGATCTTCAACATCCGATCCGCGAAGAAGGCGATTGAGACGGCGTGCCGCCGCCTTGGGCTGCCGAAGTATTCACATCACACTTTCCGCCACTTCTTTGCGAGCAACGCGATCGAACACGGCATTGATTTCAAAGTGATCGCCGAATGGCTTGGCCACGCTGACGGTGGCGTTCTCGTGGCCCGGACCTACGGTCATC
>CAYYYL010000024.1:0-42807 GCA_964475835.1 uncultured Verrucomicrobiota bacterium | reverse complement strand
AATCAGACCCCTGACAACCAACGGTGAACATACAAGGACACGAAGAGCACGAAGCCCCATCCTGAAGATAAATTTACTTCGTGCTCTTCGTGTCTTTCGTGGTGAATAAAGTCATCTAAAACACCGCCCTGATCGTCTCTTACTCCTCAATCCAGACCAAATCCCCCACCTCCACCTGATCGAAGACGTGCTCGATCGCGTGATTGCGCATGCGGATGCATCCTTTCGATCGTGGTTCGCCAATGAGATCCTCCTGATTGGTTCCGTGGATGTAGATGTAGCGTTGATAGGAATCGACCAGGTTTCCGTCCTCATCCGTGCCGGAATTGAATCCGGGCTCGGCGCCCTCCAGCCAGAGAATGCGGGTAGTAATCAAATCCGAACAGGCCTTCTCCCGGGCGAGATCGGAATCCGGCAGCCATACCTCCCCGGTCCATTCACGCGATTTGAACAACGCCCCAAGGGGTTTTCCTTCGCCGATTTTTTCCTGAATCCGATGGAGTCCCAGAGGCGTTTGATAGCTATTTTCCCGCTGTCCCACCCCCCTCTCCGCGGTGGACACAGGGTATTCCCGCACTTTTCTTCCCCGACGAAAGAGGGTGAGCCTCTGGCGGGACACCGAAATTACGAGGATTCGGGGTGTTCGCCTCACCCTGAGTTCCTGGAGTTTTTCCTTAAGTGTGTGGGGCAACATGCCGATGAGTGCGGCGAGCGGGATCCATAACAACGAAAACGGAGCGCTCAATATTGAATCGCAGAGGTCACGGGATAGGAACTCAGCTTTTTGCGCCCATCCAGAAACGTGAGCTCGATCAGGAAGGTGGCGCCCACAATTTTTGCGCCGAGTTTTTCGATAAGTTTGGCAGCGGCCACCGCGGTTCCGCCCGTGGCAAGCAGGTCATCGACGATCGCCACGCGTGCGCCGGGTTTGAGGGCGTCGCAATGAATCTCCAGCTCCGAGGAGCCGTACTCCAGGGCATAGCTCAGCGACTCGGTCTTAAAGGGGAGTTTTCCCTTTTTGCGAACGGGAATCATCCCGATTTTCAAATTCGCCGCCACTGCCCCGGCAAAAATGAAACCCCGCGCATCAATTCCAACCACCGCATCGATGGACTGGGTGCGATAGAGTGCGGAAAGCCATTCAATGGCGGAATGAAACAATTCACCATTGGCCAGAATCGGGGTGATGTCCTTGAACACGATCCCCTTCTTCGGGAAATCGACAATGTCCCGGACGGCACCTTTCAGTTTCTCAAGAGTCTCCATCCCCCCATCAACCACCCTCCGAGGGGGAATTTCAATTCTTTTTATCAGACGAATCCTGACGGCGAAGCATGAGGCGCATCTTGTGCAAAGCGATGTTCTCCACCTGACGGATGCGTTCGCGTGTGACTTTAAATTTTTTGCCAATGGTCTCAAGCGTCATCGGCTTGGCTCCATCGAGTCCGAAACGCATGGCTAGAATGGAACGCTCACGCTCATCAAGCTCCTCCAGCATGTCCTGCACGTCCTTGCGCAACGCCTTGTCGCGAAGCATTTCGGCCGGATCCAGCGAGGCTTCGTCCGCCACCATCTCGCCAAAGGCGGAGCCCTCTTCCTCCCCGACAGGGGCATCGAGCGACGAAGGACGCAGAGAGACGGTCTTCAACTGGCTGATTTTGTGACGGGGAATCCCCATCTCCTCGGCAAGCTCGTCGTCCGTGGGCTCACGGCCCAGCACTTCTGCAAGTTTCGATGCCACACGGCGCATGCGGGAAAGTTTATCCACGATGTGAACCGGCAGACGGATGATCTTCGACTGATTGGCCAGGGCTCGCTTGATCGACTGCTTGATCCACCACGCCGCATATGTCGACAACTTCACCCCTCGCTTGGGATCGAAACGCTCCACCGCTTTCATCAAGCCGATGTTGCCCTCGGAAATCATGTCCTGCACCGGCAATCCGAAATTCGCATAGTCGTGGGCGATCTTGACCACCAGACGAAGGTTCGCGCGAATCATCTGGGCACGGGCCTTCGCATCCCCTTTTTTCACTCGCCTCGCGAGCTCAAGTTCCTCCTCACGTTTCAACAGGGGAACCTCGGTGATCTCCCGAAGGTAGATCTTGAGACTGCCATCATCTTCCACTCGCTGGCTGGGTTGTTGTGCCATGGTTCAACAGGGATAAAAGTTCACAAAAGGGTTGGCCCATAACCAACAAGGCGAGTCTGCGATTTCAATTCTCTGGAATCCCGAAGAGCACGCCAAGTCAATTCCTATAGACTCTATCGGCAAGCACCATCCCCAACTTTATCTCCACCCTGTTCCCCATTGGATTTATTGTCGCGGGATCCTTGACTTTAACCATTTCCTTCGCACCATGGGATCCATGGGACGAATTGTAGGCATCGATTTGGGAACCACTCATTCCCTGGTAGCCACCGTGGAATCCGGCCTTCCTCTGGTCATTTCCGACGGTCACGGCCATCGCTTGACACCTTCTGTGATCCACTTTCCCCCTTCGGGAGGCGATCCCCTTGTGGGCTGGGAGGCCCAAAGGGCCCGGGCCAAGGATCCCGCCCGAACCTTTTTTTCCGTGAAGCGTTTCATCGGACGTCGAAGCTCGGAAATCCCGGACGGGGAGGCCGACACCCCCTATCCCCTCCAGCGGGAAGGTCAACACCCGCCCCGTTTTCCGATGGACGGCCATCCCTGGACCGCAGAGGAACTCTCCAGCCTGGTCTTGAAAAAACTCAAACAGGACGCGACGGACTACTTTTCCGGGGAAATCACCCGTGCGGTGATCACGGTTCCAGCCTACTTCAACGACGCGCAACGCACCGCCACCAAATGCGCCGGCGAACTCGCGGGACTGACCGTCGAACGCATCATCAACGAACCCACGGCAGCAGCCCTCGCCTATGGCCTCGACAAACTCAAAACGCATTCGAAAATAGCCGTCTACGACCTCGGCGGAGGCACCTTCGACATCTCCATCCTTGAATGTCAGAACGGAACCTTTCAGGTGCTTTCCACCCAGGGAAACACCCGCCTTGGAGGTGACGATCTGGATCGAAAAATCACCAAATATCTCACCGCCCAGATCGAATCCCAGAGTCCGGCACTTCACCCCCTGACAAAACACCCCCTCATCCTCGCACGAGTTCAAGAAGCTGCGGAGCGTGCCAAGCGGGATCTTTCGACGGCGAACTCGGTGGACATCTCCCTCCCCTTCCTCACCCCGGATTTCAGTTTCTCCCACACCCTGACCCGAAGCACCCTCGAAGATCTCACCCGGGAAATCATTCACCGCACCCGCAACCACTGTCTCCGGGCCCTGGCCGACGCGAAGCTCGAACCCGGAGAACTCGCCGAGGTGATTCTCGTGGGAGGCCAGACGCGCATGCCCCTGGTGCGAACCTTCGTCCAGGAAATCTTCGGCCGCGAGCCCAACACCTCCATCCATCCCGATGAAGCCATCGCCCTCGGCGCGGCCATCCAGGCGGAAATTCTCTCCGGAGGATTTCAAAACCTTCTCCTTCTCGACATCACCCCGCTCTCCCTCGGACTGGAGACGTTTGGTGGATTGATGAACGTCATCATCCCCCGCAATTCCACCATTCCATTGAAAGCCGGGGAGATGTTCACCACGGCTGTCGACCATCAAAAATTGATGCTCATCCACGTCCTCCAGGGCGAACGTGAAATGGCCCGCGACAATTGGTCGCTCGGAAAGTTTGCCATCGAATTCGAACCTGCCCCACGGGGCGTTCCACGGGTGGGGGTACAATTTGAGATCGATGCCAGCGGGATCCTTCATGTTCTCGCCCGTGACATCTCCACGGGACACGAAAAAAAGGTGGAGATGCAATCCGCCGTGGACGTATCGGATGAGGCCGTGGAAAAGATGATTGAGGAATCCGTCGAACACGCCTGGGACGACCTTCACCAACGCCACTGGATCGACGCCTCCCACCAGGCCCAGGAACTCCTTCGCGCCACCCGCCACGGGCTCTCGGAAGTCGGCTCCCAACTTTCCCCCGAAGAGCACCGGAACATCATTTCCGCCATCCAGGGCGTCGAAGAAGCATTGAAAACCCAAAAAGAGGGGATGCGGACCGGGGAAACCTCCCGGCTCAAAACCGCAAACCTGGCCCTCAATGAAGTCACCCAGTCCCTGGCGGTGCGAATGATTCAATCCTTGTCCCATCGCTGAAAGTCCTTCTTACCCAAGGCGCCACGTGCCCGGGATCGTCCAAGATCTACTTGTCAGCCCATGCAAATTGCGGCATCTTGATCAAGCATGACACTGCCGCAGGAGACGTCCATTCCCTGTCCCCTTTGCGGGAAGGAACTGAAAGTCGACTCCCTGGATTACGGCGTACCCCTTCATGTCTGCACCCCTCAGGATGGATCGCAACCATCCCCCCCAAGGGCACCCACCTTCATCCCCCCCTACCAGGCCCCGCCCCGCATCATCCCCTGCACCCAGTGCCAGCAGCATATTGACGTCGGGGCCTTCGATCCCCTTTCCCCCATTGAATGCCCCCACTGCCGGGCGACCCTGGAAGTGCTGAAGGAGTTTGGGGATTACAATCTGATCAAGGCCTATGAAGCCGGATGGCACAACGCCGTCTATCTTGCCGAGCGCAAGGACGGCTACGGCAAGGCGATATTAAAAATTCTCAGCGGACACGTCGTCAACCAGGCAGGCGCCATGGGCGAGTTCCTCAAGGAATGCGAGGTGATCCGGGCCCGGTGTGTTCCCCCTGTCATCAGCAGCTATTCCACCGGAGAGGTCTGCGGATTTCACTACATGGCGGCGGCCTTCCCCCACCAGCGCTCCGATAAGGAGGTGCTGGACGCCATCGGCATCACCCTCACCCTCGAAAGCGTGCAACTGGATACTTACGGGGCGGCGCGCGTCACGCACTGCCCTGAGTGCAAAGCGAAGGTGAATGTCGCCGAATTCGATCCCCTCGATGAAGTGGTCTGCTCGAGCTGCGGCCAGACGTTTGAACTCTTTCGTCAGTTCAGCCAGTTCCGCCTGGATTACCGTTTGAACGCCGGGGGCACGAGCGTTCTCTACCTCGCTCAGAATCTCAAAAATAAGAGAAAACTTGCCATCAAGGTTCTCAGCGCCGCCGAAATCATTCGAAATCCCCAGAGCGTACAAAGCTTCCTCCGGGAAATCGGTCTGACTCAAAAACTCATCCATCCCAACATCATCCAGGTCTACGAGGGCGGGGAATATCAGGGCTTTTACTACATGTGCCTCGAACTCGTCGAGGGAATGACCCTTTCGGAAATCATGGGATCCCTGCAAAATGATGCCCGCTCCACCAAGCCCAGCTCAGCCGAGTGGGCTTACGAAGGAAACAAGGAACGGTTCAAACAAGGGCTGCCGGAGCTGACCTGCCTCGAAATCATGCGCCAGGCCGCCGCAGGTCTGGGAATCGCCCATGAGAATGGTTTGATCCACGGAGATGTGAAACCCGAGAACATCATGGTGACGTTTGAGGGCTACGTCAAAGTTCTCGATTTCGGTCTCGTTCAGTTTGCCAACACGGAAAAACTTTTTGTCGAAGGGGAGGAAGCCTCCGTGTTCGGAACCCCCCTCTACATCCCACCGGAACGCGTCCGAGGGGAACCCGAGGATTTTCGAAGCGATATCTACAGCCTCGGCGCCACCCTCTACCATCTCCTCCGCGGCATCGCTCCATTCCGAGCCAAAACGCCAGAGGAAGTCGCCCTGATGCATGTGAAATCCCCCCTCGTGACATTCAAAGCCTACGCCCCCTGGGTTTCGGACACCACCTGCCGCATCGTGGAGAAATCACTCAAAAAAAACGTGGAGGATCGATACCTCAGCCATATCGAATTCATCGCCGATCTCACCCTTGCCAAGCAGCTCATGTTCCAGACCATGAGGAAGAAACCGAAGGATGGACAAGCCCTCCTCAAAAGCTTCATGAAGTCGCTTCCCTCCCGGAAGAAACGGTTCGGCATCTGGCAGCGCGCCACAACCACCGCCATCCACGTCTACAAATACGTCACCATGGCCATCACCCAGCGGTTTCGCAAACAGTAGAAGTTGTTTTCAGGATTTCTTCGGCGTCACATGCAGGATGTCACAAGCCCTGGCCGCCAGCTCGACCAGCAGGGCAAGGCGTTTCCGCAATCTTGAACTCTTCCAGACCACATACGTTAGCCAGAAGGAAACCAGCCCAAACCATGACCCAATGATCACATACCCCTCCGGGGATGTGGTCCGCCAATACGGCACCAGGGCCAGGAGACTGATGGCACCCACCACATAGGCGAGCAGCCGGCAAAATGTCGTGGGACTCGGATGCAGTCGGACCCGGGTCAGGCGCTTCCCGCTGCCATGCTCCTCGGTGACCGTCAGCAATCGCATCTGCCACCAACGGTCCCCGTAAACTTGAAAATCCCAGTTCGACCACCCGGTGTCGGGGGAATATTTCCATCCTTCGTCGTTTAATTGAGCCTGGAAGGCGGGAAGGAACTGCTCCCGTCCCACACTCTTTTCACTCCAAAACGAAAGCACCGCGGGTTGATCCCAGACAATGGACTGGGGAGGCCTCTGCTTCCGGGGTGGCACCCTCTTCTGCCGCATCCACGTGGAATACCGGGCCCAACCGCGTGTAATCGGCTGCCAGATCGCAAGCAGGGAAACGAGGATGTGGCTGTAAAACTTCTGATACGGCGGCTCCACCCGGGCACGCAATCCATACGAAAAACCCACCAGCACGGTGCACGTAAAGAGAAGCGCGGGCACATACCAGCCCCCACGCATCTGAATGGCCACAAGCAGACTGAGCAGGGTGAGCATGTTCCACTCAAGGCTGCTCATCAGCAGGACAAAATCCGATGTCTTCCTCGGGTAGATGCTCTGAAACAATCCCATCCCAAACACTCCATGATACACAATGGGGCGATGAAAAAGGGAGGACAGATGCGTGCTTCCATACACCTGCCCCTTCCACTTCGCAGACCCCGTCGGCCCGAAAAACACGAAATGCTTGAAGCGCAGAAGCGCCTCCGCCTCGCCATATCCTTCCTGCTGCTTGAAATACGCATTGATGCTGAACCGGCGGTGATGCCACACCACAGCCGACGGGCTGAACCCGATTCGATGCCCCTCCTGCATCAATCGCCAGCAGACATCGACATCATCCCCCGCCTTTCGATAGACCGGATCGAACCCGCCAATGGATTCAAGGGCCCATTTGTAAAAAGCCATGTTGCACCCCGGCACGTGCTCCGCCTCGGAATCGTCCACCAGCACGTGACTCGGCTGCCCGGGGGACGCCGCCACGCACGCCTGGGCCCAGCTCTGGGCTGGAGGAGAAATATTCGGCCCGCCCACCGCGATGAAATTTTCCTGCTGAAGGGTTCCCACCAGATAGTAGAGCCAGTCCTTGTCCGCCATGCAGTCCGAATCCGTATACGCCACCACCTCCCCCGCCGCCGCTTGCATTCCCACATTGCGCGCCACACTCAACCCCATGTTCTTCTGGCGGATATTTTTCACTTTCGGAAAATCCTTCATGATCTCCTGGGTGGAATCCGTCGACCCGTCATCCACCAGGATCACCTCATAATCCGGATAGTCCATCTGCAACAGGGGGGTCAGACACGCCTCGAGCGTGCGCGCTCCGTTGTACGAACAGACCACCACCGAGACCTTCGGATAGTTTTTCAGGGCGATCCGATGGGCATCCTTGAATAAACCCTTTACCGTGTGAAAGGATTTCTTCGGCTTCCGGTCGGCATCGACGATCCCGAATTTCCAGTCCGTGATTTGATGTCCTCCCGTGAACCAATCATCCGTCCAGGCGAATAGAAACGTTCCCGCGAGTCCCATGCGAGCCACGGTCTCCACATGCCAGCGAAACAATTCCGCCTGCTCCTCCTCCGGATGACGCAGGGTGTCCATTCCAAACTCCCCAAGCATCAACGGTTTCTCGGCGGACAGATTCTGGAGTCGCGCCAGGTAGCGCTGAAAAGCCGCCTGGTTGTGCAGGTAGACATTGAAACAGTGAAAATCAATCGACCCGGGAAGCAGATATTCCGTCGAGGGATAGCTGGCATAGGTGTAAAGCGGCCGCGAATCGACGTTTCGCGTCGCATCAACAAGGCTCTCGATGAAACTTTCGATGCGGTACGATCCATACCAGCGCGCCACCGGCGCGGGAATCTCATTGCCCACCGCATACGCAAACACGGCGGGATGCCCCTGATTCGCACGAACCGCCGCCGCCAGCTTTTCACGAATCCCCCGCCGCGTCGCCGTCCGGTCCAGAAACGAAATGTGCTGTTCCCAGGGAAGCGTGATGAATGCCTTGATCCCAGCCAGCTCGCATTCGTCCAGAAACCAGCGTGGAGGTGCATGATAAAGGCGCACGGTGTTGATGCCCGCCTCGTTCATCAATTTCAAATCCGCGCGCACCCGTTCCACCGAGGGCAGATGCACGTCGCCGACCGGCTTGAAAGGTCCATACGTCACCCCCTTGACGAAAAACTTCCGGCCGCCCTGGAAGAAAAACTTCGAACGGACCTGGATGCGTTGCGATGTCGCAGCGCCATGAACCCTTTGTTCGGAGACACTCATAATCATCCGTGGAACAGCCGCCCCTGGCTGTGATCCGACAAACCTCGATAAGTGGATCTGTGCCCTATCGAAAGACTCTCTTTCACGGAGACCTCCATCCATCCGATGCGGCCGCAGGGACGCGGCTGCCTACCACGGGTAGCCCGTCGCGTCCTTGCGATGGGAATCGTGCAAATGATTTCAAGCCCGTACATTGCAATATGATCCCACTCAGCTCAGATACTCCCTCGGATCCGTGATGTGCCCGGTCAATGCCGAGGCCGCCACAGTGTAGGGTGAAGCCAAAAACACCTTCGACTCCTTGTGCCCCATGCGTCCGGGAAAGTTGCGATTGGTCGCGGTGATGCAATTCATCGGCCGGTTGAGACGTCCAAAAGTATCCTGAGGTCCACCCAGACACGCGGCACACGAGGCGTTCTCGGTCATCTGAACCCCCGCGCTTTCCAGAATATCCCAGACACTCTTGCCCTCCCATTGCGTCGTTTGAAGATCACGCACCACATCCGGCGTCGCCGGCACGCCAAAGGTGTCGATCTTCACCCGTTTGCCCTGAACGATCTTCGCAAAGGCAAGAAAGTCGCTCGTTTTTCCGCCGGTGCATGACCCAATATAGGCCCGATCCAGTTGGATGTCCGAACACTCGCGCGCCGTCGCCCGTTGCCCGGGATCCGGATGTTTGGCGATCGTCGGCTCAAGCTTCGAAAGATCAAACGTCTTGTCGTAGACAAATTTCTGATCCTTGTCCTCCTCCACAGGTTCATACGTCGAACGGGTCCCATTCGCGCGAATCCTCTCATCCACATAAGCGCGAGTGATCTCGTCGAAGGGGAAAATCCCATTCTTGCCGCCAGCCTCAATCGCCATGTTCGCAATCGTCATGCGATCGTCCATGTTCATCGAATGCACCCCCGGTCCATCGAACTGCATCGCACGGTATGTGGCCCCATCAAAACCGATGTCCCCGATCAGATGCAGAATCACATCCTTCGCCATCACCCCCTTGGGAAGCTCACCCACGAGACGAAATCGCATCGTCTGAGGAACCTTGATCAACAGTTTTCCGGTCCCCAACACAAAACCGGCATCCGTATTGCCAATGCCCGTAGCAAACTCGTTGAACGCCCCGGCCATGCACGTGTGGGAATCCGTTCCGAAAAGAACTTCTCCGGGCCGTGTATGCCCCTTTGCAGGCAACGCCGTGTGGCAGACCCCGGCAAAATTCGAACCATATTGCTTCTTCAGCAGGCCCTTCGAGGCGTCAAACTGCCAGGTGCCATTGGGGTTATCGATCACGTCGTAGAAATATTTGATCCCCTGCTCCTTCACAAATTCACGCAAAATGTCGACGTTCCGATTCGACTTCGAATCGGCCGTGAAGATGTAGTGATCGGGAATGATCACCACCCGCTCGCGATCCCAAACCTTGGCGTTGGCACCGAATTCACGTTTGAAGACACCGATGGTCCCCGGACCGCACACGTCATGGGTCATCAGCACATCCGCCTTCACCCAGACGTTTTCGCCGGGCTCGACACGGGCCTTTCCGCTGGCACGGGCCAGTAATTTCTCAGTCAAAGTCATCTCACCAGTTTAGGCCGTCTGGTGGGAAATTCAATGGAATTGCGAAAAACCCACACACCTCACCTTGTGGGATCCTCCCCTAAACGACTCCCACCTATAGTCCCTTCAATGCGGATACGATCGGGGTTGCGCGTCCTTTGGCCTGTTGAATGTCCTCCGATACCATGATCGCAGCAAGCCGTTTACATTCTTTTGAAGCTGAGAGAGCTACCTTTTCCGCACCAAAATCGCGTATCAGGTTAAACCCTTGCAAACGCCGCCACTGGGAGGCCAGGAAAAACCATTTGTAGGCTTCTATCAAATCACGGGGGACCGCCTCCCCTTTTTCATACTGAACACCAAGAAGAAATTGTGAATCCACATTTCCTGCCTCGCCCGCTCGCTTGATCCATTTCATTCCCTCAGAAACATTTGACTCAATGCCATCCCCATTCAGGCACATCAAACCGAGGGCATATTGAGCCGTTGGATAACCCCGTTCTGCAGCCCCTCGAAACCAACCTAAAGCTGCCTTGGGATCCTGAGAAACCCGAGCCCCTTTCAAATACATTTCCCCAAGCGACGTTTGAGCGGCCAAATTGCCTCCATTTGCAAGGTTAAGCATTGTTTGAACGGGGTTCCCAAGCCTGATCAACAGTTGGAATATGACATATAGTTCGACCGAGTGAACAACGACAAGGACCACATGATACTGAACAGATAACCGGTGTGGGGAAATCCCCCCCATGGCCCAGAGAACCAAAAAGTATTGCAAACATACAATAGCAACCGAAAGCAACTTGCGCCAAGCGATCCATCCAAACAGCCCCAAACGTCTAGTATGAAAAAAGATCAGCCACGGTCCCCATACCACTGAGGCGGCTATCATAGCCTGCAGGCTCGAAAATAAAAACAGCACGAAGAATTCAAGATAGCTTTCGAATTCATCGAACAAAAAGTCTCTGTAAGTGCGTTTAAACATTTCATCGTTTTTGAAATTGATAAGCAACGCGAGAACGAAAAAAACAAGCCAAACGGTGAAAAATGACCGAATTAGTGGATCTCGTTTTTTCATAAAATCTCCCTTTCAATTTGGGAAACCACCGATGGGCCTAGAACGGCCCCAAATCTCTCACACTCGCTCCGTGCCAGTCTGGAAATTTGACAATTCTTCACTGCAAACATATAGGGAGAATACCAGGTCACATTGACTTCCCATTTCTTTGCCAGCCAACATCCAGGTATTCCCAGGATTAACCAGATGGCGTAAAAAATCCACGGAGGGCGAAACGACTTTTCGATTTCAGTTTGGCTCATGATTGGACCTTTCTTCAGCCGCCGGTTGCGCTGCCTGCCCCTTACGTTTCATCACAGCTTGTTTGAGGATGTACTCCATCTGTCCGTTCACACTCCGGAGTTCGTCCTGAGCCCATTTCTCCAACTCCTTCCAGAGCTCGGGATTCAGCCGCAACAAAAACTTCTTAGGATTCACATCGCAACGTTGGTCTTTTTAGGTGTGGTTAATTATAAAGGGTGCCGGTATTCACCACAGGGGTCGCCTCCGACTCACCGCAAAGCACCACCAGAAGGTTGCTCACCATGGCTGCTTTTCGTTCATCATCAAGAATCACGGTGTTTTTCTCGGCAAGTTCACGCAACGCCAGGTCCACCATGCTCACCGCGCCCTGAACGATTTTCTGTCGGGCGGCAATCACCGCTTCAGCCTGTTGACGACGAAGCATGGCCTGGGCGATTTCTGGAGCATATGCCAGGTGCGTGATCCGCGCCTCCAGCACTTCAACTCCAGCAGCAACCAGACGCTCCTGTAAAAGGGAAAGCAAACCATGGGACACCTCTTCGCTGCCTCCACGCAAAGTGATCTCGTTTTCCTCCCCGTGATCATAGGAATACGCACTCGCCAATTGGCGAACTGCCGTCTCGCTTTGCAAATTGATATAGGAAATATAGTCAACCACATCAAAGGCAGCTTTTGCGGTATCAAACACCCTCCAAGTCACCACAGCACCGATTTCAATCGGATTGCCCGATTTGTCATTTACCTTGAGCTTCTCAACGTTGAAGTTTCGGGTTCTTAAGGAAACTTTCGATTTGGTGTAGAATGGATTCGTCCAATTAAAACCACTGCTTCGGACAGTGCCCTTATACTTTCCAAATAACAGAAGCAGACAGGCTTCGTTGGGTTGAAGGACGACATATCCAAATATCGCAATAAAACTCATTATTCCAGTAATCAAAGGGAAAATGAGCAGGAAGAGGCGCAATGGATTCAAAGAGGAAAGCCCAATATAGACCGTGACGCCAACAACAAGGAAATGAATGATGAGGACAAGCCATCCGTTCAGGACTTGGACAGGACGTTCAACATTTAAAGTGGAATTGGATTGAGTGTTCATAAAGGGTTTTTTCAATATCTATATGATATCATAATGCAATTACTTAATTTGTCAAATTTTAATTATTATTCTTTCTCCGACTACCCGATCGACCATCACCAAAAACGAGGACCCTATTTTTCGTAGTGAAACCTTAACTGAGCCAGGTGCAACGACACCCCATCCACCCGATAAACCATCCGATGTTCTTCGTTGATCCGACGCGACCAAAACCCTTTCAAAGCATGAAGCAAGGGCTCTGGTTTGCCGATTCCTTTAAAAGGGCTGCGAATCGTATCCTTGATTAACTCATGGATGCGCCGGACCATTTTCTTATCCGGCTGCTGCCAGTGCAGATAGTCCTCCCACGCCTCCTCGGCAAAAACAATCTTCATGGATCAAACCGGATCTTCCTGGTCTTTCCCTTTCCCTTCCTGAGGCTTTCAACTGCCGAAAGAAGACGTCGCGCATTCACCGGACTACGCAGCAAACACGCCGTTTCCTCAAGCTGCTCATAGTCCTCAAGGGAAAGCATCACCACCGCTTCATCACGCTTGCGCGTGATTAAAATGGGAGCATGATCCTGACACACCTCCTTCATGGTGGACGCCAGCTTCTGCCGTGCTGCGGTATAGGTGATTGCTTTCATATGTACAGGTTATTGTACATATGAAATATGAGACAGTCAACCAGGTCGGATTGAGGGTTGTGTCATCATTTCGACAGAATCACTGAGGGGTGCAGCGGACCCAGAAGGATCGCAGATTGACACAGATTCACCACCCCATACGGGGGTGGTTCATCCAGATTTTTTCATGAAGGTTTGCCGATGCCGCATTTCGGCATCGGCAATCTGCCTCCGTAATCTGCGAAAATCTGTGTGAATCTGTGGTTTCTGCCTGTTCTCTTTTCTGAATTCAAAGACCAATTCATCCGTGTGAACCTCCAAACCGAGCTACCACCCCATCACACCAGGTGAAACACAGTCACCACCGTGTCGCCGAACTTGAACTCCTTCCCCGGCTTCCAGCCATTCGTTTCCACGGGAACCTGCTTTTTGAAATATTCGATCAGAAGCACCCCTCCCGGCACAAGAAGCTGGGGAAGCGTTTCGGATTGCAGGAGGAGGTTCAACCAGGAGGTATCATCCTTTTTCGATGGTGTTTTGTCGTAGGGGGGATCGGCAAAGATCAGATCAAAGGTTGAGGATTCTTTGACCATCCACTCCAAAGCCTGACGCACATCTCCCCGAATCAGACGCGCCTTGTCCTCGAGATGGGTTTTTTTCAGATTTTGTTCAATCAACGAGGCGGCACGGGCATCTTTTTCCACAAGCACGGCGGAAGCAGCCCCCTGGCTCAACATCTCAATGGAAAATGCTCCAGTCCCGGCAAACAGTTCCAAAATTCGTGCATCCGGCACACGGGAAGCGAGACTGGAAAAAATCGCCTCCTTTACACGCGAAGGTGTCGGGCGCAACCCCATATGTTTGGGGGCCTTAAGGGAATGTCCCTTGGCGGATCCGCTAATGACTCTCATCCTTGGCCTTTGGAATGGATTCGAAAATCTGATCGAAAATCGCGCCGCCCACAGCCCGACTCTTCGCACCGGAAAGGTTGATCTGAAGATCGGTCTCGGACTTGCGGAGCGTCCCCCACGTATGAAACGCCAGCTCGCCCGAGCCATCTGGCTTGCGAAGAAATCCGGAAACCATCTGGGGCGGAATCTGCCCGGCGATCGGCTCGGCAAAGCGACACTTGATCCAGAATTCCTGGTTCTGTTTTGGGAATTGGATCCATCCGTTTCCCATCATGCCAAAATCCGCGGATTGAATCCGTAAGCGGGACACCGTCAAACGCCGTTTCTTCAGTTCGAAATCCACATCACACATCTGCAGGGGCAGATTTCGAAAGTCCGAGCGATTCAGGTAACCTCCCAGCAGAGCAAGGAAAGACACATTGACCAGTCTGGCTCCATCGATCTGAAGTTGCCCCTCCCCCGTGGCATCCTCGGGCTTGACCATCATCCCCTCAAACCGGCTGCTGCAGCGCAAACGTCCCTCCACCCGTCCCTCCTTCCATTTTGCCTTTTGAAGAATCTCCTCCGCATCCACATTTTGCATCGCCAGGGTCAGGTGAAAAGGAACCCCTTCCTTCGTCTGATCCGCCCCGAACTCTCCTTCCAAATGTCCTCCAAGCAGATCCGCTGCATAACTTGGAATCGTCAACGTGTCCCCACGCCACAGAAGATTGATCTTCGCGGAGGCAAGCCGCGTATCCTCGGGAAGATTCACCTCCCCACACGAAATCGCTCCGGCGCCGCTGGGAACGGGCGTGGACGAAAGGGAAATTCGGGCCTCCATGTCGTGGATGACAATCCTCCCTCCATGGGCCACCCGCAGAGTCACCAATCCTCCATGAACCACAAAACTCGGAAGATCCATCGCCGGAGGCTGAGGCCATCCCACTTTCACACGCGTGCCCCCCGGATCGGGTTGATACACCGGGGCCTCCGTCACAGCGCTTGATTTCCGGGAAACCAGACTGTTCACCCCCGTTGCCGAATCCGTTTTCAATGCGTCAAAAATGGAATTTAAACCCGCAAAACGGCGCATCGATTTACCCAGAGGTTGGGTGACATCCACCTCGAGCACCGGCTCCTGCAGTAGGATTTTCCGGATGATGATCTTCTGGTGAAAAAGAGCCTGCAACAAATCGTACCGGACTTGCGCCCGCTTGATGGTCAAAAATTGGGAAGGAACCACCTCCGGACTCGTCAACACCACATCCATCATATCGAGACCGCTGAACAACCCATTCTTCATTCCACTCAGACGCAGGTCACATTCAACATAATTGGAAAGCTCCTGCACGATCAGACTCTGAAAGCGACGGGAATTCAGATATCCATGAATCACAAAGCCAAGCGCGACCCCCAGGAGCACAAACTGCAACAGGATGCAGAGAATGATGATCGTACGGCGTGTCACATCCCGAGAGTCTTAAACCTTCGCAGAGGAATCAACTCGCAATTCCCTTACCACATCATCGAGCAACGTGCTTGCACCAATCCGGAAAAGGTCCGGCGCCAGCCACTCCGCCCCCAAAACCTCCCGAACCACCCGTCGATAAGCCACCGCATCCGACGCCTTTCGAACCCCACCCGCCGCCTTGATCCCCACCCGCGTTCCATTTCTTTGGAACGCATCCCGAATCGACTCACACATCACCCACACCGAGGACAGCGTCGCTCCCACGGCAATCTTTCCGGTACTTGTTTTGATGAAATCCGCCCCCGCTCCGATGACAAGATCGCTCGCCCGACGGATATGCTCCTGAGCCCCCAATTCCCCCGTTTCCAAAATCACCTTGAGACGCACTCCACCACACGCATCCTTCATCGCGGCGATCTCGTCCACAACCCGTGAATGATCCCCTGCAAGGAACGCCCCACGATCCATCACAACATCGATTTCGTCAGCTCCCTCACCAACTGCCATGCGAATCTCCGCCAGTTTGACTTCCAGAAATGTCTGCCCGGACGGAAAACCGCCCGCCACGGAAACCACACGAACCTTCATTCCCTTCAAAGCTTCCCTCGCACACCCCACAAACCTGGGATAAACGCAGACGGCCGCACATGCTGGAAGATCCGGAGCAGGAGCAACAGCCTTATGACAAAGTTGTCGGACCCTGTCGGGAGTGTCCGTCCCCTCCAACGTGGTGAGATCCATGCAGGAGATCAGAGAGCGGAGTTCGTCAGACTGAAAAGTCTTCGACTCCGCTTCAATGTGGAAACACGTCTCTAAAATGGCGCTGTAATCCATATTATCCAAATACAGAGAGATCCTTCGCTTCGCTCAGAATAACAATGATACGGATCCTGTCATTCTGAGCGAAGCGAAGGATCTCTCTGTGGCTGTGATATTCCATCAATCAAGGGGTTTGAAGCCCTCAACCGTTTCAAGGTGCTCAAAAAAACGGCCCTCGTCCTCAAACAAACGGCCCTTTTCAATATAACTGTCCGTGGTAAACGGACTGAGTCCCTTGGGAAATATCATGTAACGGTTCTTGTGGTAATCTCGGGCATGTCCCAGCTCATCCATCATGCCGGTGCTCAAGGGCGGACGTTCCAGGTAGGGATGGATCGCCACGGTGGAATCCGTCTTGCCCACAAACCAGTGGAGATCCCGGTGAACCGTGTAGGCATAGATCGCCTCCTTGTCACGAAAGTCCGCCGCATGCGGGCCGATCTCAATCGTCTGTGGATCGATCACCACCCCGTAAGTCGCCAGACGCCGGATCACTCCATCCACCTCCTTGCGCACCACGGGATCGGCATAGGTCATGCAATAGCTCGCGTAAAACGCATGCACCCCGGGGTATCGGATCAGAAAATAGAGGGACTCCGGTGGCTGCTTGGTGGAAAGGACGATGTGACGGATCCCCATCGCCTTCGCCCAGTCCTCGCTCAGACTCACCTCCTCATTCATCCAGGATAGAATCTCGTAAATCGTGTGATTCTTTTCCTTGATGGTCTTCAAAAAAGGATCGTCCACGGGGGGATTCTTCAAACGTTCGTGAATCAGCCACTCGGCATCAATCAGGGTCACAATCAGATCGGGACGCATGTATTGCTGGATATATTTCGCGTCCTTGCACTTTCGATTGATCCGGTTCCACTCGATCGTGGCAGGCGCGCGAACAATCACATGCTCGAAATTCCCCCTTTCGAGCTCATAACCAATGCGAATCCACTCACGTTCACGCGTCAGTTCGAAGATGTAATCCGTTGTCCCGAGCATCTTCTCGAGCGGCTTTTTTCCGGAAGCCGTGGCCATATCAAGAAGATTGAAAGAACCGACCTTGATGCCCTTCGACGCACAAACCTTGATCACCTTGTCGAGATACTCGCGGTCATCCAGCCCGGCCACCATGCCCGTTAATAAAACACGCATGACATCATCGTATCATTTCCCGCGACGTCGGTCTATGGCCCCTTGCAGACTAGGACAGATTTGATCTTTACCACGAAGAGCACGAAGTCATGTCATGGAAATTGAATTTCCCTTCGCGCTCTTCGTGGTAGATAGAGTACTGCGTCGGACTAGCAGGTTCCTAAATAAGAAAAAGTGCGTTATCAAATCGCCACAACCGAATTCTCGAGCCACGCCTTCACTTTCTTCACCACGGCTTCGGGCGTGAAACCGAATTCCTTCGCCAGATCCTTTGCGGGAGCGCTGGCGCCGAACCCCTTCATACCACAGAACAGCCCGTCGCTTCCGATATAGTGATCCCACCCCTGTCGGATGCCGGCCTCAATCGCGACAAGCCTCACCCTTCCGAGAACCTGCTTCCGGTAGGCCTCCGACTGTTTCTCAAACAATTCCCAGCTCGGAAAACTGACGACACGGGTTCGAATCCCATCCTTCTCCAGCAAACCACGAGCGTCCAACGCCAGACTCACTTCGGACCCTGTTGCAAGAATCGTCACCTGAGCCTGGGCATCCTCGACGAGAACATAAGCCCCCTTCTTCACATTTTCCGCGCTCGGATATTTCGCCTGATCGAGTATGGGAAGATTTTGACGGGTCAGGACGAGTGACGTCGGTCCGTGGCTGTTTTCCACGGCGGCGATCCACGCCCACGCCGTTTCATTGGCATCCGCGGGCCGGATCAGGACGTGGCCAGGAATCGCCCGCATCGCCGCAAGATGCTCCACAGGCTCGTGCGTTGGACCGTCCTCCCCGAGAAAAATGGAATCGTGAGTGAATACATGAATCGTTGAAAGATGACTCAATGCCGCCAGTCGGATCGGAGGACGCATGTAGTCGCTAAACGTGAAGAACGTCGAATCAAATGGAATTAACCCTCCATGATACGCCATGCCGTTCACGATGGCACCCATCCCGTGCTCACGGATGCCGAAATGAAAATTCCGTCCCGCCCGATTCGTTTTGTTGAAGGATCCAAACTCTTTCACAAACGTCTTCGTGGAGGGATAAAGATCCGCAGACCCTCCCACAAGGTGAGGGATCTCCGTCATCAACACCTTCAAAACATCGCCCCCACAATTGCGGGTCGCCTGGGGCTTCGCCGGATCAAATTTTGGCATCTTCGCAGCGAGATCCGAAGGAACTTTCCGTTCCTGACAGGCGGTCCAGAGCGAAGCCTTTTCCCCATTCGCTGCCTTCCATGCATCCATTTTTTTCCGCCAGACCTGTTCAGCCTCCGCCCCTTTTCGGCGCACTTCCTCAAACCGTTCGCGAACAGCTGCCGGCACAAGAAATTGGGCGGTCTCGGGCCATCCGAGATTTTTTTTGGTGGCGATCACTTCATCCGGTCCAAGCGCTTCGCCATGCGCTTCACGGGTGCCCGCCTTGTGGGGGCTTCCAAATCCAATCGTGGTCCGTCCAATGATGATGCTCGGCCGATCCTTTACCTCCTTCGCCGCCTTCAACGCCGCCGCGCACGCCGCACGGTCCTGTCCATCAATCTCCTGAACGTGCCAGTGGTACGATTCATACCTTTTCCGCACGTCATCGCTGTACGTCAGGTCAATCTTTCCTTCGATGGTGATCTGGTTGTAGTCGTAAAAATAGATCAGCTTGCCCAGGCCGAGATGACCGGCGAGGGAAATGGCTTCGTTTTGGACCCCTTCCTGATTGCAACCATCCCCAAGCAGAACATAGGTGGTATGGTCGACAATTTTGTGGGCATCCGTGTTGAACACGGCAGCGAGATGTTCCTCCGCGATCGCCATGCCGACGGCATTCGCTGCGCCCTGGCCCAGAGGTCCGGTGGTGGCTTCCACTCCATCGGTGAACCCGAACTCGGGATGGCCCGGTGTTTTGCTGTTCAGCTGTCGGAATTTTTTAATCTGCTCGATCGGCATGTTGCAGCCACAAAGATGGAGCAGGCTGTAGAGAAGCATGCAACCGTGGCCGGCCGAGAGCACAAACCGGTCGCGATCCGGCCAGTGCGGATTCGCAGGATTGAATTTCAGAAACTGAGTGAACAGCACGTACGCAAAATCAGCACAACCCATCGGAAGCCCAGGATGCCCCGAATTCGCCGCTTGAATGGCATCCACCGATAACATCCGGATCGTATTAACGCACAGTTGATCAAGTTGATCGCCTTTCAGGCCCTGACCGAAGGTTTCATGGGAGTCCATAAGCCAGTCACCCTACCCAACCATCCCGTGAAGGGCAAGCGAAGGAAGAGGAGGGCGGTGATTTCAAAATGCATGGTTTATGAGAAAATCTTAATTCACCGCGAAGGACACGAAGAGCACGAAGTAAATTCAGGGTTCAAGACCGGACTCCGGACTTCGAGTTCTTCGGGTCCTTCGTGGTAAAATCTCTTTCATCAAGGCAAAGGGACCCACTAACCAAAAGAGCATAAACCCGGCAGGAAATCACCGCTTCACCCGCGGCGCAAGCCACTCCGAAAGCGCCTGGGCCACATGTTCTGCCCCCCAGGCATTATAGTGGTTGTCCCGCGGAAAGAAGATCGACTTCTGATCATTTGCCGCCCGCATGGTCTGGCGCAGATCCAGAATCCTCCCCTCCCGTGCCAGTTCAGGCAGGGCCTCCTCCACCACCTGAAAGGGGCGTACAAAATCAAATTTCAGTTCCGGGTGGGCCGCCAACCCGGGAATCAGCCTACTTCGTTCGCCCCAACGCTCGGGATAGAGATTCACATAGGCGGGAAGCAACGCCACATACAGCTTTCCCCCCTCCGCTTCAATTTCCGTATTTAACTTCCGAAGCAGGAGCCGCGTGATCTGATCCGCATGCTGAATCAAGGGCTCCTGGGGCACCACATAGTAGCGGTAGTTACTCTCCTGATTGCCCCAAAGTTCCTCCAAGGAAGGCGGATGTTTTTGATAACGCGCCGCACGACGACGCTGGCGAATTTCCCAGGAAAGGCGTTTGAACGCATTGTAGGCCTGGAAATGGTGATACCATCGCACGCCGACGTGTTTCTGACTTTCCCGGTAGTTTTCCTGGAGTTTCTTCCGGTCCGCCGCAACCGGTATCAATCGCTCTCCCTCCATTTGGTAATAAGGACGCCCCGAATGATTCTCGAGTTCGTAAAAAATATTTCCGATAAAATCATTATCGGGATAGATCATCAGCACCACGGCATCAGGCTGGTATTTCCCCACGTAACGTTCATACAGCAAGAGCTCCTCCTGCGTGTTGAATCCCCCGATGCCGAAATTCAAACACTCCACGGAATGCTTTTCCGACAACAGTTTCTCCGTGCGGCGGACGAAAGTCTGGGGTTCCTCCATCTGCTCGGCGCATGTGAAGGAGTCCCCAACAAAAGCGATGCGATAGGCACCTGAAATCCGTCTCACTGAATGATCGGTATCCCGGAACCCCTCGTGATTGGTGACAAGCTCCGTATCAAATTCCCCGAACATATTGCTACTCCGGCCGTGGTAATCGGGAAGATACAACCTGCCGACAGACTCATTCGGCACCACGGGTTCGATATAACGTGGATGCGGGAGAAAAAGACGCACCAGCATCTCCAGTACCAAAAGAGGCACGAGCATCATCATCCCCATCGCCGTCAAACGGATTCCCCATCGCCGTCTCATGTGGAAATACCCATTCTGGATTTCGTGTTTTGTTTTCGAGTCAGAAATAAAATTCCACCCAACAAGGCCAGCACGAAGAGATTGATCACAAGAACATTTACGTGCCAATGACTGAACATGTAGATTTTTTGCGACACTTCCACATACCCCCCGTGCTGTCCCACAAAATAGTGATCCCCCACGATTTTTCCGTTGTGGGCGGTTCCTCCATAGCGACTCGAAAAGAAAAACAACCCCATCAACAGCACGAAATGAAAAAGGGCCGACAACCCGGTGAGTATCTGAACCATGGAACGCCAGTTCATCCATTCTGACTAACAGAAACTTGGCGTCTCCACAATGCGGCACATCGGACGGCAGCGTCCTCATTTGCCTGGTTTATAGCGACGGTCTGTGACCGCCGGCCGACGTCGTCGCTCATAGAGCGCCGCTACAGATTTTCGTCAAATGACGTCTAAGGCATCTGACTTGTCAGTTGCGCGATCCGTCTTCACTTCGTAGAGTGGGTTCATCATGCGCGTCCTCTTTCTCACCCTTCTCATGGTTGCCACCCGTGTCTCCGCCGAGCCTGTCCGTCTGGGAATCGACGTACTGGAGTCGGACCACTTCGAGGCGCTGCAGGGAAAACGGGTCGGCCTTGTCGCCCACCCCGCCAGCGTCGACTCCTCCTTGGCCTCCACGGTGGACGTTCTTTTCGAAACAGACCAATGCAAGCTGGTGGCACTTTTCGGACCTGAACACGGGGTTTATGGGGACGAATACGCAGGGGTGGCCATCCCGGACCGGTCCGACCCCCGCACGAAACTGCCCGTCCACTCCCTCTACGGTAAAACCCGCAAACCCACCCCCGGAATGCTCGCAAGACTCGACTCCCTTGTCTTTGATCTTCAAGACATCGGCTCCCGCAGCTACACGTACATCAGCACCCTGAAGCTCTGTCTCGAGGCCTGCGCGGAAGCCGACATTGAACTTGTGGTGCTCGACCGCCCCAATCCCCTTGGAGGCGATCGCATCGAAGGGCCGGGGGTTGAGAAGGGGTTCGATTCCTTCGTCAGCGCGCTTCAAGTTCCCTATCTCCATGGCATGACCATGGGCGAGCTCGCCCTTTTGCTGAAGGAACAGGTCGCCCCTCACTATCAAAAACTCCGCGTCATCAAAATGTCCGGCTGGACCCGCTCCATGACATGGGAGGACACCGGACTTCATTGGGTACCCACCTCACCTCACATACCCTACGCCTCATCCTGCGCCGCCTACGCCGCCACCGGCATCTTCGGTGAACTGGGCGGTATTTCGAATGGCGTCGGGTACCCGCAACCCTTTGATCTCATCGGCGCCCGCTGGGTCAGAGGGGACCAACTCCTCCAGCAACTCAAAAAACCACTCCAATCCCTGAACCTCGATCTCCATCCGATCCGCTTCCGCCCCATGTATGGAAACCTTAAAGATGTGAACTGTGAAGGCGTCCAGCTTTTCATCAACCCTCAACGGGCAAAAAATCTCGTGGAAATCAATTTTTATGCCCTGAAAGCACTCGGCATCGACAGGGTGATTCAACAATCCTCCAAGGATGAGATCAGCATGTTCGACAAGGTGTGTGGCAGCGATCAGCCGCGAAAATGGCTCGTGGATGGACGCCCGCTGGACGAGCTTTTCGAACAATGGAAGGGATCGTGTGACACCTTCCGGGATCTGCGCCGGAAATTTTTGCTGTATGAGTAAAAGATCTGTTTTCCTACGGTTTACCCTGAGAGATCCTTCGCTTCGCTCAGGATGACAGCACAATAATATGGTTGTCATCCTGAGTCTGAGCGTAGTCGAAGGCGAAGGATCTCTCAGGGACCCAGTCATGCGATTCCACCCCATGAGAACCCGATATTTTTAACAACCAGGGCATGATCTACTGGGCCACCATCTACCTGCTTCGATTTCTGTTTCGTGTGTTCACCCGTTTCCACGTCAAGGGACGCGAACACATTCCCAAAACAGGGGGCTTTATTCTCGTATCCAATCATATCAGCCACTTTGATCCTCCGGCCCATTCCGCCGCATGCACGCGAGGCATCGACTGGGCGGGATCTGAGATTTTATTTCGGGGTACCCTCACCCGCTGGTATTTCCGCATCTGCCATGTCATCAAGGTCCGCCAGTACGAAGCCGACACCGGCGCCCTCCGTGAATCCATCCGACGGGTGCGTGCGGGACGTTGCGTCGGACTCTTCCCTGAAGGTGGCATCCGTCGCGGGGAAGACAGCATTCTCGGGTCTCAGGGACAACTCTACGATGGCGCCATCATGATCGCCACCCTGACTGGCGCCCCGCTTCTTCCCTGCCTGGTGATGGGAACCGATCGCCTCTACCATCCCAAATCCCTTCTCCATCGTCCCCCCATCTGGATTCGCTTCGGACCCCCCATTTCCGTGCAGGGGAAGGACGCTGTCGAACGTGATCGCTTAAAAAACGAAATGATCCGCTCCATTCGCAGGCTGGCGGTGGAATGGGAACGCGAAGAGAAACCGACGACCGACGACTGGCCTCAGACACCCCAGCAGCGGAATCCGAAGATTCCACCACCGAAATGAAGAAGAAAACCTCTTTGGCAGGAGTGGGAGAGATTCTTCGCTCCGCTCAGAATGACAAGCCTGAGTAGAAGCTGCTCGGACTCATAAGTTCATCCTCCAGTGTCATCCTGCCGTGCCACCCATCGTGGGGGAGAAGCCAAAGCGACGAAGGATCCCTCCGATCCCCCTCCTGCCTGAGAGGGGTTGGCAAGCTGTTAAGTGGCTACAGTTTTATTGAAACGCTTTAGCGGCTTACAGCACCGCGAGCATTCCGACTTTTCAGCAAGCTGCTAGAGGAAATTTTCTCATAAACTTTTTCATTTCTAATTCCCCGCTTCTCATTTCTAATGATCCCCCATGGGTAGCTTCTCCAAAAACCTGGCTCTCCTTGCCATAGGCTTCTGGCTGGGTTGTGCGATTCTCTTCTCGATTGTGGTCGCCCCCACCCTGTTTAACCAGGACGTCACCCTCGGGCTCAGCGACAGCATGCGTGGAGCCATCGTGGGCGCCATTCTCCGGCGCATCTATTTCATCACGTACATCTGCATCGGAGTTGGCGCCAGTTTCCTCCTGATCTGCGTGTTTCGTGAAGGCAAACACGCCTCGAAACCACGCTGGGCTCTTATCCTCTGTGCCCTGTTGCTTGGCCTGAATTTCCTCAGCGACCGCTGGGTTCTTCCCAAAATCAACAAACTCAAAATTCAGATGACCAACAGTGATCAGCCTCAGGTGCACAAGGAGTTCCAAAATTGGCACAAGATCTCTACCGCTCTCTTCGGCAGTGCCATCGTTTGTGGCGCCGGTGCTGCCGCTTTTCTCCTTCCTTCCTCTTCGGGAAGGTCGAAAAAATCAAAATAGTCGATGGTTTCTGAATAACCACAGAGCAGGGAAACAGATGGGGCTCTCGCAAAGGCGCAAAGATGCGAAGGAGGGGAAGCTCGGAACACCCATACTACCGACGTGAAACACTTTCGGAGACACCACCCCTTCCTTTCGTGAGCTCTGCGGCTCTGCGACCTCTATGGGAAAAATTTCGAAATCTCTGATTTTCCAATCTCTCAGAACAAACTCGGATTCCCTTTGAACGCAACTCCAAGCTTGCGATAAGCGCGTTCCGTGGCAACACGCCCCTGGGGTGTTCGCTTGAGATACCCTTCCTGGATCAGGAAAGGTTCATACACTTCCTCCAACGTCCCGGGCTCCTCGGCCACGGCGACCGCGAGGGAATGAATGCCCACAGGACCCCCTTCAAATTTATAGAGGAGCGTTTCAAGAAACCGCTTGTCCATCTCATCCAATCCATCCTCGTCGATTCCCCACATGGTCAATGCCTTCCGGCTCGCGTCCTGAGTGATGCAGTTGCCCGCTCGAACCTGGGCGTACTCACGAACAATGCGAAGAAGATTGTTGGCAATACGGGGAGTGCCCCGGGAACGGCGTGCCACTTCAAAGGCCCCGTCGGGATCGATGGTCGCATTCATGATTCGCGCGGAACGCATGACGATCGATTGAAGATCCTCGGCCGTGTAGTAGTCCAGCCGGTAGGGAACGCCAAAACGCGACAGAAGCGGTGAACTCAACAACCCGCTCCGCGTCGTGGCGCCAATCAGGGTGAATCTCGGAAGATTAAGACGTACCGACCGGGCATTCGGCCCCGTATCGATCACGATATCCAGTTTGAAATCCTCCATCGCCGGATAAAGATATTCCTCGATTGTCTTTTGCAGGCGATGAATCTCGTCAATGAACAGCACATCCCCCTCCTCCAGCGTGGTGAGGAGCCCGGCCAGATCGCCCGCCTTCTCGATGACAGGACCACTCGTGCATTTGAGATTGGCGCCCATCGCTTTGGAAAGAATATGCGCCAAACTCGTTTTGCCGAGACCGGGAGGACCAATGAACAGAAGATGTGCCAGGGGATCGCTTCGCTGATTTGCCGCTTCGACCAGAATTTCAAGGCGTTCCTTTAGCCTTGGCTGACCCGCAAAATCACCAAGGTCGGTGGGACGAAGCGAGACATCAAACGGTGTCTCATCACGCTCCAAGACGTCTTTTTTGAAAGCGGCCACTCGATCCACGGGCATGAGGGTGAGCATGCTTCATCTCATTGAAAGATGAAAGTCGAATTTCGTTCCACGAAGAAACCGCAAATTGACACAGACGAACAAAGATTTTTCAAAACATGCCGATGTCGCATGCGACTTCGGCAACCTGTGTGAATTTGCGATTCCTTCTGACTTTTGGAGGGCGACGCTCCGTCGTCGCCGTTCTCCCATGAAGTTGGCGACGACAGAGCGTCGCCCTCCATTTTTTCAAGGCAAACCGTTTTCCACTTTTCTTGAATTTGATTCAGCTTTAGATGTTTTTCGCCAAAATTCAAATGATTGTCATTCTGAGCTTGAGTCGTCGAAAGCGAAGAATCCCTCCTCGCACTGAAATCAAAAGAGATCCTTCGCTTCGCTCAGGATGACATCTGTTTTGAGAGAGCTGGATGGCTTCTACGGAACCGTCGTTGAAAGAGATTCCGCTCCTGACGAGGCCACCGAAATCAACCGCGTCGTTCCCAAAGCCTGGACGTAGGCATTGAATGCCAGCAATGGAAAATAGATCTTGTAGTAGTGGTAGCAGAGATAAAACACCTTCGGGAATCCAGTGCCGGTCCACGGCTTTTCATCAAATGAACCATCAGCCTTTTGATGCGCCAGCAGCCACTCAAGGCCCTGCCTCACCGCCCGGCTGCGAACTTCTCCCGCAGCGATCAGGGCGAGTACGGCCCATGACGTCTGGGAAGGCGTGCTCGGGCCCTTCCCCTTCAGATGCTCATCCGAATACGATCCCAGAGTTTCACCCCAGCCACCGTCTTCATTCTGAACGCTCTTCAACCAGCGCACCGCGCGCTGAACGTAAGGCTGGTTCAGGTCCTCACCAATCTGTGCCAGACCCACAAGCACCTGCCATGTTCCATAGATATAGTTGCATCCCCAACGTCCAAACCACGATCCATCGGCACACTGATCCTTTTTGATGAACTCGATTCCCCTCTTCGCCTCGGGCATCTCGGTCGTGTAACCAAACTCACCCAGACACTCCAGAACACGGCCCGTAATATCCGATGTCGGAGGATCGATCATCGCATTATGATCGGCAAACGGCACCTGCGTGTAGAGATAACGGTCGTTGTCCTTGTCAAAACTCGCCCACCCCCCGTTGCGACACTGCATGCCCAGCATCCAGTGGAACCCCCGCTCCACCGCGCGCGCCAGCTCTGCGCGATTCGGCACCTCCGCCATGTTCAACGCGCGCAACACCATGCAGGTGTCGTCCACATCAGGATACCACTCGTTGCGAAATTCAAAATACCAGCCCGATGGCTCCTTCTGCGGATTCTTGATCGCCCAATCCCCAATGATCGTCGTCTCCTTGGAAAGCATCCACTCCGCCGCACTCACCACGGCTGGATGCGAGGGCTCAAGCCCCGCCTGCTTCACGGCCACGGTCGCCCACGCTGTATCCCAGACCGGCGAAAAACAAGGCTGCAACCGCATCGTGTCCCCTTCCCGAATAATGAAACGCTCCAACTCCTTCTTCTCGCGCTGAACAAGGGGATGATCGGAGGAATATCCAAGAGCCGAAAGTGCGAAAATGGAGTTCACCATCGCAGGGAAAATCGTGCCCAGACCGTCCGAATGCTCGAGACGCTCCAGCAACCATTCATGACACTTCCGAATCGCCATCTTCCGGAAGGGATGCACCGGCTGTTTCTGCCACACCTTGATGATCGAATTCCACGCCAGAAAGAAATTGTGCCAGCTAAAGAGATCCTTGCTCCAGGGCAGATGGATGTCCGCATTCTCACGCCCCCCGGCATACAGTTCATCCACCGTAAATGGAAAGGGACGCGTGATCTTGTGATGCTCCACCAGCGCCAGCGGAATGATCATCGTGCGCGACCACGCACTCATCGAATAGATGCTGAAATAGAAATTCTTTGGGAACAGAATGAGTTCCGGCGGAATGGCCGCCACACCCTCCCAATCAAATTCACCCACAAGCGCGAGATAGATCTTGGTGAAGCTGTTGACCTTCGTGATGCCACCCAGGCGCAGGATTTCCGCGCGCGCCCGCTTCATATGCTCCGCCTCCAGATCGTGCCCGGCGAGCTTCAACAAAATGTACGCCTTCACCGACGCACTGATATCCGTCGGGGCGCCATAATAGATCCCCCATCCGCCATCCTCATGCTGCTGAGTGAGGACATAATTGGCCAAGAGCCGGTACGTCTCGGCATCCCCCCAACCCATATAGTGCAGATAGATCGCGTACTCGGTCTCAAGGATGGTATCCCCTTGAAGTTCCGCCACCCAATAGCCCTCCGAATGCTGCTGTTTCAACAGCCAGTCCCGGGTCTGGTTTCGCGCAGAAATGATTCGTTCCAGCATACATGATCATGATTTCAAAAAGTCAATACAACTGTCAACCCTTTAATGTGCAAGGGGTTGGAGAGAATATGGACCCGTGGGCCATTGGGAAATTGAAGGAGTCGAAACTGCCCAGAGGAGGGGCCCTCGCGGACCATCGAGGGTTGAGGCCACGACCCAACCGCCCTTCATTTTTAACCAGGCATTCAAACCCTTTCCAATAAGCAAAAGGATTTCCAGGCGGCCACATTCCGATTCCTCCCAATCCCTATTGGCTTGCACAACCCGGAAGAGCCTCTTAATTTCAAGGAACTTTCCATGAGCCTTTTGAAATCAAACAAGAAACGCGTGCTGGTCGTCGACGATGACCCCTTGATTTTGGATGTCACTTCGGAATTCCTTCAGAATGAGGGGTTCGAAACCGTCACCGCTCCGGACACCAAACAAGCGCTTGAGGTAATGCAAGCCCAGGCCGCCCATGTGATGCTGCTCGACATCAAGCTTCCCGATCAGAACGGCCTGGAGTTCCTCGCCAAGTTTAAGAAACTCTATCCTGACATCCCGGTGGTGATGCTCACCGGCTCCGGCTACGATGAGGAGATGATGCAGCAGGCGTTGACGAACGGCGCCTCCGGCTACGTGAGCAAGGAGACCGACCTTGAAAACATGGTTGTGGCCGTCAAAAGACTGCTGAAGTAGTAGCAAGTCACAAGTCTTTTGGAGTTCGGAAGGAACCGCAGATTCACGCAGATTGGCACAGATTCCAGAAACGGGCATTGCGGATGCCGCAACGCGGCATCCGCAACCTATCATGAGCGAATCCATCTGTGTGAATCTGCGGTTCTTCCCGATGCAGTTCCTTGACCCACACCCGAACGATGAGTTGGAACTTGCTACTTGCTACCTGCTACTTGTAACTTTCTTCCTGTGAAAGCTCGCATCCTTGTGACCCCAAAAAAAACCGTCCTGGATCCCCAGGGAAAGGCCGTCGCCACCGCCATCCAGCATCTTGGCATGGAATGCGTTAGTGAAGCCCGCGTCGGCAAATACATCGAACTCGAGATCTCCGGTGAAAACGTGGAGCTCACCCGCACCAAGCTCGATACCATCTGCAAGGACCTGCTTTCGAATCCCGTGATCGAGGACTACAAACTGGAACTGGAAAAATAACATGCGTTTCGGCATCCTCCAATTCCCCGGTTCCAACTGCGATCAGGACTGCATCCACGTCATCCGCAACGTGCTGGGTCACGAAGCCGTCTATCTCTGGCACAAGGAGACGGATTTGCAGGGCGCGGACTGCGTGATTGTTCCCGGTGGATTCTCCTATGGGGACTACCTTCGCTGCGGCGCCATCGCCCGTTTTTCTCCCGTGATGGGCGCCGTGAAACAATTCGCCGCGGAGGGCGGACTCGTCCTCGGCATCTGCAACGGATTTCAGATTCTACTCGAAGCGGGACTCCTTCCCGGCGCCATGCAACGCAACCGCTCACTCCGGTTTCGTTGTGAAACCGTCCATTTACGCGTGGAGAAAACCGATTCCCCATTCACCTGCAAGGCTCAAAAGGGCCAGGTGTTGCGCATTCCCATCGCCCACGGCGAAGGCAACTATTTCGCCGAAGCAAAGACACTTGAAGAATTGAAGCGCAACCATCAGGTCGCCTTCCGCTATTGCGACGAAAAAGGCGCGGTCACCGAGGACGCCAACCCCAACGGATCCCTCGAAAACATCGCGGGCATCACGAACAAAGCCGGCAACGTGCTCGGCATGATGCCCCACCCCGAACGCGCAAGCGAATCCATGCTCGGCTCGGAGGACGGACGTGTGATTTTCGAATCGATCCTCGCCTCACTCGAACGAAAGCTCGTACCTGCGTAAAAGTCGTCGGTTTTCAGTCGTCAGTTGTTGGACTTCAGAACTCAGAAGGAACCACAGATTTTCGCAGATTCACACAGATTTCAGAATTCAGATGCATGTACAATTTTGCTGATGCAGCAATACTGCATCAGCAAAAATCTGCGACAATCTGCGTTAATCTGTGGTTTCTCCGATCTGCTCTTCATTCCTTCGCGAGCACGCGGTTTACGGCATTCAGATAGGCGCGCGCACTGGCTTCAATGACGTCCGTGGTTGATGCTTTACCCGTCACAGCTTCCTTCCCGCCAAAATCCACCTTCACGGTCACCTCCCCAATGGCGTCCTTGCCCTGCGTCACCGCACGGATGTGATATTCCAGTAATTTGCCCCTTTTGCCCGTGATGCGGTCAATGGTCTTCAGCGTGGCATCCACAGGACCATCCCCCGTGTTCGCGTCCTGCCTGGTCTCTCCTCCACTCTTCTTGCCGGAGGCATGCTTCAGGCGCACGGTGGCCGTGGGAACCGTCTGATTTCCGGATGAAACCGACAGATAGTCCAGGCTCCACACCTCGCGCACCTCAGAGATCCGATCATCCACCAGCGCCGCCAGATCATCATCGTAAATGAACTTCTTCTTGTCCCCGATCGTTTTGAATTTGGCGAAAACCGAGTCCATCTCCTTTTCGGACAGCGTGAAACCCATGTGCTTCAAACGAATCGCCAGGGCGTGGCGTCCACTGTGCTTCGTCAGGGGCAACTCCGTAACCCCCCAGCCGATCTCCTGCGGGTCCATGATCTCGTACGTCTCGCGCTTCTTCAGAATGCCGTCCTGATGAATGCCGGCGCTATGGGCGAAGGCATTTTCGCCGACCACCGCCTTGTTGCGCTGCACCAAAAAACCGCACATGCGCGACACCAGACGCGAGGTCTTGACGATCTCGTTCAGCTTGATACCCATCTCCAGCCCCTCGTAGTAGTCCCGGCGTGTGTGCAACGCCATGATCGCCTCCTCGAGAGCGGCGTTCCCGGCGCGTTCACCAATGCCATTGATCGTTCCCTCGATCTGCCGCGCACCATTCTGCACCGCGGCCAGTGAGTTCGCTACCGCCATGCCCAGATCGTTGTGGCAATGCGCACTAAAAATCACATTCTCCGCTCCCTTGGCATTCGCGATGACGTAGCCGAACATATGTCCGTACTGCTCGGGCGTGGCGTATCCCACCGTATCCGGCATGTTGATCGTCGTGGCGCCGGCTGCGATCGCAGCCTCGACAATTTTCACCAGAAAATCCAATTCCGTACGGGAGGCGTCCTCGGGCGAAAACTCCACGTCCTTCACATATTTGCGGGCGCGCTTCACTCCCTCGACCGCGAGGCGCAGAATCTCCTCCTGCGCCTTGCCGAACTTAAACTCCCGGTGGATTTTCGAAGTGCCCAGAAACACGTGAATCCGGCCCTTTTTACCCGCCGCCTTCACCGCTGCACCGGCGGCATCAATATCCTTGGCCACACAACGGGCCAGACCCGCAATGATCGACCCTCGGATTTGAGAGGCGATGGTTTTGACCGCCTCAAAATCGCCGTCACTGATGACCGGAAAACCTGCCTCGATGACGTCAACACGCAACCGGGCGAGTTGACGGGCGACTTCCAGTTTTTCGCGCAGGTTCATGGAAGCGCCGGGGCATTGCTCGCCGTCGCGCAGCGTCGTGTCAAAGATGCGTACTTGGTTGTTCATAAAATGATGAGTTGTTCAGAAGAAACCACAGATTTTCGCAGATGAACGCAGATTCATGATGTACAAATTTGTCACGTTCTTGATCAGACGCTTCAAGTCCGCATGCGGACTTGAAGCAAAATCTGCGTTCATCTGTGTGAATCTGCGGTTACTCTGCATCTGTTTCTCTTCCGTATTTCGGGAATCTGAAAAATGGGAAAATAAAAAACCCACCGGCCTTCGGGAGGCCAGTGGGTTTAAGATTCAATGATTTGACAATGAAACTCAACCCTTCTGGTCCCGCAAGGGCAGGGCCAAAAGTCGCAGCGCGAGAAGGTTGAGAAGCAATGTCATCGTCTGAGCACTTTAAAACAGGTTTCCTGCTTTGTCAATTCCCCGAAACCAGACCGTTTTCCTCCATGTATTCGTTGATGATCTGGACCCGTTTTTCTGTGGAAGGATGGGTGGGAAAGGTCTCTTGCTCCGTCTTTAATTTGGCGAGGTAATCCCGCAACGTAGGGGGAGGAAATCCGGTATCATAGAGAAGCTGGGTTCCCCCTTTGTCCGCCTCGGCTTCGCGGCCAGGTCCATAGCCTTTGTCGATGATCGTTTTCCCCAGCCCTCCAATCATGCTATCAAGACCAGGAATATCCGGTGCTCCTGCAAGGGAACCAATGATCCCCAAGGCTTCCCCTCCCAGGCCCGCCGTCTCCTTACCTGCGACAATTTTCAGCGCATGCCGACCGGTGACGTGGCAAATCTCGTGCGCGAGAACTCCCGCGATCTGTGCATCGCTGGTGCACGTATCGAGAAGGCCTTTCGTCACAAACACATACCCTCCGGGACAGGAAAACGCGTTCACATTCGAATTATTCAATACCATGAATGTCCAGGGAAGCTGCGGGCGTGTGGAATAGAGTACCAAAGCCTTGCCGATCAGCGCGACACGCCGGGTGAGCGCTTCGTTTTTCAAAACCCCACCCTGTTTTGCCGCGATTTCGATGGCCAGGGAACCACCAATATCCAGCTCTTCTTTAAGCGAGATACCTCCGACGTTCTGAATGTTGGGCCCGCCGCCGGATTCCTTCTTCTCCTTATCGCCCTGGAAAAGCTTGTCGATCGGCAATCCGAACTGGCCATACGCGGCACCCATCATTATTCCCCATACGGCCACAAGGAAAAGAATTCGGCTGTCATTCAGACTCCCGACTCCAAACTTCTGCCTCCCTTTCATCATTTCCCCCCCGCAAATTCACCGAGTTTGTGTTCCTTCAGGTAGGCCCTGGCCTCTTCCTTCGAAATTCCCGCGCTAAGTTTCTCCGCCCAGGTCACCTGCTTGGCAACCTCCCCGCTGTCGTGCCGATCCGCATATTCCTCCGCAGTACCCGTCAGACCTCGACTTGCCGCCGCAGCGGTCACGCCACCTCCACTGGACATGTCATTTTTATTTTCCCCCTCCAGCTCCCTCCGCGACACAGCACCGCAATAAACCCATCCGTCGCCATTTTTCCCGGAAACCTTCATCCAACGGCCCTTTTGCTCCTCGACGGAAAGAGGTTCGTTCCACTTCGCTTTCCCCACGGCTTTGGCCTCGGGATTTGGCGTTTCCAGCAGTTCGAGATTCTGAATCTTGGAGTAGACCGTGCTCTCCTCTCCGTCGCGGGATTTGGAGAATCCACTCCAGGCGAACGCGACCGAGACGAAGAGAATAACTCCAGCAAGGATCCGTTGTTGCATGGGACCGGGGATTCGATTCATGGGCATGAGGTAGCAGCAGCTCCTATTTCGTGTCGAGTGCAAAAGAACCGTCCCAATCCGCGGGAGGCGGGGTTTTCGCGTTGGAAAGACACCGTTCGCGATAAACCAGACTCGGGCCATCCTCCGGCCGGATTCGCAAAGCTTCATCAAAAAAATTTCCCGCCGACTCCCATTCGCGTTTCCGATAAGCTTCAAGCCCGCGATGGTAATGCTGTCGGAGGGCCCCCTGCTCCGGAGTAAGAACCCCCTTCGGTCCCAGCAATTCATAAACCTCCACGGGCCTGGTTTTCCCCTTCACCTTCAATCGATCGAGCGGGCGCGCTTCAATGCTTTCCTTCGCCTGTTCGTAGGTCAGCGGCCCCAGCATCATGCGGGTGTGATATGCCTTGTTCGCGCCCTCCAGCCGGCTTGCAAGGTTCACATTGTCCCCTAGGGCGGTGTAGTTCTTCTTTCCCGCGGAACCGAGCGTACCAAGCCGCATGTTTCCGGTGTTGATGCCGACCCGCAGGGAAAGGGAGCAGTCGTATTTCTCCTGGTAGCGTACGCTCATGTCCTGAATCATCCGCTGCAACTCCAGTGCGGCGAGGCAAGCCTGACGGGCATGGTTGGGTTGCGCCTTGGGCGCACCAAAGATCGCCATCACGGCGTCTCCGATGAATTTATCCACGTATGCCCCATGCTTCTGAAGAACCGCACTTGCCTCGGAAAGGTAACCGTTGATCGCCTCGAAAAATTCGTGAGGTTCCATTTTCTCCCCGAGAGCAGTAAAGCCCTCGAGATCGCAAAAAAGAATGGTCCCTTCGCGGGCCTCCCCCTGAAGGTCCACGCCCTGGTCGGAACTCAGAATTTCGTCGAGAACGTCTTCAGAAACGAAATCACTGAAAAGTTGATGAAGCACCCGGCGCTTCCGTCCCTCTGTGAAATAGTGGTAGGCGGTCACACACGTGAATGACACCGTTCCCGAAACAGCCGCGAGCAACGGGGGGAGCCATCCCCCCTGACGAAAAAGGAGCCAGCTCGCGCCGAAAACCGCGGCGAGTATCAACGCTGTGGAGGAAGCCTGCCAACGAAGCTTCGAAGTGAAATCACAGAATACGGATACGCCAAACGAAATCCCAAAAATCAACAGGAGGCGCAGCCCGTGAACCATCGAATTCAAGGACTCGTGCCTGAGCCAGGTGGCGCGCGCCGTGGCATGGGCAAGAACGCCGGGCTGATTCTCCCGGATGGGCGTGTTCTTGATGTCGGAGGCCCCTGCCGCGCTGGTCCCAAGGAAGACGGTTTTCCCCCGTAAATGGGAAAGCTCCGGGTCATCCGGCAGTTCTTCGATTAATTTCGAAAGGTCGGCTGGGTCGAATTCATCGAAGCCTTCTTTTTTATGTGCAAGCGCTGCGTCCAGGAGGGGTTCCCAACGCGATAAAATTTTTCCAGCCGAAAGTCGGTGCTTTTCATCAAGATCTTCACACGCCGCGTGCCATCGCAGCAACATCGTCGGGTCAGAATGGGGGGAAGGAGGGGGAAGCCCGACGAGACCGAGCGGAAGTCGGTCGGTATGCTTCCAGAAATCCCGTACGGGATAGCGTCGGATCACCCCGTCGGCGTCGAGCAGCGCATCGGCAAACCCAACCCGCGATTTCACCGCATCCCTGAGGGCTGGAATGGGGTCGGAAACCGATTTGTCCGCGTGCTGCAGCGCCACGAGGCTTACATTTCCGGAGGTGGATAGCCACGCGGCAAATCGGTCGTCATCCACTAGATGACGTGCCTCCGACGGCTCCGTGAAAAGGATATCTAAAATCACATCCCGGGCCCCCGCCTTCTTGAATGCCGCAAGAAGCGGGGGATAGGCGCTGCGCGGCCACGGCCAGCGCCAGGAAAAATGCTTACCTGCCCATTCCAGGCTGGCATCATCAATCAACACCACCACGATGTCGTCCGGCCACTTTGACGGATCCGCAGACGCGCGCGTCCATGCATCAAACACATGGTTTTCCAGGGTTTGTCCAAATGGCGTCAGGCTGAGCCAGCCAAAGATCAGTGCCGGGGCAAGCCCCAACAAAAAGGCGGGACGTAACAGGCGGCGAAGCACGCAGGGGAAAATAACCCGACCGCTTCCGGGCTGCAATGGAATTGCACTTTGAATCCGGAATCTGCATGATGGTGCGCCCATGAAACCAAACAGGGAGTCTTCTCTCAATCAGCTCGAGGAGGAAAAAAGGGATCGTGCCTACGATCCTCTCCAGCGGTGGCTGCACATCCAACAGACGATCACCTGGGCGGAAGCGAACATGCCCTCCGAGTTTCGACGCAACCGGCCTCGTTTTCGCCCTCCCCTGCCCGGCCGTCCTTCATGAAAGTCGGTTTCCAGCACCCTCCGATGCAGCCAAATCTCCAAAAGCTTCCAAAAAGTTTTGCGTTTATCCAAGAATCCCATCATTCAAAAACCTACACGTTATGAAGAAGATGTTATTTATCCTCATCCTCGCAGGCATGGTTTTGGTTCAGGCCAGAGCCGACGTCTATGTCGAAGCCAAAACCATGGGTGGGACCAGCAAAACCTGGACCTCGGGTTTGAAACAGCGTGCGGAGATCCCCAGTCTCATGGGCAATTCCGTCCTCACCATCACGCGCGTGGACAAGGGAGTGGTATGGAACATCGATCCCAAGCACAAGGTTTACGAGGAGAAGCCCATTCCCATGGCCTACCACAAAATGGATACCCCCACTCCCCTGGACCAGGGGGAAGAGAGTCCGGATTCGGATCCCGAGGGCGGAAAGATGTCGATCAACAAGCTGCCCGACAACCGCACGATCGCCGGGCTGCCGGCCACGGGCTATGAAATCCGCCAGGGGGACAAACAGGGTACCGCCGTTTTGTGGATGACACCAGTGACGGGCACCATCGAAATCGTTCAGAGGGAGACGGCCGCCTACCAGGAAGCTTATCAGAAGAAACTTTTGGAGAACTATCCCGCCTCGGAACGCAAGGATGCCTCCGCGATCGGCAAGGGAATGAGCCATCTCTTTCGCGGTGAGATCTCCTCCATGTTCAAAGCCTACAAGGGTCTGCCCTCGGGCTATACCCTTGGCATGGAGGGAATCGGCAACATGCCCGGAGAGAGTTCCCCTCAAAAAATGAACATCTTTGAAGTTCAATCCCTCAGCGTCGAGCCCATCGACACCTCATTTTTCGAGGAACCCGCCCATTTTCAAAAGGTCAACAGCATCGCTGAATACCAGATGAAGGACATGATGCATGGCATCAATATGGACGAGCTGATGAAGAAAATGCCCAAACACGATGGCGAATGATCGATTTCAAAAAACAACATGAGCGCACGCACCCAACTGGCGATTAAACTTCTCGAAAACGCTGAATCCCACCTCGACTCCCAACGCGGACTGATCGGTCTCGATGGTTTTGTGGATCAGATCCTCCGGGTCGTCGACAAAAAACAGAGCGATGGCACCGCCACGTTCATTCCCAAAATCCCCGACTGGGGGGTTCGCGTCCAGGCTGCGGGGGGAAAAAGCACCAAGTTCGAGCTGAGCGTCCAGGCCGTGAAACTCGGCGGCAATGGCGTGATCATGGCCAACGCACTGGCCACCTACAGCCTTCCCCTCACCTGCATCGGAAATCTGGGATACCCCGACATTCATCCCGTATTCCATCCGATGAAATCGGTCTGCAAGCTCATCACCATTGCCGACGCCAGTTACACGGATGCCGTAGAGTTCGAGGATGGAAAAATCATGCTTTCCCGCCAGGAGGCATCCGCCCTCGTAACCTGGGAAACCATGGAGCGGGTCGTAGGCAGGGATGTACTCTTCCATCTCTTCAATGACTCCACTTTTATCGCGCTGAACAACTGGACCGCGCTTCCCCACATGTCTGACATCTGGAAGCAGATCCAGGAGAACGTCTGCCCCAAACTTTCCAAACTCCCGGCCCGGCGGAACATTTTCTTCGATCTGGCCGATCCCGAATTCCGTCTCGCGGAGGATATTCGCAAAGCGCTCGACCTGATTGCAAAGTTTCAGAACTGGTTCGATGTCACCCTGGGACTGAATTTAAAGGAAGCCGGCGAGATTTGCGAGGTCCTGGGTTTGAAAGTCGGGGGAAAGGATCGTGAATTCACTCAGAAGAGCGCGGAAGCCATTCGAACCAAGCTCAGCATCGACGGCGTGGTGGTCCACGCCACCGCCTACGCGGCTGCTGCCTCACCAAAGGACAGCCAGATCGTGGATGGACCGTATGTGGAAAAGCCACTTATCTCCACAGGCGCAGGCGATCATTTCAACGCAGGCTACAGTCTGGGCACCATTCTTGGAGGTTCACTGGAACAACGTCTGCAACTCGGCGTCGCGACCTCCGGATTTTATGTCCGCACCGCGAAGAGTCCGACCGTGAAGGACATCCGCGGGTTTCTTGCGGAAATTGGTTAGCAGGCTGCTGGCTCGGTTGAAGTCCCGAAAACAAATGTCATCCTGAGCGAAGCGAAGGATCTCTTTTGATTCCAATGAGAGGAGAGATTCTTCACCCTCGACTGTGCTCGGGCTCAGAATGACACTCATTTGAGTCGATTAGAGCATTTTAAGTTAAAGCGTAGCCGTTCACTAAAAGCTTGCTGAAAAAGTGGGAACGGCCGCGCGAAAATGCATTTGGCTGTATGACAAGGGGCGAACGACGAGCATCCCCCACAAGTGAGGCTGTAAGTCGTGAGCAACAACGTCAGACAGCCAAATGCATGCCGCCCATAGGGTTGCGCCAGCTTTTGTCTGTAGCGGCGTTGCGCTCACATGGCGAGATCGCTGGCGGATATCCCCATGCGATCGCGCCTTGCTACAGACAAAAGTTGACTGCAACGCGACCATTCCGACTTTTTCAGCAAGCTGCTAACGTCTAAATTTTTGGATCGAAGGTAGGGACAGACCGCCGGGCTGTCCGTCATGTTTCGGCTACAGTTTTATTTAAACTGCTCTAAAAACACCGTTATTCTGCTTCTGCGAGTTTCCTCCCGTCTTATACTTTCTCGATCTCCAGCGCACGACCATAGGCGACTTCGAATAAATCCGCCTTTCGCGTCGCTCCCTTGATTTCCTCCCGAAGATCGGAAGCTCCCTCGAGCATCAACGTCACCTGCTCGCTCGAGATCCTGGTGCGAACCCGTTGAACCCGACGGAGATGAGCCCGGTCCAGTCCATCGGCCACCCGAAGGATCGCGGCAAGCTTCATCACACGTTCCCGATCCTCCCCGGAGAGTTCGGCAAAGCCTCGATGCTTGTCCCTGGGCAAGGCACGTCGATGGTAGCGGGCGATACAGGCGATCTGGGTGATCCATGCCTTCGGCACCCGTTTCCACGGATGTTGCCGGATCATCCGGGCGGAAATCTTGTGATGCTTGCGTCCCTCCACTGCCTCCGCCCAGCCGATGTCATGCAGCAACGCGGCCGCGTGAAGCATCCAACGCTCCACCTCGTGAAATCCATGCAGGGTCTGGGTTTGATCGAAAATCTGCAGGGCAAGATTGGAAACATGCTCCACATGCGGTGGCTCCTCATCCCGCTCCTGTACCAGGAGGCGAACCTCCTCGAGCGCCGCTTCAAATTCCTTTGAACTCATGAGTCATGTTTGCTGTTGTCAGTGACACATCGTTTTCCCAGATGCAAGAGAGGATTCAATCCGGCCAAATTTGGAACCCCAAGTTGCCCCTTGCCGCTGTCACTCTGACTTTTTCCGTCGGCATTGTGCTGCAATTTCTCGAAGAATGGCCGCTTTTTCCCGTCTGGATTGCACTTCTTTTGATGACCCTTCTCTGGATGACCCTCTCCTGGAAACGTCTTCCTCCACCCTGGCCCATGCTCCCCCTCGTCCTCATTGCGGGAGGTGTGGTGATGTGGCGCCAGCAGATCGCCATCCGTGGCGTGGAACCCGACCACCTGGCCCGGCTTGTGATCCGGCTACCCCAGCACGTCGCCCTCCGGGGGGTGATCCAAAGCGATCCCGTCGAGCATCCCGTTCTCCATGAGCGCCTGAAGAAAGGCGCCGCCTCCACAAATCTTGATTTTGAAATGCGCGTCACCGGGGTGCGTTTCACCACGGCATGGCAGGCCGCCACCGGATCCGTGGAGGTGCGTCTTCCCATTCCTCATGAAGGTGTGGAAAAGGGGAGAATCGAATTTGGGCAGGAAGTGGAACTCGAAGGCGTCTTAAAGGAACCTCTCTCCAATCGCAATTTCGGACTCTTCGACTACGCGCTCTATCTGAAACGTCAGGGCATTCTGCATTTGCTTCAAGCGGAACAAATCACCGTCCTTGGTCCGGCCTCCGGCTGGAAATGGATCTTTGATGTCCGGCAATACCTCGGGCAACGGCTCACCCTTGGCATTGAGCAGGACACCCTGGCATCCGGCATCATTCGTGGAATGCTCCTTGGGTATCGTGAGGACATCCCCCCGGATGTGAATCGTTCCTTTCGACTGACCGGAACGCTGCACGTGTTTGCGATCAGTGGATCGCACATCTCCCTCATCGCGCTGGCCCTCCTCGTCGTCCTGCGCCTTTTAAGAGTCCCGACCGCCATCGCCTGCGCCCTCGTCCTTCCCTTGCTCGGATTTTACGTGGTAGCGACAGGACTTCGTGCATCAGCCATCCGCTCCCTGATCATGGCGGGAGTGGTCCTTTTTGGCTGGTCCATTCGAAGACCCTCCGCTCTTCTGAATAATCTGGCGGCCTCCGCGATGATCATTCTGGCGTGGGACCCCTTTCAACTTTTTGATCCCGGATTCCAACTTTCGTTCATCGTCGTTGCCGCACTTGTCGCAGTGTCGCCCACGATCGAATCCCGCCTGCGAGTCTTCACCGAACCGGATCCTTTTATTCCCCACACCCTCGTCCCTCGCTGGCGAAAACGGTCCGCTTTGATTCTGGGATGGTGCGCCGGCCTCTTCTCCGTTTCCCTCGCCGCATGGATGGGTTCGATTGGCCTCAACATCTACTATTTCAATCTCATTTCCTGGATCGCCCTTCCCGCCAATCTCCTGATCGTGCCTCTTGCGTCCGCTTCCGTTGGTCTGGGACTTATCAGTCTCGTGGCGGGTTGGATCTGGAGTGAACTCGCGATCACACTCAATACAACCCATGCCCTGATCATCCATTTGATGATGGGGATCAGCGAAAAACTTTCCACGTTGAAATCCGGATATGTGTACGTGCCTCAACCCGCCCCAGGATGGATCGTCCTTGGCTATGCCATTGGAATCGCATGTTTTCTCCTCTGGACACGCGATCGAAAACCTCTTGCCCTGACCCTTGGCGCTGGCAGTCTGATCGGACTTTTTACGCTCCTGGGAGTCCAATACACCAGCAGGGATCTCTGGATCGATGGGATGGACGTGGGTGCAGGTCAGGCCGTGTTGATCACCGGACCAAGATTCGAGCGGATCCTGATTGATGCCGGCAGCCGGACCCTTGGGACGCATGTGGTGGGACCGTTTCTCCGATCGCGCGGGGTCAATCGCCTCGACACCGTCATTCTCAGCGGGGGTGACGCAGGGCACTACGGTGGAATGGAAACCCTACTGGAGGAATTTCCGATTTCCAAAGTGGTGGTCCCCGCAGCCACCTTTCGATCCAGGGGGTATCGACAACTCCTTGAACAAGTCCGCCATTCTGGAATTCCCGTGCAGGAATGTGCCGCAGGCGACATCCTTCCGTTTCGAAGTGGGGACTGCCATGTGATCTGGCCTCCAAAAAATAGTTCCGCCAAACGTGCCGATGATCAATCCATGGTGATGGAATGGAATCATGGGGGACAGCGAATCCTGTTCGCCGGCGATACGGGAGTGAGCGTCGAATCCGAACTCACCGAATCGATTCAGGTTCCCTGCACTCTGCTCATCCAGGGGCTGCACTCTTCGGAGGAAAGTTTGAGTGAAGAGTTTCTCAAACATCTTCATCCCTCATGGATCCTGCTCAACACCTCGGAATTTCCCCATAACGCCAGTCCATCGCCTGAGCTTCAGAACCGTCTTCAGCAGTCCCGCGCCCACCTGCACCGTACGGATGAATCCGGTGGTGCGATCTTCCGAATCAGGGAAAAAGGATTGTTGTTTCAACCATTTCGTGACGATCAGAACCGGCGGTGACGCCATTTGCGAACCGAGCGGCGTTTGAACGGACTTTTTGTGGTGGCCGCGTCCAGATCCAGTTTCGGGAAAGTGATGTCCACCAACGCTCCCGCAATGGCATCCGCCGCAGCGGTCGAGACAGAATGATGCGCCAGCTGTCGATGCACATCGGCCTGGATCGATTGATAGACGCGAAGACTGACCGGAGTCACATTCCCCACTTGCAACTCCCCTCCAAGAACCGGATAAACTTTGAACCCTAGACAACATCCTTCCCCCACACGGAGCCCCGCATCATAACTCTCGTAAGCCAGACTTTTGCGGAACCACGCTTCCAGTTCATCCGAACCATACATGTTGCGCTGGAATTCCTTTAAAGTGTCGGTGATCTGATTCACCTTCCCCGTCGCCAGATCAAGACGGTAAATCTTCAAAAGCGGATCGGCAAAAAACCAGTCTCCAAAAATGGACATCACAATGGGATGGTATCCCATGGGCACTCTCCACGCCCAGTGTCCCAGGATTTTGGCATCCAATCCCGCTGTCCGGATCAAAAGTTTGTTCCAATGGATCATAGGTCTCCGCGTTGGCAAAACCTAGATGCATATACCCCTCTCGTATTTAGCATTAATGGATTATTAGTTCGCTTATTTGGAACAAATGCGCGGATTTGGAGCACATTTCCCTGGTGGTGTTTTACCTTTCAGGTAGGTGACAGGGGAGCTTGCTTGAAAGTCTTAGAACTAAAAATGAATGAGTCTTCGCCTTCAGAAAAGAGCGGAAAGAAACCACAGATTAACGCAGATTTGCGCAGATGATTCAGAGATAGATTTCCGATGCCGCATTGCGGCATCGGCAAAACCTTCAGGAAAAAATCTGTGTCAATCCGCGTTAATCTGCGGTTCCTTCTGATTTGGACTGTTTCCTGTATTGATTCTGTTCAAATAAAGAACTTAGAGCCTATCCGAAAACTACGATGCGTGGCGCAATAAGTTATTTTAGCCGAATCCAAGACGGCGAGGCAGGAAAATCCCCACAGTGGGCTTTGACTGTCGAGCCAACGCTGGAGTCGGCTAAAATAACTGTTGCCCAAAGGGTTGCGCCTATTTTGGCTCTCGGCGGCGTTGTGCTCGCACGCCTTGCCGAGAACCAAAATAGGCAGCAACGCCACATATCGCAGTTTC
>CAYYYL010000023.1:0-45880 GCA_964475835.1 uncultured Verrucomicrobiota bacterium | reverse complement strand
CGAGATCATCTCGGTTCTATCAGGGAAGTCATCGATGCGAGCGGCACGAACGTGGTCAGCCGGTATGAAATCGATCCTTGGGGACGAACCACGCTCGTGAGCGGAACCGATCTAAGTGACTTCGGTTTTACTGGTCATTTTAGGCATAAGCCGAGTGGGCTGCTCGCTGCCATGTATCGGTTTTATGACCCGAATTTGGGGAGGTGGCAATCAAGGGATCCGATTGGCGAACGAGGGGGGCTGAATCTTTACAGATATGTTCTGAACGATCCTGTGTCCTTATTGGATCCAGATGGATTACGTCCTGTGTATCCTGGTTCAAATATCGACAATGGTGGAGAATACGTTCCCAATGATAATGAAAGGAAGGGGTTGCCGCGGAACTTTGATCCCCACAAGGACCGTAATATTTTCAATCGCTGTCCGAAACGAGAACCAAAAGATGGTAAGTGCTCAGAAGGGGCGAGTTGGAAAAAAGATCCTCAGGCTTATGGTGAAACCAAAGCCGGTGGGGGTGGTAGTGTCTATCGAAGTGATCGTGGCGATGAATGTGCTTATGACAAGGATGGGAATCTTTTGCCTGACAAGGGAACGTACAATTACGGCCCAGATCCCCTTTCTGCATCACATATCGCCCAAGATGTTTTGCCATGGATTAATGACATAATTTCTGGAAATGGTAATCCACATCCACCGGGACAAACCCAGACCTACTAATGAACTCTCGGTTTAGTTTCATTATTTTTTATTTTGTTCTCTCAGGTATTTTCATGTGTGGGTTTTCAAGTGAAACATCCCAGTGGATGACTGTTATGAAGACTGTTAAGTCGTTTTGGTGGATACTTGGTCCAGTCAATACGTTTTCAGTCGAAATAAGCTTTCGTGCCTTTTTTATTTATGGGGTTGAAAGTGTTTTTTTATTTGCACTCGTTTTTTTTTGGTGTCGTGATGTTAAGTTTTTATTCATTTTTGCTTTCGGGTTGGTTTGGATTTTTTTTGGATTACTCCCTTTTGCATTGATGTTGGCTTAATGTTCAGAAAAAGTGCAACATAGTGATGGTTGTTTTATGGTCCCATGGCAATGGGATCATGAAGCAATCAAGAAACGGGTCAGAGAAACGGGGTAGTCCCCGTTTTCTGAGTAGGCGGTGAGTCATAAGTGTCGTAGGAATTGCGGGTATGACATCTACGATGACAATGGTTGCGCCCAATGGCGTCAGGCATGCGGCAAAGGAAGCGTCGTGGTTGCGTCAGGATGGCTTCGATGGATGGAGTGCGGCTTGCGTCATGGGGCTGAACAGCTGGTGCCAAAAGTGTATATGGCAACCATTAGCACATGAGATGCCAGCTATAACGAATTTGATGCCAAAGCAGCTTCTCAACTAATTACGGCCTGCACGAAGGAAGGACAGCTTTCGTTTATCATCCGAACGTTTCAGCGCTGGGGCCACCCACATCCCACGGTGTCCTCGTTCAACCCCAAAGTTCATGGCGGGTTCTTTCACCGAGAAAATTTCACGAAAAACGAGTGAGAAACGCGACTGCATTGGCTCTTTGAATTTGTTTAGCAATTTGAATTGGCACTGTATAGAAGAATTGACTTTGCTCAACGTGTGTTGCTTACCGCCTTCAACTCTCAGCTTTCAGCTCAACTGTTGAACGACAAGGCAATCGCATATCGGAGCAGATCGACACGGGAGTTGATGTCCTCCATAAAACGGAGCCGGCTTTTGATTAAGTTTTAAGTGTATACGGGCCCCAATTGAACATGAGCCGCCAGCTATAACGAATTTGATGCCGAAGCAGCTTCTCAATTCATTTTCGAACGGGAACGGGTTTGAACTGATCTTGCAGGCTCCAATCGCCCAGTTGACCGAAGTAGTTGTGACCTGTGCTGAAGATTTTTCCGGTTTCCCCTGTCAACAAGGTGTGGTATCCCCCGCAGCGGATCAGTTGAAATTTTGGGGATGGGGTTGGAGTCAGGCGTCGAGGGGATACGTGATAACTTCCTGACGAAGTTCCCAACTGCCCAAAATTGTTGTCACCCCATAGCCAGATCGTTCCTTCTGTATCGATGGCGGCACTATGTTCATAGCCTGCATCAATGGACTGGATGCTCTTTAATTCCGGTATGGCGGTGGGCGCTGAGTGGGATTCCTGGGTGCCATCGCCGAGCTGACCGTGGTCGTTGCAGCCCCAGGCCCAAACCGTTCCGTCATTCAGCAGAGCAAGGTTGTGATTTTGACCCGAGGCCACCATCCGCACATGGTTGAGGTTTGGAATCAAACTGGGGGTAACGGAGGCTCCGGCGGAGCTCGTTTCCGCGGGCTTGGTCTCTATGTTTTCCCAACTCCACACCTTTCCATCCTTTGTGACGGCAAGGCTTTTTTGTCCTCCTGCGGCGATCCCACAAATATTGGAAAGATGGGGAATGGGGGTTGGAACCCGCTGGTTGGCTCCCCATCCCCAGACGGTGCCATCCACTGTCAGGGCAAGGGCATGTTTTTGCCCGGCTGCCAGGGTTGTGGCGTGGTTGATGGATTGGACCAGGACAAAGTTGGAGTGGGAGTTGGTGGTTCCATCCCCCAGTTGTCCCTGATCGTTCAAGCCGCATGCCCAGATGGTGCCGTTGGAGGTCAGGGCTAGTGTGAAATCTTCTCCGGCCGCCAGAGCGACCACGGGGGGCATGTCGGGGGGAGCTTTGGCTTTGAAGGGAACATCCCGTTCGATGGTGGTGCCATCGCCCAACTGTCCAGCCTTGTTGCAGCCCCATGCCCAAAGGACGCCATGGGTGTCGAGGAAGAGAGAATGATATCCGCCTGCGGCGAGGAGAGGCTTTGCGGTTTGGGGTTGCCCCCCGGAGGCCACGCCAGAGGTTTCGACGAGGCATAGTAGAAGGAGAAATCGGAATAGGGTCATTTTTATATGGGACCGGATAGCCTCACGCAAAGAGACAAAGGTTTTCAGAGGTGGAAAGCCATTGTCAGAATGCTTCAACATTTTGACGACAGTTCGCCGAACAGTCATTCATTGATGGAATCTCTTTCTTTGCGTCTCTGCGTCTTTGCGGGAGTCCTTTTCTCTACTTCCGGCCCTGAATCAGAGGGAATGAGAAAGTTTTTCGAACCACTCGATGAACTGATCGTAGGTTTGGGCTCCGTAGCGGCGTTCCACAAGTTTACCGTCGACGAACATTTCATTGGTGGGGAACATTTGAACTCCAAAATCCGCAAGGTCCTTCGGCTGAATGTCCACCTGTGGAAGTGTCAGGTTTCGGTCGCGAATCACTTTGTCGCGATCGGATTTGAATGAGCTGGGTTCGCAGGCGCCGACGATCTCGGCGTCGAGGCCCTTTTGGCGGATATATTGCCGGACGCGCTCCAGTGTCGGCAGCTCCTGGCGGCAGTGAACACACCAACCCGCCCAGAAGTTGACCAGGACCACACGTTTTGAGGGGGGGGTGACCCCATGGAAGAGGGGGTCAAGTTGGACTTTTTTTGCCGCGGGGACGGGTGGAGGGTCTGGAAGCGGGGAGGAGGGGTTCTTCAAGAATTCGGTGGCCATCATGAATCCACGATAGTCTTCGGAGTCATAGCGGAAGGAAAGGCGTCCATCCCGGGTCCAACTCGGATAGTAGGAGGATCCGGGGAGGTTGGTGACGGGGATCATTCGTTTGGTTTGAAGATCGACCGCAACGATTTCATAACCCTTCGTTTCGCCTCCGTCCTTGAATCGATGAAAAGCGATGTAGCGTCCATCGAATGAGAAGTCAGCCTTGCCCCCCTGAATATTCGTTTCGAGGATGATGTCCGGAGTTTCCAGATGGCGAACCACCAGCGTGTTGTTCACAAAGGTGGCGACAACTTTTCCATCTCTCGACATCATGGGTTGATTTCCTGTTCCAATGACCGGGCATGGGGGGACATTTCGATAGGGGCGCAGGGCGTGATTGTTTTCGAGAAAATAGAATTTGTTGAGCTGCGTGCAGATAAGATCACGGTTCCCGAGGGTGCCCCACGTGAAATAGTTTCCCAGCGTGGCCGGGGCCACTTCCCGCGTAACCTTGCCTGTGTCGCGGTTCCAGATGCAAACGGAACCAAGTTCTCCATCAACCATGCTTAAGTAGATGACGCGGCGCCCATCCGGAGACCAAAACGAATCCATGCCTGCTTCTGAAAAAAGGACTTTTTTTGATTTGAGATCGATGAAATTGACCGTCGTCTTGATATCCGGTCCATCATGCCGCTCCGAGGCGTATGAGAGGAAATCTCCCTCCGGGGAGATGCGGGAATACGCGAATACTCCTTCATCGGGAGCAAGGGGGAGAATTTTTTCATAGTGAGTGAGAATCGATGGGGAAGGACTCTCCGCCATGCAGAATGGAGCGAGAATGGCGATGGCGAGAAAAATGGAAAAATGGATCCGCATGTCGTCAGGGTTCAGAAGGTCGCTGAATCGTAATTTTTCGTCCCTCCGGAACCTCCTCGAATTCCACCCGCCAGGTTCGGTGGATCGGGAGGATTGTTTCCACGAGTTGGGGCCACTCGATCGCGAGGATGCTCGGGGTCTGCATCTCAATCTCAAGGTCCAGCTCTTCGATTTCCTGAAGTTTCTTTAATCGGTAGAGATCGTAGTGGATCACCTGGATGCGGCCGGGGTAGCGGTGGACCAGGTTAAAAGTCGGGCTCGTAACGGTGGAGGGGCTTCCTAATCCCGCTGCGAGGCCCTTCACAAAAGTCGTTTTTCCACCTCCCAAATCCCCGATCAAGGCAAAGATTTCTCCCCCGCGAAGATTTTTCGCAAGGGACTCGGCCAAGGCGCGGGTTTCCTGGTCGCTGGCGCAGATATGACTCTGTTTCATGGCTTTTTGAAATGATCGTTTTTGGGTGAAAGGTTTTCGAGTTTACCTGCAAGATGAACTTGAACCCCAAAGGCCGGGGGACGAACCGTGCCAATGCATGTCAGGGGGGTGCGAAAGGTTTTTTTCCATGTTTTCCGTAAAAAATCCACCCTGCTTTGGGGTAGGGTAAAGACGAGTTCGTAGTCTTCACCATCCTGCATGGCGTGTTGAACGGCTTTGTGGAGGGGGTGTTTCTGTTGTTTCAGGACGGGGGAGAAGGGCAGGTTTTCCCCAAGGATTTCAAACCCGACGTGGCTCTGCTCGGCGAGCCGGTGGAGATCGCTGGCGAGGCCGTCGCTCAGGTCCATCATGCTCGTGGGATGGATTCTGCTGGCGAGGAAGCGTCCTTCAGTCAGCCGGGGGTGAAAGGTCAGGTGTTTTCCGTGAATACTTGCTCCGAGGGTTCCTGTGACGAGGACGACATCCCCCACACTGGCTCCAGCGCGGGTGATCATTTCCTTTTTTGGAATCTCCCCTACGAGGGTTACGGTGAGATGGATGCCGGAGGGACTTCGCGAGGTGTCTCCCCCCACGATGATGGTGTTGCAGGTATGGGCGGCAGCTTGAAGCCCCTTGAAGATTCCGAGAGCGGTGGATTCCTGCAGTTTGGGGGGAAGCGAAGCGGCGACGAGAGCATAACGGGGAATGCCGCCCATAGCGGCGATGTCGCTGAGGTTGCGGGCCATGGCCTTCCAGCCAATCTGGAACGGCGGGGTGCCGGGGAGAAAGTGAATGCCCTCGATTAGAGAATCGCAGGTGAGGAGGGTGAGTCTTCCCTTGGATGTGGGAAGAACGGCAGCCGTGTCGTCTCCGATACCGAGGGGCACCCAGCGTGATCGGGGGGTGAGTTTCGCAAATTTGCGGATCAACTCGAATTCTCCGCGCCGTGCGATATGCATCCGGGCATGATGCCATAGCTCGGGGGAGCCGTGCCACACTTTAGAAGCCATCTCATAAATAGGAAAAAAGTGCGTTGGCTGAGATTTGGGGCTGCTTCTAGAGTGTTTTTATAAACGGCAGCTGCTTTTGAAGGGGTAGCATTCAAGTTGTAAAACTTCTGTTGGAAGGAAAAGCTCCGGCATCCTCCATTTTTTTACAAATTAGAAACGTCGTTCATCCTTGCCACGTGCGAACCCTTCCTGCTTTAACCGGGGCATGCCTTTGCGTTTCGTGGTGTTGCGTCATTCGGATAAGGAGGCCTGGATCTATCCGGAGCAGGGCATGCAACTTTATAAATTCAAACAAACGATCCGCGGACAAGAGGTGGAAATGATTCATGCCCCGAGCCTGGATCGGGAGCCTGCGGACCGGCGGTTTGGAAATCCCATCCTTTTTCCCGCGCCGAGTCTTTCTACGAGTGACCGTGCTCCGGACAGCTGGATCTGGCAGGATCACCTGCTACCGATGTCCTCCCATGGAATCGCCCGGAATTTTTACTGGCATCCGGTGGAGGTGACAGAGAACCGAGTAACATCCGAACTCGTTCCCAACGGAAGTGCCAAAGCGAGTTTCCCCTTCGAATTTCGTTTGCGTTGCACCTACACGTTGGATGATCGTGGGTTGGTGTTGGATATGAAAGTGGAGAACGGGGGAAAGGAGGCGTTCCCCTACGCCCTTGGATTTCATCCTTATCTGAGAACCCCTCTGGGTCCTTTGGGTGCCAGGAAGGATTGTGTGATTCGTCTTCCCGGGGGGATCCAGATGACCAGTGCGGACCGTTGGAAGACGTTGCAGGGGCATCCGGTGCGCGAAAAAGAGATCCAGGCTGATGAGGAACTTGCCGGTTCCATATTGATCACAGAATCGAAATGTCGGTCGATGGAGGTGCAGGATCGTGCCAATGGCCTAGCCATCCGGGTGTCGGTGGAATCAAGTGTGATGGATTTTCCGTATTGGGTGATCTGGAGCGCTTCACCGAATGCGCCTTTTGTCTGTCTTGAGCCTTGGACGGATGGGCCCAATGCGTTGAATCGACGTGAAACCCGTCGATGCGAGCCTGGCGCCCGTCATGAGTATCAAATGATCCTGTCTCTCCGGGATATGGGAGATTTGAAAAAGTGACCCAGGTTGGTTAGATTCTCAAAAAATCATGCACTTCCTTATCAGAACCTTGGCGTGCTGGATGTGGATGGTTTCTCTGCTGGTTGCAGCGGGCGAGCCGGCGCGGCCTGCTTCAAAGGATGAACAACTTTTCGCGGCTGCCAAAAAAGGGGATCTTTCCACGGTCAAGGCGCTGCTCAAGGAGGGTGCGAACATTGAGGCAAGAGACTGGAAGTCGTTCACGCCCATCATGTGGGCCGGAGTAAGGGGGCATCCGGCGGTGGTTGAATTTCTTGCCGAGAGTGGGGCGCAACTGGATGTTCGATCCGCCGAGAGCTGGACGGCGGTCATGTGGGCTGCGGCGCGGGGCAGGGCGGATTGTGTCGATAAACTGGTACAAGCGGGAGCGGATGCCAATGCCACCACGGCGTTTGGAGTGAGCGCCTTGATGCTCGCGAGCACGGCCGGGAGGCCGGATAGTCTGCGTGTGTTGATTTCCCATGGAGTGAAGGTGAACGCCCAGGCCAACGATGGGAATAGCGCCCTGTTTTATGCGGCGGAGACGATGGTGCCCGAAAGTGTGAAGGTTCTTCTCGAAGGGGGGGCGGATGTTGCGTTGCGCAACCGGGATGGAATGACCCCCATTTTTTCGGCGGCGGTCTCCGGCGTCCCGGATTCCATCACCCTGCTTGTGGAAAAAAAAGCGGACGTGAATGCGGAGGATCCGGAAGGCCAGACCCCGCTGCTTTTTTCGGCAACCCTGGGGCGTCTGGAAGTGGCGAAGCGCTTGCTGGAGGTGGGGGCGGACGTGAATCACGCCGGAAACGATGGGCAGACGGCGCTGATGATGGCGGTGGACAATGGAAATGTCGATCTGGTGAAATTGATTTTGGAACATGGTGCGGATGTGGGCGTCACCAACAAGGATCAGCAGACCGCGCTTTCGATTGCCGAGGCTTCGGGGCGTCAGGATTTGTCTGCTTTGCTGCGGAAGCCGCCGGTGGCGAAGTGATTTCCCCGGTGGGCGCACCCTGTTTGACACAGGGGGGGTGGATCTCCTGTTGTGATGGACCTTCATTCAGCAGGCTGTTGTCATTTCCCGGACACCCTGTTAAGTTCGTCACCCATGAAGATTGCGATTGTTGGTCTAGGGTATGTGGGATTGCCGCTCTCCCTCCAGTTTGCCCAATCGGGCGTGGAGGTCCTGGGGTTGGATATTGATCCATCCAAGGTGGAGCGATTGAACGGGGGTAAAAGTTATATCAAACACGTGTCGGATGAGAGCGTGCAAGCTGCTGTGCAGTCGGGGCGATTTCAGGCTTCCAGTGATTTTGCGACACGTCGTGCGATGGATGCCTTCATCCTGTGTGTGCCGACGCCGCTGAACAAGAATCGCGAGCCTGACATTTCTTATATTCTCGCGACCGGTGAGGCGATTGCCCCTCATTTGACAAAAGGGAGCCTGGTGGTGCTGGAATCGACCACTTATCCGGGGACCACGGAGGATGATTTGCGGGGTGTTCTGGAGCGGGGATCGTCTCTGAAAGCGGGGGTTGATTTTCACCTGGCATTTTCCCCCGAACGGGAGGATCCGGGCAATCCGAGCAGCAAGGTGGCCTCCATTCCCAAAGTGGTGGGCGGGCTCACCCCCAAATGTCTGGAGAAGGCGGTGGCGCTCTATCGGATGGCGATTCAGAACGTGATTCCCGTCTCGTCGTGCCGGGTAGCCGAGGCGACCAAACTTTTGGAAAACATTTTCCGCAGTGTGAATATCGCCATGGTGAACGAATTGAAAATCGTCTATTCCGCCATGGGGATTGATGTCTGGGAGGTGATTGATGCGGCGAAAACGAAGCCTTTCGGGTTCATGCCGTTTTATCCCGGGCCGGGACTGGGGGGGCACTGCATTCCGATCGATCCGTTCTATCTTACCTGGAAGGCCCGTGAATTCGGGCAGCATACGCGATTCATCGAGCTTGCCGGAGAGATCAACACCTCCATGCCCAACTACGTCGTCAGCAGGCTGGTGGAGGCGTTGAATGAGAAGGGGAAGGCGGTTCGCGGAAGCCGCATTTTGGTGCTCGGCCTGGCCTACAAGGCTGATGTGGATGATATGCGGGAATCCCCGACCTTCATTCTGCTTCATATGTTGAAGGAGCGCGGGGGCGAGGTGGCTTATCACGATCCCCATGTGCCTGTGGTGGGACCTACCCGGGAGCATTCCGAATGGCAGGGAACGAAATCCGTGCCTTGGAATCGTGAAACCATTTCCTCCTTTGATGCGGTGATCATTGCCACGGCCCATAAAGCGGTGAACTATGAAGAGCTGGCGGCATGGGCGCCCTGCATTGTGGATACCCGAAATGTGATGGCGAACGTGAAGTCAAAAGGGCGGATCTGGAAGGCGTAGGGATCGAATCTTCATGGTTTCCCTTCCCCAGTCTCTGGAGTCCCGTTTGCGTGAACAGCAACGGCGGTGGGTGGTCACGGGGGCTGCGGGTTTCATTGGCTCGCATCTGGTCGAGGCCTTGCTCCGGTACGATCAACATGTCGTGGGATTCGACAATCTGAGTACGGGGTCGGAAGCCAATCTGGAGGAGATCCGACGGTCGGTGCCCTCCGATCAATGGGGACGATTTGCTTTTTTAAAAGGGGATATCCGGAAGCTTGATGATTGTCTGGTGGCTCTCCGGGGCGCGGAAACCGTGCTTCACCACGCGGCGACCGTCTCTGTACCGCTTTCCATCGAACGCCCGGAGGAGACGATGGAGATCAATGTTTCGGGGTTTTCAAATGTACTTCAAGCGATCCGAGATACAGGGGTCCGGCGTTGTGTCTATGCCAGCAGCAGTTCGGTTTACGGGGATGACTCCCGGCTTCCGAAAATAGAGGACTCGATCGGCCAACCTCTTTCCCCCTATGCCCGAAGCAAACGGGAAAATGAAGAGTCAGCCGCTTTATTTTCGCGTCTATTTGGAATCGAGGTTGTGGGGTTGCGTTACTTCAACGTCTTCGGGGCCCGCCAGAATCCCGCCGGCCCGTATGCGGGAGTGATTCCTCAGTGGATTCTGACCCTGCTCCGGCGGGGGGAGATATTCATCAATGGGGATGGGAGCACGACACGGGATTTCTGTCATGTCGATAACGTGGTTCAGGCCAACCTCCTTGCGGCCCTCGTCCGGGAGGCGGAAGCCCTGGGCCAGGTTTACAACATCGCCCTGGGGTCGCGGATCTCTCTGCTTCACCTTTTCGATGTGATCCGGGAGGCGGTGGGACGCCGGGTGCCCGAGGCGCTGCGAACCCAGGTTCGCCACCGGGATTTTCGGACGGGGGATATTCCTCATTCTCATGCGGATATTGCCAGGGCGGAACGACTCCTGGGATTCCAACCGAAGCGTGAACTTCGGGAGGGGATAGATGCCACGGTGGAGTGGTATCAATCGAAGTGAGATTCCGGTTTTTGCTTTCCGGTGTGGGGGGATCCCGCTACAAAGGCTGACGATGGCAGCTGTGGCGCGCAAAAAACCTTCGTCTGCGGGAGCGGCAAAAACTCCGGAGGAATCGCCGTCGTCCATCGCGTTGATCCATGGGGACGACGATTTTCTGGTGACTCAGGAGGCGAAAAAGTTCCTGGCGGAGTGGATGCCTGAGGGGGGGGCGGAGTTTGGTCTGGAGACGGTCGAGGGGGGCGCGGCGAATCAGGGGGAGGCGGCCCAGGTTTTTCGCCGATTTTTCGAAACCCTTCAGAGCAATTCCTTTTTTGCCTCGGAAAAAGTGGTCTGGTGGCGGGACACCAATCTCCTTGGGGCCGGGGCCACGGCGTCCGCCGCGGCGGTGACGGAATCCCTTTCCCAACTCAACGATCTTCTTAAAGAGGGGCTTTCCCCGGGAATTTCCCTCGTGATCACGGCGACGGAACTCGACGGGCGCAAGGCTGTGGTGAAGACGATCCAGAAGATGGGACGCGTCGTTTCATTCAAATCTGATCCTTACAAGCCCCAGGAAAACGAAGCCCAGGCTCTCGCCCTGGCGGTGGGTTTTGCCACGGAACTGGGGTGCAAGCTGCCGCATGATGCGGCACGGTTGATCGTGGAGATGGCCGGAAATGACAGCCGGACCATTCGATCTGAACTGGAGAAAATCGTGGCGTATGCGGGAGAGCGACAGACGCTGGAGGAGGGGGATGTGCAAGCGATCGGGAGCTGGCGGCCGGGCGGCGTGGTGTGGGACCTGCCGGATGCCGTGGGCGAACGCAATCTCTCCAGGGCCCTTGAAGTACTGGAAAACCTCGTTTTCCTGGGCGAATCCCCAGTGGCGCTCCTCTTCTCCATCATTGCACGCATGCGGTTGCTGCTGTTGTTGCGGGTGCTCACCGAGAAAAAGCTTCTCCGACCAGGATCTGACTATTCATCCTTCAAATCCCAGTTTGATAAACTGCCTGCATGGGTGCGAGACCGGCTTCCGGAGGATAAAAAACTCAATCCCCTTGCGGGACATCCCTTTGTTCTTTGGAAGGCCATGTCGGGGGTACGGCATTTCACGGTTGAGGAATTACTGGCGGGTCTGGACACTCTGCTCGATTGTAATGAGCGCATGGTGACATCGGGCGGAGATCCTCGTCGGGCGCTGGAAGAGGCGATCGTAAAAATTTGCATGAAACCATGAGCTCCACCGTCCGATCCCTTTCCTTTTCACCCCTGGAACATGTCTCCTGGCTAAGTCATGGGTTTGCGATCCGACAGGAGGAACTGGATGTCCGGACGGCGAAGCCCGATTTGCGATCCAAGCTTCAACAGCGTCATGATATTTTGCTGCGTGCCGAAGGGGTGCATCCCCCGGATTTGCAACTGGTGTCCCAGGTCCATGGAAACAAGGTGCTCGTGCTGGATGAAGCGGCGAAGAAAAGGAAAAAGCGGACGATGTCTGAGGCGGATGGGATGGTGACGGCGACGCCCGGCGTCGCCATTGGGGTTCATGTGGCGGATTGTTGTGCCGTTTATCTTGTGGAAATGCGGCATCGCGTCATCGGCCTGTTGCATTCAGGGCGGAAGGGTACGGAGGCAAACATCGTCAAGGAGGGGGTGAAGGCGTTGCGCTCGCTTTGTGCCGGTCATTCGACGAATATCATCGCCGCCCTGAGTCCATGTATTCATTCGTGCTGTTACGAGGTCGATTTTGTGGGCGAAATTGAATCCCAGCTTCATAGTCAGGGGATCACCGAAATCTGGCGCCATCCCGATTGCACCGGTTGCCACACCGATCTTTACTATTCCTATCGAAAGGAAAAGGGGCAGACGGGAAGAATGCTCGCGTTTCTCATGATCCGGGATGTGGACCATGAATAGCGCAGGTTTTTCATTCCGTCCGTTGCGTGGGGTGTCATGCAGATTGTTTATTTAAATCATAATGTGATCTGGCGGAGTGCGTTTCACCGCTGTTTTCATCTCGCGAAAAGCATGGTGAAACGGGGACATGAGGTGACAATCATCACGAATTCACCCACGGAGCGATGGGGATGGAAAACATCGGTAATCGAGGGGGTGAATGTGGTGGAATCACCGGATCTTCTGAAAGGGGCGTTGCGGACGGGATGGGATCCTGTGAACGTGATCCGGAGGTGTCTCTGGTCTGTTTCCCGATGGAGGGAGTGCCGGGATGTGCTGGTTCACGCCTTTGATACGCGCCCGACTGTCATTCATCCGGCCCTGGCCTTGCAGGAAACGTTGAAGTGCCCTCTCGTGATTGATTGGGGGGATTGGTGGGGGCATGGTGGGGCAGCCCGGTTGCGCAAGCCGTTCTGGTTGAATTTTTTGTTTGAGCCCATGGAAACGGCTTATGAAGAAGATTTTAAACTGGAGGCGGACTGGGTGACGTGCGTCAGCCAGTTGCTACGGGAACGCGCGATTTCCCTGGGCGTGACTCCGGAACGAATCGAGGTGATTCGAAATGTCTCGGACCCCGCAGAAATCCAAAAGTTGGATCGGGAGGAATGCCGGCGTAAGCTCGGTCTCCGGGAGGATATATTTTATGTCGTATTTTCAGGGTATGTGCTTTACGACCTTGATCTCGTTTTTCGTTCCATGGTGCATTTGGCACGGATTCATGACCGTGTGGGACTGATTCTCACCGGCTCGGCGCCGGATGTCCGGTCGTGGGCGACCCAGTTTGAAATTCTCACACCGGGAACCGTTTCACGGGAAAAGCTTAATCAATATCTCTGCGCCGCGAACGTCGCCCTGATGCCCTTGAGCAATCATCTGGCCAATCAGGCGAGGTTTCCGGGCAAGGTGGGCGACTATCTGGCTGCGGGGCTGCCGGTGGTGATGAACCGGGTGGGGGATGTAGCGCGGGTTCTGGAGGAGGCGAAACTCGGAATCTTCTGCGATCCCACCCCCCGCGGTTTCGCCTGCGCCCTTTATCTGCTCATGTGTCAACCGGAGGAACAAAAGCGGTTGGGAGAGTTGGGGCGGCGGTTTGCCGAGACTTCGTACAACTGGGAAAGGGAGTCTGCGCGTCTTGCGACCGTGTACGAGCGACTCATGGCCGAGCGGTAAGAGAGGCCCGATGGGCTCGAAAAACGCTTTCAACCTTCCGTTTCTTTGCGTAGACAGAAGGGATGGATTCCAAGATTGAAGCATTACTGCGCAAGGCGAAGTCCTTTGGGTTTTCGGATCGTCAGATTGCCAACCTGACGGGAAAGAGTGAGGACGCCGTGCGGGCCCTTCGGAAGAAGTTTGGCATGGTGCCTTCGTATCGACTCGTGGACACCTGTGCCGCGGAATTTGAAGCCTATACCCCCTACTACTACTCCACCTACGATACGGATGACGACGAAATCCGGAAATCGGACAAACGCAAGGTGATGATTCTGGGAGGCGGACCGAATCGAATCGGACAGGGCATCGAATTCGATTACTGCTGTGTTCACGCATCTTTTGCACTTCGTGAGGACGGATTTGAAACCCTCATGGTCAATTCAAATCCCGAAACGGTTTCGACCGACTATGACACGAGCGATAAACTCTTTTTCGAGCCCCTGACGTTAGAGGACGTGTTGCATATTTATGAACGGGAACAGTGCTGGGGGGCGATCGCACAGTTCGGGGGGCAGACCCCTCTCAATCTCGCCCTGGGTCTCAAGAGAAACGGTGTGAACATCATTGGCACCTCGCCGGAGTCCATCGAAGTCGCGGAGGATCGCAAGCTATTCGCTGCTATGCTGGACAAGCTCGACATTCCCCAGCCGCCCAATGGTCTTGCAACGAACGAAACCGAGGCGTTGGCGGTGTCTGCACGCATCGGGTATCCCGTGCTGGTGCGCCCCTCCTTTGTACTGGGAGGGCGGGCCATGCAGATTGTGTACAGCGACGACGAGCTTCGTCACTATATGCGCTTCGCGGTGGAGGCGTCGCCGGAGAGACCTGTTTTGGTGGACAAATTTTTGCAAGATGCCACGGAGGTGGATGTGGATTGCATTGCCGACGTGGGGCTGGAGAACGGGGGGTCCGTGGTGATCGGGGGCATGCTGGAGCATATTGAATTTGCGGGCGTTCACTCCGGCGATGCGGCGATGGTCCTGCCACCTCCAACGCTTACCGAGAAAGTGAAGGATACGATTCGGAAGTATTCCGTCGCCATGGCGAGGGAATTGAAGGTGGTGGGCCTCATGAACGTCCAGTATGCGGTGAAGGACGAGAAAGTTTATGTGCTCGAGGTCAACCCCCGTGCGTCACGCACGGTTCCGTTTGTTTCCAAGGCCATCGGCGTTCCCCTCGCAAAGCTGGCGGCCCGTGTGATGGCCGGGAGGACCTTGAAGGAGTTGAAGTTCACGAAGGAGATTCATCCCGACTACTGGGCGGTGAAGGAGTCTGTGTTTCCGTTCGCACGTTTCCATGGAGTGGATATTCTTCTGGGGCCGGAAATGCGAAGCACGGGGGAGGTGATGGGGTTGGATGCGGACCTGGGCCTTGCGTATGCGAAGTCGCAGATGGCCGCCCAGCCCGCGTTGCCGACGAAGGGAAATGTATTCATCAGTGTCCGCGATTCGGACAAGAAAACGGTCCTTCCCACGGCGCGCCTGCTGGTGAAGCTTGGTTTCTCGCTTTATGCCACGAGTGGCACGGCCCGGGTGCTTGCCGCGGAGAAAATTGAGGCGCAGACGTTGTTCAAGATCAGCGAAGGAAGACCCAACGTTCTGGACATGATCAAGAACGGGGAAATTGCGCTGGTCATCAACACCCCGAATACCAAGGTGGAGCGTGACGATGAGAAGCAGATTCGCCGGGCTGCCATCCACCGGAGCATTCCGATCATGACGACCACCTCCGGGGCGTGGGCGGCGGTGAAAGGAATCGAAGCCCAGCAGAAGAGTGGGATTCGTGTGAAGACCATTCAGGAATACCATTCGGACCTCAATTTCTGAGTTGGCCATTTTTCCGGGATGATGCGATGATTCATTTTTCCGTCGATTCCATGCCTCCTCCGCTGAGGCGCTTGTCGTGGACCCTTCTCTGGCTGGTGTTTATTGGAGGAATTGCATGGTCGGGTTATCGTGCTAATCGCCAGTTCGACGAGTTCATGGAAGGCGGGATGACCGCCACGGTCAGCTCCGCGCGGATGATTCCTGCGAGCGTCTCCTTTTTTGCCTATGCCCCCACTTTCCGTCGTGATTGGAAGGAGTTGCGAACCTCCCGGTTCTTTGACTCCCTGGCCAAGCTCCCGGCGGTGCAAAACCTTTCCGAGGCGATGGGATGGAATGAAAAAGGGCTTTCACCTGCGGAATTGTGGGTGACCCGGTTCTGGGGGCCGGGAGTCATGCTGGGGTATTCCGAGGAAAAGAAGATTTTTTTGCTCACCTCCTCCGTGGGGAAGCGTGAGGCATGCGCTCAATGGTTGATGGATATGGCGCTGGATTCCTCCCGGGCACAGGGAAAGTGGATCCGCCGATCCATTGAGGGGCATTGGTGTCTTGAACCCGGTGACCGGGTGTGGACCAGGGGACTGAATGTTCAATTTACCCTGGTATCCGGGGTGGCGGTTCTTGCGATGGGGCAGGGTGACAATCCACTGGCTGGGGTGCTGGCTGAACTGAGAAAAAATAAAGGGGATGTCTTGAGTCAGTATCAGGGGATTGTGGAACAGGCCCTTTCCAATCCGACGGAGACGGCGGGTTTTATGCGTTGGCCGACGGAAGGAGCGGGGGTAACGACGTGGAATCTGAAGCAGGAGAACGAGGGAGTGGCGGTGAACGTTTCCATTCCCGCATCGATGATCACGACGGAGTCTCTCCTTGTGAAGGCCTCGCCGGTTCTGCAGGGGTTGAGACAGCCGGATGATTTGATTTCAACGGTTCTTTCCTGGGAGGATCTGACGGGGCTTTGGAAGGAATGTGGCGAGGCGCTTCCGCGAAGTTGGACGGAACCCTTTCGGCAGGTGGATGTGAAGGCTTTGATGGGGGTCTTTTATGACCGATGGAAGCCCGTGATGGAGAGCCTTGGGCATGAAGTTTTCATCGGCCTGGGACAATCCGAGACTCTATCCGACAAATACCAGATTCCCTTTCCAAGAACCGTGGTGGCTGTTCCGTTTTCAGAGCCGGAGCTTTTTGTAAGTGCGCTGGAATCCACGGTTCTGGAATGTAATCAGCGGTTGCACGCCGATTTGGTGATTCGAAAGGTTGTGAAGCCCTTTGGGGAGTACTATTCCATCCGCATGGGGGAATCCGAATGGAGAAGGCAGCATGGATTAAAGGAACTCCCGGTTGTGGGTTTTTCCCGTGGAATGCTGATGGCGGCCCCGAATGCTGCGGATATGGAAAAGGCCCTGTCCAATTTCTTTGAAAAGAGCAGTCAGGACTTTGAGGTCACCCGGGGGATCGATTTGCAGATGGATATGCGAAATTCCCCCAGCACCATCCGGATTCTCCTGGCATCGCTTGGCGCTTTCAATTCACAAGGTGAAAACATCTTTCTGTCGCCGAAAGCAGTGAGCGTCCTGAGTGAAGTCTTTGGGGTGATGGATGTGTTTGGTGATTCAAAGCTCACGTTCACTCACCGGGCAGGAGAGATTTCCCTTCGCGCATTGTTGCGCCCATAAAAAAACCACCCCTGGAGGTTTTCCAGGGGTGGTTCTCAGTAGACTGTCGGCGAAGGTGTTAGTATTCGCGACGTTCGCGTCCACCACGATCTCCGCGGTCTCCACGGAATTCACGGCGGGGACCGCCTGCCGGGCGGTCTTCACGGGGGCGTGCTTCGTTCACCGTCAGGGCACGGCCATCGAGCTCCTTCCCATGGAATTGCTCCACGGCTTTTTGAGCTTCAGGCTCCGAGGCCATTTCCACGAAGGCAAATCCACGGCTGCGGCCGGTGAATTTGTCTGTGATGAGGTTAACCGAGGTCACGTTTCCAGCCTGGCTGAAGTGCTGCTGGAGAGCGGCATCCGTCGTATGAAACGAGAGATTACCGACGTACAGGCGTGTGCCCATATGCTTCCTTTTCCTTTAAAACGCCAAATCGGAACGATCGGTTCTCCGCGTCGGAGCCCGGGATTCCGCTGAGACCATAAAAAAACTGACTCTGCAGACAATCCACTGAATCTTGATTTTGACGTTTACTGGTTGAGAACTCAAATTAGAGGATTGGATTGGTAAACGCAAGTGAAAAATCAACCCTTGCGGTAAGCCTTGGCAAGCAACGAGATGGGGTGTTCCACGGCGATTTGAAGCCCCCGATCCCGCAGTCCGGCAATGATTTGCAAGGTGCATCCCGGGTTCGCGGAAGCCACGACCAGGGCTCCCGACCGGGCGATGTGGGAAATTTTGCGATGAAGAAGCTCCGATGCGGTTTCGGGGTGGGTGATATTATAGATTCCGGCGCTTCCGCAACACCATGTCGCCTCCGACAACTCCAGACATTCGAAATCAGGAAGGGATTCAAGGATTTCCCTTGGTTGAGAGGACACCTTTTGAGCATGAACAAGATGGCATGCCTCGTGGTAAACCAGAGGGGTTCGTTGCGCGGCTGACGTGGAACTTGGCTTGCGATATCCGATGTCGATCAGGAATTCGGAGATGTCCCGCACTTTGTGAGACCATGCCGCTGCTTTTGCCGCATAGGACGGGTCGTTGCAAAGAAGGTTTCCGTAGTGTTTCATGTGTGCCCCGCATCCCGCGGCATTGATGAGGATGGCATCGAGGTTTTGCACATCAAAAGCATCGAGATTTTTCCGGGCGAGAACTCGTGCGGTTTCCAGGTCCCCATGGTGGGCATGGAGCGATCCACAACATTCCTGTTTTGCAGGAAGAACCACCTCGCATCCATTTTGTTCCAGAACAAAGAGGGTATCCTGATGAACCTCCGCGAAGGCGATGTCCTGGACGCAACCGATCAGGAGTCCCACCCGGGGGCCGTGACCTTTATGGATTTTTCCAAGTCTCGTGAAGGAACTGGAGATCTTTGGGGTCAGGGCCTCGAGGTCACGCAGGGATTTGGGAAGCAGATGGAAGAGGCCGAGTCTTCGAAAGGCGCTCTGAAGGCCGGTGGCTTGAAACCAATGAAGAATCCGGGCGAGGAACCGGAGCCGGGGGCGTGACACAAAAAGCCAGCGCAGAAAGAAACCGCGAAGGAGATTTCGCCCGGGGGACTCGAGCACACCTTGGAGTTCGCTCTCCGCGCGTGCGGTTTCGATGAGTTCGTGGTATTTTACGCCTGCAGGGCATGCCGTTTCACAGGCCAGGCACCCAAGACAGAAATACATCTCCTTTGCAAAGCTCGGAGAGATTTGAAGTTTTTCATCGGCGACGGCCCGCATGAGGGCGATTCGTCCCCGGGGGCTGGAGGTTTCCTTTTTTGTGGCATCGTAAGTCGGACATGTGGGGAGGCACATGCCGCAATGGATGCATTGCTGAAGCACCGAGTAGTCGAGATCTTTGAGACTCATGGTATCAATCAAAGATTTTTCCTGGATTCAGGATTCCCTGAGGATCGAATGCCCGCTTGAGTTTTCGGTGGGCCTCCATTCCAACCAGGCCCGTCATCGCTGGGAGAAATTTTTTCTTTGCGAGCCCGACCCCGTGTTCACCCGTAATCGTACCCCCCAGTGCGATGGCTTTTTCAAAAATCTCCGCGCATGCCTTTTCCACTCGTTCCATTTCCTCATGATTTCGTTCATTGGTCAAAAACGTGGGATGCAGATTCCCATCTCCCATGTGTCCGAAGGTCCCGATCCGAACCTTGTATTTCGTGGAAGTCTGTTGAATGAAGGTGACCATCTCAGCAAGGCGGTTGCGGGGCACCGTGACATCCTCCAGAATGGTGGTAGGAGCCATGCGGGCGAGTGCGGCGAATGCGGAACGTCGTGCCGAGGCCAGCCGCAGGGCTTCCGCCTCGCTTTGAGCACGCTGAACATGCGTCGCGCCGTGCTGACGGGCCATGGCTTCCATGGCCGAAGCCTCCTCCTCGGTGACAACCGGGTGACCATCCGTCTCCATCAGGAGGAGGGCTTCGCAATCCCTGGGAAGTCCGATCTTTGCAAAATCCTCCACACACCCAAGGGTGGTGCGATCTAGAAATTCCAGGGTGCAGGGAACCATTCTCTGTGCGATGATGCTGGAAACGGTTTTCGCGGCATCCTGCATGGTGGAGAAGGTGGCCAGCAGGGTTCGCTTCGAAAGGGGCTTTGGCATGAGTTTGAGAAGAACCTCGGTGATTACACCCAGGGTTCCCTCCGAGCTGATGAACAGGTCCTTTAAATGATATCCGGCGACATCCTTCACGCACGCGGTGCCGGTTTTTAAAATATCGCCCCCCGCAAGTACGACCTCGAGCGCCATCACATAGTCCCGGGTGACCCCGTATTTGAGGCCGCGAAGTCCGCCGGAGTTGTTGGCGACATTTCCACCGATCGTGGAAATCTTCATCGAACCCGGATCGGGAGGGTAAAAAAGATCATGGGCATGGACGGCTTCATCCAGCGCTGCTGTGGTAACTCCAGGTTGAACCCGTGCGGTGAGATTGGCGGGATCCACGTTCAGGATCCGGTTCATGCGCGTGGTGCAGAGGACGATGCCATCGGGTACCGGAATCGATCCACCGCTTAAACCCGTGCCGGAGCCGCGAACCGCGATCGGAATTCCTGTCGCTGAAGCGAGTCGTAGAATCTCTGATACCTGCCGTGTGCTGTCCGGGAACACGACACACCCAGGTTTCCCCTGCAAAACGGGGGTGGCGTCATACCCGTAAACCAGCAGGTCCTCCTTTTTTGTCAAAATCCGGTCGACGCCAAGAAGTGAGGTCAGTTCTGAAACCATGCGCGGGTCCATGGCCGAGTTGTAGCAGGTGGGACGGGGAAAGGAAACCCGGGAGGAAAGGGGAATCCATCATTGCGGTTCGCGGGTCGGTCCATTAGCTTGAAAAAAACAACAGGAGAAATGACGATGAAATATTTGAAATTCGGAGTGATGGGGATGCTGGGATTGGCCTTGAGCACCTCGGTGAGCTTGATCCGGGCGGCGGATCAAAAGAAGGCGGAGGAAACGATGAAATCGGCCGTTGCCGAACTCAAGCCTACGAAGGGGAGTTCAGCTCAGGGTACGGTTCTTTTCGTGGAGGAAAAGGGTGGGGTGCGGGTCACGGCGGAGGTTACGGGATTGACGCCTGGATCCCACGGATTTCACCTCCATGAGAAAGGCGACTGTTCCGCTCCTGATGGAAGTTCCGCGGGCGGGCATTTCAATCCCGCGGGCAAAACCCACGGCGGGCCCGATGCGAGGGATCATCATGCGGGCGACCTTGGGAATCTGGATGCTAATGAAATGGGAAAGGCGCACCTGGATGTGGTCAGTCACGATCTGAAATTTGAAGGAGAACATTCCTTCGTGGGGCGCGCGGTGATTGTGCATGCGGGAAAGGATGATCTCGTGACCCAGCCGACGGGAAATGCAGGGGCTCGAGTGGCATGTGGAGTGATTGAGAGAAAGTAGGCTCCGGTTCGCAGCCTTTTTTCTTGTTGTTGCGGGGAGACCCCAGTAGCCTTCCCCTTGTCGCGGACGGGTGGCAGAGTGGTCGATCGCGCACGCTTGGAAAGCGTGTTTACCGCAAGGTAACGTGGGTTCGAATCCCACCCCGTCCGCCATTTTACGACGTGTTTTAGCGTTGCACATGTTCATTTTCGTCGTATAACAGACTCATCCGACCATGATTCCTTCCTCCCGTGAAGCCGATGAGATGAGTGTTACCGACTGGTTGCAGGGGTCTGTCGGAATTCCTGTGGAAACTTCCGATCTGCCGGTGCTTTCCACTCCCAAGCTTCCTGGTCCTCCCGATCGTCAGCTCCCGTCAAACGGGAATCCCGAAGAGGGCGGGGGCGCTGAAGAATTTCAGGCGGCTTCATCCCCTTCATGGATCGTGCAATTCCACAAGGACAGGCTCTGGATCCTCTTCGGAGTCTATTTTGGCATTCTGGCGGGGGTTCTTTGGGGATGGGCATGGGGCGATCGCTATGAGGCATGGGCTCTTTTGGACGCTGCGGATACGACGGCTTCCATTCGTCCGCTTTTGATTTCCCAACCCTTCCTTCAGAAAGTCGTGGATAAGAGCGGATTGCGCTGGAGTGTCTCCACCCTCGGCAAACGGATTCAAATTCGTGAGGGCGTGGGACATACCCTTGAGGTTTCCATTAAAAACATGCCGAACGCCTTGTCCGCGGTGTCCGCCGCCAACCTCTTGGCCAATGAAGTGGTTATAGCTCTGCATGAGCCCGTTGTTCGCTCTATTGCGGAACCGCTGCCCGCGCCAACATCCTCCGATGAGGGGGTGCAAAAAGCCTTGAAACAGGCTCGTTTGGATCTGGCCGGATTGCGTAAGCAGCATTCCGGGAACGATCCTTTGGTGGTGGAGAAAATCGATCAAATTCGTACTTTGGAACGAAAGATTGCGAGCCCACCCTCATTGGCTTTTAAGGCAACGTTTCCACAGCCCCGTCCAGCGCCGACCGTGGGGGGGCAGAACGGGGGGATCCGAATTGTCTCACTGGCAACCCTTGATCGCGTGCGGGTTCAGGGACGCTGGGTTCGAGGCGCCACGATGGGCATTGTTGGTGCGTTTTTAGCACTTTTTGTGGGGATGGGATGGGTTGCGATCCGGTATCGTATGGAATTAGGAAAAATTCCCACGAGTGCTCAGAGTGATTCAAACGACAATATATTTTAAATAGGAGTTGAAATGGAGGGGGCGATTTGTTGCTCTAAACTCATCAATCAAAAATTTTATGGAGGGTAATCACATGGAAATTAACAAACCGCACGAGCTCGTTCTTGCACAGGCAATTCATGGAACGATTCAGGACAAGGATTCGATCAAGCCCACAACCGAAAAGGCTGTGGATCCTGGAGCGAGTCCCTTCAAAATGGTGGTTGATCCGGCTTTGAGGAATCACCTCAAAAGCGCTTTGATCGACCTTATCGGAAATCACGAAGAGTGGCTGGCGGAGATGGTTGCCCAGCGGCGATTGTCGCTCGACTCTTACAAGGAATACGTCGAGCTTTTCGCCCGAAGTCTCAAGGAGACGATGGAGACCCGCGAAGGCGTGGCGTACCTTCTGGGATATGCCGGTTTTGAAGTGAATCCGGACCATGTTAATCTGAATCCGGAATGGCGCTGGAAACAGCTCTAATCGGAGTTTCTTTAACGCAAAACACCTTTTCGCGAGAGCGGAAAGGTGTTTTTTTTGTCCCTACAGGAAGGCGTTGTTTGATTTATGAGCCCTCTGGATCGTTCCTTTTATGATCGCGACACGGTGGAGGTCGCCCGTGAACTCCTAGGAATGTATCTGGTGTATATACGAAAGGGAATTCAGCAGGTTGGAAAAATTGTGGAAACAGAGGCTTATCTGGGCCCCCACGATCTCGCTTCACACTCTTCCCGGGGTCGCACAAACCGAACGGAGGTGATGTTCGGGCCTCCGGGGCATGCTTATGTCTATTTGATCTATGGTGTTCATCATTGCATGAATGTGGTGACCGAGAGAGAGGGGCATGCTTCAGCGGTTCTGATTCGGGCGCTGGAACCCATTGAAGGCATTGATGGAAAGACCCATGGGCCTGGGCTCTTATGTCAGGCCATGCGAATTGACCGAAGCGTGAACGGTTGGGATCTTTGTAAAAAACCCATTTTTATTACTCCTCCTCCAAAAGAAATGGGAATTAAAATAGAAAAACGACCGAGGATCGGTGTGAATTACGCGGGAATATGGGCTAGGAGACTCCTTCGTTTTTATATTCGTGAAAATCCCTGGGTTTCACGCCCTTGAATTCCCCGGGGCCATTTGTCATAACGAACCGGGTGCACATTTCTCATTCATGACAGATCCAGTGGACAAGGAGGCAAAGCTCAGGGATTTGACCGCGAAGGTGGTTGAGATCCCGCCTCTTCCCTCCTTTATTGGGAAAATCCTTCAGGTGGCAGAAAATCCCATAAGTTCTGCGGAGGACCTCAACGAGATCATTTCCCGTGATCCGGCACTGACGGCACAGATTCTCAAGGCGGCGAATTCGGCTTTTTATGGATTTCCCAACAAAATCGGGACCGTATCACTTGCGATCATCATCCTTGGATTCAACATGGTTCGGACGATTGCTCTCAGTAGTTCGGTGATCAAGCTGTTTAAATCCTCATCGAAGAAATCTGGCCACCTGGATCCGGTTCGATTCTGGGATCACTCCCTCAAATGCGGGGTTGCATGCAGGATGCTCGCGAGCAATTACAAATACTTTGTTGCAGGGGAGGCGTTTACTGCGGGAATTCTTCACGACATTGGGAGGATAGCCCTGGCCCACTATTTTTCGGAATCCTACGATCGGGTGCTTGAGCGCGTTCATACAAAGGGTGGCTCGTTTCTTGAAGCCGAAATCGAAATTCTTGGTTTCACGCATGCCGAATTTGGCGGGTTTCTCCTGAAGAAATGGAATCTTCCTCCCTTCATCACGGATGCCGTCATGTTTCATCATGAACCGACCCAGGCGGCCAACGCGCGCGAGCTCGCAGCACTGACCCATTTTGCCGACTATCTCTGCCACCGAAACGCTGTGGAGAAGGGGGAGGAAAGGGATTTGGCGCCCCTGGATCATGGAATCTGGGATGTTTTGGAACGATCCGAGGATGAGGAAAAAACCATCATTGCCCTTCTTACAGCTTTAAATTCCGATCTCGAAAAGTCGGATCATTTTTTCAGGATCCTACACGGTGAAGACGAGAATCCCCCGCCCACCCATGCCCCGAGCACTCCAAACTAAACGTTCCGTCATTCTTGAAAAGCTGAACCTGCTTCGCAAGAACGCAGCGAAGGGGACTTATGACGAGGCCCTCTGCCAGCAGATTGAGGTAGATGTGCGCGAAGCTCTGGGTGAAGCGGAGCAAGCTCTGGAACATCTGAATCACGAGAGGGCGGTTTCCTATGACCTGAAGGATTCCCTCAACCAGCTTCTCGTGGTGCAGCACCTTTCGGAGATGATCAGCCGGACCAAGGATGTGGAGGATATTTTGTCCGGCCTTTGCAATATCGTCCATCGTGTGGTTCCAAATTCCGGGGCGGCGGTTTACCTGTTTGACCGCCGGACCAAGACCTACGAGCTCCGCCGCTGCGAAAATCTTTCCAAGGAACAGATCGCCGTGATCAAGTCTCATCTGGACGATGGAGTGATCGGATGGGTGATGTCGGAGAAAAGGGCTGTGGCAGTTCCCAATTTACATGACCTCAAGCAGGATGGGGGCCAGGATACCCGGGGCTTTATTGTGGTCCCCCTGTTGGCGAGCGATAAAAAAATTGGATTCCTGGAAGTGTGGAGGGAGAAGTTGCAGGAGATGCGGGCGGCAACCCATTTTGATGTACTCGAGTTCCTTGCCCGACAGGCGGCGATTGCCATTGAAAATGCCCAGCTATACGAACAGCTCAATCAGGCCAATGAGCTTTTTCGAAAGTCCCAGCTTCAGATCATTCAGGCGGAAAAGATGGCCGCCATGGGTGTGATGGCCAGCGGAGTCGCCCATGAAATTAACAATCCCCTCCAGATCATTCTGGCACGCGTTCAGTTGATGCTGCGAAAAATTCAGGATAACGACCTCAAAGCCAATATCAAACTGGTGGAGAGGGAGACGCTTCGCATTTCGGATATCGTGACGAGCATGCTCCGTTACACCAAGCAGCAGCGCCAGTCGAACATGCAGCTTATTCAAATCGAGAACGTCATCAAGGATGTGTTGATTCTCATGCAGCAGAAGTTCTCCCTGCAAAACATTGAAGTGGCCTCCATCCTGGAACCCGGGCTTCCTCAGTTGAAGTTGAATGCAGGTGAGATCGAGCAGGTGTTTTTAAATCTGTTTGAGAATGCCGCCCACGCCATGAAAACCGGAGGGACCTTGACGATTCGGAGTTATGTGAAGCAGTGGGAGGTTTTTGTGGAGATTGAGGACACGGGTCATGGCATTTCAAAGGAACATTTGTCCCAGATTTTTGTGCCTTTTTTTACAACGAAATCACCCAATGAGGGAACGGGGCTGGGTTTGTTTTTGTGTTATGGCATCATCGAACGCCACGGAGGTCGGATCCAGGTTGAGAGTACCGTGGGTAAGGGAACCAAGTTCGTGCTGAGATTTCCGTCTCCCGAACATCTTTCGGAGAATCTATGAAAAGAATTCTGCTGGTTGACGATGAGGAGAGTATTCGTGAAGTGTTCACCGAGGTTCTCCGTGAAGACGGATATCACGTGGACGCCGTCGAAAGCGGGATTGAAGGACTTTCCCGTCTCGAGAAAGAGGATTTCGACCTGATCCTTGTCGACAAGAAGATGCCAGGCATCGACGGTCTGGATTTCATCCGACAAGTCCGGGTCATGAAAAAACCCGTGAAGATCATTCTCATCACCGGATCGATTTCAGAACATCCCTACAAGGAGGTGGACGCCTGTCTGGCCAAACCTTGTGCGATCGAAAAGTTGCTCGAAACGGTGAAAAGCCTGGTCGTTTAAGGCAGGAAACCTCTAACCGAGGACTTCATTCTGGCGATTTTTTCGGGGACCGTTTGACGACTTTTTTCGAGGTCTTTGTCGCCCTGGCCTTCGCAGGAGTTTCTGAGGTGGGGGCGGAAACCGGGCCTGCAGAGGGTGTTGTGGCCGTTTCAGATTCCGGGGTGGTGGCCGAGGGTGCCGTTTCAGCACCGGTGGTGGCCTTCCCTTTTTTGGGGGCCCTAGGAGCAAACTCCCATCCCAATTTCCCGCCTTTTTCAAGGATGAGGTGGGCCTTGAAGGGACGTTTCTTGGCCGAGATGAATTTCTCGAGAAGGTCTGTTTTTCCGGTGGTGAGCAGCTTTTGCATCTGATCGATGGGAATATCCCTGCTTTTGATCTTTTTTGAGATGCGAAACTGACACTGGGGTTCGGCGAGAGCCCGCTTTTCACAGCAATAGGCCATGTTGGTCTCGCGCACTGGGGAGCCGCAGGCGGGACATTGCCCAAGGACAGTTTCATTGAGAAACTGGATCGGACCATGGGTTCCATCGCCATTTTGAACTTCATCCCAGGCAAGGCTGACCTTGAAATCCTCCCCGATGACCAGCATGGCGCTGAAGGGGCGTCCGAGTTTGCTTCGAAATCCGTCGAGCGGGCCGATCTTGCGATTTTGCAGAAGGCTTTCAACTTCGCCCACGGTGAGGCTTTTGCTGGCGATGGATTTCCAGATCTGGAAGTCACACTTGGAGCATTCAAACCATTTGAACGTTTCCCGGATGCTTCCCCCGCATTTCGGACAGGGATTCTGGATGGTCACCTTCGATTCGAACGACTTGTCGTCGTATTTTTTCGCGTCGTCCACGATCTTGCAGGTGAGATGCTTGATCTCATCCATGAACGCCTTGCGTGTCAGCTTTCCCTCCTCCATCTGGTGAAGTTTGTATTCCCATTCCCCCGTGAGCTGGGGGGAGACCAGTTCGGGCAGGGGGATGGAACGCATCATCTGGACGAGTGAGAGCCCCTTGGAGGTGGGATGAAGATCGCGGCCCTCGCGATGGATGTATTCCTGGGCGAGAAGCTGTTCAATGATGGCGGCTCGAGTGGCCGGAGTTCCGAGCCCTCGTTCCTTCATGGCTTCTCCGAGTTCTTCATCATCCAGAAGCTTGCCTGCGCCCTCCATGGCGCTGAGGAGCGTGGCTTCCGTGTAGCGTGCGGGAGGTTTGGTTTCCAGGGGCCTGGCTTCCACGGGATTTGCAATGGGAGTCTCCCCCTCTTTTACAGGGGGAATCTGATCCTCCTCCTCGGCCTCCTGACCATAAATTTCCTTCCAGCCCTGCTCCTTCAGAATCTTGCCTTCTGTCTTGAACATTTCACCCTCAACGGTGGTGATGCGGGTGGTGACTTCGAAAACGGCGGGAGGATAGAAGACGGCGAGAAAACGCCGACAGATCATTTCGAACACCTTGAACTCCATGTCATCGAGGGGCTTGACTCCTTCGGTGGTCGGAATGATGGCGAAATGGTCCGACACTTTTGCATCATTGAAAATTCGTTTATTGGGATGGACCCAACCTTGTTTAAGAATTTTTTCAGCAAACTTTCCGTAACTGCTGCCCTTGAGGGCGGAAAGGGTTTCCTTGACGGTGGAGATGTGACCTTCCGGAAGGGCGCGGGAATCCGTTCGCGGATAGGTGATCATTTTTTTTCGTTCGTAAAGGGTCTGTGCGATTTGAAGGGTGCGTTTGGCGGAGAGGCCGAAGCGGCTGTTGCAATCCCGTTGCAGGCTAGTGAGGTCGTACAGCAGCGGGGACATTTGCGAGCTGTTCTTTTTCTCCTCCACGACCGACCCGGGTTTTCCATTCGTCTGAGCGACGATGGCAAGGGCTTTGGCTTCCTCCCAAATTCGTTCCGCTTTGGCTTCGGAATCCTCCTCATTCTTTTTAAATTTAGGATCGAACCAGCGTCCCTGGTAGACCCCCGCCTCGGCCTGGAAGTTTCCGATGACCTCCCAATAAGCGCGTTTTTTGAAGTCGGTGATCGTATTTTCCCGGTCCACGACGATGGCCAGGGTGGGGGTTTGAACCCGGCCCACGGTGCACATGTGTTTTCCCGCATGGCCGTAAATCTTACAGGTGAAGGCACGCGTTCCATTGATTCCGATCAACCAGTCGGATTCGCTCCGGCAGACGGCAGCCTCGGCGAGATGGATGAAATCGGATCCATCCCGAAGGGCCTTGAAGCCATCCTTGACCGCAGCGGCGGTCATGGAGGAGAGCCATAGGCGACGAATCGGTTTATTGGACTCGGAAAGACTATATATATAGCGAAAAATGAGTTCGCCCTCACGCCCGGCGTCACACGCATTGACGAGTTCGGTGATTTCCTTGCGCTTGATCAAGGCGAGGACGATATTGAGCTGGCTTTCGGTCTTTTCAATCGGCTTGAGCTGGAAACGATCCGGGATCATGGGAAGGTTGTCCAGGGTCCAAGCGCGCCACTCCTTTTTGAAGTCGTTGGGCATGAAAAGCTCCACCAGATGGCCCACGGCGTGGGTGACCACCATCTGATCATTTTCGTAGTAACCTTCGTGCTTCTTAAACTTGCCAAGGCTGCGAGAGATGTCTCCGGCAACACTTGGTTTCTCTGCAATGACTAAAGTCTTTCCCATGAGTCTGGTGCTTATTCCCGGAAAATCGGGTTTGGGCAATAAAAATGTTTAACGTCCCTTTGGAAAAATGCAAACGGCGCCTATTACTGCATCGGACAAAATGGCAAGGGGATGAGTGGAAAAATGGCTTTTAACCTTCAAGGAAAGCTGGACAGGAGGGAAAATAAGGGCGCTATTCCAGTAAATACTCCACTGTGGTGACGACTCGCAAAAGCTTTCGATCGGGAGTACTGGAGTTGACATCCAACACTTCGAAAGCCCCCTGGGTTGCCCGGCGAATCGATCCCACTTTGCTGTGCGAATCTTCGGCAAATTTTTCTGCGGCCTTGCGTGCGTTAAGGGTGGCTTCCGCGATCATATCCGGTTTGATTTGATTGACCCCGGTGAAGAGAAAATCCGCATTGCTACCGTAGTCTGAACCGCTAAGGACAATGCCGAGTTGGACGAGCTTATCGGAACTTTCCATGGCACGGATTACTTCTGCCACATGAGGACTGCGGAGAAGAATGGTCAGGCGGGCGGCATAGCGAAACGGGTGCCTGGAGACGCCTTCACCTTCCCCGGACAGGGCGAAATCGGTGAGATGGGGAGGAGCTTGGGATATCTCGGTTGTTTTGAACCCGGAATCCAAAAGGAATTGCTGAACCAGTTGACGGGAGGTTTGAATCTTTTTTTGAAGTTCGGGAAGAGTGTTGTCGGTGACTGTGAAAGAAATCGGCCAGATTGCCAGATCCGCAGGCATCTCCCGTTCCGAGAGACCTTTGACGGTCACATACTTATCGCTTCGTTTGGCGACCCGGATGGATTGACCGACAAGCAACCCCAGTACGAGCATTCCGGCGATAAAGGCGAGGCCGGGGAAACGACTGCATCGGCAGGATGGAGAATCTTGATTCATCATAAGTTGGGGGGTGGCAATTCGGATTCGATTTTTCGGCCCATGAGCCAGAGAAGATCGCTTAGACGGTTGAGGTAACCCATGGCATGGACGTGGCGTTCCCTGGCCTCCGCTCCAAGGGCGATGATTCGGCGCTCGGCCCGACGACAAGTGACCCTCGCCATGTCGAGGGCCGCCGAGGCGGGGGAGGCTCCCGGGGTCGACCAGCCGTTGAAGGATGTTTTCCCATCCTCCAATGCTTCGACCCACAGCGTCAACGTGTGAACATCCCCTTCAAGAATGGTTTGGTGTCCCGCTTTTGAATAACGTTCGACGTCTTCCGGAAGGGTTGCAAGCTCGCCCATCAGATCGATCAGCTTTTTCTGGATCTGGTGAATTTGGGTACAAAAGCTGTGGAGGAATCCTTCGGCGGTGGGCGATTGGGAAAGACTGGCCTTTGCCATGCCGAGCGCGGCATTAAGTTCATCGCACGAGCCGCAGGCTTCGATGCGGGGATGATCCTTTGAAACGCGGCGATTGAAAAGCAAGCCGGTCGTGCCGTCGTCTCCGGATTTTGTGGCAATGGACATGAGAATAGCCATAAGCCATAAGCCGTAGGCTGCAAGAAGAAAGAGCGAAGGTTTCATTCTGAATTTCGATTTCGTTTGCGGCCTCTCCATCTTCATGTTCTTGTGATCTGCATGGAAGGTGGATTTCTTAAAGCCCTGACAATGGCGTTTCTTGCCGCCTCGGTGATCGCGGTGGTCATGCATCGCCTTCGTCAGTCCATGATCATCGGATATCTCCTCGCAGGGGTGTTGATCGGACCTTCGATGCTCAAACTGGTCGGAGAAGGAACGGATGTTCAGGAGCTGGCTGAAGTCGGTGTCATCATGTTGATGTTCACTCTGGGGGTGGAATTTTCCATCGCCCAACTGCGTCGATTGAAGCGTCCGGCTCTGCTCGGGGGATCGATTCAGTTGTGGGGGACCATGCTGGTCACCACCGTGCTGTCCTGGGTGCTTTACGGCGATTGGTATCGCGGTTTTTTTTCCGGCTGCGTTCTTGCGATCAGCAGTACCGTGATCGTTTTGAAGCTTCTGCAGGAAACGGGGGGATCCCATACGCCTCACGGGACCGCTTCCCTGGGGATTTCGATCTATCAAGATGTCATGGTTGTCCCGATCATGCTTTTGCTTGCGGCTTTTGGCGGTGAGAGTGGACATCCTCTGGAGAGCTTGACCCGTTCGATCGCAAAGGCGGCTCTCTTTTTGGGGGTAAGCTGGCTGGGCAGCAAGGTGATAGCAGGGTGGTTTCTGGATGCCATCGCACGGACACGGAGCAAGGAGCTGTTTACCATTTCGGCGGTGGCGGTCTGTCTGGGAATCGCGTTGCTTGCCCAGTCCCTTGGCCTCTCCCTGGCCCTGGGGGCCTTTGTAGCGGGATTGATTGTCAGCAGCTCCATCTACAGCCACAAAATCCTTTCGGACATTCTTCCCTTCCGGGATTGTTTCCTCAGTCTTTTTTTCATCTCCGTGGGAATGCTGGTGGATGTGAACTGGGTGTTCCAGCACCTCGGTGAAGTGCTTGCGTGGGGATCCTTCGGCATTTTACTGAAGTTGATCGTTTGCACGGTGGCGTGTCTGGCCTGTGGCTATTCGCTAAGATCGTCCATGCTGGCGGGTTTTTGCCTGGCCGAGGTGGGAGAGTTTTCCTTTGTCATTTTGAGTCAGGGCTTGCATCAGAAAAACATCTCCCCGGATCGCTACCAGCTGTTTCTCGCAGTGATTCTTTTCACTCTCATTCTGGTTCCCGCCCTATGGCGTCCCTTTCAACGCTTTGCAGGCTGGTTGTCTCAAAGAGGGGCCCTCCAGAGGTGGGAGGGACGGCGCTATGCCGCTGAAAATCGTCCGCAACACGAAAAAATCCGGGATCACGTGATCCTTATCGGATGCGGGCCCTTTGGGCAGGTGGTTCTTCATGCGGTTCATCTTGAGGGGGGGCGCTGCATGGTGCTCGACTTGAATTCTCAGACCGTCCGCCACCTCCAACGCGCGGGCTACGATGCGATTTATGGCGAGGCTGGAAATCTCATGATTCTGGATTCTCTCCAGGTTGAAACAGCCAAGGCTATGGTGGTAACCATCCCGGATCTGCAGGGGGCCGCAGCCATTGTTCGCGAAGCCAGAAGCCGGCGGCCGGACATGCTCATTCTGGCTCGTGCCCGATATTCCGCTGAAATCGAAATTTTAAGAACTGCGGGAGCCAATCAGGTGATTTATGAGGAGATGGAAGGCGCCACCCGCATGGCGAAGGAGTTGGAACCTCATCTGGCCGTGGGACGCAGTTGAGAGTTGAAAGTTGAGGGTTGAAAGTATTTGTTTTGTGAGTGAGCCTGCGGTGTTGGGATTTTTGAGCCGGCCACTTTTCTGCATTAAACTTTCAACCATTCATGAACCGCCTTCACTACGCCTCGAGCGAACACGACGCGGACATGCTTTTTGCCGCAGGGTTTCTCGTTCCGGATCCCTTTCTTTACTTTGAAAACAGGGGGCGAAGCCACATTGTGCTCAGTCAGTTGGAATACGATCGGGGAGTCAAACAGGCGAAGGTCGATCGTGTGTTGAGCCTGAGCGAGATCACCAGCTCCATGCGAAAAATGCAGGGGCGTCGAATCCTTGCTCACGAATGGATCCGGGAGGTGTTGCGGAAGCATGGGGTAAGGCGCGTCAGTGTCTCGCGTGAATTTCCCCTTGGTCTTGCAGATGGGCTTCGGCGCGGGGGGATTCGGTTGGATGTGGCCGAAGAAGGGCTTTTCCCAGAACGTATGCAAAAATCACAGGATCAATTGAAGGATATCCGCAGATCCCTCACGGTTACCGGGGAACTTCTCGAATGCGCCATGGATTTCATCCGGTCTGCGCGCATTCGTAAGGATGCAAGGCTGTCCCATGGCAAAACATTTCTGACGTCGGAAAGGGTCCAGGCGCTCATTCGAATGGAGGCGGCAAAACGGGGGTTTGAGGCATCGCATCCGATCGTGGCAGGGGGGCGACAGGCGTGTGATCCGCACGAGCGGGGTCATGGGGTTTTGCGCGCCCGGGAGTTGATCATCCTGGATATCTTTCCAAGGAACCTTGCCACGGGATACTGGGGGGATATGACCCGAACCGTGTTAAAGGGGCGCGCAAGCGAGGCTCAACGAAGGCTGTTTACGACCGTTCATGAAGCGCAAAGGATTGCTTTTTCAAAACTGGGCGGTGGCAGGGACGGACAGACCGCTCATCGGAGCGTTGAGGAGCACTTTTTAAGCAGAGGATATCGAACAGGGAATGACTCCGGACGCTGGGAAGGTTTTTTTCATGGTACGGGACATGGTTTGGGATTGGATATCCATGAAGGACCGCGAGTAAGCGCGGTATCTCAGAAATTGCGTCCGGGGAATGTGGTGACCGTGGAACCCGGATTGTATTACCCCGCCATTGGCGGGGTGCGCATTGAAGATGTGGCCGTCATTCGCGCTTCCGGAGCCGAGTGGTTGAGTCGCTTTCCGGTGCGTCTTGAATTGCCGTGAAGTCAGGCTATCCTTGGAATATGATGTACTCCTTTGGATGGTATGACTTGATTCCGATTCCCGGCCTGATTCTTGCTCTCTATGCGCAGTTCAGGATGAGAAGGCTTTATTCAGAATATCAAAAGGTTCCCCAGAGGCAGGGGATGACAGGCGCCGAGGTTGCGAGGGCAATTCTGGATCACGAAGGGCTTCGGGATGTTGCCATTGAGCCCATCGAAGGGGAGCTAACGGATCACTACGACCCTTCCCACAGGGTTCTCCGTCTTTCACGTTCCAATTTCGAGATATCATCCCTTTCCTCGATCGGTGTTGCCGCCCATGAAGCGGGTCATGCCCTTCAGCATAAGGAAAAGTATGCCCCTCTGGAGGCGAGAATGGCTGTGGTGGGGATGACTAATTTTGCGACCAATAGCGGGGTGATCCTGTTTTTCATTGGAATGGTATTCCACAGCGCATGGATGCTCCAATTGGGCGTCTGGCTTTATTCGGCCATTGTGGTTTTTCAAATGATCACCTTGCCGGTGGAATTCGATGCTTCCGCGCGCGCAAAAAAGGTTTTGTCCACCCTTGGTTTTGTTCGGGGAGATGAGTTGATTGCGATCCGAAAAGTGTTGGGGGCTGCCGCCCTGACCTATGTGGCGGGATTGGCGACTGCAGCCCTCGAGCTCATCCGGATGATCGCCTTGTCTCATGCAATTAGAGATCGTGAGGAGCGTGGATAATCCCTTTCGTGAAACCGATCCGTCATGCAATCCTGTTGTTGCTTCTTTTGGAAGGGGGAGTGGCATTCTCCCAGGATCGGTTGGTGTTGATCTCGCCGCACTGGGAGGGGATCCGCTCGGAATTTGGGCATGCATTCTCGGCGTGGTATCAAAATCTCACGGGACGTTCGGTGGTGCTTGACTGGCGCGATCTGGGTGGGGCATCCGATGATCAGCGATTTATTCTTTCAGAGTTTGGTCAAAACCGTTCCTCAATCGGGATTGATCTTTTTTTTGGCGGGGGATTGGATCCCTTCCTGGCACTCAAGGAACATGGGGTCCTCGAGCCGGTTCGTCTGTCTGCGGAATTCAGGGAGGCGATTCCATCCGACATCGGCGGGGTGCCCCTTTATGATCCGGATGGGCAATGGTTTGGCACGGCGCTTTCCAGTTTTGGAATTCTGAAAAATGAACGGGTGGTGGCGGATATGCACCTTCCGGATGTCCGACGGTGGAAGGATTTGACCCGGCCCGAACTTCGTGGCTGGGTCGGTTCTGGAGATCCTAGAAACAGCGGCTCCACCCACTTGGTCTATGAAAGCATTCTTCAGGCCTGCGGCTGGGAAGAGGGCTGGAGGATTATTCAGCAAATGGGGGCAAATATCCGCCAGTTCGACAGGTCCTCTGCATCCGCGGCAAAGGCCTGTTCCATGGGAAATGTGGCTTATGCCCTCGTGGTGGATTTTTATGGCTTCACGCAGATGGTGGAAGTGGGGCCTGGAAACATGAGTATGATTTTTCCCGAAGGCGAGTGTGTGCTTACGCCGGACTCGATCGCGATGTTAAAAGGGGCACCCCATCGGGAGGTTGCGGAAAGGTTTATTCAATTTGTCCTCTCCCGGACTGGGCAGGCGCTCTGGCTTGCACCGAGGGGAAGCGAGGGTGGGACACGGCACTTTTCCATTGAACGCATGGCCATCCGACCTGACGTGTATGAGGACTGGAAGGGGAAAAGCCTTGTCCAGACGAATCCCTTCAAGGGATTTGTCACTCTTCGCTACAATGAACGGCTTGGTTCGTTGCGCTGGGGGGCCTTGAATGCCCTTTTGGGTGCGTTCGTGATCGATGTGCCGCCCGTACGCAGGGCCCGCTTCCGGATCCCTGTTTCAGAGGATGAACTAAATCGAGTGGCAGCTTCCGCGTGGAAGAATCCTGTTCAAAGAAGCCAAATTCAGCTTGGCTGGCAGGAACTTGCAGCCCATATCCCTTCTGGTCGGTGAATATCGAATTGAAACAAGTTGGAAAATCGTACGGAGCCCGCCCTGCGGTCAAAGATGTCTCCTTTGCGATTGCATCCCACGAGTTTTTCTTCCTTCTGGGGCCTTCCGGTTGCGGGAAGACCACCCTTCTTCGAATGATCGCGGGATTGGTGGCCGTTGAAAAAGGGGAGATTTTATTTGATGGGTCGAACGTGAACGATCTTCCTGCAGAACGGCGGGGAACGCCCATGGTGTTTCAGAGCTACGCCTTGTGGCCGCATCTCACTGTTTTCGAAAATGTTGCCTACGGCCTTCGCTGTAAAAAAATGACAGCCAGGGAAATTTCCAGGGAAACCGTGAGGGCGCTTGGGATGGTACGCATGCACGATTTTAGGGACCGCCTTCCAAGCCAGCTTTCAGGCGGACAGCAGCAACGGGTGGCAATTGCACGAGCTTTGGCCGTTCAGTCGAAAATTGTCTTGTTTGATGAACCGCTTTCCAATCTGGATGCAAAGCTGCGCCTTGAAATCCGCGCCGAGCTCCTTGAGATTCATCGCGAACATCCCTTCACCGCAATCTATGTCACCCACGACCAGGAGGAGGCCATGACGATGGCGACGCGCATGGCGGTGATGAACGACGGTATGGTGCAGCAACTCGGGACGCCTGGCGAAATCTACCGGCAACCCGTGAATCCTTTTGTGGCCGAATTCATGGGGCCGGTAAACTGGCTTCCATGGGAGGGTTCTGAAGGGGCTCGGGTTCAGAAAGGGTTTCGTCCGAATGCCGTTCGACTTGGGAAGAAGGGGGGCGACTTTTCGTTTGTGGGGGAGGTATGTGAAACTCAGTTTCTGGGACCGGTACAGCACATCCGTATTCGATTAACCGAGGGAATTTCGGGCGCCGGTTCACTTGTGGAAATCATGGAAAATAATCCTCAGGCTCCCCGTCGAAAAGGGGATTTGCTTCAATTTGTTGTGGATCAACAAGATATTTTCCGGGTTCCAACGTCAAAACAATCCCCCCCATGAAGCTCAATAAGCCCGTCATTCTCATTCTTTGCACCGGAAACTCCTGCAGAAGTCACATTGCCGAAGGCATTCTCCGTCGGGCCATCGGAGACGCCGCGGAGGTTCAAAGCGCGGGTTCAAAGCCAGCGGGATACGTCCATCCCCTTGCCATCGAGGTGATGAAAGAGATCGGAATTGATATTTCGGGTCACCGCTCAAAGTCATTGAATGAGTTTATGGATCGGAAGGTGGAAACTGTAATCACGGTTTGTGGCAATCTGGACGATACCTGCCCTATGTTTCTAGGTCAGGTGAAACGCCATCACTGGCCGTTTGATGACCCCGCGAAGGCTGTCGGAACGGATGAAGAGCAACTTGCGTTTTTTCGCCGTGTCCGGGATGAGATGCGCAAGGTGTTCCGAGCCTATGCCGCAGGGCGTCTTGATCAAATGGCGACTCAATCAACGGGGATGTGGTGAGGTTTTCCTGGCCATCGCGACTGCTTTGCGCAGGGGTGTTTGGGTTTCTTGCCCTTTTTCTGATCTATCCCGTCGCCTATATTTTACAGGGAAGCCTCTGGGTGAATGAGGGTGGCGAAAGAAAGTTTACCCTTCTGTTCTATCAGTTTTTTCTTCAGAGCCCGGTCATGTGGAGGTGTGTGGGCCACAGTCTGATGCTGGCAGGAATGACGACCTTGGGCTGCATCCTTGTTGCTTTGCCACTAGCGCACCTATTTGTCCGCTATGAGTTTCGATTCAAGTCCCTGGGGCACAGCCTTCTGATGGCGCCTTTGATTCTTCCCCCGTTTGTGGGTGCCATTGGAATTCAACAGTTTTTTGCCCGCTTTGGTCCCCTGAATCATTTTCTCGGGTGGGTGGGTGAGGGGATGGTAAACCCAACCCCGTTTGACTGGATGGGGAGGGGTGGGTTTTTTGGGGTTTGGCTTCTGCAGGTGCTGCATCTCTTTCCGATTCTGTTTTTAAACATCAGTTCCGCCCTCGCAAATATTCCGCCGTCCATGGCCGATACCGCAAGAAGTCTCGGGGCACGGCCTGCACGCATATTTTGGACGGTGATACTCCCTCTTCTTGCTCCCGGTATTTTTGCAGGTTCGGTGGTGGTGTTTGTTTGGGCGTTCACGGATCTTGGGACGCCCCTGGTATGTGGTTTGTACCAGGTGGTTGCAGTTCAGATTTTTGACAAGGTGATGGAAAGTGGATTTAATCCATTTGGCTATGTCCTGGTGGTGGTCGTGCTTGGAATCACTCTGGGCGGATTCTGGATTTCGCGTCGCCTGCTGGCAGGGAGGGAATATGTCACCCCGTCCAGGGCTGAAGCCGGTCCCGTCGTGTCCGCCCTTTGTGGTTGGCGTCTGGCTGGGGTGTGGATGATTCTGGGAGCGTTGATTTCGTGTGTGGTCATCCCGCACGTCAGCATGGTTCTGCAGTCGGTTAGTGGCAAATGGTTCATGACGGCGCTACCCCAGGAGTGGACCGGACGGCACTATGCGGAATTATTCCTGATGCCTCAGATTGCCACAAGCCTTCGAAACAGCCTCGTTTATGCGACCTTGAGCAGTCTTTTGGATATCGGCCTTGGCATCCTGATTGGCTATTGGATGGCTCGAAAGGAGTTTTTTGGGAAAACCGCGCTGGATATGCTGACGGTTCTTCCTCTTGCCCTCCCGGGGGTCGTACTTGCTTTTGGTTATGTGGTGGCTTTCAACGTCCCTGCGACCTGGCGGGGGCTGGAACTTGGATGGTTGAAAAGCCTGGTTAACCCAAGGGACAATCCCATGTTTTTGATCATCGTCAGCTACAGCGTCAGACGGCTCCCCTACATGGTTCGTGCGGTTCATGCAGGATACCAGCAGGTCAGTGTTTCCCTGGAAGAGGCATCCCAGAATTTGGGGGCCAGCGCTGCGACCACCTTTCGACGGATCGTCATGCCCTTGTTGAGAAGCCACTTGGTGGCAGGTGGTGTTTTGACGTTTGCCTTTGCCTTCCTGGAAGTGAGCGACAGCCTGATCCTGGCGATGCGAGAGCCTCACTATCCGGTGACCAAGATGATCTGGGCGTTACTCGGGCGGATTGAGCCTGGTTCAGCGGGTCTTGCCTGTGCCCTGGGAGTTCTGGGAATGGGACTCTTGTGGGGAAGTTTTCATATCGCGCAAAGGGTGTTGGGGAAAAAAATGGGAGGGCTTTTTGGATAGCGGCCCTTCGATTTCATTCGTGTTTTCGTTCAAAAAGCCTTTAAATTTGAAACATGTCGGCATATCAGGTTTTAGCTCGTAAATATCGACCCCAGCAGTTTTCAGAGATTGTGGGACAGGACCACATTGTTCGAACCCTGGAAAATTCAATCAAGGGAAAACGACTGGCTCATGCCTATCTTTTTGTGGGCCCACGCGGGACGGGTAAAACCACGACAGCCCGTATTTTTGCAAAAGCCCTCAACTGCTCCAAGGCCAAGGAACCCACCCTGACACCGTGCGGGGAGTGTTCCAACTGCACTGAGATTGCGGGTGGCACCTCCATGGATGTTCTGGAGATCGATGGCGCCTCAAATAATGGCGTGGAACAGGTTCGTGAACTTCGTGACACCGTGCGTTATGCACCGTCGAGCGCCCGATTCAAGATCATCTATATTGATGAAGTGCACATGCTCTCCATTGCCGCGTTCAATGCCCTACTCAAGACATTGGAAGAGCCGCCCGCACATGTAAAATTTCTGTTTGCCACAACCGATCCCCAAAAGATTCCCCTTACGATTTTATCCCGTTGTCAGAGATTTGATCTCCACAGGATTTCAAATGAGTTGATCGTGAAACTTTTGAAAAAGATTGCTGCCCTGGAAAAAGTGGGAGTTACGGATTCGGCCTTGCTTGCGATTGCCCGTGGTGCCAGTGGGGGAATGCGGGATGCTGAATCTGCCCTGGATCAAATCATTGCTTTTTGCGGCAATCATATTGACGAACCCGATGTCCTTTCGATTTTTGGTCTTGCGGCCCGGGAACAAATCACTCGTCTGACACGTGGCATTCTGACAGGGGAGCGTGCGGAGATCGTTCGGCTTGCATCATCCCTTCATGACGAAGGAAAGGATCTTGGCCGACTTTTGGGTGAACTGATCGAACATTTCCGAAACGTTCTTGTTCTTCAGGCAGGGGCAGAGCTTGCCGATGCCACAACCCTCGAGATGAAGGAGCTCCGGGAGCAGGCGCAGATGCTTCCCCGCACCCGAACTCTCCGGATTCTGGAGATACTGACCGAAGCGGAAACGCAGTTACGATGGACCCTGTCCAAACAGGTGTTGTTTGAAGTCACTTTATTGAAGGCGGTGGAAACCAAGGATGAAGTGTTGCTCGAGGATTTGATTGCCCGACTCAAGGGATCTTCGGCGATGACAACCCGTGATGGGGTCCGCGAAAGCGCACCCGTCGCCCCCGAGTCCCTTGCTCCCCCTCGAACTTCCAGCGTCGTAAATGATCCCTCCTCGTCCCTTCGTGAAACCCCGGTGCGGCCCAACCCGCCAACGCCAAAACGGGAAGAATCGAAGGTCGCGGCGGTGACACCTCCCTCTTTACCCACCCATGAAGCGCTTTGGAAAGAGTTGCTGGAACAGATTTCAAAACCCTTTCCGATGTTAAAATCCTCCATGATGGAGGGACGTTTGCTGTCGGCAGGAAACGATCTATTGGTCATTGGATTCGATCCGGAGTTTGAACTTCAGAAGGAGCTGGTGGACACCCCAAAAAACCGTGAAGTCATTCAAGCACGGGTCCGGGAAATCACGGGAAAGGCCATGAGGATCAAGGTCGCCTTTGCCGATGATCCCACCATTCCCCAGGGGGATGAGACGCCCGCCAGCGAGACCTCTGCGAGCGCCCGTGTGTCCGCAGATGACGCTAGAAAGTTCGAGGATGACCCCTTGATTCGCAAGGCGCTTGAAATTTTCAAGGGCCAGATTGTTGAAATCCGACGTTAAACAAGGTTTTCCATGCGCTGGGTCTCATTTGTTTTGGCACTTTGCATGATTTGTTTTGTGAAGCCCGTCCTTGCCCGTGAATTACCGGATGCCGGCAAACTGCTTTCCTATCTCAAAATTGATCCTTCCGGGCAGGACGCGTTATTTAGCGGAGCTATTTTAAAGACGGATGTGGTGGAGGCATCGGATAAGGAACTCGCTGTGGGCGCGGTCATGTACCTTCCCGTTCCCGTGACGGACCTCGTGGAGACCGTTCGTGCAGGCAAACTATTCTCACTCGATCATGACTTAATGGAGCATGGGGAGATTACCGACAAATACCCGGAGATCCAGGTTTCATTGACCGAGGAGGAGGCGCGTGAATTGGGAAGGGTTGAACCCGGCTCCAAATTCAATCTCAGCTCCGATGAAATCCGGCGGATTCGAGAACTTGCCGCTCAGGGGACCGATCCGGGGCGGGTGGTGAGAACCTATCGAACCCTGCTCCAGGAGCGTTATCAGGCCTATCGAAAGGCCGGTTTGATGGGGATTGCTCCTTACGCAAGATCGGGTGGAAAAAAGGCGGATCCCTCTGATGAGATACGAAAAGGTCTGGGTGAGTCCGTGCTGCTGGCCACGTATTTTCCGGAATTTCACAAAGCCCTCGCGGACTTTCCAAAGGGCGGGGTTTCGGGGATGACCCAGCGTTTTTTCTGGTTGAATGAAAGGGTGGAGGATCGTCCCACTTTAATTCTGGTGCATCGACTATCCTATGTGACTCCCAACGAAGCCTTCATGGCGGAACGTCAGTACTACGTGGGGCACTCCTACAACTCTCTCCAGCTTCTGGCGGGATGTTTTCCCGCCCGTAATGGAACGCTGGTATTTTATTCAAACCGCACGTGCACCGATCAGGTGGCTGGGTTTGCAAGTGGCATGCGGCATGGCATAGGTCGTGAACGGATGCGGGATGAGATCGTGAAAGGATTCGAGGCTTTTCGGGCCTCGCTTCCCCATTGACCTATTTGCGCCGCTTGGCTCGGTGCACCTGGGCGGCAACTTTCAACCGAAGTCCGTTGAGTCGAATGAATCCCGTGGCATCGCTCTGGTCATAGGCCTTGGTGGGATCCGCCTCCATGGTTGCGATATGAGGATTGTACAGGCTGACAGGACTCTTTCGTCCGGCGGTGATGATATTGCCTTTGTAGAGTTTCAAACGCACCGTTCCGGTGACATTTCGTTGGCTTTCGCTGACAAGCGCCTGTAGGGCTTCGCGTTCCGGTGAGAACCAGAACCCGTAGTAAACGAGTTCGCTGTACTTTGGTATGAGCGAATCGCGAAGATGCATCACCTCCCGGTCCATGGTCAGGGTTTCAATCTGGCGGTGGGCAAAATGAAGTATGGCCCCACCGGGAGTTTCGTACACTCCGCGGCTTTTCATTCCCACAAACCGATTTTCCACGAGATCCACACGTCCGATTCCGTGTTTTCCACCCAGTTGATTGAGGACCCGCATGATACCCGCAGGGGAAAGCTTCCTGCCATTTACGGCGACACAGAGGCCCTTTACGAAATCGAGGACCACGTATTGAGGCTTATTGGGAGCGTCCTCCGGGGATACGGAAAGCTTGAACATTTTTTTATGCTCGGGGGCCGAGGCGTCGAGCCAGGGATCCTCGAGAATTCCGGCCTCATAACTGATGTGGAGTAGATTGCGGTCCATGGAGTAGGGCTTTTTGGCGCTCGCCTCCACGGGGATGCGATGATCTTCACAATATTGAATCATTTCGGCCCGCCCTGGGAACTCCGCCCGGAATTCGGCGTCACGCCACGGGGCGATAATCTGAAGTTCAGGGGCCAGCGCGGCGGCCGTTAATTCGAAGCGAACCTGGTCGTTGCCTTTGCCCGTGGCTCCGTGAGCAATGGCATCTGCTCCCTCTTTGCGTGCGATCTCGACCATTCTTTTTGCGATTAAAGGCCGGGCGATGGACGTTCCAAGAAAATATTGTCCCTCATAAATGGCTCCGGCCTGGATCATGGGAAAAATGAAATCCCGGGCGAATTCCTCACTAAGGTCGTCAATATAGGTTTTGGAGGCGCCGGTGCGGGCCGCCTTCTTATCCAATCCCTTGAGCTCCTCCTCCTGGCCGATATCAGCGCAGAACGCGATCATGGTGGCGTTGTAACGCTCCTTGATCCACGAGAGGAGAACGGAAGTGTCAAGACCGCCGGAGTATGCGAGGACGATTTTCATAAGGTAGAATCAAGAGATTCGAAAAAAAAAGGGTTCCAGACAAGAGGTTTTTTGTCAGGATGCATGATTCACGCCTTAACGCATGCATATTTCCGAGCTCGATTTTGCACTTCCAAAGGAACTGATTGCCGACAAACCGGTGGAACCCAGGGAATCCTGCAGGTTGCTGGTGGTCCATCGTGGGGAGGGACGACTGGAGCACCGGATTTTCACCGATTTAAAAGGCTACTTGCGACCGGGGGATCTCCTTGTCATGAATTCGGCCAGGGTAACCCCGGCACGACTCTTTGCCCGCGCAGGAGGAGGCGTTTTTGAACTCCTGCTGATCGACGCCGGGGACTCGGAGGTCGCCCATGCCCTCGTTTCACCCTCTCGAAAATTGTCGCCAGGAATGGAATTGATCACCGAACAGGGAGCCATTCGGATTCGGGTTCATGCCCGATCCGGGGATGGCCAATGGGAAGTGATTATCGATTCACCCGGGATGACATGGCGGGAGGTGCTGGCTGGTGAGGGGCGCATGCCCTTGCCTCCGTATATATTAAAGCGCCGGGAGGGAAAATCGGATCTGCCGGAGGATCGACTATGGTATCAGACCGAATTTGCAGATCGTGAGGGGGCGATTGCGGCTCCCACGGCGGGACTTCATTTTTCTCAAAAAATGCTCTCGGAGCTCCGTCATCAGGGGGTGGAGCAGGCCACGCTCTATCTGAAGGTGGGCATGGGAACCTTCCTCCCAGTGCGGACACAAACTCTGGAGGAACATGTGTTGCTGCCCGAGGAATACGATATTGGAGAAAAAACCGCAGAGCGGATAACAACCAGAAAGGGACGCCTCTTCGCTGTGGGAACCACCGCTGTAAGAACCCTGGAATATGTTCATTCGAGATCAGGAACCATTGTTCCCGGTACCGGAATGACAAATCTGATGATTTCGCCCCCATATTCCTTTGGAGTGGTGGATGCCTTGATTACAAATTTTCATCTCCCGAAAAGCACCTTGCTGGCCTTGGTCCAGGCATTCGGAGGCGTCGATCTCATGCGACATGCGTATGCGGAAGCTGTTCGTGAAGGCTACCGCTTCTTCAGCTACGGGGATGCGATGTTAATTTTGTAGGGCCAGGCCATGCGGAAATACGCTTGCCAATCCCATGAGGTGTTGTATACGCGGGGAATTCACACTTTTTCCCTATGAAACGACTTCTTTTCATTCTTTGGATGGGCTGTCTTGTGTTTCCGATGGAGGCGGCGCCTTCAGATCTTTCCCTTCGATCATTGAGCGACCAATTCGCTAAGGCTTCGGAGAAAATCAAACTTTCCGTCGTGAGCGTCAGTACAACCAGCGACGTCATGATGGTGGATCCGTTGGAATATTTTTTTGGAGCCCCACGCCCCAATGGACAGCGTGAGAGGAAGGAAATCCCCCGCGGAACGGGAACGGGCATTCTTTTGGAGGATGGATACGTATTAACGAATAATCATGTGATTGAGGGGGCAGACACGATTTATGTGAAGTTTGCCGATGGACGAAAAGCAAAAGCCAAAGTGGTCGGTGCCGATCCTGCGACGGATATTGCGGTGGTCAAGGTGTCGAACATGACGGGGCTGGTTGCTGCAGAACTAGGGGATTCAGACGGCATCCGCGTGGGGGAATGGGTGCTTGCGGTGGGAAACCCCTTCGGACTGGAACAGACGGTAACCGCAGGAATCGTCAGCGCCAAGGGACGTCCCGATCTAAATCCCCAGGGCATCGGGGAATTTATTCAAACGGATGCCGCCATCAATCCCGGAAACAGTGGGGGGCCCCTGGTCGATGTGGATGGGAAGGTCATTGGAATCAATTCCGCCATTTTAAGCCGTACCGGGGGATATGAAGGCATTGGCTTCGCGATTCCCATCAACCTAGCCCGCAATATCATGCAAAGTTTGATTAAGGATGGGAAAGTGACCCGGGGATATCTGGGGGTGCATGTCCAGGAAATGAGTCCTGAGCTTGCAGATATGCTTGGAATGAAGAAAGTCGACGGGGTGCTCGTTTCCTTTATAGAAACCGGGTCACCTGCCGAAAAGGCAGGGCTCAGGGTGAAGGATGTCATCGTCAAATACGCGGGTAAAAACGTGGAAAGCGCCCGGCATTTTGCAAGTGTGGTCAAAACCTCGCGTGTGGACCAGGTCATTGACCTTGTGGTGGTGCGGGATGGAAAGGAATTTCCCCTTCGGGTTCAGATTGGTGCCGTGAACGCAAACATGGCGCTTTCGGAAAAACTCGGGATTCAGGTTGCAAGTCTGGATCGCGGGCTTGCGGAACGTTATGACTATCCTGCGGGCACTTCCGGAGTGGTGATCACTCAGGTCGACCCTTCCGGGCGTGGGGCAGAAGCCGGTCTACAGGAAGGGGATGTCATTGCAGGCCTCAACAAGCAGTCGATTCCCAATATAAAGACCTACACCGAGGTCCTCGAAAAGATAAGTGGCAACGACAAGATCCTGTTTCACATCATGCGGGGGCCCCAGCATGGGTATATTGTCGTTCCCCTGCGATGAAAGGGGGGTTATTCCCCAATGATTTTGACCAGAACGCGTTTTTTGCGTCGGCCGTCAAATTCACCGTAAAAAATCTGCTCCCACGGACCGAGATCGAGCTTGCCCCTGGTGATGGCGACCACAACCTCGCGCCCCATGATCTGCCGTTTCATGTGAGCATCGGCGTTATCCTCGCCAGTTCGATTATGACGATATTTTGAAACGGGTTCATGAGGAGCCAGTTTTTCAAGCCAGTCGTCGTAGTCGGCTAGCAGGCCATCCTCCGCATCATTAATGTAAACGCTGGCAGTGATATGCATGGCGTTTACCAGGCAAAGGCCCTCCTGAATGGCACTTTTTTTCACCAGGGCTTCCACCTGCCGGGTGATATTCAGGTAGTCGCGACGATGAGGAGTTTCAAACCACAGGTGCTCGGTCAGGGACTTCATTCCATCACCAGGCATCGACAAATTGGGAGACAACCTTGCGTCCCAGATCCTCCGCTGCGAGGGGAACCCCTTGGCGTTTGTCGCTTTGCAAATCGCTTCCGATGAAGAGACTGGTCGTTCCCGTGGCGTGCCCACGGTAAAAGGACTCCTTTGCTTTTTTCCGGGTGAGAGTGTACGTAATCCCGATTGTCATATTGGCCTCGGTGGGGGTGATTTCATTCGAATGAGAATAGCGAACGGGGGTCATTTCAAACTCGTTGATGTGTCCCCTGAGAATCACATCGGCGTCCTCAAGGTTGGTGACCTGGACCGTGCCATCCTTTTGAATTTGACGGACAATGGTGGTGCTCACCAGGTTTTCGAGACCGGGCTCATCCACTTCGCTTCTGAGATTCTCGACAAAAATCGTCTTAAAACCTGGATCGTGATAGGTGCCCAGCTTGTAACTGGAGCACCCTAAAAGGCCCAGGGCGAGCACAGCTGAGAGAAGGAGGGTGGATCTCATAAGTGCGAATTGTTTGGAGGTTCTGCCAGTTCCATGGGGGTCGCATCCCCTTCTGCAGACTTTTCCGGGACGGCGGAGGGAGGGGGTTCGGTGGAAGTAGATTTCTCGGGGGCGGGATTGGGCGATTTATTTTTGGGAGAAATGTCCTCGGGCTGGG
>CAYYYL010000022.1:0-47163 GCA_964475835.1 uncultured Verrucomicrobiota bacterium | reverse complement strand
AATCTCTCAACTCTCAGCTATCGACTTTCAACTACCCTCACGCCGACCACGACGCGGCGGCGAACATTTCGTTCGGGACTTGAAAATCGAGCCAGCCGTTTTGCGGGTGGTGTTCGAGTTCGGTGGGCAGGTCGCTTCCGGTATTCTTGAAAATGCGCACCTGGAATTTGACGGTGTCGTTCGGTTTGAATCCGAAGGAGGTGAATGGGACCGCGATCTCAACGATCTTGCGGTAGGCGGCCTGGCTGGCGGGGAAGGTTTCGTTCACCCGGATGGTCCCTGTGGCAGGGGACCACTGGTATTGCAGCGAGGCTTTGTTTTCGACGTCGATCTTGATGCTGAGCTCGCTGTGTTTTTTGACCTCGGGGAAGCTGTCGAGACGGACGTAAAACCGGCTCATATCGAATCCATAGTAGATGCTTTTCAGGATTTTCTCCCCCTGGAACATGGTGCCATGGCCCTGGGTGACCTCGTACCGACCGGCTTCATGCCATTCGAAGAAGGTCGTCTGGAGCCCGTCGAGTGTGGGGCTGATGAGTCCGATGGGGGCGAGCGTGGCGACTAACTTTTGCGTGGGTCGGCAAATGGGAATGGAAAGAGTTTCGGGAGGTTGCTTGCCACAAAGCCGATAAACGTTTTGCAGATGGGTGCGGAACAACTCATCGAACATCATGTCGTTATCCGTCTGGAAATCGGGGCCGTACCACCAGAACCAGTCGCTGCCCTCGGCGGCATAGATTTCCATCCAGACCTGCCGGGCGATGTCCGGCGCGACGGTGGCTCGGTTCTGTTCCCACCAGGCACGGGTTTCGCCCAGGCGCTGCCAGGCCTGGTTCTCCTCGGGATCGCCGATCCAGATGTCGAAGTTGCCCTGAATCCAGGATCCGGTGTGGAGCTGTTTCAATCTCCGCCGTTGCACGGGACGGGAAGCGTGTTCGGAAAGGGTGGTCATGCGCCATCCCTGCGACTGGGAGAGATTGCCGTACCACGAGTTGAGGAAACTCTCGCCTCCATCGAGAAAATATTCCCAAGCGTTTTCGCCGTCGAGGACGATGGCGACGAGGGGTTCGTGCTTCGATTCCGTGGCATTTCGGATGCCATGGATGTGGTGCATGATGAATCCGGAGGCGTCCTGGGCGCTGTTCTTGGCGGCGGAGAATCCGATGAAATCGCTGAGGGACCGATCGCGGAAAACGGAGTGAACGCAGGCGCTTTCCCATTCCGCCTCATAGGAGTCGTAGAGCTGGGAGCGCTCGATCCAATTACCCGATTCCTTCGCCAGACTTCGAAAAAGAATGTCCTCGTCCGTGGCAAACCACTTGAAACCGAGTTTTTGCAAAATCGGAATCATTTCCGGACAGACCGATCCTTCGGAGGGCCAGAGGCCGGCGGGTTTTACCCCGAACTGCTTTTCGTGCTGTTCGATGGCGAGTTGAAGTTGCGATTCCAGATCGACAGGCCAGTGGAAGCGTGGAGGAAGCGATGCCATCGGCATGGCGCGGTGGGTGAATTCGGTGTCGAAGATCAGAGGGCTGATCGGATGAAAGAAGGGGGTGGTGCTGATTTCGATTCGGCCGGTCTGGGCGAGGGCGCGATAACGCTGGAGCACCTCCGCGAGGATTTTTCGATGGATGGCCATGACCACCTTTTTGTCGTCCTCGGTGAAACCCTTTCCCTTGGCCTTGAGTTCGCGCAACTCCCTGTACTCGGCCACGGCGGCGTAGCCGCACCAAGCGAGATTGAACCACACCTGGAGATCGAGATAGTCTTGTTTGGAAAACGAGGGAACGATGGAATCGAGCGAGATGTGGCTGAGATCGTAACCCCGGCGTGCGAGGAGTTCGTGATACCGCGCGTTGGGCCGGATGAGATTGTCCCAGTTGGCTTTGAAGAAATGCTCGAGAAGATTGCGTTTATCGACCGGGGTAAGCTGAGCGGCGGGAATTTTTGTCCATTCCTCCCAGAGATCCTTTACGTCACCCTGAACGAGTTCCACGATCTGTTTGACGAGAACCGGGGTTAGATTGAAGACCATCCGCATTTCGGAATGGCGCCGGGCCATTTCGGCCATGTCGAAGTAGCCTTTGACCGCGTGGAGGCGGACCCAGGGCATCATCGCAGTCTTCGTGAGGGGATTCACGTAATACGGTTGATGCATGTGCCAGAGGAGAGCGACGTTCAGCATGTTGATTCAGATTTCCAGGGTTACGATTGGGATTCGGGGCGTGGAAGGACGCGGATGGTCAGCGGGAACCTGAGTTTGAGTTTTTCCTCCACCTCCACCTCGATCCAGTGGGTTCCGGCCTGTTGAAATTGAACGTTTGGAAAAACGGTGACGTGTGTAACGTGATCCTCGACGCCCGGAAGCTCAAAAGTTCCCTGGCTGGTCGAAATGGCACTCGTATTGTCGGGAAGCACAATGCGGTATCGATGGGTGAAGGTTCCCCTGCCGCAGCACCAGCGGGTGAAAAGACAGAGTTTGAATGCGGTGATGGGAAGTGAGGGGACGTTGAGGGTTCCCAGAATGCCGAGGAGGACGAAGTTTCCGTTCATCTCCTGGCGGACATCCTCGCACAGGATGCATGCCTGCAAATCGGGTAAGATGTTGTCAGACATAGGTCCTGAAAAGGGTAATAAAGGGAAGTGAAGGGCAATGAAGGGTAATGAGGGGAGACCATGGATATGGACTGCAGAATTCTGTCTCCTGTATCCTGACTTCTGAATTCCTGCAGCTCATACCTCCACGTCCTTGAGGAACTGAGCGGCGTCCTCTGGAAGTACGGGGTTGACGAAGAAACCGGTGCCGACCTCAAAGCCCGCGATTTGGGTAAGACGCGGAGTGATTTCAATGTGCCAGCGATAATCCTGTTCCAGGGTCATCCAGTAGTCCCGCTTGGGATAACGCGCGGGACCGGTATGCACGAGGAAGTTGTATTGGGGTTGATTCAATCCCCGGCGGAGTTTCAGGAGGGCCACCTTGAGGACATCGGCCAGTTGAAGGACTTCCTGAGGCTCGATGCGGTGGAAGTCGGGGATTTGCCGGCGTGGCATGATGGTGAGTTCGAAGGGGAAACGCGAGGCGTAGGGGCAGAAGCAGACAAAGGATGCGTTTTGATAAACCACGCGTCGGGAATCCTTCAACTCCTGGCGAAGGATGTCCGAAAAGATGTTGCGCTCCTTTTGCTCGAAATATTTCTGAGCGCCGTGGAGTTTTTCCTTAATCACCTTGGGAGTGACGGGGGTGGCGATGATTTGGGAGTGGGGGTGACTCAGGGTGGCCCCCGCATCTCGCCCGAAATTTTTGAAAAGGAGCACGTAACGGAAGCGGCTGTCCTTGAAAAGATCGATGAGCCGGACCCGGTAGCATTCCACCACGTTGGCAACGCCTTCGAGGGATTGCTCCTCGAGTTGTTCGTCGTGTTTGGGGGTTTCGATCACCACCTCATGGGCGCCGATGCCGCTCATGCGATCATAGATGCCGTCCCCCTCCTTTTCCATGGTGCCCTCGATGCGGAGGACCGGAAACTTGTTTGGCACGACACGGACCTTCCATCCCGGGCCATTCGGCTTGGTATTGGGGGCGCGGATGGCGAAGATCTCGGGGGGAGTGAGATTCTCGTTTCCCTCGGCGAAGGGATTGATCTTGGGTTCCGTGGTCTGGTTGTGGTGGTCGAGGAAGTCGTGGGGGCGGCGGGTGCGTTCCGTGGCGAAAATCACCCAGCGGCCCACGAGCGGATCTTGTCGGAGTTCAGGCATAGAAGTAGGATCTGTGAAATGACTTCTGAGTTATTGAAGGGATTGATACAGGTTTTCGTATTCGGTGGCAGACTTTTCCCATGAAAAATCGCATGCCATGGCGCTTTCACGCAAAGCAGAAATGGCCTTGAGTTGTCGAAAGGCGCGCATCGCCTGATCAAAGGCTTCGAGGAGGGCGATGGGAGTGGGGTTTGTGAACTTGAAGCCGGTGCCGGTCTGGGTCTTGGGATTCCATGGCTCAATGGTGTCGTTGAGTCCGCCTGTGGCCCGAACGATGGGAATGGTCCCGTAGCGTAACGCGTAAAGCTGGCTGAGACCGCATGGTTCGTAGAGGGAGGGCATCAGGAGAAAATCACATCCCCCGTAGATGCGATGGGCGAGGCCGTCATCAAAGCCGATGCGCACGGAGAGGTGTTGGGGATATTTCACCGCGATCTGGCGGAACTGATTTTCGTAGGCCGCGTCGCCGTTGCCAAGGACGACAAAGCATGCTCCGCGCTTGATCATTTCAGGAAGGGTCTGGAAGAAGAGCTCGATTCCTTTTTGCTGCGCAAAACGGGTGACCATGCCCACGAGGGGCTTGTTGGAACTGATGTCGATTTTCAGCTCGGCAGCCAGGGACTGTTTGCAGATCGATTTTTTCTTCAACGTGGCCGGGGTGAACTTTTCCGCCAGGTGGTCGTCCCGGGAGGGATCCCAGATGGTTGAGTCAATCCCGTTGAGAATGCCCTGGAGGTGGGACCGGCGTGATCGGGTCACGCCTTCGAGACCGAATCCGTAGTCCGGTGTTTGGATCTCCTCCGCATAGGTGGGGCTGACGGTGGTCACCCGGTCGGCGAAAAGAATTCCGCCTTTGAGGAAATTGAGACGGCCGTAGAATTCGATTCCATGGGGGGAGAAGAGATGGTCGGGGAGATTGGCCATGCGGAATTCGCTCGGCTCGAACACTCCCTGGTAGGCGATGTTATGGATCGTAAAGACGGAGGGGCGCCGCCGGGCCGAAAGGGGATTGGGTTCAAGCGCCAGATAGACGGGCACCAGGGCCGTCTGCCAGTCGTGGGCATGCACCACGTGGGGTTTGAGTCCGAGATGATTGATGGCATGAACCACGGCACGGCTAAAAAAGGTGAATCGCTCCGCGTTGTCGTCGTAGTCCCGGTGGGGAAGATTGTAGAGAAAGGCACGGTCAAAATATTCCTCCTTGCGGATGGCGTAGACGTGGACCTGATTTTCCGTGGATATGCGGAGGACATCGAAGTGGCAGCGTCGCGAACCGATGGTGATCTGTCCCTTGTGGACCAATTCAAGCAGCGGGCCCTCCACGCAACGATAGTAGGGAATGAACACGGAAACGTCGTGGCCCCGACGGCTGAGTGCCGTCGGAAGAGACCCCATGACATCGGCGAGTCCACCGGTCTTGACGAACGGCGTCATCTCGCTGGCAGTCATGAGAATCTTCATATCAGCGCACGGGGATGGAAGGGCGTAGCGTGAGAATTAGACTGGAAAGACTCACTTCTCGTCAACGAAGAAGCGGATGACCACAACCGGGGGCTCAAACTGAATAGCGTCCAACACCTCAACTCGCGGGCTTGGAGGGCTTTAACTTCTCGAGGTTGTCTATTTTCTTGATCCGTTCCTGAGCCTCCGCTTTCCACGCCGAAGTGGTATAGGTGGTGATCAACGTTTCATAGGTTTGCCGCGCTTCCTTGAGTTTTCCCTGACCTTCCTGGAGTCGTCCGGTGGAAAATTGAGCCTGGGGGGCTTGAAGGGAATGGGGGAATTCGAGGATTAGCGATTGATACGACTTGATGGCTTCGTCCGTCTGCCCCTTTGCCTGGAGGATGGCCGCCAGTCCCACGCGGGCCGAGGGAGCGAGGATGGAGGAGGAGTGGTGATCCAGCACCCGTTGATAGGCTTGTGTGGCACGGTCCCATTCCCCCTGCTGAAAATAACGGTCGGCGACAAGGAGCGCAGCAAAGAGGCCTGCCTCCGTCTCGGGGTAGTTGCGGGAAACCACCTCAAGCGCTTCAGGAGTTTGAGCGGAGGCAAAGGCCTGATCCGCTTCGTTGTTTTTTTTGTCATTCGCGATGTTCTGGAACGACAAAAACGCCGCACCTCCGATGATGACGAGGCAGGCGACGATGATCAGGGCCTTGTTGCGTTGAAGCCAGTCCTGAATTTTTCCATAGGACACCTCCTGCTCATTGGGAAGAAGGTCCTTGTCGCGTGGGGTGGTGTCGGAAGAAGAAGATGTCATATGCAATCGGTTAATGATCCTTCATGGTCATTTGCCAGAGGATTCCCAAAATGGCGAGAAGGAATACGGAAACCACGGCTCCATTGGCCAGTTTTTCATCGCGCGTCCATTCCTGAAAGCTGTCGAAGCCTGCATAGGAGGCTTTCGCTTCCGTGATGGCGGCTGCGATTTCCTCACGCTGCTTTCGCTCCTCCTCCTCCCGGGCTTTTTTATCGGCAAGTTCGGCTTCGCCTAGTTTCACCAGCTCCTCCCCATCATGGATCAGGGCATCGGCCGCTTTCCGGGTTTTTTCTTCATCGGATACCGATGGGGGGATGTGGCTGTTCTGGCCCATGGGGATGGTGTTGGGACCGGACTGCCCGATGGGGATCACATTGACGCCCTTCGATGGATCGGCAAGCTTCGTGGAAGTCTTGAGCATTTCGTGCTGGGTTTTCCCGTTTTCGATCATCTGCTTTCCACGGGCGATTTTCTGCTCGGGTGTCAGGTGATCGTAGGATTCGGTGGTGCCTGCGTCTGGCGGTGTGGTGGCCTGGGTGACCACGGCGCTGCGAAGCGCCTGCAGTTCCTGTTGGGCCTGCATCTGGGTTGCAGGCTCCTTGGCGACGCTAAGCTGGAACAGTTTCAGGGCCGCGGTGCTGTTGCCCTCTGAGGCTGCTTTTTGAGCCGCCTTGAAAAGAGTGTCCACCTGACGATCGAGTGCGTACCAGACAAGTTCAGATTTTTTGAATCCGATCAGTCCAAACTGAGTCTGTAATGAAATCATTTCACCAGACTCGATCAGCGTGCCGCTCTGGGCTTGCCCGGACTGGGTCAGGAGCACCCCCGCATTCGTGGGAGACTGAGTGAGGAGAAGGAGTCCGAGGGTGACGACAACGCATGACAAAAGAGTTTTCATCGTGTGCCTTTCAGTCTAAACAGTGCCACAACGATGACAAGCCGGAATTCCCCACTCAGAAAAGCCGTCCTTCTTGCGGCGGGCAAAGGGACGCGCATGAAGGAGCTCACCACCGATCTGCCGAAGCCGATGATTCCCGTGGCAGGCACGCCGGTGCTGGAGAGAATTCTTTGTGGAATGAAAGAGGCCGGATTGGAACAGTTTCTGATCATCACCGGGTACAAGGAGGAGGTGGTGCGCTCCCATTTTGGAGATGGTTCGGCGTGGGGGGTCTCCATTCAATACGAGCGTCAGGTGGTGCAGGACGGAACGGGCCGCGTCGTGGATCTGGCAACCTCCTTCGCAGGTTCCGATGCGTTTGTTCTTGGGTATGGAGACATTTTGGTTTCAGCGAAGACTTACATCCAAGTTCAGCAGGCCTGGGCAGAGCGTCCGCTGGATGGATTGCTGACGTTGAAGCTGGGGGAGGATGTTCGCAAGGGGGCGGTGGTGATTTTGAACGAGGCGCGCGAGGTGATGGATCTGGTGGAAAAACCGGACGAAGATCAGGTGCGTGCGCTTCACAAAAAGTACGGCGACTTCAAACCCTGGTACAACGCCGGAATCTACGTGTTCACGCCCCGGATTTTTGACTACACCCGGAAGTTGCAAAAATCGCCGCGCGGGGAATACGAACTGACGGATGCGCTTCAACAGATGATCCGTGCCTCATGCCGGTTTGGCGGGATGATCATCGAAGACGAATGGGTGGACGTGCGCGATCCTGAAGTGCTGGCCGATCTGAATCGAACCATGAAAAACGCGGGGAAATGAACTGCCAGTTATTTAAAAAAGGTCTCCGCGAAGCGTCGGCCAACAAGCGGCTTGAGTTGGCAGTCTTTCGACGAGCAATCTCGCCTCAGGCTGCAACTTAGCCGCAGCCACGTTAGATGTAAATGACATCAAGAATTTCAGGTTGCGACATTGCGGTGAAAGTGATTTCCGGGCTTTCAATTATTTTGTCATTAACTCTCACTCCCGCAGCTGTACAAGGACTCCGAACTGGTTTGTATGGGGGGAGTATTTTGCTCCTAGTCTTCGCAACTGCCGCGCAACTCCTAATTCTTATCGCGACAGTGTGGGCTCCCATAACTCTAATCCGATTTTTTCGAAGCAGCACATTTTCAGCGCTGTCCGTGGTTTTAGGAATACTATCTACTTTGCTTGCCGTTGCTGAACTTATTGCTTTTTGGAACTCTAAGATTGATGGAAATTGTTGATGATTTTTGTCCACTAGGCGATGCAGCTATTCCTTGCAGCGGGGGGCGCGGTTCGGATAAAGCTTGCGTTGGGTGATAACTGCCTCCATGCGAATCTCAATCCGACTTCTGATCTTGCTTGTATTTGCGGTAGTGGCGCCCGCCGAAGATCTAAGCCGTAGTCCCAGTGTCACACTTGCTGACGAGACACTGTTCCTTGCGTCCGTCGAAAGTGGCCCGGACGTCACCCTAAACGAGTATATCCGGAAGGGAGAGACCTTCGAAAATTGGAAAGTCCTTTTTGCTGTGCGCTACGTCCATTCAGCAAAAAGCGTCGATGAAGTTGTTCTTCGCTGGAAGGCCTACATCGCTCAGGTGAGTAGTCCCGGAAAGAGTATGAAAGAAGAGGAGGGATCGAGTGTATCTGACCGACGATTTTCTCTGTCGATCCGTCCGCCTGGTGATCTCTATTTTGAGAATGACCAGTTGCGTTTTATTACTGGGCCGAATGGAAAGGGAGTTATTTATTATCAGGCAGCGGTCCGCGTGAATCCAAGGGATGAGTCCGACATCATGCAGGGGCTGCTCAAGCAGGTCGCTTTTGCTGATGCGCTTAAATCATTGTCTCTCGAGATTGTTGAAAAAATGCCAAACCACCCGGCACAGCCAATTCCGGGGAGCTAACGTTCCCCCGGATGGCTGCGCCTGTCGCCGCGTGTAGCCTCCGGGAAGCGTCGGCCAACAAACTAAAGTGTAAAGGCGTGAAGGTATTTTCGCTGTGAGCAGTTTAAGTTGATTACGGACCGCCCGGCGGTCGGTCCCTACCTTTCCTGATTATTGGGGCAGGCCGATAAGATGAGAAATTCTTCGCTCCGCTCAGAATGACAATTATTTGAATCTCGTAGAGAAAAGGATCTCAACAGAGATGGATGGCTCTACGTTCCCGCTCGAGTCCGGGTGATTTTCACGGAGACACTTCTTGTGTTCGGGAGGATGAATTTGCGGACAACCACAGTCACTTTTTCTGCGGGGAAATTTTCAAACATGGCCGAGGCGACGTCCTCCGCCACTGTTTCGATCAGGGGTCGGGGACGCAGCTGGGCAATCTGAATGATTTTTTGATGAACCGCCGCGTAGTCGATGGACATGCCGATTCGTTCGGTACGCGCGGCCTGCTTCAGATCGTAGTCCAGGGTGAGATCAATCTCAAGGAGTTGCGGGGTTGCCCGTTCTTCCGGAGGGACGCCCACGTGGGCCATGACTTGAACGCCCTCGAGATGGATTTTGTCCTGCATGAGACCCATGCTAACCGATTATCTCAAACATGCGCAACCTTCGGTACTGGTTCGTTTTGGATCCTCATTCAAATTCCTGTGACGTTCCGTCGTCGCCATTAGAAATATGAACCACAGAGATCACAGAGGCACGAAGTCGAAGGGCGACGACGGAGCGTCGCCCTCCATTTTACTTCTTAAATGGATTAGTTTTTGAATTCAGAAAAGGCAGAAAGGAACCACAGATTAACGCAGATTTTCGCAGATATACAAAGACAGATTGTCGATGCCGCCATGCGGCATCGACAAAAAACCTTCAGAAAAAAATCTGTGTCAATCTGTGTTAATCTGCGGTTCCTTCTGATTTGGGCTGTTTCCTGCATGGATTCTGTTCGGTTTAAGACACTACCCCAGGGAAGAAGTGTTTGATTCCCTCTCACGCTCGGGGTAAAAGTGGAGGTTCTATGGCAACTTCTGGCGATCGGTTCTGGGAATTTACAGGTGAGGATGGTTCCTTTCGGGCGCATGGCACGAATCGCATTAGCCGGCTCTATTTTCCCCTGGGAAATGAAGCGGGTTTGTTAAGCGCGATCACGCCCCACATGCATGGGGACATCAAGACGGGGTTCAACACGTTCCTCACTGTTCCGGCGTCCGAGCAGGACCTGCATGCCACACGGTATCGTCGGGATTTCTGGATCCGGCCCGAGGGTGGCGTTGCCTGGTGCGTGAACACCCAGGGCGCGCCCATGGAGGTGGAGGCCGGGTTCCTCTGGCACCGGGCTTCCAGAAAACATGTTTCACTGCCCTTGAAGGTGGAGATGTTGAATTTCGTTCCCGTATCCGAGGATACCGTGGAATTGATGGAGGTGCGTGTGACCCATACGGGAGGGGACCCGGTCTCCTTTACTCCCACGTCGGCCCTGCCGATCTTTGCCCGAAGCGCGGACAATCTAAGGGATCATCGTCATGTCACCTCGCTCCTGAATCGCATCACGGCGCATCCCCACGGGGTGGTGGTGAAACCCACGATGAGCTTTGATGAACGCGGGCATCGGGTGAATTCCATCCAGTATGCCGTGCTAGGTTTCGAGGAAAAAGGCGGGGCGCCCGTCGGTTCCTTTCCCTCCGTGGATCTTTATTGTGGCGAGGGCGGGGACTTCGACCGGCCGGCGGCGGTTCTTGAAAACCGGGAGCCTTCCGACTGGAAGAAGCTGGATGGACGCGAAGCGATGGGGGCATTGCGTTTTGGAAGGCGCACCCTGAACGCAGGGGAATCGTGTTCGTACATCCTGATGTTTGGAGTGGCGGACAAGGTGGACAAAATCGCCCGATGGAAGAGTCGTTTCGGAAACCGCGAAAAATTTCTGGCGGCCCTGGAGGCCAATCGTGCGTACTGGCAGACGCGACTGGATCCGATCACGTTTCGCACCGGGGACAAAACCTTTAGCAACTGGATCAAATGGGTTTCGTTGCAGCCCACTTTGAGAAAGGTTTTCGGATGCGGATTTCTTCCGGATTTCGACTACGGTCGCGGGGGGCGCGGCTGGCGGGATTTGTGGCAGGACTGTCTCGCGCTCTCGCTCCTCTATCCGCGTGAGGCACGCTCTCTTCTATTGAACAACTATGGCGGGGTCCGGTTTGACGGTTCCAACGCCACCATCATCGGACGAGCGCCGGGTGAATTCATCGCCGATCGCAACAGTATCACCCGCGTGTGGATGGATCACGGTGTGTGGCCTTACCTGACGACGGAGTTGTACATTCATCAGACCGGGGATGCGTCGATTCTGTTTGAGAAAGCGGCTTATTTCCGTGATCCGCAACTGCGTCGCGCGCGAGCGAAGGATGCGACGTGGACGGAGGTGTACGGACGCCGGCTCAAGAATCGCAAAGGCCGGGTGTATGAAGGAACGGTGCTCGAGCATATTCTCGTGCAGCATCTGACCGCGTTTTTCAATGTGGGCGAGCACAACATGATCCGTCTGGAGGATGCGGACTGGAATGATGGTCTCGATATGGCCCACAAACGTGGCGAAAGCGTGGCGTTTTCCGCGTTTTACGCCGGGAACCTCGCCTCGATGGCCAATCTCCTGGAGGAATTGCAGAAGCGGGAGGGTTTCCGGGAAATTGTGGTTGCGGAGGAGTTGCTGATCCTTCTCGACCGGATCGGACGCAAGGGGGTGAATTACAGCTCTGCAAAGGCCCGTCAGAAGCAGCTTGAGGCCTACTTTGACGCCATCACTCCGGAGATCAAGGGGAAGACGGTTCGGATTCCCGTGGCCGCGTTGGTCGGAGATTTGCGTGCCAAGGCGGAACACCTCGCGAATGCGGTTCGGACCCAGGAGTGGGTGAAAGTGGGGGGTGAGGAATGGTTCAATGGCTACTATGATAATGAAGGCCGTCGCGTGGAGGGAAAAGTGAAGGGGCGGACCCGCATGACGCTCACGGGACAAGTGTTTCCCATCATGTCGGGAGTGGCCACCGACGAGCAGATCGCCCGCGTGTGGAAGGCGGTGGCCCGGCATTTGCGTGACGCCCATCTGGGAGGGTTCCGTCTCAACACCGATTTTGGAGAAATCCAACCCGCGCTTGGCCGTGCGTTTTCATTCGCTTATGGCGAAAAGGAGAATGGAGCCTTTTTCAATCACATGGCGGTGATGTTTGCCAATGCGCTTTATCGCCGGGGTTTTGTGAAGGAAGGCTTTGAGGTGTTGAATTCCATTTTCCGCATGGCGGTGAACACTCCCGCCAGTCGCATTTATCCAGGTCTTCCGGAGTATTTCAACGGGGAGGGACGCGGCATGTACCACTACCTCACGGGTTCCGGAAGCTGGTATATTCTGACCTACCTGACCCAGGTGTGTGGGGTCCGCGGCTCCTGGGGGGATCTGATCCTGGCGCCAAAACTTGTCCGCGCTGAATTTGCGGGGACGGGGCGTGTGGAGGTTCGGACCTCTTTTGGTGGAAAACGCATCCGTGTGGTCTATCTCAATCGTGAGGGATTGGAATTTGGCGACTACCAGGTCTCTGGTGTGACGGCGAACGGCCAGCCCGTGGACTTTGATGTCGAGACTCCGACCCGAATCAGGATTTCCCGCAAAGAAGTGGCTCGGTGGAAGGGGAAGGGGGAGATCGAGCTTGTGGCTACTCTTTCCCGGATGGGATGGAAGGCTGTGCCGGGGAATGGGAAAACGGGGCGTGGTTCCGTAAGAGTGGTGAGTGCGGCCTCCTGAGATTCTCTGAGGGATTCTCCCTTCTTTTCCAAAGCATTGGCAGGGACAGATTTAGCCCTCCAATCATGAATCTTTTTGGTGATTTGCATGAATCGTGTGCCATATGCCAAGATTGGGTTTGATTTTGTCCTTGCGGTGCGAGGAAACCGCCGGATAATGAAGCTCCAAAACCTTTTTTGACGTGAAACCCACCGAATTGCGCGGAAAGACAGTCAAAGCCCTAAAGGAACTGGCTGCCAAGCTGGGAATCAAAAAGGCTTTGTCGGGACGCAAGGATGAGTTGATTGAATCCATTCTGTCGGCTACAGCCATGTCCGCGAGTGCGGAAAAATCGGACAAATCGATCACTCCCCGCAAGCCTTCCGCCCGCAATCAGCCTGCAGCGGCCCGGGAAACCCCTCCGGTCGATGATGGGAAACCGGTAAAAAAATCTTCGAAAACGATCAAGCTTTCACCGTCCCGTCGTCGTGCGTCGCAAGCGTCTCCTCCCACGGGAATTCCCCCTCTTGCCAAACCTCCCGAACCTGCCGATCCCATTGCAGAAATTGCCGCGAAGACGGTTCCGGTGGTTACGATGTCCGCCCCGATCTCTTATGATGATCTGGGTGAGCTTCCCGAATCGTATGGAAGTGGCCGTCTCTTTTTTGCGGCACGCGATCCCTGGTGGATTTATGCGTACTGGGATTTTTCCTGGCAGCAGATGGATGACATGCGCCGCCATGCAAGCTATGGTGAGTTGAAGTTGCGCGTGCACCAGGGAAAGGATTCGCGCGGTTCGATCTGCCAGGAGGTGACGATCAATCCTGCTGCGAGGAACTGGTTTGTGAAGGTGGAGCCCAATACCGACTACTATGCCGAGTTTGGATTCTACAATCACGAGGGGCAGTTTCAGACGGTCAGTCGTTCCCGTCCCACGCGCACTCCGAGCGATCGAATGAGCGATCATAAGGAGGCCCGGTTTGTCACCATTCCCTTCTGGATCAGCTTCCGGGAACTCTTTGCCCTGGTGAAGGGGCACTTCAAGGACGGCGAGGAGCTCCTCGATGTGATCTACCGTTTGCAGAAGGCAGGTTTCCGTTTCCCGTTCGATTACGAGGGGGTAAATTATGGGGAGGGCCTCGACGAGGAGGCTTTGATTCGCATGTTTGGAGGGGATCTTTTCCGCCGCATTCGAATGGGGTCGGATGTCCTGACCGAGTGGCTTCAGCGCCGGGTTCGGGAGGAGACGAGCAGTGCGATTTTCAGCCTGTCGAGTCCATTTGGGGCATCGTTTGGTGCCCAGACCGAGCGGGGTTTCTGGTTTAAGGTGAATGCGGAGTTGATTGTTTATGGGGCCACTGAACCGAATGCCAAGGTGATGTTTGACGGAAAGTCCATCGCCTTGAAGCCTGACGGCACCTTCAGATTTCAGTTTGCGCTTCCCGATGGCAAGTTTGCCCTTCCCGCAGCGGCAACTTCGGCGGATGGAGTGGAAACACGAGAGGTTCATCTCAATTTTGTTCGCAACACCGCTCGTAAAGGTGACGTTGGGGTCGTTCCACATCCCAAGGATCTGGTTGAGCCGACGCGTGCCTAGAAAAGATTTGGAACGAGGCGAAGGTTTTACCCGAATATAATGACTATGCCTCAAGGATACGTTGCTCTGGTTTTACACGCCCACCTTCCGTTCGTCCGCCATCCCGAGCACGCCCGTTTCATGGAGGAGGACTGGTTGTTCGAGGCAATTACGGAGACGTATGTCCCCCTTGTGAATATGATGGATGGTCTGCTCCACGACGGGGTGGATTTCCGGCTCACGATGACGATGAGCCCGCCTCTGTGTGCGATGCTCCTCGATCCGCTGTTGCAGGAGCGTTATGTGCAGCACATTTCCCGGTCGATTGAATTAACGGAGAAGGAGATTGATCGCACGCGCTGGCAGCACGAGTTTCACGAACTCGCCTGGCACTATCATCACAAGTTTCATACGGCACGAAACACGTTCTGTGATCAGTATCACCGAAATCTTGTTTCGGCCTTTCGCAAGTTTCAGGATGCCGGCAAACTGGAGATCATCACGTGTGGGGCGACGCACGGGTTTCTCCCTTTAATGCGCGACACCCCGGAGGCGGTGAGGGCCCAGATCATGGTGGCGAAGGATCACTACCGTGAATGTTTCGGTCGGGATCCGCGTGGCATTTGGCTGCCGGAGTGCGCCTATTTCCAAGGGGTTGAAAGAGTGCTCTCCGAGGCGGAGATCCGGTTTTTCATCATGGACACGCATGGGGTGATGTTTGCCGACCCGCAACCCAGGTTTGGTGTGTTCGCGCCTCTTTTCACCCGTAGCGGCCCCGCCGCGTTTGCCCGTGATATCGAATCCTCCAAGCAGGTCTGGAGTGCGGAGGAGGGCTATCCCGGGGATTCGGAATACCGGGAGTTCTACAGGGATGTCGGGTTTGAGTTGGATTACGACTACATCCGGCCCTACATCCATCCGGATGGGATCCGGTGTCACACGGGCTTGAAGTACTACCGGATCACCGGAAAGACAAACTACAAGGAACCTTATCGTCCCCGCCTTGCCCATGAAAAGGCGGCGGAACATGCCGGAAACTTCATGTTCAACCGGGAGCGACAGGTGGAGCATCTCGCGGCGACGATGGGACGGCCACCGATCATCCTGGCACCCTATGACGCCGAGTTGTACGGGCATTGGTGGTACGAGGGACCGGATTTCCTGAATTTTTTCATCCGCAAGTCGTGTTACGATCAGAAGATGTTCAGTCTCACCACGCCCGCAGAATATCTGGAAAGGCATCCGACCCAGCAGATCTCGACTCCGAGCGAATCGTCGTGGGGAAATAAGGGATACTGGGAGGTCTGGTTGGAAGGATCGAATTCATGGATTTATCCGCATTTGCATGTGGCGGCGGACCGGATGGTGGAGCTTGCCCGGCATCATCAAAACCGTGGCGGTGTTTTCGAGCGCGCCATCACGCAGGCCGGCCGGGAGTTGTTGCTTGCCCAATCGAGCGATTGGGCATTCATCATGAAGACCGGCACTACGGTGCCTTATGCGGTTCGTCGTACCAAGGACCACATACTCCGGTTCTCTCGGCTTTACGAGCAGGTCAAGTCGGGGCGGATTGATGAGAATTTCCTCGGGTATTGTGAATGGAAGGATAATATCTTTCCAAATCTGAACTACCGACACTGGGCGTGATGAAAGCTCGGTTGATTGTGGGGTTGGGAAATCCCGGCAAGCGTTATGTCCTGACGCGTCATAACATCGGATATCAGGTGGTCGAGCACCTGGCGGCCCGGAAGGGTGCTGAGTTCGCCGCTCATGCCCGTGTCCCGGCCCTGGTGGCGGAGTGGAAGGATAAGGGGATCCGGTGGATCGCCCTCAAACCTGTGACCTTCATGAATCTTAGCGGTCAGGCCGTGATTGCCGCCTTGAACTTCTGGAAGATCGACCTGCAAAACCTATTGACGGTGGTGGACGACGTGGAGGTCAAACCTGGGTCCCTTCGATTGCGTCCCCACGGGAGTGCGGGGGGGCATAACGGATTGAAGTCGATCATCGAGCACCTGAATACCAAGGAATTCGCCCGGCTTCGGGTGGGAATCGGCCGTCCGGCCCCGGAGGTCCCTCTTGGGCTGTCCGATTGGGTCCTCCAGCCTTTCGAAAAATCAGAGTTGATTTGGCTCGAGCAATCGCTTAAGAATGCCGTTTGCGCAGTTGAAAGTTGGGCCACGGATGGCCTGGCGGCTGCGATGAACCGTTATAACCCATCGGGCCAAAACAAGGACGATTCGCCGAAAGAGCCTCAAGATTAGGTTGTTTCCAGATTTTTATGTTACGCAATTACGAAGGTTTGTTTATTTTGAACACGCAGGGCAAGGAAGAGAGCAGCAAGGATCTCATCGAGAAGCTCGAGAAAGACATCCAGACTGCAGGGGGAAAGGTGCAGAAGGTTGAGCGCATGGAAAAGCGTCCCTTCGCCCGCGTCGCCCAAGCCATTGATGCCGGTTACTACGTGAACATCGGCTTCCAGATGGAGGCTGAAAATTTGCTGGCCTTTCGCAGTAAACTCAAGTTGGATGAGGATGTGTTCCGCGTGGTTTTCTTCCGGCCTGAAGCGGTTCCGGCGAAGAAGGCTGCAGCGGCCGCTTGATTCCTTTTTATGGCCCAACTCAACAAAGTCCTCCTGATCGGCAATCTCACCCGCGACCCTGAAGTTCGGTACACGCCTAAAGGGAGTGCGGTGGCGGACATTGGATTGGCGACCAATCGTTCGTGGCGCACGGAGACTGGCGAGGAGAAGGAGGAGGTTTGTTACGTCAACGTGGTGGTCTGGGGCAAGCAGGCGGAAGCTGCGGGGAAATATTTGAAGAAGGGACGCCCTGTTTTTGTTGAAGGACGCCTTCAATTCGAGAGCTGGGAAAAGAATGGGGAAAAACGTTCCACTCTGAAGGTTCATTGCGAGCGTCTGCAGTTCCTGGGTTCAGGTGGGGGGCGTGGGGGTGATGTTGAGGGGGGTGAGGAACCTGTCTCGACGGCCGTGGGTGGCAAAAGCAGTGGGGGCCCGGATCTCGAGAACGACGATATTCCTTTTTGATGTCTGTTGTTGGTTTTGTTTTGTCTTTTTATCGCATGTCGTGGTAGGCAGGTGCAGCTATGGCGATCCGACCCGAAACCTCTTTTTGGAAATGGTTTCAGGATCACGAAGAAGAGTTGTTCCGTTTCGAGAATGAACGTGATTCGATTTTCCGCTCCCTGGCGGAGGCCCTTGAGCGTGTCCAGGACGGTCTGACATTCGAGATTGGACCGGTCGAGAATGGGATCCGTGAAATTGTGATCAGTGCGGATGGAATCCGCGAATTATTTCCGGCGGTCGAGACCCTTTGCCGGGCAGCTCCTGACCTGCCGCGATGGAAGGTGGTGTCCTTTCGTCAGAGACGCCTTCCGATCGACACGATCCATTTGAGGGATCTGACCCTTCGTCCGGAAGATGTCTGGGTCACCCTTCAACCCGACGAGCACAAGGCAGGCGTGACGCTCTACATGAAAGGTTATTCTGAGGAGCAGACGCAGGCGTATGCCCAGATCGGGTATCTTTTTCTGGATGAGGCACTCGGGGAGTATGATGTGGAGACCCACGTTGGGTTTGTGGAGTTTCGCGAGGCTGGGGAGGAATCTGAATTTCAAAAAAAACCACTGAATGAACTGGCCTCGATTTTTGACCAGTTCATCAAGTACATGGAGGGTGAGCCCTCCCTGGATCGGACACACTGACCGTCTGCGGCATTTCCTTCATGGAATTTGACACCGATGTCCTCGTGGTGGGTGCGGGCCCGACCGGGCTCGTGATGGCGGCGGAATTGATCCGCCATGGGGTGCGTTGCCGGATCATCGACCGGGCCGGGGCTCCCTCCGACAAATCCAAGGCTCTCGTGATCCAGCCGAGGACGCTTGAGATTTTCGAGGTCATGGGGATCGCCGGTTCCATGGTTGAGCGGGGTCAATTGTTAAAGGGGGCGCATCTTTACACGCATGGGCGTGAGTTTGCCCATCTGAAATTTGGAGGTCTTAAAAGTCCGTTTCCATTTCCGTTGATTCTGGAGCAGTCCGAGACGGAACGGGTCCTCATTCAATATCTCAGGGACCTGGGGCGCACGGTTGAACGACGCGTCGAGTTGGTCGGTCTAGCCTCGCACGACGCGTATGTGGAAGCGGAATTGTGTTTCTTTGATGGCCGAAGGGAGAAGGTTCGGACGGGATGGGTGATGGGGTGTGATGGGGTGCACAGCACGGTGCGCCATTTGTTGAGAGTTCCGTTCGAGGGGGCCCCCTACGAGGAGGAATTTTCCCTGGCGGATGTGCGTGTGGATTGGGATGCCCCGGGCGATGAAGTGCATGCGTTTGTGCGGACACGGGGTATGTGTGGCGCCATTCCGATGCATGGGGAGCAGCGTTACCGGCTCATCACGCTTCGAAATTCTGTGGACTCGGCCCTTGGATTCAACCCCTCGCTCCGGGAATTCCAGGAAATTCTGGACCAAGTCTCCCCTTTCAAGGCGAAGTTGAGTGAACCGAGATGGCTTTCCCAATTCCGGTTGCACCGGCGCATCGTTCCAGCCTTGCAATTCGGACGGGTCTTTTTGGCAGGAGATGCCGCACATGTTCACAGTCCTGCAGGAGGTCAGGGGATGAACACAGGAATTCAGGATGCCTACAATCTGGCCTGGAAACTGGCTTTGGTAAATCTGGATGCCGCTCCCATGGAGTTTTTGGAGACTTATGATGAAGAACGGCATCCGGTGGCACGGAACGTTTTGAGGATCACGAATCTTTTTTTTCGAAGCGCATTCAGTTCCCGGCCATGGGTGCGTTGGATACGGAGATTTCTGGGGGCATGGTTGCTGAAACAGCACTGGATTCAAACTCGCATGCGCGATTTTGTGTCCGAGCTGTATGTGCACTATCGGGGAAGCTCCCTTGTGAAGAGTGATCTGCGTTGGAAGAGGTTTCCTCTAGCCGGGGACCGAATTCCCGACGGAGTATTTGTCGATGCCGCCACGAGGAAAGAGGTTCGAATCTTTGATCTTTTGCGATCCCTGGAACACGTGCTTCTGGTGTGTGCGGACGATGCCGATGGTTTTTCAAAAGGGCAACGAATTGGCGATGAAGTCTCCCGGCGATTCGGGCTGCATGTTCAGGTGTATCAGGTATGGACGGGGGTGGGATCCCCGAAGGAATTCACCACCCGCCATCCCATTCTTCTGGATCCGTCCTCCCAGGTTTCGGATGCCCTTGGAATGCCTCATGACGGACTTCTTCTGATGCGTCCCGATGGTTACATTGGATTTACCGGACGTGTCGTCCGGGCTACGCGTCTCATCGGGCACCTGAAACTTTTTCTCAAGGAAAAAGAATGAGGCCGGCCCCCCAATGGTTCAACATTGCTTTTCTCCACCGACAGATTTAGAACGATTTCCCCATGGAATGGTACTATGCGGATAATGGAACCCAGCAGGGTCCCGTGCCGGATGCGGAGTTTCATCGTTTGGTTTCCGTGGGAAGGATCCAGTCGACCACTCTGGTCTGGAAGCAGGGGATGGCGGACTGGCAACCGTATTCCTCCGTTGCGGCTCCTTCTGCCCCGACGATGGCTCCTCAGGGTGGGCATGAGGTGTGTGCCGAGTGTCGGGGGCAGTTTCTGCGGGAGGACATGGTTCAGTTCAAGACCTCCTGGATCTGCGCCGCCTGTAAGCCCGTGTTTTTCCAACGCCTCAAGGAGGGGGGGCTTGTGGGTTCGGAGATGGAATTTGCCGGGTTTGGCCCACGATTTGCCGCGAAGCTGATCGATGGACTTCTCCTCTTTGTCGTCAATCTGCTGACCAATCTCCTGGTGGATTTTGTGATGGTGGGTAGTTTAACACCACGTGGGAAAGCCGGTATGGCAATCCTGGCGGTCAAGGGAGTGGAGTTTCTTTTCAATACCGCGGTGGGTGTGGCCTACTATACCTGGTTTGTGGGAAAATTTTCCGCGACGCCCGGAAAAATGGCGCTCAAGCTTCAAGTGGTGCGTTCCGATGGTTCGCGGCTTACGTATGGCAGGGCCCTGGGCCGATATTTCGGAGAAATGGTGAGCGGATTTACCCTCGGCATCGGCTATCTCATGGTGATCTGGGATGGCCAAAAACGTGCGTTGCATGATCATATTTGTGATACCCGGGTGATCCGAACATCGTGAGCTCCTCCGCTGCTGTATCCGCCTCGCTCTTCTATTGCGGCAAATGTGGGGAGCCGTATCCCCCCGAGGTTTTCAACACCGGAGCGCTCTATGCCTGTGGGCACTGCCAGGTGGTCTATCAGGCCCATGTGTTTCCCTCGATTCAGCGAAAGTGGGAGGTGCACTCCGGCGACGCTGTTCAAGGGGAACAGGATGCGAGTTGTTTTTACCATGCCTCGAAACGGGCTGTGACGGTATGTGAAGGTTGTGGCGTCTTCCTTTGCTCCCTGTGTGATGTGGATTTAAAGGACCAACACCTTTGTCCCAAATGCATTGAGAAGGGGAAGACGAAGGGGAAAATTCGCGACCTGGAGCGTCATCGCGTTCTCTACGATGATCTGGCGCTCAGCCTTACGATTTATCCCCTTTTGGGATTCTGGACTTCACTCATTGGCGCCCCCGTAGCTCTCTTCTTGGTCATCCGGCATTGGAATTCTCCGAGAAGCATCGTGCCGCGGACCAGGGTGAGATTCATCCTTGCAGCGATCCTTGCGGTAGCAGAAATGGTGGGGTGGGTGTTTTTCCTGGGCTATCTTTTCACGAGGCACTAACGGCCAGCGAAACTATGGCTCGCATCAAAGAATATCAAAAACTTCCGGGATTTCCCCGTGAAATGATTTCGGTGGCCAGCAGGGGGCGGAACTACCTCTACCTTGGCCCGGACCATGTCCTGATGGTGACCAATGCCTGGTTTGGCGAGGACTACAAGCGATTTTACTATCGCGATATTCAAGCCATTGTTGTTCAAAAAAACGGGGCTGCCGGGATTCTCAATCTCGTGCTCGGTGGCCTGCTCGCCTTTCTGGTGTTTCTTGCGGTGCTCGGTCTTGGTTCCTGGCAATGGGACGAGGTCGGGTTTGTCATTACCGGGATTATTTTTGGAATCGTCCTACTTCTGTTGTTGGTCAATATCGCCATGGGACCCACCTGCATCTGCAAGCTTCAGACAGCGGTGCATGCCGAAAGGCTTCCCTCGCTGGGAAGACTTCGACGCACACGACGTGCGGTTCAACGGATCCAAATGAAGGTGGAGGAGGTGCAGGGACGGCTGGAACGGGAGGTGGTCGAAGCGCACCGGGATGCCATTTACAGCACCACTTCGGTTTCCGCGCCGGTGCGTGGATGGAAGGCTGTCGGGCCTGTTCGCCACGAGGAGGCCCGTGCTCACGAGGCGCTCTCTTATATCGTTCTGGTCAGCGGTCTTGTTTCCCTGTTGAAACTGTTGTTTCCCACCTGGGAGACGACGGGTGTTTCGGTGATTCTCGTCTTGATCGGACTGGCTTCGGTGGTGGTGGGGATTGTTCGTCAGAACCACAGCGATCTGCCCCGGAATCTGCACACCTTCCTCTGGTCCATCCTTATTTATGGCTACATCACCAAGTTGGGGGAATTGCTTTTCCTCGGGGCGGAGGCAAGCGGACTGTTCTCCTTTCGTCTGGTGGAGACTCTCAGCTCGTTTGCCCTTGGTGTCACCGGGATCATTCTGGTCTACTCGTGGCGGCGACTCTATCGTGAAAGGATGTCGGCTCATCCAAGTCTGGAATAGGCTTTGCCTGTATGGAAAATCTCGTTCAGCAACGCTGCTTTCATCACGCCCACCGTGAGGCGGTGGCGCGGTGCCCGGAATGCCTTCGGTTTTTCTGTCGGGAATGTGTGACGGAACACGACGACCGCGTGATCTGTGCCGCTTGTCTTAGAAAGGCGTCCGGGAAAAACCGATCCTCCTCCCGCCCATGGAGGGGGCTGGTTCTCTCGGGGGCCCTTGCCTGCGGGGTGTGGCTGACGTGGGTGACCTTCTTTCTCGTGGGTAAATTGCTGCTGCGTATTCCCACCTCATTCCATGACGGTACTCTCTGGGAGACATTTCTGTTCGACTAAGGTACCAAGCACCGATGAAAAACAAGGCATCAGGGGCCGCAGGCTGGGGGGCGCTCGAACTCATGGAGGAGGCGGTGCACCTTCTGCGGATGTGCCCGTGGCGTGGACTGCTCGCCTACTATGTGGGGAGTCTGCCTTTTGTATTGGGATTTCTTTTCTTCTGGGCGGACATGAGCAAGGGAGCTCATGCGTATGAGCATCTGGCGCCGGCATCATTGGTCATGACCCTCCTCTATTTCTGGATGAAATGCTGGCAGACGGTGTTTGCAAGCAGCCTTCTTGGAAGAATGACCGAAGAGGGTGAATCTCTCTGGACGTTTCTCCGGATTCGCAGACTGGTGATGCATCAGGTGATGATCCAGCCGTATCTTTTTTTCGTCCTGCCTGCGGCGTTGGTTCTGACGATTCCTTTCGGCTGGGTGTACGCCTTTTTCCATAACGCATCCTGCCTGGGAGATGGGCGTCACGATTTCAAAACTGTCTTGGCCCGTGCCCGGGAACAGGCCGGTTTTTCCCAAGGACAGAACCACATCCTGCTGTTGATTCTCTTTGGATTTGGGGCGGTGATTTTTTTAAATCTCGGTACGGCCCTTTTTCTGCTTCCGCAGATGTTGAAGACTTTTTTGGGAGTGGAAACGGTCTTTACCCTCAGTCGCTGGCATGTATTGAACACCACCTTTCTGGCGGTTCTTGTGGGGCTGACTTATCTGGCCACCAATCCCCTGGTCAAGGCGGTCTACGCGCTGCGATGTCATTACGGCCTTTCGCGTCAAACCGGGGTGGATCTGCTGGCGGAACTCGCTTCCTACAAAGGCCGCATCCGTCATGGGGTGACGATGATCCTGCTGGCGTGTGTCCTTCAATCCACGGTTTCGGCATCGGAAGGGAGGGGGGAAAAGGGGCATGAACTCTCCCCCCAGCAACTCAATGAGTCCCTAGACCGGGTGATGAACCGTGCAGAATACGAGTGGCGGCTGCCTCGTGAAAAAATTCAAAAAAATGAGGAGCGCGGGTTTCTGGCCCAGTTTTTCGATGAAGTCGGGGAAAGCTTTAAAAAGATGTTCCATTCGTTTCGTCAAACATGGAAGCGGATTCGTGACTGGTGGGATCGCCTGAGGCCCCATCCTGACTACAAGCCGGGGCAGGAACGGGGGCCGGGCGACTGGCGTTCCTCCCTGCAAATCCTTCTTTTTCTCATGCTAGCGGTGATCGCGAGCGTCCTGGCCATTCTCTTTCTTCGAAGATGGAAGCGCCGTGGAAAAGGGGTGCGTCACGTGGCCAGTGAACCCATCGCTGCGAGACCGAATCTGGAGGATGAGAGTGTGCAGGCGAATCAGTTGCCTTCAGATGAATGGCTGGCCTTGGCCCAGGAGCTACTCGCAAAAGGAGAGATGAGGCTGGCCCTGAGAGCCTTCTACCTCGCCTCCATTGCGTTGCTGGGTCACCGTGAGTTGATCGTGATTGCGAAACATAAATCGAACCGGGACTATGTGCGGGAGCTCGAACGACGGGCACATGCGCACCCCGGTCTTCTGGAGGCGTTTCGACGTCATGTGGGAGTGTTTGAAAGGGTTTGGTACGGACTCCATCCGGTCACAGAGGACACGGTTGCCGAGTTTCGTTCAAACCATGAAGGAATTGCCCGGGCCAGTGAGCCTGTCCGAGAGGAGGCATTGGTCGTATGAGAAGTCGAAGCTTCCTCTATGGCTGCGGGGCATTGATCCTTTTTCTCGCCTTTGGCTGGGGAGTGCTCCGGCTTTTTCAACTGCGTTTTGCGTCCGGCGATGTCTACCCGGCTTATTCCTCCCTGCGAACAGATCCCCTGGGGACGAAGGCGTTTTATGACAGTCTGAAGGAGCTTCCATTGTCGGTGGAACGGAACTACAGAACCTGGGATCGGATCGAACGGGATGCGCCGGTGGTGCTGTTATTCGGATTGCAAACCTGGGGGTTCGACATGGTTTCCCATGATGAGGTTCAGGATATCGAGACGCGATTATCGGGTGGGGATCGTCTTGTGTTTTCATTTCTCCCGGTCCCGAAGTGGACGGAAGAGATGAGCCAGGAGGAAAAGCGAAAGCGGGAGGAGACTGAAAAAAGGGAGAAATCGGAGGCGGAGGAGAAAAAAACGCCTCCACCAGATGGTGAGGCTTCGAAGAAGAAACAGGATAAGGGTTCGGATGAAACCCGGAAGATACCCGGGGCTGCGATGTTGTCCCCGCGTTGGGGGTTTCAGATTGCCTATACCAATCTGGTGGAGAATGCGGGGGAGGCGCCAGTGGAGGCCAGGGCGGTGCACGTGGAGGGTGGGGACAAGGGATCCGTTTCCTGGCATACTGCGGCGTATTTTGATCGCCTCGATCCTGCGTGGCGGGTGGTGTATACGTTCGACCATCGACCTGTTGTCATTGAACGGTCGAAGGGACGGGGAACCATTGTTCTGGCGTCTGATTCATTTTTTGTCAGCAATGAGGCGATGCGAAAGGAGCGACACACCGATTTGTTGCTATGGCTTCTTGGGGGGCATCGCCATGTGGTGTTCGATGAAACCCATCTCGGGGTTGAAGAAGAGCCGGGGGTGGCGGGTTTGATGCGAAAGTACCGGTTGCATGGCTTGATGGCGGGGATCACGCTCCTGGCGCTGTTGTTTGTCTGGAAGAATTCCACGAGTTTTGTTCCCCCGTTCGATGAGAAGGCGGGATTGGCCACCGGAGGGGCTTCCGAGACGGCACCCGATGGCACCGGGTTTGTGAATCTTCTTCGCCGGAATGTTGGAAACGCCCAGCTCATGGATGTCTGTTATGAAGAATGGAACCATGGAGAGGGTAATCGCCATGTCTCCCCGGGTGTTCGCGAGCAAATCAGAAGTCTGATGGCGGAGGACCGGCAGCGAGCGGGCAGGGATCGGAAACCGTTGCGAACTTATAATGCCATTTGCCGTGTGTTGGAGCGTAAACGCGGAGCTTGAACATAATTTGCAGGAATCTTCAAAAAAGGAAAACCATGGAGCATGTGAATCTGGAAGAACTCAAGGAAACCCTGGCCCGCGCACGGCAGGAGATTGGAAAGGTGATCATCGGTCAGCAGGAGGTGATCGACAAGGCGCTCATCGTGATTGTCACCCGTAATCACGCGTTGATCGAAGGCGTGCCGGGGGTGGGGAAGACCTTGCTGGTGCGTACGCTCGGTCATGTGCTGGGGTGCCACTCCGGCCGCATTCAATTCACCCCGGACCTCATGCCATCGGATATCACGGGAACCAATATCTTCAATCTTCAGAAGAATGAATTCTCCTTGGTGCCGGGACCTGTCTTCACCTCCTTCCTCCTGGCTGACGAAATCAATCGTGCGCCAGCCAAGACCCAGTCGGCATTGCTGCAGGCGATGCAGGAGCGGGTGGTGACGATCGATCGGGAAACGTATTCGCTGCCTCCAAACTTCACGGTGTTTGCGACGCAAAACCCTGTCGAGTACGAGGGAACCTATCCGCTGCCTGAGGCGCAAAAGGACCGCTTCATGTTGAAAATCGTAATGGGTTATCCCGGGCGTGAAGAGGAGGTTTCCCTCGCGCAACGCATGCTCACGACGGAGGCTCCCGAGGTGGTTCTGGCATCCCAGAATGTGCAGGCCGTGGCCACGGAGGAGTCCCTTGCTCGGATTCATGGGGCGCTGGGTGGGATTGTGTTGAAGGATGAGTTGATGGGGTATCTGGTGGATATTGTGCGTGGAACCCGTGCCCATGCGAGCGTTCTGGTGGGAGCCGGACCCCGCGCCACGCAGGCCCTGGTCCTGGCGAGCCGGGCTTCGGCGGCGTTGGCAGGGCGTGATTTCGTGACGCCCGACGATATCAAGGCGATGACGTCACCCGTGCTTGAACACCGCCTGATTCTGAGGCCTGAGTTTGAGATTGAGGGGCTTTCGGTGTCGGAGGTGATTCAACAAATTCTTCAAGGAGTTGCCGTTCCCCGATGATGGTTCCCCGCAACAGACTGCTCCTCTGGGTGGCGATGCTGCTTCCATTCACGGTGGTGGCGCCGCTCGTGCCTGCGTTCGCCCTGCTTTCCTATGGAATGATGGGCATGCTCATCGTGTGTGTGGCGGGGGATGCCTTCCTTGCGGCGCGGCGTCTGGACGGGGTTTCCGTGGAGCTTCCCGAGGTGGTGAGGTTTTCCAGGGATCGGGAGGGGAAAATTCCGATGATTCTTCATGTGAATGAGGGGTTGCGGGAGCTCCGGCTGGGGCTGCCCCTTCCTCCGGAAATCCCATCCTCCCAGGAGGACATGGTCGTGGCATTGCCGGAAGGGAATCCTCATTCCCAGATTTTCTGGACGTGCACCCCGCGCGTTCGGGGGAATTTCAAATTGGAAGGCTGCCATGTGGAGGCATCGTCCCCGCTCGGTTTCTGGGGGGTGCGCCGGGTCCTGTCTGCGGCGACGGAGATCCGCGTTTATCCAAACCTGATGGAGGAACGCAAACGCCTTGCGGCGCTGTTTTTGAATCGCGGAAATTTTGGAGTTCACTCCCAGCGGGTGATGGGGCAGGGACGGGAATTCGAAAAACTCCGCGACTATGTGTCGGGGGACAGTTTTGATCAGATCCATTGGAAGGCAACGGCGAAACGGGGGAGGCCTGTGACGAAGGTGTTCCAGGTGGAGCGCACGCAGGAGGTGTATGTCCTGATCGATTCCTCCCGTTTGAGCGGACGGATGTCGGGAGGACAGCCGGCCATGGAGCGTTTTATTTCCGCGGCCTTGGTGATGGCTCTGGTGGCCGAACAACAGGGGGACTTGTTCGGGCTGATCACCTTCAGTGATCGCGTGACGGGATTTGTTCGCGCAAGAAATGGCAAGGCGCACTACGATGCGTGCCGGGATGCTCTATATACGCTGCAGACCACGCGTGTGACCCCTGATTTTGAGGAGCTCTGCACGTTTGTGAGGCTTCGTTTGCGGCGCCGGGCGTTGTTGTTGTTGCTGACGGATCTGGATGATCCCGTGCTGGTGGAATCCCTTGCCCGCAATATCGATCTGATCGGGCGGCAACATCTGATCCGAGTCTGCAGCCTTAAATCGTCCATGGTGGCGCCCTTGTTTCAGTCAGGCGACGTGGAATCGGTGGACCAGATTTACGAACGCCTGGGGGGACATCTTCTGTGGCGCCAGCTTCAGGAGCTTGAAAAAGTGCTTCAGCGTCATGGAGTGCGTTTGTTGAATCTCGACGGGGAAAGGATGTCTTCCCAATTGGTGACGCACTACCTCAGTCTCAAGCAGAGGCAGGTTCTGTGATTCTGAACGTTCAACATTTTGTCGAGACGGAGCAGCCGTACTGGCATCAACTGGAGGCCATCCTTCTGAAACTCGAGAACGACGGCTCGCATATCCTGGAACTGCACGAATTGCAGCGCTTCTATGCCCTCTACCGTCGGGCGTCGGCGGATCTGGCCAAGATTTCCACCTTCGCTTCCGAGCAGACCGTGCGCAGGTATCTTGAAACCCTTGTGGCAAGGGCCTATGGCGAAATTCACGAGATCCGGGGCAAGCCCTACCGGTTGGAACCTCTGAAATGGTTTTTTGAAACCTTCCCCCAGACCTTTCGAAGACATCTGCGGGCGTTCTGGCTCTCGCTGGTGGTCACATGCATCGGGATGGTGTTTGGGGGGCTTGCGGTGAGTTTTGATTCTGCGGCGAAGGAGGTGATCATTGGACCATTTTCGCATCTGCAGGTGGACCCGGGTCAACGGGTGGCCGAGGAGGAGAGCCGGACGGAGGATCGGCTTGCGGGCATGAAGACGCAATTTTCCTCCTATCTGATGACCCACAACACCAAGGTGTCGGTGATGACCATGGCACTGGGGGCGACGTGGGGAGTGGGGACCATCGTGATGCTTTTTTACAATGGAGTGATTCTGGGCGGGGTTGCCTTCGATTACATCCTTGCGGGACAGACTCCGTTTCTCCTCGGTTGGTTGATGCCTCACGGAGTCGTTGAGATTCCCTCGATTCTCATTGCGGGACAAGCAGGGCTGGTTCTTGGGGGCGCGTTTATTGGATGGGGAAGCCGAATCCCGTTGCGGGCGCGCATGAGGGTGATTGCCCGGGACATCATGACCTTGATTTTTGGGGTGGCCATACTCCTGGTTTGGGCCGGCTTCATCGAAGCGTTTCTCTCCCAGTATCACGAACCAGTGATTCCCTATACGGTGAAGATTGCCTTTGGTTGTGTGGAGCTGACACTGCTCGTCTTTTTTCTCGGCTGGTCCGGGAGAAAAAAAGCGGAGGGGGGCGCGTGAACCATCTCCGGACAAAGACCAATACGCTGGAAATTGAGACCGGGGATGGCATCGTGTTCCCCCTCTTCCTTGCGAGTCCCGTCACCCGGTTTCTGAGTTGGGCGATTGATGGGATCTGTGTCACGATTTTACTGGGAATGGTGATGCGGGGTGTTTCCGCGCTGGGATGGATCCAGCCGGACCTCATCATGGCGATCACCACTCTGATCTATTTTGCAGTGTCCATGGGGTATGGGATGGTGCTCGAGTGGTACTGGCGGGGGCAGACTCTGGGGAAGCGGTTGTTTCGCCTCCGCGTTATGGACGCCCAGGGACTTCGACTGCAGTTCAGTCAGATCGTGGTTCGCAATCTTCTACGAGCTGTCGACGGGCTTCCGATCCTCTATCTTGTGGGGGGGGTGACATGTCTTCTAAACCGGTACAGTCAGCGGCTGGGGGATCTGGCGGCCAACACCGTAGTGGTGCGGATGGTTCCGGGTGACGATACGGGGCTGGAGCAGATGTTTGCGGGGAAATACAATTCATTCAGGGAATATCCTCATCTTGCAGCAAGGCTCCGGCAGCGGGTTTCCCCGGGTGAGGCTGGTATTGCGTTACGGGCCATATTGAGGCGTGAGGAGTTGACGCCCTCCTCGCGGGTGGATCTCTTTGCATCCCTGGCAGGGTATTTTCGTGACGTGCAGCGTTTCCCCCAGGAGGCGACTGATGGGATCACGGACGAGCAATATGTCCGGAACGTGGTGGACGTCCTTTTTCGAACCCGGGTGTGATGTTTGGGAAATCTGTTTTTCCGGGCTTGATCTTGGGATGATGATGGAACGTAGTACGGTATCCAAATCCATGAACATCCTGAATCACGCCAGCAGTGTTTACGAGGGATGGCGGCGGCGGCGTACGTTGTTGGCGTTGCGGAGTGCAGATCCTGATGCCTTGGTTCGTTGGGCGGAGTCGAGGCTTATCCCTGCATTCCACCGTGTCGCGGCAGGAGTTCCCTTCTATGCCAGGTTGCTCGAGTCGCAAGGGGTGGATCCCCATGGGATCAGGGGACTGGAGGAATTTAAGGAGTGTGTTCCCATCCTGGATAAACGAAGTACCTTCCGCGATCAGCCGATTGACCAGCTCTGCATGGATGGGAGTCTGAAGGGGGTCAAATCCCTTTTGACGAGTTCGGGGCACTCGGGAGTTTTTGCGTTTGGGGTACAAACCCAACGGGACCTGACACAGGCGCGCCGTGCCGCAGATGTGGGGTTGGAATATGCGTTTGAAATCAGTCGAAGAAAGTCTCTGTTAATTAATGCTCTCCCCATGGGAGTGAAAGTGGAGACCTCCCTTCCCCTGGCCGAGACCAGCGTGCGCCAGGAGATGGTCTGGGCGGTGATTCGTAAATTTTCCCCATATTTCGAGCAAATGATCCTCCTTGGAGAGGGATCCTTTTTAAAGAAGGTAATTGAGGAAGGTAGAGAACAGGGGATCGATTGGGGATCCCGGATTTTTCATTTCGTCAGTGGGGAGGAGGGGATTGCGGAGAGTCTCCGCACCTATGTGGGTGGACTGCTGGGTTTGGATTTTGCGAGTCCCCACGGGGGAATGTTCTGTTCCTCCATGGGGGTGGGGGAGCTCGGGCTCAATCTTTTCCATGAAACGCGAGGTACGATTATGATCCGGAGGTTGGCGCAAAATCGTCCGGAATTGCGTGAAGCCCTTTTCGGAAAGGGAATCAAGGTGTGCCCCATGCTTTTCGTATACTATCCTCACCGGAGTTTTGTGGAGGAGATTGCTTGCGGGGAGGAGGTGCCGGAACTGGCAGTTTCCATGGTCGATCCCGGCTTGAAAATTCCATTGTTACGGTACAAGCCGGGCGATCGGGGGCGCGTGCTGTCGTATCGACGGGTCCAGGACATTCTGCGGCAATTCGATCTGGAACCATGGATGCCGGATCTCAGGCTTCCCATGGTTGCGGTATACGGACGGGGACATGGGCTTGGAACCGGGGCACGTCGGGTGACCCCTGAGGCGTTGAAAGAGGCGCTCTACGAAGATCCCGTGGTGGCGGCTTCGGTGACAGGAGCTTTCAAGCTCCGCCAGGACGGGGAGGAAATTCACATGGACGTCCAGCTTCGAAAAGGTTGGAAGCGGGCGGACGATCTTCCACGGCGACTTCAAAAGTGCCTTGCCGAATGGGGAGCTATGCCCGTGCACTCGACTTTGTATCCTTATGCAGAGTTTCCATTTTTCATGGAACTCGATTACGAGAGGAAGTTCAGTTACGTGTAATTCAGACCCGGTTCGGTTTCAGTAAATGCGAAATCCCGGTTGCTTAAGAAGATTCCTTTCCGGGTCACGGCGACCCAGGCTTGCGGGGGGGGCACCGGGCCGAACTTCAAAATTTACCGCAATTCCACCCGTCCAGCCGGGCGGGGTGTCAGGAAAGGAGGTTGAGGGGACAACCTGCCATCATGTACTCATCGCGAAAAATCTGCTGTTCTTCCTGTGACATTCGAACCCAGAGGTCGGACTTTTCCATTAAAAAATAACGCAGGGTTTCCGGAGTTAGGAGGGTGTTGGGATGAAGGGACTGCCGGAGTTGATGCTCCTCTTCATTGGAAATATGGGTGAAGATGCCTGCCTCCGGGAACTGTTCTGCTGCACGGCGAAACTTCTCGATGCCGCTTTCAAAGTCGGATTTGACGGCAATGGCCGGGGCATTATCCTCGGGAAAAGTTTTGCCGGAAGCGAACTCCTCAAAGAACCAAAACCTCTTGTAATAATTTGCATGGGCTGGAATCACCTCACAGACATAACTATTTAGTCCGGTAAGGGCGCCGTATTTGTAGACCACGTTCATCAAGGCAATGGAGACCCCCATTGTTCCGCCTGTTCGTTCACGGCACACAGGATCAAGGGCGAAGAGGCTGAGTTCGGCGACCCGGGTTTCATCGGGGGCGTGCGTGACAGATTCAAGGTGCTCTGGAGGATGAAGATACTCCAAAGCCGATGAAACGGTCGCCTGTTTCTGGAGGGACTCCTTCCGAAGTTGATCCATCTCCTCCGGGTAGAGGCGGTCGATTTTTAGCCGCAACTTTGAATCCGGAAGAAGGGTGAGCGTTCCTATGATCCGGCCCTCCATTCGGACAATGAAAATACGTGCCTTTGGAAGAAACGCCTGGATGGGGGTGTGAAAGTCGTTCTCGGTCCCTTTGATGACAATGTTTTCCTGGGCGTAAATGTTACGCACCAAATTCAAAGCTTCCTCAATGTCGTCCCTCGTGGTAGCCACTCCGATCGAAAGGTCCATGGCTCCCCTGACTCGTTTCGCCATTCGGGAGATGGCGTGTGCGGTTGCCCGTGAATCTATCAAAGGTCTCATGGGATGGGGAACCAGAACGCACTTAAGGTCTGGGCTACAAAAATAGGGGATTGTTTTAATATACAACATTTTCTTGGTTTATTAAGATTGACTTAATTTGTTTTTACCCTGAATTAATTGATCTAATGACTGAACCTGATTTGAGATTGTGCTCATAAGTCATTGAATATTAATGGGTTACATTTTATGGGTATGGATCTTCCCATGGGTGTCCTGGTTGAGGGTTTTCGAAGGTTTTAGAGCCGGGTATTGAGACTTTTCCCTTCCGAGGAGAATGGGAGGAGATCCTGTTCCTTTTAAAGATTCCGCTTTACCCTGGGGCTTCACGTTTGCTAGCCTCGCCTGCTTATCTTTTGAATTTGACCCCTTTTACACCATGGCTACTCAAGTTATTCTCACATCCAACATCAATGGTCTCGGCTCCGAGGGAGACCAGGTCTCAGTTTCCGATGGTTACGCTCGCAATTTTCTGTTGCCGAAGAGCATGGCGTTGATCGCCACGCCTGCCGCGCTTCGCCGCATCGAGTCTCTTAAACTTTTGCGCGCCGAGCGTGAGCGCAAGGAGCTGGAGGAGGCTCAAGAGGTTGCCAAGAAGATTTCAAAGCTCAACAGCACGGTGGAGCTTCAGACCGGGGAGGGTGGCAAGGTTTTCGGTTCCGTCACCAGCGCGGATATTGCGGCGGCACTTGCTTCCCGTGGATTTGAGTTCGATCGCAAGGCGATTCTGCTCGATGAGCCCATCAAGAAGTTGGGAACCTTCGAGATTCCGATTCGCATTCATTCCCAGGTCAATGCGATCTTCAAGTTGAACGTGGTATCTCCGAATCTGCCGGCAGCTTCCGAAGCCCCGGCCGCGACCGAAGCGAAGCCCCGGGCCAAGTCGGCTAAATCCAAGAAAGCGTAAGCCATCCCTCGAGGCCTGCTCCCATGCCTACGGCACCGACGGAAGCTGTTTCTGCCCGTGTCATGCCGCAGAGCAGTGAAGCTGAAATCGCCGTCCTGGGGTCCATTCTACTCAGTCCGGGCGAGGCCCTGGACCGATGTATTGAACTTCTCACGCCTGAGCATTTCTACCAGCGCAGTCATCAGATCGTGTTCACCACGCTCTGTGCGATGCACGCCAAGTCGGAGCCGATCGATGTGGTGACCGTCACCACCCGTCTCAAGGATCTGGGCAAGATCGATGAGGTGGGCGGTGCGTACTACCTCAGCAAGCTTTCGGTGGCGTTTCCGACAGCGGCGCATGTGGAATTTTACATCGGGATCCTTCGCGACAAATATCAGCTTCGCAAATTGATCGAGGTTTCCACTCAGGCCATCCGCATGGCTTATGAGGCGCAGGATGAAGTGGAAAAGGTGATGGATCAGGTGGAGAGCGATGTTCTGAAAATTTGCGAGGGGCATGTCAAAAAGGACATCGAACCGATCCGGGAGATTGCCGACCGCGTGGTGTCCAAGGTGAGCGAGATTCAGGAAAATCGGGGCAAACTGCCGGGCCTCTCATGGGGATTTCGCGATCTGAACAAGCTGACCTTCGGTCTCCGCCCGGGTGAAATGATTGTTCTGGCCGCCCGTCCTGGCATTGGAAAAACCTCGCTCGCATTGAATGTGGCGGAACGGCTCATTCTCGATGAAAAGATTCCTGTGGGGGTGTTCAGTCTGGAAATGACGGCCGATCAGCTTGCGCTCCGCATGGCGTGCTCCAAGGCGAAGGTGAACATGTGGGGGCTTTATCAGGGGGGGATGTCCGAGCGCCACCTGCAGGAGTTTGTGCGGGCTGCCGGCATGATCGGGAATTCCCCTCTCTACATTCTGGATACTCCCCAGATCAGCATCGCCCAGCTCCGTGCATCCGCCCGTCGACTGAAGGCCCGGCATGGAGTTCAACTCCTGATCATCGACTATTTGCAGCTCATGACGGCGGGTGGCATGGGGCGGAACGACAGTCGAGAACGTGAAGTCGCCGTGATTTCCGGTGGCATCAAGGGGCTCGCCATGGATCTGGAAGTGCCGGTGATTGTGTTGAGCCAGCTCAACCGTCAGATGGAGCGGGATGAGCGCAAGCCCAAGCTCTCGGATCTGCGTGAGTCCGGCTCCATCGAACAGGATGCGGATATTGTGTGTTTGATGGCCCGAAAGGACGCCTACGATGAGGAAACGGGGCGTCCCGAAAACGCGATCGAGGCGGAAGTCATTATCGCGAAGAATCGAAACGGCCCGGTGGGCGAATTGAAATTGACTTTCTTTCCTGAATATACTCGATTTGAGGACTCGACTGCGGTCTACGAAACCTGAGCAAATTCTTTATGACCAACATATTAGGCGCAACCTGGCAGAAGTCGTGTGGGATGGTAATTTTGATGCTCTCTGTCGTGTGTGCCTTCTCCCAGGATCCTGCTCCTGCCGAAGCTCCCTATGTGGACAAGGCTGAGAGTGTAAAGACGGAGGAGAAGAAGCTGGTCACCACCCCCGAGGAGGAGGCTAAACCCAAGGAGATGGGCGCGATCGTTCGTGAGATTGAAGTGCGCTTTGCAGGCGAAAAGACGACGAATGAAAGTGTGATCATGGCCAATCTTCGCACCAAGGTGGGGGAGCCGTTTACGCAGACCCAGTCCGATGACGATGTTCGTTCCCTTTACGCCACGGATCTGTTTTCCAATGTTCGAATTTTTCAGGAGCCGGCGGATGATGGGGTGAAGGTGGTTGTTCTTGTTCAGGGTAAGTCCAAGCTGAAGGACATTGTGTTTGAGGGAAATGCCCACTACTCCTCGGATCGTCTTAAGAAGGAGTTGAAGTATTCGGAAGGGGAGAAATCCGTCAAGCTGACCCCCGGGGAGGTGCTTTCGGAACGCCAGGTTGCCGAGGCTGCGAACTCCCTGGTGGAATTTTATCAGAAGTCCGGATACTACGATGTGAAGGTCTCGTTCGAAATCACGCCCGATGAACTTACGGGGCACAGTATCGCCAAATTCGTGATTGTCGAGGGGCCTCGCGTGACGATCGACAAGGTTTTCTTCGAAGGTTCCAAGGCGTTTGATCAGAAAACACTGCGACGCAAGGTGGAAACCCGGAATCACAACTGGATTTCCTGGCTGACGAAGAAGGGCTTCTTGAAAAAGACCGTGCTTGAGGAGGACAAGCAGCGGATCATCGATTTTTACCGTTCCGAAGGCTACATCGACGCCGATGTGAAAGACGTCAAGCTGGACTATCCTGCGCGCGACGCGGTGGTGGTCACGTTCTTTGTATTTGAAGGCAATCAATACAAAGTGGGCAAGCTGACTCTTGACGGGAATCAACTCTTTACCACGGCGGAGATCGAGAAGAAGTTGAAGATGAAATCGGGCAGCCTCTTCACCCCCGGTGGGTTGCAGGATGACATCAAGGAGATCCGCGACACCTATGGCCTGCGGGGCTATATTGATGTGTCGGTAAAACCGACCCGGATTCCCAATGTCCAGACGGGCACCATGGATGTCGCCCTCGACATTCGCGAGGGGGATATGGCGTATGTGGATTTGATCGAAATTCGCGGGAATGAGAAGACCAAGGACAAGGTCATCCGCCGTGAGCTCGCGGTGGCGCCCGGGGAGGTTTACAACACGGTGAAGGTGGATGCTTCCAAGCAGCGTCTGGAAAATCTCGGATATTTTTCGCATGTGACCATGACGCCGGAGGACACGGATGTTCCGAACCGAAAAAATCTCGTGGTGGCCGTCGAGGAGCAGCGTACCGGATCGATCAGTTTCGGGGCCGGTTTCAGCTCGGTGGACTCGATTCTTGGATTTGTGGAAGTCACCCAGGGGAATTTCGACATTGCCAAGCCTCCCTATTTCACCGGTGCGGGCCAGAAGGCTCGGTTGCGCGCCCAGTTTGGCTCCCGCCGACAGGACTACATCGCCTCGTTCACGGAACCCTGGTTCCTCAATCAGCGTCTGGCAGTGGGCTTCGATATCTTTTACAACGACGCGAGTTATCTCAGCGCGATCTACAATCAGCGTCAGTACGGCTTTGATCTGCGCGCCGGCAAGTCACTCGGGGAATTCAACAAGGCCGAGTTGATGTACAAACTTGAGGAGATCGAGCTCTATGATTTCTCCTCGGGAGCGTCGCCCATCATTCTTGCGGAGAAGGGATCCCGGTTGAAAAGCTCTGTCAACGGAAGTTTGACCCGCGATACGCGTGACTCCTTCACACTCCCCTCCAAGGGATACAAGGCTGAGTTGTGGGGCGAAGTGGCCGGTGGACCTGCCCTGGGTGGAGAGACGGATATCTACAAGGTTGGCTTCAATGGACAGCTCTATTTCACCATGCCGTGGTGGGAGAAGAATATTCTTTCATTCAATGGATCCACTTCCGTGGTGGAGCAGTGGGACAAAGGTACCCGCGTGCCGATCTTTGACCGCTTCTTCCTCGGAGGGCCCAGCTCGGTCCGTGGGTTCCGGTTCCGCGACGTGGGTCCGAAGGATCCGAGTGGTGGGGAACCGGTGGGTGGCAAGACGATGGCCTATCTCCAGTCCGAATATTCGATCCCCGTGATCGATCGGGTGCGATTCGCCTCGTTTGTGGATGTTGGGCAGGTTTGGGAGCGTGCGTTTGACTGGGGCGACACTCGTCCGAGCGTCGGGGCTGGTATCGGCTTGCGTCTCAATCTTCCTATTGGTCCCATCAATCTCGATTATGGGTGGCCACTTCAGCACGATTCGTTTACTGGCGACAATGGACAGTTCAGCTTCAATGTTGGCACCAAGTTTTAAGTCGTTAGAAAAACCTCAAATCCGGGGCTGTACAATCTTTTCCGAAACCGTTAGCTAATATCAATCCTATGAAATTCCTTCGTTTCCTTCCGGCTGCATTTGCAGCGTTTGTTCTCTGCTCCACCGCTTCCGCCCAGCAATTCAAGGTTGCCTCGGTGGATATGTCCAAGGTCTTCGCCGACTACTACAAGACCAAGAAGGCGGAGGGTGAGCTCAAGGATCGGGCGGATAACTATCAGAAGGATCTGCGCCAGCAGGTGGCTGACCTCCAGAAAATGGAGGAGGATGCCAAGAAATTACATGATGAGTCTGAAAACCCTGCCTTTACCGACGACAAAAAGACTGAGAAGAAAAAGGCTTTGGAAACCAAAATGACGGAATATCGTCTCGCGCGTCAGAATTTCGATGAAATGAAGCAAAATCGCGAGCGCGAGTTGTTTGAACAGCGGAACCGGGTTCGCACCACGATCGTGGATGAGATCATCAAGGTTGTGCAGGATAAGTCCAAAAAGGAGGGCTACAGCCTGGTCATCGATAAGAGCGGGCTTACCCAGAGCGGAGTGCCTCCGTTCATTTACGTTCAGGATTCCCTCGATATCACGACGGACATTCTGAAGACCCTGAATGCCTCCGCGCCGGCGGGCGGTGCGGCTCCCGCCAAGGATTCCGGCAAGGATACCAAGAAGTAATCGTCTTGCAAAAAACATCCGCCGAACTTGCATCATTCGTTCAGGGCAGGCTTGAAGGAGATTCTGGGCTTGTCATCACGGGTTTTGCAGGGTTGAAGGACGCCCGGAAGGGGCATGTCAGTTTTCTGGAGAATCCCCGGTATTCGGGGCTTCTGACCACGACTCTAGCCTCCGTTGTCCTGGTGGGTGAAGGGGTGGAGACCCCGTCAGGGCTCACCGTGATCCGGGTGAAGCAGCCCAGCGCGGCTTTCAGCCAGATCGTGTCGCTTGAGGCCCCCCCGGCTCCGGTTTTCCATGCAGGGGTTCATCCCACAGCGGTGATTGCGTCTTCCGCGACCATTGATCCCACAGCTTCCATCCAACCTCACGTGGTGATTGAGCCGGATGCCGTGGTGGGGGCGAATAGTGTGATTGGGGCCGGGAGTTATCTTGGGCATGGGGCGCGTGTTGGCCAGGACTGTCTGATCTACCCACGGGTGGTGATTCGTGAACGCTGCATGTTGGGTGATCGTGTGATAGTTCACAGCGGGGCGGTCATTGGATCCGACGGATTTGGCTATGAATTCCAGGAGGGGCGGTACGAAAAGATTCCCCAGGTTGGTTTCGTCCGAATGGAGGATGATGTGGAGATTGGGGCCAATGCCACGATTGACCGCGGGCGTTTTGGATGCACGTGGCTCAAACGCGGGGTGAAAATTGATAATCTCGTCCAGATCGCTCACAATGTGGTGGTGGATGAACATTCCGCCATCGCTGCCCAAGCGGGTATTTCGGGCAGTACCAGTATTGGCAAACATGTCCGGGTGGCGGGACAGGTGGGGACGGTGGGACATATCACCATCGGGGACGGGGCGATTCTCGGCGCCCAGAGCGGGATCAATCACGACGTGGCGAAGGGCGAGTTTATGTTCGGATATCCCGCCCAGCCTCACAAGGAGGCGATGAAAATGCATGCCAGTATTCGACGTCTTCCTTATTTGATCGAACGGCTCCGAAAGTTGGAGGCCATGGTTGCCACCTTGCTGAAAAATCGGGGCGAATCCTGAAAAGTCTCGAGCAATGATTGACACTCCGTTGCCGTCGCGTTAGCCTTTTCTTGTGAAATGTTTCACCCGCCTTCGCAAGGGGCAACGACTTTTAAATTTAGAGAGGGGCGGGTGTCCTCCGAAGCCCTGGCGAAGGAGAACTGGAGCTTTGGCGGGTTCCGCTGAAAACGAAAGCGCGACAAGTCCTTGTTTGTGCAGCTCCACAAGCTTTTGTTCCTTTTTGGCATGAGCCCGTACGCGTATTCTTATTTGTTTATTGCTGTGTTGATGCTGGCGGCGTTGGGATTCGCCGCAGCCCCTTTGATCATTTCCGCTCGTGTGCGTCCGAAGAAGCCTTCGCCCATGAAGAGCTCCACCTTCGAGTGTGGCCTGGCTTCAAAGGGGGACTCCTGGGTCCAATTCAAGGTGCAGTACTACATTTACGCGCTGATTTTTGTGATCTTTGATTTGGAGACCATTTTTCTGGTTCCATGGGCGGTGGCGTTCAATAAGTTGGGTGTTTTCGCGTTCCTCGAAATGATTGTTTTTCTGGTCGTTCTTGCGGTGGGGCTGGTGTGGGCCTGGCGCAAGGGGGTTCTGGAATGGAAGTGAGTTGAAAAATTATGGCTGTTGACGAAGGCTTGAGAAGCGAGTTGCAAAAAGCGGGGGTGTTTGTCACCACCGTGGAGTCGATTTACAACTGGGGGCGTCGATCCTCGATTTGGCCGCTTCAATTTGGACTCGCCTGTTGTGCGATCGAAATGATTGCCACAGCATGTTCCCGTTTTGACCTTGCCCGTTTTGGGGCTGAGGTGTTCCGACCGTCCCCGCGTCAGGCGGATCTGATGATTGTCGCCGGCACGGTGACCAAGAAAATGGCTCCCCAGGTGGTCCGCCTTTATAATCAAATGCCCGAGCCGAAGTATGTGATTGCGATGGGCGCGTGTGCCATTTCCGGAGGTCCCTTCAAACAAGGGTACAATGTTTTGAAGGGGATCGATCGTTTTATTCCCGTGGATGTGCACATCCCGGGATGCCCTCCGCGTCCCGAGGCCCTTTTGAATGCGTTGATGTTTCTTCAGCGTCAGATTGACGGACAGCGCCTGACGGGGCCTGGTAAGGTTCGTTGGTACGACCAGACGGAGCCTTCCGAATTTCCCATTCCCCAGTATGGGGCCCATGATCTGGTGCCGCCCTTCAACCGGGCCGTGTGGAAACCTGCGAAAATTCAGCGAGGTGCGGCGTGAATACGGCCTTAATCATCCAGAATTTTCCGAAGGTTGTGTGGGAGGATGCGACACAATCCTATGTGGTTCCCTCGACGGATCTCTTCGAGCTAGTGCATTTTCTCAAAACGAATCCCGAGTTGCAGCTCGACTATGCGTCCAACGTCGCGGGTGTGGACTGGCTTGCGGCCAAGGTGAAGGTGAAGAATCCGGACGGGACGGAATCCGAGGTGGAGAGGCCCGGTTATCTTGAGGTTGTTTATCACTTTTACTCGATGGCCAGGAAGCACGGCCCCGTGTCCATCCGTTGCCGGACGAATCGGGATAATCCCATGGTGCCGAGCATCACGCCCCTTTTTCGGAGCGCCGAGTTTCAGGAGCGTGAGATCTACGATCTTTATGGAATTCGATTCAGTGGGCACCCTGATTTGCGACGCATCCTGATGTGGGATGAGTTTCAGGATCATCCCATGCGCCGGGACTACAAGGAGCCTGACGACTACGAATGGGAACCCACACCGCACGATGAAGTGCTGGAGAAGGCCCGCGAGCACTATTCCAAACCAACGCCATGACTGAGATTCTCTCCGAACCCAACGATTTGGTTTCCGCCGAGCAGCCGCTCTATGGACCGCGCAGTTATCAGGTGCTTAGTGGCAATGATCTCGGCACCCAATTGCTGGAAATCTCCATGGGGCCCCAGCATCCGAGCACGCACGGCGTATTCCGGATGGATGTGGTTCTGGATGGTGAGGAAGTCGTGAAGTTGAAGCCCGTCTTCGGATATCTGCATCGAAACCATGAGCAGCTTGCGGAAAAGACGTCGTATCTGGGGTCCATGCCCTATACCGATCGACTCGATTACCTTTGCTCGATGACAAATAACTGGGCCTACGCCCATGCGGTGGAGAAACTTGCCGGAATTGAAGTGCCCGAGCGGGCTGAACTGATCCGCATCATCATGGCCGAGTTGACCCGTCTCGTGAACCATACCTGTCTCATCGGGTTTATGGTGAACGATCTCGGTGCGTTGGGAACGCCCTTGATTTATGCGTTTCGGGAACGTGAAAAGATTTTGGATATTTTTGAGGCTGTTTCAGGTGGACGCATGATGTGCAACTACATGCGATTCGGGGGAGTTCGTGTGGACCTGACACCGACGGATTTGAAGCGAATCACCGCCATCGTGGACAACTATCCCTACTTTTTGGATGAATTTGAAAAGTTGCTGACCGGGAATGAGATTTTAATGTCACGCTGCCAGGGTATCGGCCTCCTTTCCAAGGAGCTGGCTATCAATGCAGGGGTCACGGGGCCGGTGTTGCGTGCGAGCGGGGTCGATTACGATATTCGCAAGGTGGATGGATACGGTCTCTACAATCGTTTCGATTTTCGGGTTCCCTTGGGGGATCGGGGGGATGTCTACGACCGCTACATGGTCCGAGTGCTTGAAATGCGGGAAAGTGTGAAAATCCTGAAGCAGGCGCTGAAACAGTTTCCTGAAGGTGGGGATGCCATCAATCCGTCCGTAAAACTTCGAAATTTTCGTCCGAAAGCGGGGGAAATGTACGGTCGCATCGAATCCCCCAAAGGGGAGTTGGGATTTTATCTGATCAGCAACGGAGGGACGATGCCTTACCGTTACCATGTGCGGGCGCCGAGTTTCATCAATCTAACGATCCTGGAGGACATGTGCATCGGGCAGAAGGTGGCGGATGTGATCGTCATCCTTGGGGCCGTGGATATTGTGCTGGGTGAAGTGGACAGGTGATTTAAAAGGATATAGAATTGAGAAGTTAGAATTTAGAATCATGAAACGATCGAGCTCTCCTGGGAGAATATTCTAAATTCCAATTCCTACCTTCTGAAATTATGATCGGTTCCGCACTACTTCAGGGAATGACTGTGACGGCGAAGAATTTTGTCGAAAGCTATTTCGACAAGGATCGCATGACCACGATCCAGTACCCGGAGGAGCGTAAGGAGCCTGAGCAGAACTACAGGAATTTCCCCTTTCTCGTTTTCGAAAAGGATGCGGATCATCTTCGGTGCGTGGCATGCAAGATATGTGAGACGGAGTGCCCTCCGCAGTGCATCTATATCGAGCCCATGCGTGATGAGAATGGGAAAATCATCAAGCAACCCAAGGTTTTCGACATCGATTACACGGTGTGCATGGGGTGCCAGATCTGTGTGGAGGCGTGTCCCTTTGATGCCATCAAGATGGATCACGAGTATGAATACGCGCACGACAACCGCTTTACCGGCCTTTTGATGACGAAACGCGAGCTCGCGAAGTCGAACGAATATTTTCACTCCATCAAACCGATTGAGGCGACGGAGGTGGATACCCGTCTGGCGGAGGAGGCTGCCAAGAAAAAGAAGCCAGCGCCTGCAGCCAAACCTGCAGCGGCACCCGCGGCCGCCCCTGTTTCCAAGCCTGCACCTACTGCTTCTATGATCATTGTTCCTGATGACGCTCCTTTCTCTCCTGAACAACGCGCCTGGTTGCAGAAGTTCCTTTCCCAGGTTTCCGTTGGTGCACCGGCCAAGGCCGCTCCGACACCTGCGGGTGAAGCGGCTGCTGCCCCCGCTGCGGTGGAAGCTCCGGCTGAGGAGGAAAATCCCGATCTGACAAATGATGTGCCCTGGCACGATCCTGAAAAAGACATTGCCACTCGTCTGGGTATGGCCAAAGGCAAACCGCTTGCTGTGAAGCTCTATGCAGCCATGGGACAGACGGATTGCACCGCTTGTGGATACGATTGCAAGGGTTATGCCATGGCGCTCGCGGCCGGTGCGGAAAAGGATCCCAATCTCTGTGTTCCGGGTGCCGATGAGACGGCACACAAGGTCAAGGAACTCCTCGATGAGGCTGGCGTAAAACTGGGATAAGAGGGGGCCATTCTATGAATGGTGCACTCAGCAGGATTTGAACCTGCAACCCTCGGTTCCGAAGACCGATGCTCTATCCAGTTGAGCTATGAGTGCGTGACGGGGATTCATTATGCCTTGGGGATTCAGGGCGGCAAGGAATTTTGGGTGTGATTGAAGATTTGTGGCATGCCGGCCGTCCTATTAGTAAACATTCCAGGGTACACAAAATCACATCGACTCCAGGGGGTGGAAATTTTAGAACTCGTGAGATGGAGGGCTGCGGTCCGTGGTGCCCCCCCCGGTAAACCTTTGATTCCTCTTTCATGAAACCATTTCTTGTCGCCTCCCTAGTCTTGAGTGGAACCCTCGCCCTTTCAGCGGCTGGACTTCAGCTTGCCGATCCAGGAACGGAGGAGGTGGTGGACTACGAAAAATACGGGGAATTCAAAAATGTGGGGACCTATCAGTTCAAGTATGTGATCAAGGACCGTGCAGGATTAGCCAAAGCTTCGGGTGAGGGGATTGAACCTTCGAATACGGTGACCCAAAATCCCCGCCTCAAGGAAATTCGCGAGGCGAACCGGATCAAACCCAATGTCTGGGCGCATGTGAATTCCGGGGATCCCGAGGCGGACTATTTTGCGTGGGCGAGCTGCATGACTCAGGACCCTGCGGAGAAACTCCTTTTTACCGGACATGCCCTCGAGAAGGCTGGGTTGTACTCCCACGCCCTGAAGGCTTTTCGGGCGGCGATCATTTTGCATCCGACATCCTATTCCTGGGAAACCCATAAGTTATTCACCTGGCTCGTGGCTCCCGCGGCGTGGGGCTCCATCATCAACCTCCAGCGTCACCATCCCGAGGTTGGTTGGAAGCTCGTCGATGCGAATGTGTACGCCCACCAGAATCTCAAGGGGGACATGACGCGCAACGAAGTGGCGGTGGTTCCTGGACGTTTCGTGAAATATACAAAAGAGGATCGTGATAAGAGTGTGGTTCCTGTGGATACATTGAAAGTGGTGCAGAAGCGCGGAGGCGAGGTCGCATGTGTGAAGTATGACAATGGTCAGTGGGGGTTGGAGGTGGGGGGTAAACCGTTTTTTGTTCAGGGCATGAGTTATTTTCCCACCAAAGTCGGTTGCAACACAACGTGGAACTGGATGACTTCGGATGACAATCACAATGGCACCAACGATGTGGCCTACGAGACGTGGGTGGATCGAAATCGGAACGGAAACCAGGATGCTGACGAGCCTGCGGTTGGGGATTTTCAGTTGATGAAGGACATGGGGTGCAATGCCATTCGAATCATGGTGGAGGATCTTTCAAACCTGAATCTTGGACTACTTCGTGACATGCAGAAGAATTATGGAATCTATGTGATTTTGAATGATCCCTTCGGAGCGTATACCGTTCACTCTGGGGCAACCTGGAAGGATGGCACGGACTACGCGAATCCCGAACAGCGAAAAAACATGCTGGATGCTGTTCACAAAATGGTGGAGCTCTGCAAAAACGAACCCTGGCTTTTGATGTACGTGCTTGGGAATGAGAATAATATGCCGGGTTCGTATTCTGGTGTGAATGCGACGCACACCAACGCGAGCTCCCATCCCGAGGAATACGCCACGCTTCTCAATGAAGCGGCGGCCCTCATTCACAAACTCGATCCCAATCATCCGGTTGGAGTTGGCAACATGGGGACTGGGATGATTGATACGTTTGCCAAGCACGCTTCTGAATTGGATTTTGTTGGAATCAACGAATATTCGGGCAGCGATGGATTGGGAGGGATTTGGGAGGCGTCACGCCAGCTCTTTGACCGTCCCGTCCTGATTGGAGAATATGGGTGTGATTCCTATTGGGATGGAAAAGGCCTGGATGAAGACGCCCAGGCGGATTACCACAAAGGCAACTGGGAGGATATCGTCTACAATCGCGCGGGCAATCCCGGCTCGGGTGTTTCCATGGGCGGAATCACCTTCGAATGGCTGGATGAATGGTGGAAGGATACCGCCAAAAAGGATCAGGATGGGGTTCAGAACAAGGATGCATGTTTTTCCGCAGCCTTTCCCGACAGCGCTTGTCAGGAGGAATGGCTTGGCATCATGGGACAGGGGGATGGCAAGGCGAGCCCGTTTTTGCGCGAGCCCCGCAAGGCATATGAGATGTACAAAAAGCTGAGGGGATCCGGCGGGAAGTAATCCCAAGGGAGGCCTATTTGCTTGCGACCGGGGTCTTACGTCACGCTGCCACACCGTGGCATTTCTTGTACTTCTTGCCACTGCCGCAGGGGCACGGGTCGTTGCGGCCGACCTTGGGCATTTCACGCCGGACTGGAGCTGATTTTTTCAGAGCCTGGTCGATTTCCTCGCTGGCTGAGGAGCCATGACCTTCCGTTGAGGCGGAGGGTGCGCCGGGCGACTGGAAGCCGGAGGGGGCCTCGGCATGGATCAATTGCTGAGGGAGGGACGCGAGGAATTTTTCGAATGCCTCCAGGCTGCTTGCGCTGCGGAAAAGATTGGAAACGATTTCCTCGTGGATGCTCTCCATGAGCTGTTCAAAAAGTTTGAACGCCTCACTCTTGTATTCGATCAACGGATCCTTCTGCCCGTAGGCACGCAGGCTGATCCCGGTGCGCAGGCCGTCCATATTGTAGAGGTGTTCCTGCCAGAGGCGGTCGATGGCGCTGAGGACAATCGCCTTTTCGATGTGCTTGAACGCATTCGGATCTTCTGTCTTTTCTTTTTGGGCGTAAAGGTCGGTGATGCGTTTGAGAGCGATCTCCGCGGCCCGATCCGCGTCGGTGAAATCCCTCTGGGCGTCCTCGCGTTTGGTGGCGATGGGGAAGGTGAGATTGAGCCAGTTGACGAAGGCGTCGAGATTCCATTCGTCGTGATTCTTTCCCTTGGGCAGATACGTTTCGGCCCGGGCGTGGATCACCTCTTCGAGGACGTCTTGGATGCGCTCATGGATTCCCTCACCCCGGAGGGCTTCGTTGCGGAGGCCGTAAATGATCTCGCGCTGCTTGTTCATCACGTCGTCGTATTCGAGTGTGTGCTTGCGGCGCTGGTAGTTGTGTTGTTCGACGCGTTTCTGGGCGGATTCGACGGAGCGGTTGAGCCAGGGATGTTCGAGCTCCTGACCTTCGGTAAAACCAAGTTTCTCCATCCACTGGCCGATGCGGCCGGAGGCGAAGAGACGCATCAAGTCATCCTCAAGGGAGATGAAAAAGCGGGAGGAACCGGGGTCGCCCTGACGTGCGCAGCGGCCGCGCAGCTGACGGTCGATGCGTCGGGATTCATGGCGTTCCGTGCCTACGACATGGAGTCCGCCAAGATCGCCGACGCCTGTGCCGAGTTTGATGTCCGTTCCACGGCCGGCCATGTTGGTGGCGATGGTGACCGCTCCGCGTTGTCCTGCACGTGAGACGATTTCGGCCTCCTGCTGGTGGTATTTGGCGTTGAGAACGGAGTGGGGCACATTCGAGCGCTTCAACATGCGGCTGAGTAACTCGGAGGTTTCGACCGAGATCGTGCCCACGAGGACGGGTTGCCCCTTTGCGTGGCGTTCCTGGATTTCGCGCACGATGCGATTGAATTTTTCGCGGCGTGTCTTGTAGATCACGTCATTTTCGTCCTTGCGTCCCACGGGCCGGTTGGTGGGAATGACGTTGACCTGGAGCTTGTAGATGTCGTGAAATTCGTTGGCCTCGGTTTCCGCGGTGCCCGTCATGCCGGCGAGCTTCTTGTAGAGGCGGAAATAGTTCTGGATGGTGATGGTGGCGAGCGTCTGGGTTTCGCGTTCGATCTCCACGCCTTCCTTGGCTTCCACAGCCTGGTGGAGACCATCGCTCCAGCGGCGGCCGGGCATGAGTCGGCCTGTGAATTCATCCACGATCATCACCTTGGCATCCTGCACCACGTAGTCGACGTCCTTTTCAAAGAGGCAGTATGCCCGGAGCAGTTGCGAGATGTTGTGGAGCACCTCATTCTTTTCCTCGGAGATCTCCTGGGCCTTCTGGCGCCGCGAGGCCTTATCCTCGATCGAGAGTGCCGCGTCGGTATCAATTTCGTGAAAGGCGCTGATCAGGTCGGGGAGAACGAAGGCGTTGGGATCGTCAGGACGGAGGAAGGTGCGGCCTTTTTCGGAGAGCTCGATCTCATTTCCCTTCTCATCGATGGCGAAGTAGAGGTCCTCCTTCAAGTGATGCATTTCCACGCGCTTGGTGTCGGCGAGGATGTCGAGTTCGGTCTTGTCGATCAATTGGCGGGTGATGGGATCCTCCGTCATGCGCAGCAACTGCTTGTGCTTGGGCTGCCCGAGTTTCACTTGATAGAGCATGCGGCCTGCGAGCTGGGTGTCCCCCTTGGAGTCGAGAATCTTTCTGGCATCCTGGATAAGGGTGTTGCAGAGGAGGGTTTGTTTGCGGACGAGTTCCTGGACCATCGGTTTCCAGCGGTCGTATTGGTGCTGTCCGGCAACGGGAGAGGGACCGGAGATGATGAGGGGGGTGCGTGCCTCGTCGATCAGGATCGAGTCGACTTCGTCGACGATCGCGAAGTAATGGCCGCGCTGGACCTGATCCTCGATGCGGGTGGCCATGACTTTGTCG
>CAYYYL010000021.1:31730-47691 GCA_964475835.1 uncultured Verrucomicrobiota bacterium | reverse complement strand
TCCCCTGCTCTGACCGCTGAGCTAAGGGCCCGAAATGTTGATTATCAATGAGTTATGTCGATTGCTGGAACGCTGTGCTTGCAATTCTGATACTGCAATCTGATACTGCTCGCATGATGGAAGGCAAACAAGAGAAAACGTCGGCTTGGGCGAAGACTTCGGTTGCAAATTTGGTTCGATATAAGCCATCGGGAATGTACTTTGCCCGCGTCCGCGTGGCAGGCAAGTTAATTCGCCAGACCCTGAAGACCGATGTTTTTTCCGTCGCGAAGATTCGTCTGGCGGATCTGGTGCATGAACAGCGCAAAGCAGCCGAATCGAGGATGGTCTCCACGAAGGGAAAAATGACGTTTGGAGACGCTCTGGCGATTTATGAGGCGAAACTGGAATGCAATCAACGGTTGAAGCCCAGTGCCAAGGTCTATCGAAAAAGAACCATCAAGGATCTTTGCAAAACATGGCCCAGTCTCAAGGGAAGTGATATTCGAAAAATCTCTCAGAAGGATTGCCAGGAATGGGCGTCCAAATTTGCACAAAAATATTCTCCGTCGGTTTACAATAACACGGTGGGAACCCTGCGGCATGTTCTGGAAATCGGAATTCAGGCAGGTGCGCGTTACGGAAATCCCGCGAATGCCATTTCGAAAGTCAAAGTCCGACAAAAAGTTCTCAAGCTTCCGGAACAGAAACAATTTCTTCAAATGGTTCAGACCATGAGATCGGCGGGTGGCAGGTTTAGCCATGATTGCGCGGATCTGACAGAATTTCTTGCCTACAGCGGATGCCGGAAGGGTGAAGCATCGCGTGTGCATGGCCAGGACTGTGATTTTAAAAAAGGGGAAGTGGTCATCTGCGGAGATGCAATGACGGGAACGAAAAACTGGGAGATCCGCCGCATTCCAATGATTCCTGATTTACGACGGTTGTTGGAGCGACTGAGAGCCGAACACGGAGAAGGATGGTCGGGCGCTCTGGTGATGCGGGTGCGTGAATGTCAGAAGGCCATTGATTCTGTTTGTAATAAACTTGGACTTGCGAGAATCACCCATCATGACTTGCGGCATTTGTTTGCCACGCGTTGCATTGAAGCGGGTGTGGACATTCCTACCGTGAGCCGCTGGCTGGGCCACAAGGACGGGGGAGCTTTGGCCATGAAGGTTTACGGACATCTCCGGGACCAGCATAGCGCCGCCATGGCGCAAAGAGTGACGTTCGCAAATCCGACCGAGGGAAACATTTTGTCATTCCCAGAGGAAACGGTGACAATCGAGGCTTCGTCATGATCCTTAGATTGACTGAAAAATTGGCAAGTCGTTTAGGCGCGTCGCGGCAGGATAGAGAACGGCATTCGAATCCTTATCTGGATTGGTGTGCGCATGAATTTCAATCTGACAGGAGGTACATCCTCGCAACCAACACGGCATCCCTTTTTTCAATCATCTTGCCTGGAGCAGGGATTTCGGATGAAGGAGGGTTTCTGAATGCGTTTGTGAGTGGTTTGCGGGATTTCTTACAAATGAGCGGGCATTCCTTGATATTTGAGTGCGCGATGGCTGGAGGAATGGGACAGGCCACCTTTTCGCGCATTGGTGATCGACGTGTGATGGGTTCAATGAACGATCTTATCCGACTAGCAAAGATTCATTTGCAGCAAATCTCTCCCTATGAGACAGCGATTCAGCTCAACCTCACGCCCATGTCCATGTTGCCGGATTGCTTTCCGGAAAAAGCATTCACGAAGATGTCCCTATCCGCTGCCAGATGAGCTGCGGATGAAGTGTCTTCGCGAGCTTATACACGCGCGTTGAAGCGGCAAGCTTGCTTGGGTGTCATCGCACTTTCGTTCCGATTCGGGAACAGGACTTCAGCCGACTTGGGGTCTAATGGGGCTGATTAAAAAGGGGACGCCCTACTCCTAAGCAACGCTTAGACGATTTCGTAACAACCAAAATCCATGAATATCCCAATGAATGACTCATCCATATCCGAAGAAATGAAACGCCGGTTTGCCGAAGTGGTTAAAAATTATAAACCAAAAGTATCGGACAAGTGGCAAAAACTTCTCACGCTTGAAACGCAAATTGCGGGCCTTCGATCCAAAAAGGCATCGTACCGTCTCATCACTGAACTTTTATTAAACATGGGTGTCTCGGTTTCCCATTCAACTGTGGCACGATTTTGTCGAAACGTCCTTGAATCGGGTCGATCGAAATCCCAGAGGTGTCGTGCATCTGTCTCATCGCCCTCTCGAAAGTCGATCAGAAGTTTGCCGAAAGACTATGCACCCCAACAAACACGGGAAATGAGGGGAGGAACCGGTGGTCCACGGGTTGCAGATCCGCAAAATATTTAAATATGTTGTAATTTGATAAAATGGAGACCTTTGATCAAAACGGTCTCAAATTTCTATTTTTCCTTCACCATTGAGAGTTTGTATAAGGGATTCATGTCCTATGTACTCTTCCCCGGGCGGCATCTGATCAACACAACATTCCAGGCGGATTACCTAAGGACACTGGCCAGCCGGATTCCCTCGGCGATTCCACAACTCATCAACAATGGAAATGTTCCCAGGAATCCGGTATCGGAAATTCTGTTTCTGCTGACTTCAGCCAATCAGGATAATTCTCGTTATAATCCGATCCCATTTCATATTCGGGCGATTGGCGTGGATCGTTTCGCCCGTGAACTTTGCTCAGAACTCGGATTCAAATACCGGATCTTTGGGATTCCTCATTACGGCCACACGGATAATTTCGCAGCATTCACACTAAAAGAGATTGTCGAACAAAGTGAAGGAGCCGTTCGTCCCAATCCAGGAAACTGCATTGTTCTTTGCTCCACCCCCGAAGTCATAAATCTTTATGCCAAGCTGGGTTTTGCCATTGCCCCGGCAGAAAAGACGGTTGCCCCAAAAACCATACTCTCTCCCATAGATATTGTCCGCCGGATTGCCGAATGCGGCGAAGCTTGGCCTGAAGATCCTGCTATTCGTTCCAACCTGTCTCAGGCTACCCGAACGCTTTTTCAGGATTTTCCAGAAATTCCACGAAGAGTGACTCGCATTTACCGCGATCCTCTCACCAACGAGCAGGGCAGTCTCACAGAAAGCCGAAATTACAACACCTATGCCCGGGGCATGAATTCAATCATCGAGTTCAAGTACAGTGAAATTCGCACAGGTATTCTACCCGGACGAATTGTGGATGAAGGTTGCGCGGATGGGGCACTTTTGGCTGCCGTAAGCCGTGAGTTTCCTGACTCCGATCTTCTTGGAATCGATATTTCCGCTGAGTTCGCCCATCGTTTTCAGGAACGGCAACGGTCTGGTGAATTTGGTGGAGCCTACGTTCATTTTTTTCTCCGAAACCTTTTGGATCGAATTTTCGAGGAAGCTTCTATTGATACGACCATTTGCAACAGCACACTCCATGAGCTTTGGAGCTACGCGGATGGCGAGGAAACCGTTCGAAAATATCTTTCCATGAAATTCCAACAGCTTCGCCCAGGCGGTCATCTCGTCATTCGCGATGTGGTGGGACCGGAGGATCCACAAATCCCAGTTCTCCTGGAATGTTGTTCCACGGACGGCAAAACGATACCCACCTCGGAGTTGGCTTCCATTTCTGATCGAAAAGATTCCTGGCTGATGACACTTTCCACGGCCAGCCGTTTTCGCTTGTTCGTGAGAGATTTCCTACCCCAAAGGAAGCGCCCCAATCTGGAAGCCGTGGAAGCTCCTTCATCCGCACCAGGAACTTTTATTTTCGAAACCGATCTGAAAACAGCCGCCGAATTTCTGTCCAAAAAGGATTACACCGACAACTGGTCCTCGGAAATGCACGAGGAATTCTGCTTCTGGTCTTTTCCTAAATGGAAACAAGTTCTCAAGGAGATTGGGTTCATTGTGTTGGAAAATCCCAATCAGCCTGAAAAGGGTTCACGTTGCTATACTAACCCATGGATTGTCGAAAACCGCTATAAGGGACGGGTCCGAATTCTCAAAAAGAAAAACGACGATGTTAATGAAATTCCATTTCCACCCACTCACATGGTTATCGTCGCAAAAAAACCAATCTAACCCCCTCGGAACCCAAAAAACGTTTTATTTGAGCAAAATTTTCGAGGTGGGAACGATTTCAGCAAAGCGATTAAGCAAAGATTCTACTTCCCGATGACGAGCCATTGCATGTCGCCATTTTTCGGGAATGCTGTGCAGACCATAGTGAACTCCCGCAAGACCACCCGCCACACATCCTGTGGTATCCGAATCTTCACCAAGGTTTACCGCCTTAAGCACGCACTCTTCAAAGCTTCGGGTCGTAAGCAAACACCAAAGACTTGCCGTGAGGGTATGAATTACATAACCCGAGGATTCGATGCAGGCCTCCGTTTTGCTTGAAAGATCCTTTCCTAAAACCTCATCGAATTGTGCCAATTCCATTGTGCGAGCGTAGATATCAGTAAAAACGGTCCGCGCGATGTCCACAGCTGCCTCAGGTTGCCATCCTTCAAGCAGTTGGCGCATGACAAGACCATAGAATCCGCAAGACATTTGAGATCGAAGATGGCCATGGGTGATCGCAGAAGCTCTAAAAATCCGATCCAGCATTTTCTCTGTAGGTTCCCGTACAAAGCGAAGCACAACAGGAAGGATTCTCATCGGGGAACCATTTCCATTGCTGAATTAGTCGCGTCCGCCTGCCTGTTCAGCGGATGTTCCATTGGTAATTCGAGTAATTGCATTGGTAGTGGCAATTCCCACGTCAAAAATGCCACCGGTGGCAGTCCATAATCCACGATACATCCATTCCACAAAACGTTTGCCCATATTTTCAGTGTCAAATTTGGAGTTCAACAGGCTGTCTACCGTGCAAAGAATGAGCGCCCCGTCATCGGACCATGTGCCCGGCGGTTGACCATGAGTTCCAAAGCCACGCATGTCAACAACCGGATCTTCCTTTACCGTTGAACGGTCTTTGAATTCAACAGGCACCCCAAAGGCATCACCCACGAGGGATCCCCACAGTCCTCCCAATATTCGTTCAGTTTGAGTCATCGGTTTTCTCAATGCAGGACACGGTCCTGAAATCTGGTTAAGCTGATCTCGGATCGACAATCCTCTTAATTCATCAACTGGGATAATTTTAATAGTTTTATAGGTCGTCTGTGCTGCTCCCAAATCCGGCAAAGAACATCCAACAATTCATCATTTTCTTTTTCATTCCTGAGCCAGGCACACCAAAAAGGGAAATGTAGAAAAACTGTTTTATGATTTCTCAAAACTTCAGCCTCCAATTCTGAGGGAGTTGAAATCCATACTTTGTGCATTGCCTGCCATTGATCCATTGCACTTTCAGAAGAAAACCCATGAAATTTCGATCCGAAAAATGCTGTTTCAAGCAAGATTGTTCCTTCAATTTTTTGATTAAACTCGTGAAGCTGTTCAGCGGGAACCCATAGTTCCTGATGTGTCTTTCCGCCCACAACCTGAATGGGAAACTGCTGAATAAAAGCATCCTCCACACTGAACCGGGTGACAAATCCCGCCTGGTTATCAAATTTGGTATTCCAATCCCGCGCGATTTGTTCGGCGTATTCCAAATTAAGCACCGGATAAAAAATCGGCTGTTCTGGGAGCCGAGGAGGAAAGGCTTTCATTCCACTGTCATAAATCAAACCCAATTCGATAATTCCAACTGGCCGATACAAAATCACAGCAGCCACCTTTTTTAATCCTTCGAAAGTTTTTTGCTTTCGATGACATGGATCCCAGCTTTCCTCATCTCATCAACAGCGCGATCGACATCCCTAGGTACTAGGTTGACCCCACGGCAGCCATCCAAGACGAGATAAGTGTCCAAACCCAGTGCCTTGGTATCCAGCGCCGTAAATTTCACGCAATAGTCTGTGGCCAAACCGAGAACGTAAACCTTGGTGACACCTTTTGCTTTAAGATAATCCCCCAAACCTGTCGCCTTGCGATGTCCGTTGTCAAAAAGACCGCTGTAGCTATCGATCAACGGGTCAGTTCCCTTTTGAAAGACTTTGTTCCAGCGGCTTTGATCCAACGTTTTAGCAAAATCTGCTCCCGGAGTTTTTTGAACGCAATGCACCGGCCACAACGTTTGAGGCAACCCGTTGAGATCAATCTGTTCAAAAGGCTTCTTTCCCGGATGATTCGCGGCAAAACTTCCATGGTTTGCGGGATGCCAGTCCTGGGTCGCCACGACCAGTGGAAACAAGGGCTGGATTCGATTTGCGACTGGAATGACCGCATTGCCATCCGGAACCGCAAGAGCTCCTCCGGGCAGGAAGTCATTTTGAATATCAACCAGAATAAGTGCATTCATAGATTAAGAAATAAGTTTATGTTTTTGAAGAAGGGCCAAAACTTTGCGTGCCCATACTCGATCCATTTCTTTCAATTCTTCATTCAGTTCAGGGTAGGGAATCCAGGATTTCTGCCATTTGCTTCGGAGGGGAAATGGAATGTTTTCAGCCACGGATTGCGACCAATGAATCCATTGCTGATGTTCAATATCAGCCAGTTCTTCAATCAGGTTCCTAAGATTTTTCGGTAAATGCTTCATGTTTTCGAAATTTTATTCCACCAGCACACCTTTCCGTTCTGCAATGCCGATGAGGGCTTGGGTTCCAGAGTTGAATTCCAAAAAATCCTTCTCAATCCCGTCACTAAAAATGACACCATTTTCGGCCATTTGCGATTGGAGCATCAAAGGTTTCTCGTTGGTCACTCTCCCAAAAACCAAGGAAGCACCCGTTGTCCGGGTCGGAAAAGGTTCGCGAACCGTGAAAAAGAGATGATTGGCATCCCAGTCGAATTCGGTTCGCACTGTCAATTGCGCCTTCTGCTTTGGAGTTCGTTCCAATTTGGGTGGGACGGCGGGAACAGCCTCCCCTTGCCGGGTCATGATCGGACCTGCCAAGTGGGCAATGGTCGTGGCGCCTGTGAGCAAGCTTTTCAGCCATCCCGTCGACCCCATGCCTGTCGAAACAATGATTCCGCTTGAGGATTGCGTTTCATTTGCTTCTCCCCATCGGATGATGTAACGGGCAGAAGCATGGGTTTTCGGTCCGATAAAGATGTCATTGACCGCATAAAGGGTCTGTCCATTGTTCAAGGCGGCTTTTGCCATCGTCACCAATTTAGTTGGACGCTTTTTTCCAAACACTTCCGGGAGGATTTTGACCATGTCTCCCGTTTTGAAAGGCAGCAGCTTTCCATCCCAGCGCGCGGGATCGGGATTTACCCCAACCACGGGCTGCCCATTCAAATACTTCAGCGTGTTGGCAACCAAACCATCCTGTCCCAGGGTCACAATGGTGTCTTCCGGACCAAACACAAAGTTGGGAAGGAAGGTGCGATCCACCGTTTGCACGCGCCCTAGTTGAGCGAGAGCGGCCTGGGTGTCCACCAATGCCCGGTGATAGACCTCATCCTCCAGCAGGTAATCCGAAAAATCGGCTCCCTGATGTTCGATGTAGAAGCGCGCCTGGCTGACAGTGTTGAACCGGATCACCAGTTCAGCCAGGCGCGTGGGTCTCGTCACAAGGACGATTTTGTTGTCTGTCAGTCGGTTCATTTTCTTGCGGCGGTGGGTCCCATCAATTCCCGGAGCAAGTCGGGGGTAATGTTAAGTTGTCCGATCTTTTCGGCCTTGCCGGCCAGTTCCTGGAAGGCAAAGGCGATCAATTGCTCCGGCCTCATTCCGGTGCTGGCCAGCGCCTGCAGGATCCGGGCATCCGCATTGCCCAGTGCCTTCATGGTGGTTTCCACCCCATAGGCGCGGGCATCCGCTTCCGCCTTGGCATTTTCCGCGGCGAGACCGACCAATTCCTTGCGCCGGTCTTCCAGGCCGATGTTGGCTTCAAGCGCCTCTTTTTCCACGAGGTGCTTCTTTTCCTGCACGGCCCGTTCCCCTTCCATCTGCGTCTCACGGATCTGCCGCTTCTTGTTTTCCACCGCAATTTCGGTGTTCAACTCGTTTTCCTTGATCCCACGTTCCTGTTCCACGGCTGCATTGCGCCGCGTATACACAGCTTCATCGGCCTCGCGAAACATTTTTTCGCGGGTCTCTGCTTCAAGCGCTCTCGCGGTTTCGGGAGTGGGTTTGATCGCCAGAATGGTGAGGCCCAGCACTTCAAGGCCGAGAGAATTGATCTCCTCGGCGGTCGTTAGCCGGTCTTTCACGGTCTTGACCAAGGCGTCCGAAGCGCGGATGGCCTCCCGGAGGGGAAGCTTTTGGAGTTCGGCCCGCGCCAGCACGTTGATGACGTGAATGACACGTTCGGGCAATTTCTCCGGATCCTCCGAAACATAAGCCTGCCCATTGGGGGTCAGGGTGTAGTTGAGTAGCGAAGCCAGTCGTTTGGGTTCTCCCACACGATAGGTGACCTGCCCCTGGATCGTCACCGTTTGAAAATCCGCCGTCGTCTCTTCAAAGATAAAAGGCGCATCCGTGCTGGCTACGGGCACAGCCACGAGAGACGTGGTAGGCGCGTAATAGAAGAACGATAATCCCAATCCTTCGCGAACGATCTTACCTCCGCGATACTGCAGGAGGTAGGTGGTGGGTTGGATCTTGATGAATTTAATGCCTAACATGATGTGCCTTTCGTTGGTGTTGATCTGAAATTGTTTTAAAGTTCAAAATTGAAACCTCGTTTTCTGAGTTGCAGATAACGCTTGAGGTCAAAGCGGTAAAGCCGGGCTGCCCGGTGCGCCACATCCTGTTCGATTTCGTCGAGTTCGATGAGCAATCCCATGCCAAGGAGCTTTTTCCGGAAATTGCGCTTGTCCAAAGGCCTCTCCAGCACCGTCTGGTAGAGATGCTGTAATTGGGAAAGCGTGAACTTGGCCGGCAGCAGTTCGAAACCAATGGGCTCGTAGCGAACCTTCCCTTTCAATCGCTTGAGGGCCGTTGCCAGAATCTTTTCATGGTCGAAAGCAAGCGCCGGCACATCGGTAACGCAAAACCAGGCGGCATTTCGGGCGTCAGTGGACGCCTTCACAGCATGATCCCCCAATTTCACAAGCGCATAGTAGGCCACGCTGATTATGCGCTCTCGGGGATCCCGGTTCACCTCGCCAAAAGTATAGAGTTGTTCGAGGTAAACCTTTTCGACACCGGTTTCCTCTTTCAGCTCCCGGCGGGCAGCCCCTTCCAGGGATTCGTCGATTCCAACGAAGCCGCCGGGCAACGCCCATTTGCCCTTGAATGGTTCCAGATCGCGTTGAATCAGGAGAACCTTCAATTCTCCCTCGTCAAATCCGAAGATAACGCAATCCACGGTCACGCTGGGGTGCGGATATTCGTAGGTGTATGGCATGGGTAATCTTTCTTTCTTATGAATAGCTTAGTGTAAAATATACACTAAATCAAGCGAAAAACGTCTTTTTTGAAGTTTTTATTAGCCCAGGATTTTCGTAGCGAAATCTCTCATTTCGGCCAGTTCCCGCTCAAACCCTCCGGAAAGGATGGGAAACCGGCACCAAGTCTTGGGATCCAGGTTCTCGTCATCCAGGTGAAATGACGGGGCATAGCGCTCCCGCTTCCACTGATTTCGTGACCAAAGACGAAAGAAACGTTCAATCCATTCGACCAGTTTGCCCCCGTATTGCGGATATTCGCCGTGCAGCTTCCGAAGCACGTCCGCTGGAGCCAGCTTGTCACGGATCGCCGCCCTTTCAATGAAATCGAGGATCACGTAGGGCATCAAATCCCCTTCGTCCGTCTGCCCCATCGCAGTGGGTCGCAATTCAGCAGTTGGCGCCTGGGCGGTGATGCAGGCGAGTTGGGGGATGGGCCCTGTTTCCTTGGGTCCATGAGTTTCCATCCATTTCAACCAGCGCAGAAGAAAGGCTTTGTCGATTCCGCCAATCGGGCTCAATCCTCCACAGGTGTCACCATCCATGGTGGTGTAACCCACCGCAGCCTCGGAACGATTGCTCGTTGCGAGCAGAAGGGCATTGCGCACATTGGCCACCAGCCAGACACCAGGCGCGCGGGTTCGGGCCTGAATATTTTGGAGCGAAATATCATCCTTTTCCCACGTCAATCGGTTCCCAAAACCCCTTTCCACCAACTGCACATAGGCATCCACCATGTTCTGCAGGTCAAAATCCAGGAACTCGGCTCCCAAAGCTTCAGCGACCGTCCGTGCCGCATTTCGAGTGGTGTTCGAACTCTGTGACGTGCCCTGATAAACACACGTCAGCAGCTTGTGGACAAAATCCTTTTCAACACGACAATCCTCCAAACTCCAAATATGGCGCAATCGCTCGTAAAATCCCTTTAAACCCAACTCCCGCATGCCAAAACCAACCATCAGGGCAACCAAAACAGAAACCGCCGCTGAATCTGCACCCCCACTAAGTGAAACCGTAAAACCCTTGAGGCGTGATTTTCGAAGATAATCGAACAAGCCCAAAGCCACGGCATAGGCAAATTCCTCTTCTTTCGAAAGTTCCGCCTCCATTCCTTTTCTGACCTGATCTTTGGCGGGTGTCGCCTCATGCCTGGGAATTTCAAATCCGCATAAAACGCCATCCTCCCTCGACTCCAGATCAGGTTGATAGCTGGCAAGCCGGGTGCGATTGAGGCGATTGGCATCCAAATCGACAAGAGCTGTTGTCAGGACCACGGGACGAAAGGAAAAACGCGGCCCATAGGCCATCAGCTTTCCTTCTGACGCAACCAGGGCGCTGCCATCATAGATGACCCGGCCGGCTTCATTGCCCAGCAGATTGGCATAAAGATAAGCCACTCCAAAGGCGCGCGATCCTTCGATGACAAACCGTTTCCTAGTTTCCACCTTACCAAAAGCAAAGTGACTTGCGCTTGGATTTAAAATGAAATCCACCGACTTCCGCGCCAACCTTGTTCCAGGCCGGTTGGCCACCCAGGCATCTTCGCAAATTTCAAATCCCAGCCGAACGCCTTTGCAGTCAAAATAAAGATCGCCCATCGGAATGTTCCAACCATTGCGCTCCACCATGACCTGGCTGCCTGCGGGCCATGGCTTGAACCAACGGGGTTCGTAGTGAAGCCCATCCCCCGCAAGAAATTGCTTGGCGACCAGCCCGGCAAGTTTTCCATCCGCGAGGAAGGCCGCGGTGTTAAACAACGCGTTTTGATGAAGCACCGGAACGCCCAGGGTTACGATCATTCCCTTGGATTCAGGTACAATTTCCCGCAAAACCGACCACGCATTCCGTTCCGTCGCTAGGGAATGAAACGCATCTTCGCAGCCATATCCCGTGATGCAGAGTTCGGGAAGACAGAGAATGGCAACGCCCTCCTTTTTTGCCTCATGAATGGCCCGGACAATATTTTCCTGATTCCCGCTCCAATCGAGAGGGGTTTGATTCAAGGCAGCCGCGGCAACTTTGATAAGATGCATGGCAATTTTATTGGGTGGGGGTTTTCACCTTAAATACGGAGCGAAGATAATCGAGAAACGTCTGGTCCTGGCAAATCGTTTTGCCTGGAGCATCGGACAACTTGGCTACAGGCTGGCCGTTGCAACGGGTCATTTTCATGACAATATTGAGGGGTTTGACCCCGGGAATGTCGCAAGTCAGGTTGGTCCCAATTCCAAACGAAGTGCGAATCCGCCCCTCGTAACGTTCGCATAACTCCAAGGCTTTCGGAATATTAAGGCTGTCCGAATACACCACGGCTTTATCCTCAGCATTGATTCGAAGATTGCGGTAATGGGCCAGAATGCGTTCCGTCCATTCAAAAGGATCCCCTGAATCGTGACGCAGTCCGTCAAAAAGCTTGGCGAAATAGAGATCGAAGTCGTTCAGGAAGGCATCGATTCCAATCACATCCGTCAGCGCAATCCCCAGATCGCCCCGGTACTCATCCGCCCAGCTTTGAAGAGCCAATCGCTGGCTGTTGGACAAGCGGATATCCATTCCCTGCATGGCCTGCAGGAATTCATGGGCCATGGTGCCAATGGCCCGGAGTTGAAAAGCCTGGGCGAGATGAACATTGCTGGTACCCCAGAGTTGTTCCGGAATCTCATTGCGCAGGATTTCCACTACGCGCTCCTGCCAGGTTCGTGAAAAACGCCGTCGGGTTCCGAATTCAATCAGCCGGAATTTTTTTGCGGGATATTTTTTTTCGAATTTGCGGACCAACTCAATTTTCTCCAGCAACTTCTTTTCTGCTCCTTGAAAATCGGGATTGGGATGGGCGGTTTGATAATACGCCTCACACACCATGGCCAAAATCGGGATTTCAAACCAAATGGCATGCGGCCAACTTCCCCGAACCCGAATTTCGAGTTGGTCCCTGCCTCCGATTTCAACAAAGTCCGGGTTGAGACGCAAAATCCTCAAAAAATCGAGGAAAGCCGGCTTGATATACCTCAGGGATCCAAGGTGTTGGATCTCTTCCTGGGTAAAAACCAGCTCTCGCAAGGCATCAACCTGCTCACGAATCTGCCGGGCAAAGGGCCTCAAATCCACACCCTCGGTCCGGCAACGGAACTCGTACTCCACCTGGGTGTCTGGAAACTGATGCAACGCCACCTGCGCCATGGTAAATTTGTAGAGGTCCGTGTCCGCAAGAGAGGTAATAACAGGTTTCATGAGAAGAGCCATAGTTAGTGTAATATATACACTAACATAAATTTTGTCCACTCCATTTTCGCATCAAAATCAGTTTGGAACCAAAACCTTAAGCGGCAGGCCTATTTTCAGGCTGGCAACGCTTCCTTCACGGAAGGGATGCTCTTCCTGTGAATCAACAATCAGCACGCCTCCCGCGTCATTCCGGGACACGATTTTGATTTCTTCATTTTTTCGAATGTCACCGTGCAGCAGGGAGCAGCGTGATAATCTTCCATGAAAAGGCTCGGTCACCAGGAACTTGAGGATCTTTTCCGCTTTGGGAAAACGTTTTCCTTTGGGAAACAAGTAGCGTCCGGCTGAATCATACCACCCGGAAGAACCGGAACCTGTGGCAATCAACAGCCCCGAGCATTTCTGTACTTCAACTTTCTTTTTAAAGGAAACCTTGTGCCGGGACATGTTCATGCGGTGCGACTCCCCCAAAAAGACTTCGGAGAGTGCAAGGCTCGGCAAGGGCCTTTCATTCAAAACAACCCTGATTCGGGTCCAAAATTGAACTTGGTGGCGTCCTGCTTCAAGGGATGGGAACATTCGTTGAAAACTTTCCGGGTCGAATGGCGTCAACGATCCATCGCTTCGCACCGGATCGGAATTAATACCCACCACCAGGGAACGTCTCACAAAATGGGAAACGTATTGAAAATGGTTGTCCCCTCCCAGGACAACAACCATTTTGGCGTTAGACAACCGTTTGAGAGAAAGCTGGTTTCTGGAAAGAAACGAAGCTTTTTTGAAAAGGGCTTTGATCAGATTGAGAGATTCCCTTTGCCGCTCGTGACTTGCAAGAATGGGCTCTGGATTTACTCCCTCCTTTTTATATTTGGCGATCACCTGGCGTGCTGTCAGCTCGAAGCGGCACATGTCCCACTCGTATTTACTCATTTTGGGAGCGACGACGATTTTTGAGGAATCCATGGTCAGGGTTGCTTCTTGGTCAAATTGTCTCCGAAGGAGCTGAATTTATCGAATCCTTTGAGCGTGTTGGCAACCTTTTCCATTCGCTCTTCAAGGCTTCCTTTCAAACTGATGAAGGGAATTTTGCGTTCCAGAAGGTCTGCCCGAATTTGTTTTTGAAAGACGGCACGATTGACTTCACCCGACCTGTCCCATGTGTCGTGATAAGGGATCTCATCCCCGCAAAGGAAAAAGAGGTCGTATCGTTTCAGTGTGTCACGGGCCAATTCGGCAAGACGGGGATGCGCTTTTCCGTGGTAATAAAGGGAAAACATGTGGGTGGTTGTCGCATCGGTATCGATAAAAAGAAAGTTTCTGGCATCCATCATCAACCGCTCTTCCCGCTCCCGATGGCCTTCCGCAATTTCCACAAGTTGCTCAAGCGACAATCTCCTCTCATTTTGATGCTTTTCCCAGTACTCCCGCCCATATTCTGGCATCCAAACCGTGGAATAAGCCTTGGCGAACTGTTCCACCAAAGTGGTTTTTCCCGTCGAGGGCGCACCCAGAAAAACAACCCTGGTAATGAGATCTCGATACACCACAGAGGAGAGATGATGACGGTGGGCAAAGGGATCCTTTCGAATGGCGGTCCCCGAAATCCGAATCTGTCCTCTTTCCGGATCAATCCGACGATCCACTGCGCCAAGAGCCTTGCTCACATGATCCCCATAAAATTCGCTTGAATAAAAATGAGTGATTTTTCGCCCCTTCAACTTTGAAAGAATGTATTGTTCATGCCGCTGTTTGATATCAGGAGCATCACTGACTTCCATGGGACCGTCCCATGCTTCGATCACCTCAACGGAAGGATACAGACTCTTGATCCAACCCGACCTAGTCGGCAAGGGAACGGATGTGAAGTCCGGCGAATCATAAACCATCACGATCACGTGATCGTTTTCTGAAAAGGCCTTTTCAATCAAAAGCTGATGCCCCTTATGCAGGGGTGCAAATTTTCCAAGGGTGAGTCCGACTTTCATTTTACAGTGCAGGGATTCCAGGTTTCGATAAGGATTTCCGCCAGGCAAAATATCCCGATATGGCGAGAACCAAAAACACCGTGTATAGACCGGTTGTCATATAAAGTGATTTGTAAAAATAGACGCCAATCGCAACGACATCGACTGTGATCCAGAAGAACCATGATTCCAGCTTCTTTCGGGTCATAAGCCATTGGGCAATCAAACTGGTGGCGACAATGAACGCATCGAAATAAGGCACGGCCGCATCCGTGAAAGACGCCATGACGTATCCCCACGCGATGGCTCCAAGAAATGCCGTCAAAATCCACATGAGATTTTGCCAGACCGTCTGGATGGTGACTTCAAGGGTTTGCTGCGATTTCGTGCCATGAAGCCAGTGGTACCATCCGTAAATCTGCAGGACCACATAGATGACGTGAAGGATCAGATCCGAATACAACTTCGCATGGTAAAAAACAAAAATATAGAGAACCACCTGAACCAGTCCCGTCGGCCAGCACCAAATATTCTGGCGAACCGTGAGCCAGACGCAAAGCAGACCGAATACCGTCGCGATGGATTCTGTCCAAGTCATTTGAATCAACAAAATCAGAACTCAGCCACACCCGATAAAGAAGGGCAACGCCAAAACTGACGTTCAAATCGTGTCTAAGCTATTGTTAATAAGCGTATCCGCACCAATAAGTCATTCAACGAATGTCGGGTTGCATCACTCGGAGTTTCAATTAAATGACTGGCCTCATGTGCTGATTGCAACACACCGCGAAGGCGTTCGTATTCACGCCGATGAAACTCAAGGTTTCCATCATCCAGTGTGGACTTCTCCGGGCCAGCAAGCTTACGCGCAACGAGATCATTGATTTGTGACAAACGGAATTCCTCATTCAGTTTGACCACATTGGCTTGAATTTCGCCTGTGCGCATCAAATGAATTCCTGTGAGCAACACCCGGTAAACATAGAGCAAGGGTTTCACTCGGTGTGGCCTCTCTTTTTCGAATAGTTTCCATTCGGTTTCCGCAAAACCAAAATAGTGATGGGAATGGTGTTTGGTGATACAGCCGCGCGCCATCTCCTTGAGTTCGGCATGTTCCGGTGTAGCGTGAACCACCAATGGGGAATAAAGCTGCTCCAGCACATAACCATTCTTTTTCAGTAAAAGGCTAAAAAACTTTTTCACATCATGGCTCACAATGTCCATTTCCAATCCTTCAACCACTCGAGAATCCTCAACTGTCTCACCGCTTATCTCGAGCCCCACAATTTTTTCGAGAGGCAGTACATGTGCTCCACGAAGATCGTAGTCGGAGTCCGGAGATGGAAAACCATAAAGATGAGCCCCACTGATCGTGGCA
>CAYYYL010000021.1:0-31720 GCA_964475835.1 uncultured Verrucomicrobiota bacterium | reverse complement strand
GGATGCGGTTGCCCGGCGACGATTCGTCGAAGTCGTGGGTCAATGGTCATGAACAGTTGGGCCGAATGTGGCAATTTTGAAGGCGTGCTTTTATAAGAAAATGGTTGGCGGTTTCATAATTTGGCCGCTCCGGCAAACTTGTGGAACCAAAAGCGGTATCAAAATCCTTGTGCAGATTTAACCGCCAGGCATTCACATCCTTCCATGGTATTTCACCTCGTTTGATTTGCAGCAAGGCATCCCGATGTTCATCAAGACAAACCCGAAGCTCACCTTCCCGCAAAGCAGCAATGCCCGACAGCAAAAGACGCATCAGATGCATGGCGTGTTTCCATTTGATCTCACCGTGTGCGCGAAGATCCTGCTCCAGTTTTTTGAACTGGCTCATCACATAGCCGTTGTAGGTCTGATAAATTAGTTTCGAAAGAAAAATACGGCGTTTCTCAAGAAGCTTCTGTGCCAGGGGTGATGCAAATTCGACAAGCGGTGTGTACAAACATTCCAAGATATTGGGATTGGCCTTGAGCGCCATGACAATGAATTTCTGCAATTCCCAGTAGGTTTCCTGGGTGTCATTATTCTCAATCTGTTCGGGCACTCCATAGAGCGACCAGTGCAATTCGGCTGATGGCAGGTAAATTCCCCGGCGGTCCACATCCGATTCCTCATCACTCAAACCAAATGCTTGAGAGCCCACAACGCAGCGATAAATGATAAAAGGTTTCCAATCTTCAAAATCCATTCCATGCACATCGACATTAATTCCTTCGCCTTTGAACTCTTTGAGGATGGAAAATTCCGTGCGGCGCAGCATCGCATCCGCGCCGTCATTGAAACGGATTTTATAGGCATGCTGCGCATCCGTGGGAGATTCCATAATGATTCCTACAGCTCCAGATGGGATCGCAGTTCCTCCGCCGATGCGATTTGCTTCGCTACGCGTGACAATGCGCGTTCCGGAAGGGAGGACAAGATTCATTTTATGACTCATCGATATCCGATCAGATTAGCGGTCGTTGGCAATCCAAACCAGTCGTTTTTTGAGTTCTCGCCAGACTCTTGAGGTGCTTGTCTGCAATCAAGCGCTGAGGTGTGATTTGCATCTGTTTGGATGAATGTCCCATGCTTTTTGAAGAATGTTATTAATTTCGTTTGACGCAGTGCCGATATTGATATAGCTATCACTTAGACATTCAAATCATTCCTTCAATGAGAACCCCCATAACATATCAATCCAAAGTCAGCGCAGCCTCGTGGCTGTGTACGGGGATGGATCATGCCGAAGGATTACGTTTCGATCGGATTAATTCAACCCCCAGGGAGGCGAGCAGGTAAATCCCGAATTCCATACTTTTTCCGGAAAACCCTGCTCTCCTCTGTGAAAGCAGGGTTTTTTGTTTTTATACCCCAACCGAAAGGAAAACCAGACAACGAATAAAACCTATTGAAAAAAAGGTCCCGCACCGGCTGTAACCGATGCAGGACCCGGTGGTTACAATCAGACTTACGAGTAAGTCCGACCGTTCACAACCAGGTCAAACTTACTCGTCCATGGACGAGCTGTCAATAAGACGCTCACAGGGAAGGTCTGTCCCGTGATCACCCCATCAAAACCCTGAAAGGCCATTAGGACGTGTGCCTGTAAACACGGAAACGACCGCTGTAAAAACCTGCGGCTGCGAGAAACCCGGAACTCCGGCGCCACTCGCATCGGTGTTTGTTCTTTGTTGCATTTTGTGATTCCCGGTTGCCTGTGCATCCGGAAGTCACATTCAAAGGAACGGGAGGAGCAATTGGGCTCCTCCCGTCAGCGTTCGTAGTTTAATAGCAGAATGCCGCGTTGCCAACGCGGAGGCGTGGGTGCAATTCCCGCCGAGCGCACCATTTTCAACACGGCGGGCGCCAGCTTGCGCAGCAGAGTCTCCAAAACTCCGCCTGGATGGGGCGGCACCATCACGCCGTGCCATGACCGCAGGGAGAGGATGGCCCTCCGGGAGTCTCATACGCTCCCTTCCGCCGGTTCAATTCCGGCCCCTGCAACCATTTTGGGGATTGTCCCGGTCGGCGGTCTGTAAAACCGTTGCCTTTTTTTTAGACCGGAAGCGGCAAGTGGCGCGATACCACCAATCCCCACCATTCATTTAAGACTCGGAGGAGAAACAGCAGACTCGCCGCCCTGTCAAGGCGGAGATAGCGGGGGCAGCACCCGTCCGGGTCGCCATTTCATGGAGCCATAGCTCAATCCAGTGGAGCACCTGCCCGACACGCAGGAGGTTGACCGTGCAAACCGGTCTGGCTCCACCAAACTCCCACGAGGAAGAAAGCAATCCGCCTGGCTTGGGACCAGGAGACACCCGGCGCAATACCGGGGTGGGAGACCATTCTTCTATGCTCCTGTAGCTCAAATTATAGAGTGCGGCTCTTCTAAAGCCGGCGATGCAGGTGAAAATCCTGCAAGGAGCGCCAGTCTCAATCTCCCGTGATGTGAAAGTAGCATGGGCGGCTGTTAACCGCCTCGTCTTGGTGCGAGTCCAAGCGGGAGAGCCATTTTGAATGTGGAACGCCGAATGAGGAATGCGGAATTGCGAGCACATTAAAAAATGCCGTGTAGTTCAACCAGTAGAACGCCTGGCTCTGACCCAGGAGATTGAGGTGCGAACCCTCGCGCGGCAGCCAAAAGTTCCCGTCTGTAGCTTAGCACTCCAAAGCGCCCGCTTGATAAGCGGGAGACCGCTGGTGGAAATCCAGCCAGGCGGACCATTTTTTTCATGGCTGGATAGCTCACGAAGGAGAGCGCCTGGCTGAAGACCAGGAAGGCACGGTGCGACTCCGTTCCAGCCACCATATCCCCAAGGTGTAAGAGCTTTGCATGCTTCCGTGCGAAGGAAGAGGTTCCAGGTGCAAGTCCTGGTGGGGATGCCAGTTTACGGGAGCAGCGATTGCGATGACCCGGTCGCAGGCGGAGGCATCCGCTCGGGGAGTTCGCTGCTCCCTCAGTTTAAGCCTCCGTGGCTCAGCAGCTACAGCACCGCTTTCGTAAAGCGGCATTCGTCGGTGCGAGTCCGACCGGAGGCTCCATTTTTGGTTGCGGCAACATGGTGACCCATGTGCGCAGGAAATCATCGTGAGAACAACAGCACGCTTCTTCGTTCACGCCGAGGGGGTGTGACAGACCTAGAGCTCATTTCCTGTGAGGCCCCGAAAACGGGCCGCCTGCTTGTACGGAGGCCCGCAACCGGAACGGTGGCCGTGGTGTAATCAGCAAGCATGACAGGCTGTGAACCTGTAGGAACGGGTGCAAAACCCGTCGGTCACCCCAATTTTCGCGCACAAGGTAAAGAGCCGAACCCTCGGTCTGCAAAACCGATTTACCGGGTGCAAGTCCCGGGTGCGCGTCCACGCCGCCAAAGAATAGAAAGCGATTCAGCGCATTGGTATCGCGCAGAGGCCGGTGCGAGTCCGGCTGGCGGATCCATTTCGGGCCGTGGGACTGCATAGAGTGGTCGCCTCACTTGCAATGAGGATAACAGGTCGGAGCATTGCCGACACGGTCCACCATCGTGGCACTGATGTAATAGCCAGCATGCCTGCCTTCCAAGCAGATCGTGGGGGTGCAACTCCCCCGTGCCACACCAACTTGAATCCGCTCCGTAGCACAACAGGAGTGCGCCGGTCTCATACCCCGAGAGATGCCAGTGCAAATCTGGCCGGAGCGACCATGCAGGGAAGTTCAAGCGGACAAGCGAGCCGCCGCGGTTTGGAAAACCGCTGGATCCCGGACATCCGGGGTTGTGGAGCATTCCCACGAACTTCCTCCATGCTTTTCGCCGTTGTAGCTCAATCTTCCAGAGCAACCGGTTCTTACCCGGAAGGTTGTGGGTGAAATCCCCACCAACGGCACCATTGGAAGTCGAACAGGACAAGCGTGCCTGCGTCGTTTCGAAAACGATGGGTCCCCACCATGGGGATGAGGAGCATGCCCTCCGACTTCCTCCAATTTGTCTCCGGTGTGGCCGAATCAGGAAGGCACCTCTCTTGTAAAGAGGACCATGCGGGTGAGAGTCCCGCCGCCGGATCCATTTGAAAATGCCTCGTGGTGCAATCTGTAGCATTTCAGGTTTTGACCCTGAAGATCGTGGTGCGAATCCACGCGAGGCAGCCAATTTTACGCCGCACTAGCCCAACGCAGAGGCACCGCGCTCAGAACGCGGAAAGTCCGGGTGCAAGTCCTGGGTGCGGCACCAATTTGAACTCCTGTAGCTTAATCATAGAGTGCCTGGCTTCGAACCAGGAGGGTGCGGGTGAAATTCCTGCCAGGAGTGCCATTTTGCGGGTGTAGCTCAACAGCAGAGCGCCTGTTTCACACACAGGAGGTCGTTGGGGCAGCACCAGCCACCCGCACCATTTTCGCTCCCGTAGCCCAACCAAGCAGAGGCATCCGGCTTAAACCCGGACCAGTGCGGGTGCAAATCCCGCGGGGAGCACCAATTTGCCCACGTAGCCCAATGCAGAGGCGCCAGACTCAAGATCTGGTCAGTGCAGGTGCAAGTCCTGCCGTGGGCACCAATTTTGCCGACGTTCTGAAGGCAAAATCAAACCCGCCTCGCTTGAGGTGGGACAACATCACAATCCAATAAAGACCTATGATAAATCAAAAAGAGAAAAAGGAGAAAGCGCTGCGCGCACTGTATCGTGAGCGGGAAAGCCTCGAGAAAACAAATCGGGAGCTTGGGCTGATGAAACTCGATGAGCCTTATCAGCGGGGTTGGATGCGATTCTATGTCTTAACGGAACGTTCCCGACAACGCCTTGATTGTTCCACCCTCGAGCAAATTCTGCCTTATCTAAACAGTACGGTAATCTGCAAACGCTCTGATTTCACCCATCGCAGGGGCAAATCCAAAAAAATGGTGGAAATCATGCAACCCCTCAGAAGTATTTGCCGTTGGAGATGGGCACAGGAAAAATTGCCCCTCGAATGGCTGAGATACTTTCGATGGGAAAGGAATGGCTGGCAACGCGCATTCGAATTCGTGTTCGTCCATCCATGGTATTATGAACTCACCGTTGTTCCCAATTGGATCACTCATACCAAAATGATCGATCCAGAAATTGAAAGTCGATTGGGAGAAATTGAGAATCGTTTCACAAATTACCAGCTCTGGCCACGCTATCGTCGTTTGAAGGGTAAATCGGCAAATTGGTGGTGGTATTGCGATACCCGAAAGCAAAAAACGCTATCCCGAGAGGCTGCAAAAGAAATACGCGCCTTTCTCACCGGAGAGGTTACGGTTGAAGCCTTCAGCATTCTATTACGAAGGCTTCAACCGTACCTCTCCCTTTGGTTTTTGGAGCGTCAACCGGACCAGCGCGCCGGGTGCGTTTGCTAAACGCAATGTTCCGTCCTGCGGAATGTGGTGCAAGTCCACGGCGCTCCTCCATTTTCCTCCCGTAGTGTAAAGCAGCACGAACGGCTTATACCCGTTGAGCCCTGGATGTGGGCGCAGTCCTGGTGCGAGTCCAGGCGGGAGGACCATTTTCCATGCCCGTGAGCGCGAAGCAGCTCGAGCGGCCAGCCTTTCAAGCTGGAACATTAGCCGGTGCAAGTCCGGCCACGGGCGCCACTTTGCTCGCGTAGCCCAACTAGCAGAGGCACGACGTTGAGAACGTCGCCAGTGCAGGTGCGAACCCTGCCGCGAGCACCAACCTTCGCGAGAGGCTACGGTTGGCAGGCCATTTATCACTCCCGAAGCCACAGGAGACCGGCACCCGACTTTTAATCGGGTCATGGTGAGGTTGCAACTACCTCCGGGAGTACCATTTCACGCTCAGCAACAAAGAACAGACACCGAGGCACACACAACCATTTTACTTTATGAACGAAACCCTCAATAAACCAACGGTTCTGCTGCTTAACCGAAATTGGCAGGCCATCCATGTCAAAACGCCCATGCAGGCGTTCTGCATGATGGCCGCCGACTCGGCCACCGCTCTCGACATCCAAAACCTGGACGTGATGGTGCCCGTCAAGTGGGAGGATTGGATCAAGCTTCCTGTCCGCGAAAGCGATGCCTTCGTGCGAACAGTGCATAGCCAGATTCGGGTTCCCACGGTGATTGTGTGCACCAGCTTTTCCAAGGTTCCCAAGCGCAGGCTGCGTTTTTCGGCTCGCGGCATCTGGGACCGAGATGGCGGACAATGCCAATACACGGGCAGACCCCTCAAGCGCGACGAGGCGAGCATCGATCACGTTGTGCCTCGCTCTCGCGGCGGCAAGACCAGTTGGGACAATTGTGTGCTGGCTTGCAAGGAGGTGAATGCCCGCAAGGCGAATCGCCTGCCCCATGAGGCGGGACTGCAACTTCTTGGCATGCCTCGCACGCCCAGGGAAATGCCAGCCACCTTGATGATCCGCAATGTTCACAACATCGTGGATTGGAATCCCTTCTTGATTAAAGAGAGGTAAACATTTCGAAATTTGCTGGTTTGAGATGCGGCTTCAAAGACATCTGTCCATGAACGTCCGCGTACCCTCACCAGCTTCTGGTAATAACAGCGGGTTCGACTCCCGCATAACCGCACAAAACCATTCGCAACGGGGACAGCATCTTCCGATGCACCGGAGCCAGCGCCCTGAGGAAGCCTTCGTGTCTTCCCCGCGCTTTCTTCGGGTCCCCGTCGCGAATCACTTTAGAAAGAAAACTGATATGAACATCGTAATCGTAACTATAATCACCCTCATCGCTCTTGGAATTTTCATGGTCACGCGTTTGAAGAAGGTCGTGGTGCGTGAATTCGAAATCGGGCTTCTGTACCGAAATGGAAAATTTGTAAAGATGCTGGCTCCCGGCAAACATCGCTTCTTTGGAGAGAAGAACACCTTTGTCGTGGTTGATCTGCGGGCTCGAACTCTTGCCCTGGGAGGACAGGAAATTCTTACTGCCGATCATTTGGGCGTGAAAATCAGCCTGGTGCTGAGCTATCGGATTGTGGACGCCGCCAAGGCGCTCCACGAAGTGATGGACTGTCACTCGCACGTTTACAGCCTGGTGCAAATCGCGCTGCGAACGGCTGCGGGCAAAATGACCATGGAAGACCTGATGACGAAGCGCGTGGATCTGAGCAAAGAACTGATTGAAGGCGTTCAGACGGCTGCGAAGGCCATTGGGGTCGAGGTCCTGCTCATTGAAGTGCGGGACGTGATGCTCTCGGGAGAATTGAAGAAAATCTTCAATGAAGTGGTCAAGGCCCGGAAGGAAGGCCTGGCTGCCCTCGAGAAAGCGCGTGGCGAAAGCGCCGCGCTCCGAAACCTGGCCAATGCCGCGCGCATGATCGATGACAATCCTGCGCTCCTGAGCTTGCGCACTCTGCAAGTGGCTGCAAACAGCCAGACGCTGGTGCTGGGACTGCCTCACGGCATTGTAACGCTTCCTTCCAACAAAAAGAAAAACATCAACATCACACCTGAATCGGAATAGCTCAGTCCCTCCTGAGGGTTCACCTTGGGAGAGGCCTGGGAATTCCCATCGCACGAGAAGTGCAATCACGGTAAAAATAAAGAACTTCCATGGAAACAAACACAAAACCCGAGATTATCGTAACCGATGAAGCGACGGGCTTCATCCCCGCGCCTGACAACAAGGGAAAACCGATCACAGTCATTGGCACCCAAGCCATCCGTGATGGATTCGATGCCACATGCATCCAACAGGCGCTTAATTCACGTGGAGCGCCAGGCGTCACCGATTTGGTACTCAATCCTGATGCCCATTGTGGCTATGGCGCTCCGGTGGGATGCGTCCTGGTTTCCCCCACTCACATCTATCCCGGCCCCGTGGGCGTGGATATCAAATGCTCCATGAGCCTGCTCCAATTGGATTTGCCGGCTTCTGAAATCGTGGATCGAACGGTCCGACGGAACCTGATCAACGCGATTGTCGAACGCACTCCGACTGGCGCCGGAAAAGGCCAGCGCTCGGTCAAAAAAGCGCGCCGGGTGGATCCCGAGTTGGGACGCCGTCTGGTAGTGGAAGGAGCCACCAAAGGAACCTGTGAATTGCTGGGCATCCCCGCCGATTGGGCCAATTATTGCGAAGACGCCTTTCACCAAGGGCACGATGGAACCTGTGACGCTCTTGAAAAGCGTCTCGATTTTCTCCTGTCGAGCGGCCGGTTTCCAAATTTTGAAGACAAGATTGGTCAACTCGGTTCTTACGGAGGCGGAAACCACTTTGGAGAATGCAATGTGGTCGAGGTTGGGCGTGATGAACGCTCCCAGCGCGTGGCCGAAATCTTTGGTTTGAAAGATGGCTGTGCCGCCTTTCTATCCCACTGTGGATCGAGAGGATTTGGACATAATCTTGCCACAGAGCAGTTCCATACCCTCCAGAAACACTTTAAGACGTGGGACATTCCCTTGCCGGGAATGGACCGGGAGTTGGTTTATGCGCCATTGGGAACGCCGGAAGCCAATGCGTATCTCGACGACATGGCCCTTGGCGCAAATTTTGCCACCTTGAATCATCTTCTGATCAACGCACTGATTCTTGAAGCCTTTCAGGAAGTGATTCCGGGCGTGAAAGGACAACTGGTTTACTACATCAGCCACAACATCGCGCGACAGGAAATCGTGGAAGACCGCCTTGCATGGGTTCATCGCAAAGGCGCAACGCGCGCCTTTCCCGCCGGCCATCATGCATTGAAGGAAACTCCGTTCGCAGCAACGGGACATCCCATTCTCCTTCCCGGAAATCCGCAAGCCGGATCGGCAGTTATGGTGGCGGACGCGGGAGCTGCGAAAAGCTGCTTCAGTGTGAACCACGGCGCAGGCCGGGCCATGGGACGGAAGGCCGCCATCCGTGCTCTTGACCAGAAAACCATCGATCAAGAGTTGGACGCTCACGATATTTTGACCAACTGCCGGTTTTATCCCGTGGATGAAGCTCCAGCAGCCTACAAGGACTTCAACGAGGTTTTGCGTTCAGTTGAAAAAGCCAATCTGGCAACCACGGTGGCCAGACTGAAGGCACGCTTTGTCATCAAAGATTCGGACAAAAGCCTGGGAGGAGCCGCGTAAAAAAATATTCCGCTTGGTTGCCGAATTACTGCATGACAATGCTCAGGGTCAGCAAACGCGGAACGATCATCCTGCCGCCGGAGCTTTGCCGAAAACTCGGCCTTGATCGAATCGATCAACCGATGGTTCTTGTTGAGGAATGCGAGGGAGGAATCTTCTTACAGACGGCCGTGCCCGTTCTTCTGCGGGATTTTACAAAAACGCAGATGGAACAATGGATCAAGGGTGACAAGGCTGGTTTGACGAAACTCAAAACTCGCAAGCATTGAGGCTTTTCATGGTTGGCAGCACTCTGCAAGTACCATGAAAATCGAAGTGGCATGATGGAATTTCATGCATGGGGACTTTCGGTCACAGCAATCTGTTATTTTTATTTGAATTTCTCCAATGCCTTTGCACAGCGGCTTTGAATCAGCGCAGCGACAGCTTTGGTAGTGGGGTGCTCGGTGATCAAGTCAGGTGTTTTTGACAGGACTGTTTCCGCCAATTCCTGCACATGTTGTTTTACCATCGGCTTGGCCAGTCCCGCTTCATCGGCCAGTTGATCAAAGTGTTTCGGCAATACCTTGTCGGAGGCATATTCACCGCCGATCTTCATCGCCATTTTTTTGGCAAGTTCCGGGTAATAGGCAGTGCTGAGAACATCGTAAAGCGGTGCCAGCCGCGTCTCGCGGCCATATAGCAACGAAAAATTCTTTCCATGAGCATCATGGTTTCCGACCAGAAAATTGAAAATGACAGCATCCAACAATCGTTGGAGGTCAATCACCGGGGCACTGGACAATTCACGCAGCAACGTAAAACACTGTTTGAGCGAAGGCCCACCTTCGTTCTGGTATTTATTGTCAGGACTGATGCCAAGTGCCTGGCAAAAATCCTCCTGATGTTCCCGTTCCAAATATTCGGGACCGTCTGGAACATCCCGCAACGAGATCCGGTCGTAACGCTGAATGAGTAGATAATCGATGTCCTCCACCTTGCCCACTTCGGCTTTGGCCGTGTGCAGGCCAATCGCATGGGCCAGTTTCATGCAGAAAGCTTCATTGAACACGATGCCTTCAAAACGCTCAATGGCCGGTTTAAGAATATGCGTGCTGGGTGCTCCGCCAAGTGGAATGGAAATTTGTTCGCCGGAGACATGCACGGCAATTTTGTCCTGCGCGCCTGCCAACGAAAGCCGGATGCCATCCTCGCCTGCCATCAGCGGACGGCGCGGCAACAGCCTGAGCATTTCCGCCAGTTTTCCTCCGATCAACGGGCGGTAGCTATAATTACGTTCAGGCAGTTTTCCCCCCGCCGGTATAAAGGTCACGGCTCCGGCACATTCGCCCCCGATTTGTTCCAGCATGGCGAAATCGTTTTTGGCGCTGATTCCGAGGTTCTTCGCGATAATCTCCCTTTTACTTTCATCCGGCAGGACACCGGCAAAAAATCCCCGGCACTCGTTGCGGTTAAACCGCTCTTTTCTGAGTGGCAACGAATGGGACAGCGGAATCGCACCTGCATGGTTCAACCAGCTTTCGGCATAATGATATGCCATCTGACCATTCTCATCCTGAATGAGCTGGCCCACCAAGTCCCGACGCAAATAAACGTCCAACATCCGTGGCATATCCTAAATTCCTTTCTTGCCGCTCCCGGCGGGTGGAATCATCTCGATTTTGATGCCCAGCGTATGCAGAACGGTAAGCACTTTACCAAGCTGGCAAGTGGGCTTCCCTTTCTCCAGATCAATGATGAAGCGCAAGCCTGTGCCGGAGGTCATGGCCAAATTCTTTTGGGTCACACCCATGCTTTTGCGGGTGCTGCTGACCAATTCGCCAATTTTTTCAGGGGTGTATTTCATAGCTCAAATTCAATGTTACCGTACGGTAACATTAAGGCGGCTCATCGGCTAAATCAAGCGAAAAGTTCCCGATCGGGAATAAATACTCCTTGAAAGACAATATGGGGTATTTTATTCCCGTTCGGGAATTAAAACGATCAACGGGTAAGCCATCGCGGCGCGTGGGGTGGATTGACGAAGCGAAGTGAGCGGAGGCAACCACCCACACGGGCTGTCATCGATCACTTCAAAACCAGCCACCAATGGCGAGGTCGGTTTGTCATCAGAAGCCTTGATCTGGAGGGGCACAATATGGAACCAGGGCAATTGGGCAGCAGGCTGCTGCCCAATTCGGTCTCTTGGCTGCTGTTTTGGATCATTTCGAGATCTGCCTATTCGTTGCCTTGGGCATACCAGACATTTCTCCATCTTGCCAAAGAGTGTTCAAATTATGATCGAGCATTTATAGCAAATTATACTCGATTTTAGATATAAATGGGTATAAATGGGTATAAATCCAATATGGATCCCATCAAAAATCCCTTTTCGCCAGGCGCCGGCTCCCCACCTCCCGAGCTTGTGGGACGAGATCCGATACTCGAACAGGCACGCATTCTTCTTGGCCGGATCAAACAGAAGCGTCCTGAAAAAAGCATGCTGCTGACGGGGCTTCGTGGAGTCGGAAAAACGGTTTTGCTCAATGAAATTGAGCGATTGGCAAAAGAGGATGGATACAGGACGATCTCCATCGAAGCCCATGAGGATAAACCCCTTGGTCCTCTGATCGCTCCTTACCTGAGAATGCTTCTATACGATCTGGACCGCGTGGCGGGAACCGGGGACAAAGTAAAACGCGGATTAGCTGTCCTTCGAAGCTTTGTTGGCGCTCTCAAAGTCACGGTGGGAGAAGTGACGTTTGGATTAGACATTGATCCAGAAAAGGGAACTGCCGACAGCGGTGATCTGGAAATCGATCTGCCCAATCTTTTTGTTGCAGTCGCCGAAGCTGCTGAGGAAAGGAAGAGTGCGGTTGCCGTGCTCATTGATGAGATTCAATATTTCAATCAGAAGGAACTGGGTGCGTTGATCATGGCGATGCACAAGGTTCAGCAACGACGGCTGCCGCTGGTACTCTTGGGTGCGGGCTTGCCGATCCTTCCGGGGTTGGCTGGAGAATCTAAATCCTATGCGGAGCGATTGTTCAGTTTTCCGGATATTGGAGCGCTGTCGGAAAAAGATACGGCGAAAGCTCTCCGGGATCCGGCACAAGCGGCGGGAGTGGTCTTTGCTAATCCGGCTCTGGCCGAAGTGTTTCGACTGACGAAGGGCTACCCGTATTTTCTTCAGGAGTGGGGTTATCAGGCGTGGAACCTAGCTACGACCAGTCCAATCACACTGCAAATTGTTCAAGCCACCACCACAACAGTCATTCCCCGCCTTGATCAGAACTTTTTCCGAGTGCGCTTCGATCGCCTAACTCCAAGTGAAAAGAATTTTTTGCGTGCAATGGCAAAACTCGGACCAGGTGCTCATCGCACGAGTGATATAGCCGATGTCTTGGGCGTCAAGTTAACCAGTCTTGGACCGGTGCGAGCCAAACTAATTAAGAAAGGGATGATTTATAGTCCCGCTCATGGTGACATGGCTTTTACGGTACCACTGTTTGACGAATTTATGATCAGGGTGATGCCCAAGTTTAGTCCATAGCCCTGAATGGATAGTTTTCGATCAAGAAAACACAATAAGAAGGCCCAATGACGGCACAACGTTGTTGGCCGATTTGTGCAAATGGCCTGGCGAGATTTACCCGGCATGAGGAACGGATCACTATTTTAGACCCAAAAAGGAGGCTGAGAATCTTATCGCTTCCGTGATTCAGTACTTGGCCGACAAAATTTCGCCATGACAGCGCCCAGGATTTGTGAACATGTTTAATGTGATTTGTACGGGGCAAATCTGATACTGCAATCTGATACTGGTTGCTGTTTTTGGAGCATATTCCGGCTAATTACTGCAAATGGAAAAATTCTCGTAACCTGCTATCAGCGAGTGCATTGCAAAGGAAAATAGCCTATGGCAAAACGTGGCAAAAACACCCTTCCTCGATTATGAGTCCCCTGCTCTGACCGCTGAGCTAAGGGCCCGAGTGCAGGATGGATTCTTGTCGTAAAAGTCGCTCTGGTTCGAGGAAAATCCCCATTCACATTTGTTCCTGATGCGACTTCAAATTCCCAGTTGAGACGTTGAAACGGTTTGATATAGTGCTCGTTCGCAATGCCTCGTGGTGTAACGGTAGCACAACTGACTCTGGATCAGTTTGTCATGGTTCGAATCCATGCGAGGCAGCCAGGCACAAGTCTGCGCCTGGCTTTGCCAGAAGCAGATTTGTACCTGCCAAGTCCTTATTGAATCATGAGCTCATGCAGTTCTATTACGCTTATGTTATCCATAACGTTCAAAAGAATTTCATCTACATTGGATATTCTGAAGATCTGAAATCACGAATCCTTTACCATAACGATGGGAAAGTCCGATCCACCAAGGCCTATCTGCCTTTGGAGCTGATCTTTTACGAGGCGTATCAGTCCAAGGCAGACGCGAAAAGAAGGGAACTTTATCTGAAATCCAATCGGGGAAAGACCACTCTTATGACCATGTTGAAGGAATATTTCCGCGATCTCAAAAGATCGGGTGAAACCGCCTGATTCCGCTCACTTCTCTGAGCGAACGGGTAATCAAGCTCCAACCTGGCATCCCCAGTGCAGCCAGGCACAAGTCTGCGTCTGGCTTTGCTGATTTCGATAAAGAAGCGAGCTTTCTTCAAACCACGCTAAATCAGATCCCAAAGACTCGCTTCACATTTTGCGCGATGAGGCCGGTGGTTTCTTCCAGTGACAGATTCCAGAGTTCCGCCAGTTTTTCGGCAACGAATCGGGTATAGCCTGGTTCGTTTCGCTTTCCCCGATGAGGCATGGGCGCCAGGTAGGGACAGTCGGTTTCGAGGAGTAGTTTGTCCCGCGGCGTCTGTCGGACGACGTCGCGCAACGCGTCGGCGTTTTTAAAGGTCAGGATGCCTCCGACGGAGATGGCATAGCCGAGAGCGAAAACTTTTTCCGCGGTCGCCATGTCGGCTCCAAAACAGTGCATGACTCCCGGCTCTTTCCGGAATCGTCCAAAATCTTTTAGAATAGGGAGGATTTCCTCGTAGGCTTCGCGACAGTGGATGATCACCGGTTTGTCGAACTTTTTAGCCAGTTCGAGTTGGCGCAGAAAATAGTCTTTTTGCCGGGCTTTGTGTTCCTCCACGTGTTCCGCGGGCAGGTGGTGATTATCGAGGCCCGTCTCGCCGATGGCCACCACGCGGGGATGTCGGGCTGCGTTTTCCAGGAGGTTCCATTCGTCGGGCCGGAGATCATCCATGGCGGTGGGATGAACGCCCACGGCGGCGTAAACGTCCGGATATTGTTCGGCAAGTGCGAGGGATTTGGGAATGGATTCACGTCCGATGCCGATGGTAAGGATCCCCGTCACACCCATTTCCCTGGCGCGTCGGATCACGAGATCCCGGTCGGCGTCGTAGTCGGAGTAGTCAAGATGGGCATGAGTGTCGGTGATCATGGCGCGGTGGAGGATTCGGTGGTTTCGGTGGGAGGTTTCAGGTTTTTGAAAAACTGGGCCATAGGAGAATTTTTTGCAAAGATCGCGGTTTTTTCGGCTTCGACTTTGAGTCGGGCGTAGTCGGGGATTTGGGGAAATCCTGTCAGCAGAGCCTTGTAAAATTGGAGCGCGGGTTCCCAGTCCTGGGCCTGGGCGCAGGTGCGGGCGGCGAAGCGGAGGGTGCTGATGGATTGCATCGGGTCGTTGGAGAAAACATTGGCGGACTGGATGGCCTGGGATGCGAACTTGTCCTCTTTGTTGAGGAGGTGGAGATTGGCCAGCCCCACCCAGAGTGTCTGCCGTTGCAACCGTACAGCTTGTTGGGAGGCGAGTTCGATCGCCTGGCGGGTTTCCCCTTTCAAATACATTTGTCGGGTCTTGAGACGGTAAGCCCACGCGAGGGCGTCCAATTCGGCGTCGTCGAGTTGGTCGAAGTGAGATTCAAACCGGGTGATGCGTTCGTCGAGGGGAATGCCGAAGGGACGATAGAGTGGATCCCCCACGACGGTGGTCATCCAGGAGATGAATTCCTGACAGGAATAGGCGGCTTCACCGAAGGTGGCTCCCTTCAGCAACCGATCGAAGAGAATGGAGATGTGGGGGGTGAGTTGAAGATAGGGTTCGTAGACGGCGCCCAGCGTTCCCGAAACCCCCCGGGAGATGAAGGGGCCGGTCCAGTATTGGGAGGTGCTGCGCAGGGATTTGGCGCTCCAGGACTGAAGGTGGTAGGCGATGGCTCCGGGCTGAAAACGGAAGTCCTCGCTGGCGAAGGGGCCGTTGATGTTCTCCGAGTACCAGCCGGCATAGAAGGCGCATTGGGAAGCGTCAGTGTCCTCGGGAAAAGTCGCTTCATTTTCATCGCCGAGCACTTCCCAGCCGGCCTTGTCGAAAAGCTCCCTGGATTCACGGATCCACTGATCGCCCAATTGATAGGCCGACTTTGCCTGGGAGATTCCCCGCATGTCGAACATGGCGCGACCATAAAGTCCGAGGCGTTCCGCATCCATGGTGCGATCGATCATCTGTTTCACATCCCCGGGGGTGGGGCCATCCAGACGTGCAACGCATACCATGCGAAGCCTTACTTCCCGGTTGAAGGTTTTGTTAAAGAGGGGATTTGGAATAAACGAGGCGGCGGGGATTTCCGGGCAGGGGAGAAGGGCGATTTCACTGTCCACCGCGGCGGCATTGGCACGAAATTTCGCGCTGTTGGAAGGTAGATCGGGAGGCACGGGGAGCTTGGGGTCTTCGGCGATTTTCAAAGGTATTCCGTAACAGAGAACGATGTATTTCAATGCGCTGTCGGTTGCTCCCAGCATGTCGCCTTCCGCATCCCAGCGAACGACGCGTCCGTATCGGATGAAATCGTATTCTCTCACAAAATCACGAATGGGACCTCGAATCGTCGTCTCGAAATCCGCTCGTTTGATTTCCTGTCTTGCGGGACATTCCAGTCCATAAACATTTGCCTTGGGAATGCCACGCTTGGCTGCGTAATACCGGGCGATCTCCTCACTCTCCGGAACATTGTAACTGTAAAACACAATGGTCGCCTCGGCGTCGGTGGCTGCCGGACGGATGGCGTGTGCCGCAGGTGGGGGGAATCCCAAAAGGGCGCTCAAAATCGCCAGTTGAAGAATCCAGTGGGGAGGTGAAGGACGATGCGGCATGGATCAAACCTCAAAAACTTGGCCATCATACGCGAGACGGACATTTTTCGGAAGCTCTTCGTTGGTGGCGTGGTGCTCCATCTCATGACAGATGTGAGTGAAGTACGCCTGTTCGGGCTGGATCTCTTTTACGATTTCCAGCGCCTCATTGAGCGAAAGATGCGTCGGGTGAGAGGTCTTCCTCAGGGCATCGAGAATGAGCATGGGGATGCCTTTCAATTCCCTTCGAATGGAGGTGTCCACGGTCTTACAGTCCGTGAGATAGGCAAAACGAGGGCCGCGTTCGTCATCAAACCGGAACCCGAGCGTCTGGGTGCTTCCGTGAGGCATAGCAAAAGGGATCAATCGCAGATGCTGGATGGAGAACGGGCCGTTGATTTCGTGTAGATCAATCTCCGGTAAACCTTTGTAGGGGGGAGGATGATGCACCGCGTAGGGGAAGACGCGGCGGATGGTGTCGAGAACCTTTGCGGATCCGTAGGCGGGGAGGCGTTTGTCGTGCATCACACAAAAACGACGCATCTCATCCAACCCGAGCAAATGGTCGAAGTGTTCATGGGTATAGACAATGGCGTCGATGTTTCGGAGACGGGAGCGAAGGCACTGCATGCGGAAGTCCGGCGTGGTGTCGACTACCACGTTCACCCCCCTGCTTTCAACCAGGATGGAGGAGCGAAACCGCTTGTTGCGGGAATCGGAGGAGAGACAGACCTGGCAATCGCAGCCAATCATGGGCACGCCGTGGGAAGTTCCCGTTCCGAGAAAGGTGATTTTCAAAGTGGAAGAATCCTAGCATACCCGGCGATCGATTGTCACATGACATGCGGTATAAGCGATCTCTTGTTCCTGTTTCCACGGATCGGCGGTCATAGACCGCCGCTGCAAAGAAATGCGAGTATGTTGACGCTGTAGGGGCGGTCTATGACCGCCGATCCGGTTACAGCATTTTGGCGTCTTTGCTGTCTTTCGTTGCCTCGACAGGGTCGGAAGGGCGGGGAGGGCTTGTGCGGAATCGGGTGACGGGCTTGCTGGAGGACTTGGATTTCGTGGTCTTGGCCGAGGCCAGATACATTTTTCCTGCGGGAGCGGAGCGGTTTACGAGCACGTATTTGTTATTGCCGTATTCCAGAACGCGCAGTTCGACGTTAATCAGGCCATCCTGAAGAGGGGCCAGGCGGCGAAACGCAGCGACCGAGAGATCGATCACGCGTCCGTCATGAATCGGGGGAAGCCGGTCGTTGACGCGCACGGTGACCGTTTTCCCATTCGCCAGATTTTTCACCTCGACGAGGGAGTTCAGCGCGATCGAGGGATGCGCCGCTGTCAGTGCGTGCATGTTAAATAGTTCGCCGTTTGCGGTACGGTCTCCGTGGTCATCGTAGAAGGAGGCGATGCCGTATTGATGTCCGTCCTCCGTCCAGACCAGATCGGGGCGGCTGTTGGTGGTGGTACAGGAGGAAAAGAAGAGTGTGGAGGATGTGAGAAGGCAGAGCCCGGCGATACGTGAAAGATGCTTCATGAAATAAGCGCGGTTCATGCGGGATTTCTTTCAGGTTGCGGCTTAATATACGGAGGCGTACAAAAAGTGTAAATGCTTGTTTCCATCCGCATAAAAAATCTGGCGCTGGTCGAGGATCTCTCTCTCGAATTCGCGCGGGGCTTTCATGCGATCACAGGCGAGACGGGTGCCGGCAAATCCATTTTGATCGGTGCGCTGAATCTGGTCGTTGGCGAGCGCGCGGATCGCGACTGGATTCGTTCCGGCGCGGATGCATGCACCGTGGAGGCGGTGTTTGATGTCGGAACCCTGGAGGATCTGCCATCCCTTCTTGAGGAGTTTGGGCTGGAGCCGTGTCAGGACGGACAGCTACTCCTCAAGCGTGTCTTTGGCGGTGGCGTGAACCGTCAGTTCGTGAATGGCTCCCCGGCCACCCTCCAGGCTCTCAAACAGATCGGCGAACTTCTGGTCGACATCCATGGACCGCATGATCATCAGTCCCTGTTGCAGACCACGACCCAGCTCTCGATTCTCGATCGTTTTGCATCCCTGGAGAAATCACGGGCGGCATTTGGTCTGGCCCTGAAGAAGGTCCGGGAGATCGAAGCCCGGAAGCGGGAGCTTGTTCTTGATGAAAAGGAGTTTCAGCAGCAGCTCGATCTGCTTTCTCATCAGGTGAATGAAATCAAGGCGGCGGGTTTGAAGCCGGATGAGGAGGCCCGGATCGAGTCGGACTATCGTGTGGCGTCCAGCGCCCAAAAGTTGCTCGATCTCGCGGGCCGTGCGCAGGAGGCATTGTCGGAGGGGGACCAGGCGGCGGTGGGAAGTCTGGCCCAGGCCCAGCGGGCATTGCGGGACCTCGCCGCGATCGACTCCGCGGCATCGAAACTGGAATCTGCGAACGCGAACCTGGTGGAGCAACTTCAGGAGCTGACGCGAGAGCTTTCCATATACGTTTCCCGCATCGATCTGGATCCCGACCGGCTTCAATTTCTTTCGGAACGCATGACGCTCATTCAGGGGTTGAAGCGCAAATATGGAAGAACCCTTCCGGAAGTGATCGAGTTTGGAAACCAGGCTGGAGAAAAACTTCGACGGTTGCAGGGGCGCGAAGAGGAGCTGGCAAAACTGGATCTGGAGCTACAGACCGCCGAAAAACAAATGGATCAGATCGGTCTCGCGCTGCGTGCGGCACGGCAGAAGGCGATTCCGAAACTTACCCAGGAGATCGCGAAGCAGTTGAAGGAACTGGGGTTTCTTCAATCCGTGTTTCTCGTCGAACTCACAGCCGACGAGCCCTCGCCGTCCGGTCTGGATCAGATGGAGTTCCGATTTGCGCCGAATCCGGGCGAGCCTCCCCAACCTTTGCGCGAGATTGCGTCCTCAGGTGAAATGGCGCGCGTGATGCTTGCTCTCAAGACGGCACTGGCGGATCAGGATCGAGTTCCTGTGCTGATATTTGACGAAGTGGATGCAAATGTGGGCGGTGAGATTGGAAGTCGGGTGGGGGAAAAGATGCGACAGATTGGCGGAAAACATCAGGTGCTTTGCATCACGCACCTGCCGCAGGTCGCCGCATTGGGAGAGCATCACTACGAAGTCGTGAAGGTGGTGGAAAAGGGGAGGACGTTCACACGCATTGAGGCGTTGGACGCAGAGAAACGTGTCCAGGAGCTGGCGCGCATGTTGGGTGGGAAATCGGAGACGGCGCTGGAGCATGCGAGGGAATTGATGAAGACGAAGGGAATTCAGAATCCATCCTCCTTCGCCAAGGCTTCGGAGGACAAGGAAGTCAGGAGTCAGAAGGCGGAAAAGAAGACCGTCCAGAAAAAAGTTGCGACGACGAGTGCCTGACTTGTCCAGTCCCCCTCCTGCCAAGGAGGGGTTAGGGGAGGTTTTCTGAGATCCATAACCGATAGCCCATAGCTGACAGTCGACGCGCTTCTCTTTTCCCTTGAAATGTCTCCTATCTAGGGAGATTCTAACCAAACGTCACTCCGGCCCGTTCGTCTATCGGCTAGGACGCGGCCCTCTCAAGGCCGAGAGACGGGTTCGATTCCCGTACGGGCTACCATTTCTTGTTTGTTTAGCGGTTCATCATTTGCGGTGTCTCGGATTCAAAAACAGGAGGAGAGACCGTCAGGCTTTCTTCACAAAACAGGCTTTCAAACCGATGGAATGTCCTTCGATTTTGCAGGAGATCTCGTGGTCACCGTCACCCAGACGGATGCTTTTTGCCTTGGTTCCCCCCTTGAGCACCTGAGAGGATCCCTTTAAGGGCAAATCCTTGATCAAGATGATGGAGTCCCCATCGGCGAGCACCTGACCATGGGCGTCACGAACCAATCGGGGGCCCAGGGGTGTGTCCGGTTCAGGCGCACGTTCCCATTCATGCCCACACGTGAGACATTCCCAACGTTCCGGGTGTTCCAAAATATCCGTCATTTCACACATCGGGCAGGGAGGTTTGCTCATGGAAGACACGATAGCCGCTTTGCCCGGGGAGACTCAACGCGGATCTGGCGAGGGAGGAAAAACAGGGGATTCAAAGACGCTTTCATTTAGGCGAAGGGTCGCGGTAAACTCGGGAATGCATGGTTTGCGAGTGGTGCGGGTGTTTGGGTTGATGTTCCTGGTGATTTGCATTCAAGGCCGGGCGGAGGAGGCTGCGTCGCCGCTTCCCCTACGTCTTTCGGATGCGCTTGCGATGGCGAAGACAAGAAACATTCGTCTGTTAGTGGCGGAAGAGCGGGTGCGTCAGGCTCTCGCCAGGGCGAGTCAGGCCCGTTCTGTTTTCTGGCCCCAGATTTCCGGAAGGGCGGCGGAGAGCCGCCAGAAACGGAATCTGGATTCCCAGGGGATTCATCTTCCTGGTGCCGGCTCGAGTGTGGGGCCGTTCAACTCCTTTGATGCGAGGGTTCAACTTAGTCAGAGCATCATCGATTTATCCGCGCTCGAGCGTCTTGCGGCCAGCAAGGCGCAGGTGAGCATTTCCCGGGCTCAGCAGGAGAAGGAGTGGCAGGATGTGCTCGCGCTGGTGGCGACGATCTATCTGCAGGCCCGACGGGCGGCCGAGGCTGTGGAGCTTTCCAACGCCGTCGTTCAGCAACATCAAGAGCACTGGCGTATGGCCAAAAGCCGGCTTGAATTGGGGATGGGCACCCCGGTCGAACTTTCCGAGGCGGAGTCCAACTTCGCCACCAGTCGTTATCAATGGGAACGATTAAAACTGGAAGCCCTTCAACGTCGTCTTGATCTTCTCACGGCGCTTGCCCTGCCGGAAACACGACCCATTGTTTTCACGGAAGAGGGTGCCGATTCGCATTTTTCGCCACCCCCGGAATCCGACGTGGTTGCCCGCATTCAGGAGCATCCCGACCTGCGTGTGGGAAGGGAAACTCTGACGCAACGACAGGCGGAGAAGAGCGCGGAGTGGATGGAAAATCTGCCCAAGGTGGCGGTCACAGCAGATTATGGTGAAAGTGGAAAAAGTCTTTCCCGATCGGAGGAGGTCTACACGATGGGACTTCAAATCAGTATGCCGTTCTTTGAAGGCGGGTTGCGTCGGGCCCGTTTTGAGGAGGCCGAGAGCCGTGTTCATGAGGCGGAGTTGGTGGTGACGGATACCGAGCGGCAACTTAAGGCGCGCGCCTTGAACGCGCGAGAAGAACTGTTTCAGGCGCTTGAGTTGTTGAAATCCAGCGAAGCGGAATGGAAGCTTGCGGAAAAGCAATTCGCGGTGGCGCAGGAGCAGCTTCGCAACGGCAGTGGAAGCGTTCTTGATGTGACGGATGCCCGGGTGCGGCTCGACACAGCCCAGGATCACAAGCTTCAGGCGAAGGAAAGTTATCAGCTGGCGATTATCAGCCTCGCGCATGCGACAGGTGAAATGGATCGAATTTTAGAAACCCCAAAGTGATGAGATCTTTACGATGGATGGCAGGCTTTCTCTTTGTTCTGGTGGCAGGTCAGGGATGTGGTCGTGGTGAACAGCGACAGACGTTTTCCGGAAGTCTGGAAATGACAGAGCATCTTCTGGGGGCGAGGGTGGCGGGACGGATTGCAACGGTGGCCGTCAAGGAAGGGGATGAAGTCGAGCCGGGGCAACTTCTGGCCACGTTGGACCGGTACGAGCAGACGAAACGCGATCACCAGAGGACGCTTCAACTTCAAAAGCAGGGTGGTTTCAGTGATCAGGCGGTGGAGCAGGCGGCTCTTGCGATGGAGGATCAGGAGATTCGTTCCCCGATCCGCGGGGTGGTGCTCGTCAAGACCAAGGAAGTGGGGGAGGTTGCCGGCGCGGGAACCCCGGTGTTCGATGTGGGGGATCGTGGTGATTTGTGGGTGCGGATCCATATCTCCGAAGGGTTGATCAATCGGGTCCGGATGGATCAACCTGCGCAGATTCATTTTGATGGTCTGCCCCAGACCTTCGAAGGACGCGTCTGTTTTATCGCGGTGAAGGCGGAATTCACCCCGCGCAATGTTCAGACGCCGGAGGAGCGTGTCACCCAGACTTTTGCGGTCAAAGTCCGTCTGAAGGATCCTCCTGTGTATTTGCGTCCCGGTGTGTCGGCGGATGTGACGCTTGTCTTTGATGGCAAATGATATGGGTGAAATCGCCATTGAAGCGCAGGGTTTGACGCGAAGCTTCGACCAGCTTTTGGCGGTGGATCACATCAGTTTCAAACTTGGCTATGGGGAGATCTTTGGATTTCTGGGGCCGAATGGCGCGGGGAAAAGCACCACCATTCGCATGCTCACGGGCATTCTGGCTCCGACGGATGGCAGTGCGCGGGTGGCCGGATTCGACATCAACAAGGATTCCGAGAAGGTTAAAGAGTCGATCGGTTACATGTCCCAACGTTTCAGTCTCTATCTGGATCTGACCGTGGAGGAGAATCTGATCTTCTACGGTCGCGTCTATTGTCTGGGGGACGGGTTGCGCAAACGGATTGAGGAGGTGGTGGAGCTGACGGGGCTCGAAGCGTGGCGCCGTAAACTTGCGGGCGAACTTTCCGGGGGGCTCAAACAGCGGCTGGCTCTGGCCAGCGCCATTCTTCACCGGCCCCGCATTCTGTTCCTGGATGAGCCCACGGCGGGCATTGACCCACTGGCGCGACGTTCCCTCTGGGAGCTTCTCTATCTCACGGCGGAAGAGGGGGTTGCGCTCTTTGTCACCACCCACTACATGGAGGAGGCGGAGCGATGCAATCAGATCGCGGTCATCAGTCAGGGGAAACTTCTCACCATTGGCAATCCGAAGGAGCTGAAAAATCAACTCAACGGCCGGCTTCTGGAAGTCCAGTGCGCCCCGTTGATGAAAGCATCGCGGGTTTTCAGCGGTCTTCCAGGGATGGGCGGAATCACGGCCTATGGCACGGCGCTGCATATCCTTGTTCACGATGAACGGCGTGCGCGCGCCTCTCTCGAGCAGACGGCGCGTTCCCATGGCATCACCATCTTTTCCATCCAGCCCATCGATGCCTCGCTTGAAGACGTGTTCTCATCACTGACGGAGGGTCATGAACGATCGATTTAGAGCGGTGATTCAGAAGGAGCTGATTCATGTCCGGCGTGATCGACGGACGCTGGCCCTGATCATTCTGATGCCGGTGTTTCAGCTGATTCTTTATGGTTATGGAATCAATACGGATGTGAAACATCTGAGCATGGCGGTTTTTGACGAGGACCGGTCCCCGCTCAGTCGTCAGTTGGTGGAGAGTTTTGTTCAATCGGCGTACTTTGACGTCACCCTGGATGTGCATTCAGAGCAGGAGCTTCGCACTGCCCTTGACCGTGGACGGGTGAAGGCGGCGCTGCATATTCCTCCGGGATTCGCGAGGGATGCGCTTGGCAGGCGCGGGAGCAATGTGCAGATGCTGATTGATGGCACGGATTCGAATCCGGCCAATACGGCGCTCAACACGGGCCAGGCGATCGTCGCGGCGTTCATCCAGAGCCGTCATCTTGCGGAAACGGTGGTATCCCCGATCGATTTTCGTCCACGTCTCTGGTACAATCCCGATCTCAAGAGTTCGTTCTTCATGATCCCGGGTCTGGTGGGATTGTTGCTCCAACTGCTCGTGCCGATGATCACCTCCACGGCTCTTGTCCGGGAAAAGGAGCGTGGGAACATCGAGCAGCTCCTGGTGACGCCGATCCGTCCCTACGAGTTGATCTTTGGCAAGATGGTTCCCTACATATGCATCGGAGTTTTCATTGCGGCGCTGGTGATTGCGGGGGCCTGGGGGTTGTTTCATGTGCCAATTCGTGGAAACTTTCTTTTCCTCATGGTGGCGACCTTTGTGTTTATCCTTGTCTGTCTGGGTATCGGCTTGCTGGCATCCACGGTTGCGGAAAACCAGCAGCAGGCGGCGCAGATTGTCATGATGCTGGCGCCCCCGTCGATTCTGCTTTCAGGTTTTATCTTTCCCCGTGAGACGATGCCCTGGCCCATTTACCACCTGGGACAACTCATTCCTCTGACCTATTTTGTCAAAATCATCCGCGGCATCATCCTGAAGGGGTTGGGGCCGCTCGATTTGTGGGATCAAATGCTTCCGCTGGTTCTCATCGCTGCGGCGGTGATGGCGCTGAGTGTGTCGCGATTCAAAAAACGTCTGACATAAGGCGGTAGGTTGCTGAAACGAAACGGTTTCCTTTTTCTTTTAGGTTTTGTGCAAAGGGATTCAGTGATTTAATCCGATTTTCGTTTCATGAAGATCCTGCTCCTTAATCATCCCTGGTTTGCGGGAGACTTTCGAGCGGCGGGTCATGAGGTGTTGGTTGCCGGTTACACGCCTCAATGCGATCTCCGCTTCACGGACCCCCTTCTTCCCATTTCGCAGATTCTTCCGTCGGGGTTTACGCCGGATCTGGTCCTTGTATTGGATAACAGCGCACCGATTCTTGTGACCGGATTGCACGAGTTGTCATGTCCGATGATTTTTTATGCCGTGGACACTCATTTGCGCTTGGATCTTCACTGCTATCTTTCGAGGGCATTCGACCTTCTCCTGCTGGCGCAAAAGGATTTTGTGCAGGAATTTGTATCGGGTGGATTTGAAACGCCGGTCTGGCTGCCTTTATTTGCCGGTGGCCCTGTTGAAGTGTCGGAAGAGAAGGTGTACCCGGCATCCTTTGTGGGAACCCTCGATCCAATGATTCACCCCCAGCGGGTTCAATTTTTTGAAGAACTGAAAAAACTCACGGATGTGACGGTGACGACGGGAGCCTTTCCGGAAATCTTCACCCGGAGCGAAGTGGTTGTGAACCAATCCATCGGCGCGGAACTGAATTTCCGGGTTTTTGAGGCGATGACTTGTGGGGCGGCCCTGGTGACCGAGAACATTGGAAATGGTCTTACGGATCTCTTTACTCCGGACCGACACCTTGTGGTTTACGAGCGGAACAATCCCGTGGATGCGAGTCGGAAAATCCAAGGACTTCTTGCGGACAAACGGCGGTGTCGGGAAATCGGGCGGGCAGGGAGGGAGGAGGTGCTGGCGAAGCATTGCGCCTGTCATCGCGCGCGGCAGATTCTGGAGTGGATCCCTTCCATCCAAAGGAAAAAAAACAACGGCAGGTATTTTGCCTGGATGCTGAATCAGGCCTTTTTGGCCAATATTCTCAAGGTGGATATCCCCTCCTTCTATCCGAAAGCGCTTGAGACGGCGCTTGAGATGCTGGAACGGGGAATGAAACACGGGGAGGTGCTGGATGATTTCCTCGCCTTTCATGCCTTGCGCGTGATCCTGGAGCTCGATCGTGTTTCCCAGACGGATCGGGGCGTCAAACTTTTGCCAGCCCTTGCCGAAGCCAATCCCGGGAATGTTTTATTGAGGACGGGACAGCTGAGGGCGCTCGTTCAATCAGGCAACAAGGCTGAGGCTGAAACGCTGGCCCGATCTCTTTTTCCGGGGCGCAGCACCGCGGAGATGATTGCGATTGCTGAAACCATGGTTCAAAAAGTGTTGGCTGGAAAAACCGCCTGAGTGTTCGAAAAATTCACGCCTTTCAATTATGCGATGGCTGATCCTTTTCTTTTTTTCCGGGGCTGCGGCTCTTGTCTATGAGGTGGTCTGGTCGAAGTATCTCACTCTGCTCCTTGGAAGCACTAGCAGGGCTCAGACGATTGTGTTGGTGGTTTTCATGCTTGGACTTGCTCTGGGGAGCCGGCTTTTTGGCGAAAAATCCCGGAAGCTACATTCCCCGCTGAAAACATACGGGGTAGTCGAATGTCTCATCGGGATTTATGGGGCGCTTTTCGGCTGGATTTACCATTTTGGGGATTTTTTATTCGGATTTCTGGGAGCCGGAATGTCCTTTTCCGGTCTCGGGTTGATTGGTTTGAAAGTCGGCATCAGCGTGCTGCTGCTATTGCCCCCGACCCTCTTGATGGGGGGGACGCTTCCCTTGATCGCGGCGTGGTTGCAGCGTGAGCAGGCCGACTCCGACCGGTGGGTGGGACGTTTTTATGCGATCAACAGCCTGGGGGCCGTTGCGGGGGCGGCCCTCACCGGATTTTTTCTGATACGCACCTTCGGAATGGGGATGACGGTCCTTTTCGCTGCTCTCATCAATCTTGGGGTGGGGTTTGTGGCGATCGCACTGAGTGGAGGCGCGTCGAAATCAAACACGATTCCTGCAGAGGTGAAATCAAAAAAAGTTTCCAAGGTTTCCCGGGAAATGATTTGGGGAGGCATGGGCGTGGCGATCAGCGGCGGGGCGGCGATGGGATTGGAAGTGGTGGCCTCGCGGGGGTTGAGTCTGCTTTTTGGTTCCTCCACGCAGGCTTTCTCCATCGTGCTCGTCTCCTTCATCCTGGGAATCGGGATGGGAAGTTATGTGGTCAGCTCGCCCCGTCTTTCCATTCGCAACTTGATCGGGGCGACGTGGGGAGTGTGGGGGGGAGCGGCCCTGCTTCTGGTGGTGTGGGTGCTCGGGATTGAATACTCCGCGGGTATTTATCTTAAAGTGGTGAGCGGGCTCGCCCGTAATGAGGTCGGCTATGTCTATCATGAGGTGCTGATGATCTGTTTTTCCGTGGTGGTGTTGGGAATCCCGGCTGCCTTGCTGGGGGCGGTGTTGCCGCTTTGGATGAGGTTTTTTCAAAAGGATCGACCCCACCAGCTTGGAGAACAGGTTGGAGCGCTGCTTGCATGGAACACCCTGGGGTGTGTCGTGGGAGCATGGTTCGTGGGGTTTGTGATCATGCCCCACTGGGGACTCCGGGGCGCGTTGGGATTTCTATCCCTGTTATTGATCCTCGGGACATTGCTTCTGGCAGGGATCATGCGGAAATGGGGGCTAATTCTGATGAGCATGATCGCGTTGTGGGGAGTGATATGGGTGGGTTTTCATGGAGATGAACATTGGAAACAGGTGATGAGTGCCGGCGTTTACCGCTTGCGGGCCCAGAATGATTTTACCTTTTACCTGAGGCAGCGGAGCCAGTTCGTGAAACTTTTGTTTTATGAAGATGCGGCCGACGCGACGGTATCCGTTGAAAAAAATCCCAAACTGGGACAAGGCGATATTCTTTCCCTGCGCGTCAATGGAAAGTCCGATGCCTCCACGGGCACGGATCTTTCAACCCAATACCTTCTTGGGCATCTTCCCATGTTCGCCAGACCGGAAAGCCGGGAGGTGTTCGTTCTGGGATTTGGAAGCGGGGTGACTGCGAAGGCCTTGCTTGGGCATCCCGTTGGGAGGATCACGGTCGCCGAGAATTGTGAGCCCATTTTGAGGGCGGCGGCCTTTTTTGCTCCATGGAATGGAGGGGCGTTGGGGGATCCCCGTGTGCACGTGTGTAATGAAGATGCCCGTACGGTGTTGAAATTGGACCCGAGACAATACGATGTTCTTGTCAGCGAACCATCCAATCCATGGTTTGGGGGAAACAGCAATGTGTTCACCATGGAATTTTACGAGCTGGCGGCGAGTCGTCTGAAACCCGATGGGATCATGGTTCAATGGTTTCATCTTTATGAGATGAATGACCGGATCATTCAGATGCTGTTGCGTGCGTTCCGCACGGTCTTTCCGCATGTTGAAATCTGGGAGGGAAGCTCTGGTGATGTGATTTTCATGGGAGGGCGTCAACCCTGGTACTGGGATGCGGCATCAATGCGCGAAGTTTTTGAGCGCCCGGAAGTCAAAAAGGATCTGATGAGGATAGGAATGGATTCCCCGGAAACGCTGTGGACCAGGCAGGTGGCCTCGCAAAATACGGCGTTCGCCATTGTCGATGAGGGTGAGATTCATTCGGAGGAGTATCCGATTTTGGAATACGACGCACCGAAGGCGTTTTATATGGGAACCATTTCCCAGTTTCTCAATGCATTTGACGAACGCACATGGCAATGGGAGCTGGTGCCGGCTCTCAAACGGGAGAGTCTGCGTTCCTTGAACCCTGAGATGGTGCGCCGGATGTTCCATGCTTTTCATTCCGGAAATCCGGAGTTAATGGGGGCGATTCAGGCAGGGGCGACCGGTTCCGTTCCCTGTCTGTTGGGAGGGTTGCAACCGGTGCGCCAGGTGCCTCCTCCAAATTCTGACGAAACCCTTAAAAAACTTTTTCAGGCGGAGCAGTGGATTTCCACCGAGTCGTCCCGTTGGAGGGAGGGGGTTCAGATGATTTCCGATGTCCTCAAGGCCTGTGAGGAGGGGAAGAACCAGGGAGCGCGGAATTGGTCCACGACATACTTTGCGTTTCTGGCGGCGAAAAGCGCCGTGTTGCATGAGGATTTGGAGCAGGCGTGGAGGGTGACAGACCTTGGATTGCGCCTGGATCCAGGTTCCGAACAGCTTCAATATCTGAAGCGCATTCTGCAACGCAGGGATCCACGCCCCTGATATTCCGAAGTTGTTGGTTTTCGGGAGTCAGTCCATGAAAGGCCTGTGTTTTTTGTCCTTTCATGGCCTACCCAACTGGTCTTAAATTCAAAGGTTGGCCCCAAGCCTATGGCTCCACGTGATTTGATGATCCGGCGTGTCTGTTTCAACAAAATCCTCCCGGGATTTTCGTTCCTCTTATTTTTGTTCCTGGCATCCCGGCTGGGCGCCGTGACGATTCCTTATGTTGTGTTCCATGATACTCCGTCCGATTATGTGGCTTCAGGCGGAGCGGGGGATCTGGGTGATGTTTCCTTGGCGCTCGACACGACCGGTCCAGCTGGAGGGACGGCGGCCATTCGAGTCCAGTACGCCGCGGCGCCGGGTTCCGGGCAGGGTTGGTTTGCCCTCTACTGTCTCGCTCCCGCAGGAAATATGGGGAATGTTCCGACCGGAGGATTGAATCTAACAGGAGCGAAAAGTCTCAGGTTTTGGGCGAGGGGACAGACGGGTCATGAATCAATCTATTTTGGAATGGGGTCGGTGACAGGAGCTTATGGAGATACCAGTTTCGCGGTGATAGGTCCCATCACCCTGACCACGTCCTGGAAGGAATATGCGATTGATTTGATTGGAAAGGATTTGTCCCGGGTGGTGGATGGTTTTGCGATTGCTGCGACGCGGGCGGATAATCCGGAGGGTGCCGTTTTCTGGATGGATGGGATTCGCTACGATGTGGCACCCGTTTTGCCTGCCCCCTCCGCATGGCCCTATTTCATTTTCAAGGAATCATGGATCGATTATGTGCCTTCCTACGGAGCAGGGGATGTCAGTGATCTTCAAGTGGGAATGGAGAATGTCGGAACGACCTCGACCAATCTTGCTTTCCGGGTGGACTATTCTGCGTCGGCGGGTGAGGGACAGCAGTTTGCGGCCGGTTATTTTTTGAATCCCTCGGGCAATTTGGCCACGGTATCTGACGGTGGCCTCGATTTGCGGACCGCGAAGAAAATTAAATTTCTCGCTCGTGGAAAAGTCGGGGGAGAAAAGATGCATGTGGGCGCAGGTGGCATGCAGGGTGTATTTGGGGATCATTTTTTTGCCGTACAGGGGCCCATCACCCTCACCGATGCATGGATGGAATATGCCCTCGACCTGCGGGGGCAGGATTTGAGTCGGGTGGTGGACGGTTTCGCATTTGCGCTGGCGAAGTCGGATAATCCCTCCGGGGCCACCTTTTATCTGGATGATATCCGTTATGAACAGGATGTCGAATTGGGACGCCTGAATCTTCCTCTGGCGATTTATAGGGATATGCACGATGAATACTACCCGTCGGGTTGGATGGGGGATGGGGAGGTTCCGGGAAGGGTGATATTTTCTGATACGGAGACTTCCAATCCCGGTGAGGGAACCCAATGCATCAAGGTGGGGTGGACTGCGCCGGCGTTCGGACAGGGCTGGTTTGGGGTCTATTGGCAATCGCCTGGGAACAATTGGGGAACCGATCCCAACGGTGGGTATCGATTGACGGGCGCAAAGAAAATTCAATTCATGGCTCGCGGGCAAAATGGGGGTGAGAAGATCAATGTCGGTGCGGGGGGGATCACCGGTGCGTATCGCGACAGTTTCACTCTCCCCTTGAAGGAAATCACCCTGACCCCCTCGTGGCAGAGTTATGAATTGGATTTGTCGGGTATGGATCTCTCTCGTGTCGTGGGAGGATTTGTCTTCACAGCCACCCGGGTTGCAAATCCAGCGGGCATCACCTTCTACCTCGACCGCATCCTCTACGACGATGGGAGTGGAAATCCTCCGGCTCCTTCCGTTGCGATTCTTCCCCTGCCACAATCCATCTTCAAGGATTTCGACGGCAGATATCTTCCTTCGTTTTCCGGCGATGCGCCACTCGTCCCATCGGCCTCCGCTCCGGTTGTTTTTGATGAAATGTATTCCCTCAATCCGGGAGAGGGGGTTCGTTGCCTTCGGATTGTTTACAAACCGCTCCATGCGAATGCGACCAATGGATGGTTTGGCGTTCAGTGGATTTCCCCAACTACAAATAAGGGTGCGGATCCGAATGCCGGCAATGTCCTGACAGGCGCCAAAAAACTTCGCTTCATGGCGCGTGGGCAGGCTGGAGGGGAAAAGGTGACCTTTTCCGCGGGAGGCACCGCTGGTCCTTATGGGGATACATTCCAGGTGGTCGATCTACCCGTCACCCTGACCACCGCATGGCAGACTTTTGAGATGTCTTTGGACGGAAAGGATCTTTCCCGTGTATTGACGGCTTTCAGCATCAAAGCCAACCATGTCGACAACCCCGCAGCGATCACCTTTTTTGTGGACGATATTGTTTTTGACGATGGGAGTGTGATCGCACCCCCGCCACCTCCGAATGTGCGCCCCCTTCCGTTGCCGTACGCGCTCTATTCGGAACCGCTCGACTATGCCCCGGATTTCTATATTCCCTCGGGTGGAATGGGGGATGCCACCGTGCCGGGAAGAGTATTCATAAATCCCATGTCGTATGCAGCGCACAACGGCTTTTTTAGCGAGAGCATCAGTTATGCGCCTCCGGCCAGTGGAGGACAGGGCTGGTTTGGGGTTTATTGGTTAACACCGTTGAACAACTGGGGAACGGATCCACTAGGGGGATTTAATTTAACAGGCGCCAGAAAAATTACTTTTTGGGCTCGTGGTCAGAATGGAGGCGAGAAGCTGAAGGTTTCCGCAGGAGGGGTCCTGGGGGTCACTTCGCCTTATGGGGATACGTTTCAATTGCCTCTCAAGGATATCATCCTCACCAATACGTGGCAGTCTTATGAACTGGATCTGACCGGACAGGATCTCTCGCGTGTCGTCGGTGGATTTCTGGTGGAAGCAACGCAGGAAGACAATCCCTCCGGCTGCACCTTCTATCTGGATGACATCATCTATACAAGCGCTCCGTAGGCTGCTTGGGAGGGATCTGCCCCACAATTACAGAGGCACAGGGTTAGCAGCTTGCTGAAAAAGTCGAAATGGTCGCGTTACCGTCAACTTTTGTCTGTAGCAAGGCGCGATTGCATGGGGATATCCGCCAGCGATCTCGCCATGCGAGCGCAACGCCGCTACAGACAAAAGTTGACGCAACCCTATGGGCGGCATGCATT
>CAYYYL010000020.1:0-49097 GCA_964475835.1 uncultured Verrucomicrobiota bacterium | reverse complement strand
ATCAGACCCCTGACAACCAACGGTGAACATACAAGGACACGAAGAGCACGAAGGGAATCCGTATAGAGCTTCGTGCTCTTCGTGTCCTTCGTGGTGAATAAGTCCGATCTGTTATTGTATAAAATTCAAATTGAGCCATTACCGCTCGGGGGAGGGAAAGGAGTTCAAGGTTCAAAGTTTGAAATAGAGTCGACTTTGAACTTTAAACTTGGTTCACACCTTGACGCCCGAGCGTTTGCGTGCGGTGGGATTGAGAATGCGTTTGCGGAAACGGATCGATTTGGGCGTGATTTCAACGTACTCATCCGGGGCGATGTACTCAATGGCGCGTTCGAGGGACATTTTGAGCGCGGGCTCGAGCATGATACCCTTTCCTTCGCCGACGCTTCGCATGTTGGTCAGATGCTTGGTCTTGCAAGGGTTCACGTTCAAATCTTCGGCGCGGGGGCACTCCCCGACGATCATGCCGACATAGATGGGGTCGCCGGGTTCCACGAACAAGCGGCCGCGCTCCTGAAGCTGATCAAGTGCATAGGCGGTGGCCACGCCGTCCTCCATGGCGACCAGCGTACCGCTGGTGCGCGTCATGATTTCACCCGAGTAGGGGCGGTATTCCTTGAAAAGGTGGCTCATGATGCCGGTGCCGCTCGTCGCATTCACGAGTTCGGTTTCAAATCCGATTAATCCACGGGTGGGAATATCGGCCTGCACCGTGACGTTGTTGCCGTGGTGCTGCATGTTGGTGACGAGACCGTTTCGACCTGCGATCGATTGAAGGATGGCTCCGAGCACATCATTGGACACATCGACGGAGAGTTCCTCGAAAGGCTCGAGCGTCTGGCCCTTTTCCTTTTTGTAAATCACCTCGGGGCGCGAAACGATGACCTCGAAACCTTCACGGCGCATCTGTTCCACGAGGATGGCGATCTGCATTTCGCCGCGTGCAGCGACCGAGAAAAGATTGCCGGAGTCGGTGTCTTTCACCGAAAGGCTGACGTTGGTACGGGTTTCGCGAATCAGGCGGTCGCGGATATTGCGCGCGGTGACGAGCTTGCCTTCGCGGCCGGAAAGTGGACCGTCGTTGACGCCCACCGTCATGGTGATCGTGGGGGGATCGATGTCGACGAAGGGAAGTGCGGGAGTGTCTGCGGTGGCTACGATGCTTTCCCCGATGGCAATCTCCTCGAAACCGGTGATGCCGACGATGTTTCCCGCTGCCGCTTCTTCGATGCGCTGCTGGGTGAGGCCTGCGAAGGAAAAAAACATCGTGAGTTTGCCCGCTTCACGCTGACCATCCTTGTGCACGGCGAATACTTGATCGCCGATCTTGGCGTGACCGCTCATGGTCTTGCCGTAGGCGATGCGGCCGAGGTGATCGTCGTATCCGAGGTTGCAAACAAGAAACTGGAAGGGACCGGCGTCGTCCACCTGAGGAGGAGGAACGTGACGCACGATGGTTTCAAAAAGGGGTTGGAGGCCGAGTTTTCGTTTTTCGGGATCGGCACAATCCTCGAGGTGGGGAAGCATGTAGCCTTCCCGGCCGCTGCCATAGAGACTGGGGAAGTCCAGCTGGGCGTCTGTGGCGTGGAGTTCGACGAAGAGATCGAACACCTTGTCGAGAGCCCGGTGGGCATCGGCATGTTCGCGGTCGACCTTGTTGACGACGACGATAGGCCGGAGGCCGAGGGCCAGGGCCTTCTTGAGCACAAATTTAGTCTGGGCCTGGGGGCCTTCGTACGCGTCGATGACGAGCAGGGCGCCGTCCACCATGCGCATGATGCGCTCCACTTCCCCGCCGAAATCGGCGTGGCCGGGGGTGTCCACGATGTTGATCTGAATTTCCTCGCCGCCTTTGGGTGGGTGCCACAACACGGTGGCATTCTTGGCTTTGATGGTGATGCCTTTTTCACGCTCGAGATCCATCGAGTCCATGACGCAGTCCACCAGGGTCTGATTGGCGCGGAAGACGCCGCCCTGACGGAGTAACCCGTCCACAAGCGTGGTTTTTCCATGGTCAACGTGGGCGATGATGGCGATGTTACGAATGGAGGGGGGCATAATGGGCGGTTCGCAAAGGGTGTGCAGGATAGTGGGAGTTTGGTGACTTGTCGAGGGAAAGATGGTGGAAGTTGGCGGTAGGTTGAGAGTTGAAGGTTGAGAGTTGAGAGAAAAAAAGTCTCAATATGCGTCCATGCCTGAACTTGGTTTAACGACGGTCATTGTCCCCGTTTTCGACGAAGCGAAGACAGTTGGGCGGCTGCTGGGGCGGCTGCTAGAGCAGTCGTTTACAAAGGAGGTGATCGTCGTGGATGATGGGAGCCGGGACGGGACTGCGAAGGAGCTTGAACGCTTCGCTCCTGGAGTGCGAGTGATCACCCTTCCTGGAAACCGCGGAAAGGGGCATGCCATCCGGATCGCGCTCCAGCATGCGACGGGCAAAGTGACGGTGATCCAGGACGCTGACATGGAATACGATCCCGCGGAGATCCCGCGGCTTACCAAGCTGATTTTTGAGGACAGGGCGGATGCCGTGTATGGATCGCGTTTCACAGGCCAGCCCCGTCGAAGTCTCTTCTACTGGCATCACCTGGCTAACAACCTCATCACGTCCCTCTCCAATTTGCTGAGCAATCTCGATCTGACGGACATGGAGACGGGGGCCAAGGCGTTTCGAACGGAAGTTTTGAAGGACCTTCATCTTACGAGTGATCGTTTCGGATTCGAACCGGAGGTGACGGCCCGGATGGCGAAGCGAAAAGCCCGGATTTTCGAAATCGACTATCCTTATTTCGGCCGGACCTATGAAGAGGGAAAGAAGATCGGATGGAAGGACGCCGTGGCGGCGTTCTGGCACACCATCCGGTTCAACCTGTTTCCATGACTATGCCATCCAACGAAATCTTGATGTGGATCGCCTTGCTGGCGTCCGGGTTTCTCGCCGGAGTGGTGAACTCCGTGGCGGGTGGGGGGACGCTATTCACCTTTCCCGCCTTGTTGTTCTCCGGATTGGATCCCATTCGTGCCAATGCGACCAGCACTGTGGCGTTGATTGTCGGAATCTGGGGAAGCATCAGCGGATACTGGCGCCATTTTCCCCAGGTGCGATCCTGGCTGGTCTATTTTACCCCGGTGAGTCTCGTTGGAGGGTTGCTTGGCGGAATCCTCCTCACCCGGACCCCTTCCAGGACCTTTGAGTGGCTGGTTCCCGTTCTGATTCTTTTCGCCACGATCCTTTTCATGCTCCACGGGGCTTTCAGCCGTTTTTCGTCGCGTCATGGTCGTGAACGCGTGGTGGCGCCCACCTCATGGCTCTCATGGGCGATCGTGTTTCAGTTCCTCGTCGCCATCTACGGGGGATATTTTGGCGCGGGCATCGGCATCCTGATGCTCGCATCCCTCGGGATGATGGGATTACGCGATATTCATCAGATGAACACCGTGAAGACCGTTCTCGGAGGGCTGATCAATCTAGTGGCTGCGGCATATTTTGTCTGGAAAGGTCTGATCGACTGGCCCCGCGCAGGAGTCGTGGCGCTTGCATCCTCGGCGGGATATTTTTACGGATCGCGATTCGCCCAGAGGATCTCCCAAAACACAGTAAGGAAGGTGATCGCCGCCGTCGGATTGGCCATTTCCGCGGTCATGTTCTACGAACAGTTTGTTCGATAAGCCTCCGAAATGAAAAAAATTTTAATAACGGCTCTTATCTCCCTATTGGGTCCGATGATCGCTGTTGGTATTTGGTTTTACGGTTTTTGAGCTTACCCATTAAGTAGAGATGAGCCTGTTCCGTCCTGGTTGTTATATTTACTGTCTTTTTCTGCGATTTTATTTTTTGGAGCGGGGGTTCCTTTTTCCCTTGCTGTTTATTTTTGGCTTCAGAGCTATTTCGGATCAGGTGCCCCAACCAAAAGTGGTCGGAAAACGTGATGATAGTGTTTTGCATTCAACAGGTTGTCCCTCTTCGTTTTTAAAACCGGTCGGGTCAAATGAGAAGGGGAGGTGGTTTTTATCAAAACAAGGTTTGATGAAATATCTTTTGAAGATAGGGTTTTGACATGGACCTTTAAAAGTCGCGGGGAGGAATTGGAGTTGCTGCAAAAGGCGTGCCTTATAGGTTCTATGGAAGGGTTCTGGTGGAGATTGAGTTACCAAGCTCAAGCATGCACAATCCGGGCATGAAACTGAGGTTTGATTCCCTTGTGAGCGCCGTTACCTCCTTCGCCATCGTTCATTTTGCCACCCTGGCCGTGCTTCTTGGATGTGAGGCCATGCCTCCGGCCAGGGGCCACTCACCCTTGTTCCTCGTTTTCTTCACCATCCTTTTTGCGAGCGCGATTTCCACGGCTGTGGTTACCGTGGGTTTTGGCGTGGGGCTGGCTCCATCCGCCTTTGCCTCAAAACCTATGCGCATGCCTTTCCTGACAGGTGGGGTTGCTGCGCTCGTGTCGATCTGGGTGGGGCTTCATGCTTTGCCTTTCACCGACCAGCTTCCTTCCATGCTAAAGACTGCTGCAGGTCCATTTCTCATCGGGCTTGTGATTTCCACGGCACTTCTTCTTCTCGGCATTTTTCGGCCAGGGCCCCATTCAGGGGGGTAGAATCGACCCCCCGGTTTTTTGTGTTGGCAGAGAGAGGTCTGCTCGGGGAGCATGGGTGGATGTCGTTCCCCGTTTCCATTCAGAAGGAACATGAGTTGAAGCAGCGAATGCTTTGTCTCGGTGTGCGCGAAGAGGATGTGGAGGAGTCGTTTGTACGTTCAGGAGGAGCTGGCGGGCAGAAGGTGAACAAAAGTTCCTCGTGTGTAATGTTGTGGCATCGGCCGACGGGGGTGCGGGTGAAGTGTCAGATTTCACGCTCGCAGGCGATGAACCGGTTTCTTGCTCGGCGCATTCTGCTCGACAAAATCGAGCGGCTGCAGCGGGGCTTTGTCGAAGCAGAGCGGTCCGCAGCGGAAAAAATCCGGCGTCAGAAAAAGAGACGCACGCGGCGTGGCAAGGAGAGGATGCTCGAAGGAAAGCGTCGTCAGGCGGAGAGGAAACAGAATCGCCGGGTGGATGGAATGGAGTAGCCCAGGAAAGATGGATCACGGAGTTCGCGGAGCTAAAAAGGAATGGCTCTCGCAAAGGCGCAGAGTAACGCAAAGACAAGGTTTGCAACAAAATCCCGAAGCATGGCTTCTAAGGGTTTTTCGTCTTTGCGCGAGACCCCAGCGGCTGTATGACCCTGGGGGGGACATCACAAGGTCCAAGTGATTTGTTAAATCGTCTTCAACCGGAAGGAACGTTCGGAGAGTTGCTGGCTCCACCGGGCGAGAAAGGAGAAGGTGCGGGCAAGATGTTCCAGGGAACGCAAAAGTTGTTTTTTGTCCTCGGTGGCAATCCAGTGAACATCGAGTTTCTGAAGTTTGAGCAGGGCTTGTTCGCGTTTGATGTCGACTTTTTCCTGAAGGGCTTTGATCTGGACGGACCAATCGTGTTGAAGAATACGGGAGGTGGCCCGGACGATGGAGGAGGTGTCTTCGGTGCTGTGACGGGAGAGGTAGGGATCCACATTTTTGCAAAACTGACCGACCTCCATGAAGAGGTCGATGATTTCGGGTGGGGTGGACTGAACGTCTGTGGGTTTCGATCCGGATTCCAGTTCGATCAGAAGGGGAAGTCGCTTCTGGGGATCCCGCAACGTTTGATAGGCGGTGTTCAGATCCGCAAACCGGCGGGTGGCTTCGGCCTTTTCGGCTTCCGAAAGATGATGAACCCGATCCGGATGCACCGTAGTGCTGAGTTTTAGGAATTTCTCCTTGAGGGCGATCAGATCAAGGTACGGGCGCGGAGCTTCATCCAGGATTTCGAAGGGAGATGCCATGGGCGGTATTACAAGGGCATGAAGAAACCTTAAGATTCAATCTTTTTCATGGTAGTCATCCGACATTCGGGAAAGAGTCTTTTCAAGACGCCCGATGGCTATGGTTCAAATACGCCGGTGAATCAATAAGATCCTCTTCGTGCTCTTCGCCTTCTTTGTGGTAAAAATATTTGCTTCCAGCCAGGATTTAAGAATTCCACCACGAAGGACGCGAAGAGCACAAATGTTTCCATCATTATTGCGCATCCGTTGGGAGACGGATGCCTTCAGGCTGGAATGAAGTGACAAAAAATGAGAGAGTCGTCTTTTTTGAAAAGTGCCCAAAACATCTTACTAGGAATGATTTTAGGGATCGGATGGTTGACGGGATGTTCCCCGAAAGAGACGCCCAGACCGACGAAGGTTTTGCAATCGGTGGTGCAGCAATATGTGCAGGAGCGGATTCAGGAGAATGCGAATGGAGCGATCAAGCTGGTGGAATGCCGGACCGACTCAAAGCCCGGCCAGGAGGTGGACGGAGTTCAATTTTTTGAGGTGGAGTACACCGTTTCGATCGAATTTCTGATGGATTGCGGGTGGGATCGCAGCAACGAATTCCATACGGATTACCTTCAATTCAAGGGGGTCCATGTTCCTGAAACGGGCGATCTGGTGGTGGAAGGTCCCGATGGGGCACATACCGGAATGTTTCCTTTTCACGTCGGGGAAAAGGCGACTTTGACCGGAAAGGTGGTGGTTCAGCATTCCCGAAATGGGTGGGCCATTGGGTTTAATCCCGTGACTCTCCCTGGATCAGCCCCGCCGCCGGAGGCTGGATTGCCGTGGCCCTCGGACAAATAAATGGTTAAGCTGCGAAACTTTCCCCGCAGGAGCAGTGGGCCGTGGCGTTGGGATTGGTGACCTTGAATCCGCCCTTTTGGAGATCATCGCTGTAGTCGAGGGCGGAGCCGCTTACAAAGAGGGCGCTTTTCGGATCCACCACCACGTTCACTCCCTGGGACGTGACGAGATAGTCCTTGGGTCGGGGGCCATCCACGATATCCATTTTGTATTGAAGGCCGGAACATCCTCCTCCGATCACGGCGATTCGCAGGGCACCGTGAGTGCGGTTGCTTTTCTGGAGCACCTGTTGAAGACGTTGAGCTGCGGTCTCGGTGACGCGGATGAGCTTTTCCGAACCGATTTTGTAAGGAAGGGGGGTGGGGTTGGTTGGGGGTGACTCAGACATGTGCTCATCGTAGCAGGGGGGGGATAAAAATACCAATGCTTGCTTTGAGTGGCAGATATGACTTTCGGGATTTTTCTCGTCCCCAGTCGTTTCTAGACGTAAAGTTCTCTTGATGATATGATTCGACATGGAAAGAAAAGTCGCCCGCGTGTTAAAAAAACTCGAAGGAATGCGCGGACTCAGTCTCGAAGAACGCATTCTCTTCGCACGAAGCTTGGCCGCGACTCCCGACGAGCGGTGGCGCCTTCACGAAAACTTCCTTCGCTTGCATACCTTCTCCGTGCACTCGAGGCGCAAGGCATTCAAACTCAAGTCGTAGGCATGTCAGCGGCGATTTTGTAGGGTGTTCCTGCGACCACGCTGTCTACGGATCTGTGGCTCAATCTGGGTGAGCGTCAATATATCCGAGTTCTGGAAATCTGCAGGAAACTCGGGGCCAGCGTGCTTGCACCCACTGCGGTTGCATTAAAGGATGAGTCGTTGGTCAACTTTTGCTATCGTATTGATGGTTTGAGGAGTTTTACCTGGGAGTGGAAACACTCAAAAAAAATACGGTGGCTCGGGCTTCTCGTGCGTGTGCTTCCATTGGAGCGCATCATTCGAAGTAAGGAAGTGGTTCGTCGCCCAAAAGACCTGGCCCATCTTCCATTGTTAAAACAAGTCCTTCGCGCCTCCAGGCGCATGGAGTAGGTCGTTCCTTGTAGATTGCGCCTTGGCGTGTTTGTGTGGGATCTGTTACGTTTTCCCACCATGAACGAGGCTCCCCAGATTGATGAACTCCAAGGCTCCCTGGAGCGGATCGTTTATACCAACGAGGAGAATCACTACACCGTTGCCCAGCTTCTGCCGGACAATGATCGGAAGATGGTGACGGTTGTGGGGAATCTTCCTTCCGTGCAATGTGGGGAGACGTTGAAGATGCAGGGGCAGTGGATTCATCACGCCCAATTTGGACAGCAATTCAAGATCACCAAATACGAGTCGATTCTCCCCTCCTCGATCACCGGGCTCAAAAAATACCTCGGATCGGGGTTGATCAAGGGGATTGGCCCGAGATTTGCTGACCGGATTGTGGACACCTTTGGGGCACAGACGCTTGAAGTGATCGATCAGTTTTCCGGACGCCTCAAGGAGGTGCCGGGCATCGGCGCCGAGCGGGCGAGCCGCATCCGAATCGCCTGGCTCGAGCAGAAGGCAGTGCGGGACATTATGATTTTTTTGCAGAGTTACGGGATCACCCCTTCGCAGGCGACGAAGATCTACAAGATGTACGGGGAGGACTCGATGGTGGTGGTCCGGGAGAATCCATATCAGCTGGCCCGGGATATTTACGGCATCGGATTTCGCATCGCCGACCAGATCGCGCGCAATCTCGGCATTCCCTCCGATTCGAGCAAGCGCATTCAGGCAGGCATCCAGTATCAGCTCGAACAATTTCTTTCCGAGGGACATACGTGTTATCCAAAGGAGCTTCTCGTCCGCGCCGCGGCCGCGGAACTGCTCGGCGTGGAGGAGGGGCCGGTTGAGCGTCAGATCACCCAGATGGCGCACGAGGGTTTGATCAAGATTGAGCCCCAGGAGGATCTGATCTTTCTCGCGGGACTTCACCATGCGGAGTGTGCACTTGCGCGGCGCATCAAACTGATCGCTTCAGCTCCCATCAGGCTTCCGTCCGTGATCATGGACAAGGCGCTGGAGTGGGCGGAGCAGAAGTCGCACATCCAGATGAGTGATATGCAGCGCGAGGCGGTGAAAACGGCGATGACCTCGAAACTCACCGTCATCACGGGCGGGCCGGGCGTGGGTAAGACCACGATTGTGCGGAATATCGTGAAGATCATGGGGTACAAAAAGGCGCGCATCGCTCTCTGTGCACCAACAGGGCGCGCGGCGAAACGGTTGTCGGAAAGTTGCTCCCATTTTGCCCAGACCATTCATCGCCTGCTCAAGTACGAGCCAGGGGAACACGCATTCGAGTTCAATGACGAGCACCCCCTCGAAGTGGATCTCGTGGTGGTGGATGAATCCTCGATGCTGGACGTGCCGCTGGCGCATCATCTTTTCCAGGCGATTCCCCTGACGGCGTCCGTGATTCTGGTGGGTGACATCGACCAGCTTCCATCGGTGGGACCAGGGAATGTGCTTCGAGACATTATTGAGTCCCGCGTGGCGAATGTGATCCGGTTGAAGCAGATCTTCCGGCAGCATCACGCCAGCCAGATCATTGTGAACGCCCACCGGGTCAATGAGGGGAAGATGCCTGAGAACGCACCGGGACATTCCATGGATGACGATCCTGATGCGGAGGAGCGTCGCGAGAGGGTCGAAACAGCCGTGCCGCGGCGGTTGCAATCTTCATCGGATTTTCATCTGCTGCCGGCGGAAACGCCCGAGGCCGCGTTGAAGCGTATTGTGGAGCTCTGTTCCACGGATATTCCGGAGGCGTTTGGATTTCGTCCCATCGATGATCTTCAAGTGCTCGCGCCGATGCATCGAGGTGTTTGCGGGGTTGAGAATCTGAATCGTGAGCTGCAAAAGGCGCTCAACCCGAAGAAAAACAAGGCGGTGGCCAGGGATTTTCGTTTGCGTGGGGAAGATGAGATATTGGAGATCGAGCGTTTCGGGCGACTTTATCGGGTGGGTGACAAGGTGATGCAGATCAAAAATAACTACGACAAGGATGTGTTCAATGGTGACCTGGGGCGCATCACATCGATCTCCAAGGAGAATCAACGGATGATCGTGCGCGTGGACGACAAGGAGGTCGAATATGAATTCAGCGATCTCGACGAATTGCTGCCCGCCTATGCCATATCCATTCACAAGTCCCAGGGTAGCGAATATCCGGCCGTGGTGATTCCCGTGCTGACACAGCACTATGTGATGCTCCAGCGCAATCTCATCTACACCGCGATCACGCGCGGGAAAAAGTTGGTAGTGTTGGTGGGATCTGCCAAGGCTTTGGCGATCGCGGTACGAAACAACGAGACATCCATGCGCTACGGAATGCTGCAGAAGCGGCTTGCGGAAGGATAGGAAAGGGGAGACATCCTCCTTCGCCAAGGCTTCGGAGGACAAGGAATTAACCTCCCCAAAACCCTCCTTTTCAGGAGGGGGGGCGAGATTCTTCGCCTTCACTCCGCTCAGGCTCAGAATGACAAGCTTGGGTAGAAGCTGCTCAGATTCATAAGATCGTCCTCTGGTGTCATTCTGAGGAGCGAAAGCGACGAAGGATCTCTCCGATCCCCCTCCTGCAAAGGAGGGGTTAGGGGAGGTTTATTCCTTCTCGACTCATGCCAAAAAGCAAAACGGCATTCCTGGTTGCCTGAATTCCAGACTGGGCCGGGAAATCAGGCAATCAGGAATGCCGCATGTCGTGGGCTTTAAAGCCCAAAGCTGGGTTCGGACTATTTCTTGCCGCGGAGCATGGGCAGACCGGTGCGTTCGTTTTCGAACACCTCGTAACCGGGAGGGAGCGCGTCGAGGGCGCCGTCCTTCACTTCACCGGCAAAAAAGAAAATGCGGCGAACCTTGCCACCTGCGAGAGGGGTTTCCCGGGCGTGAAGGTAGTAGGGTTTGTTTGACTTCTTGCTCATCACACTAAAGGCCATATGGATTTCCTTGTTCGATCCCGTCCTGAAGAGATCATTTGGTTTCGTTCGGATGCTGGGATGTCAGGATGGTGTCATCCCATGTAAAAGAGTGTCGACTGGCGACAACCTTGTAATTCTGAAGCAGGGTGGCCTTCCAGGCCATCAACTTACCGAGGCGCTTGAAGTCCCTTCCCTTGATGTCGAGGAAGGTCCAGCCGCTGAAATTGGGGGTTTGGGTGTAGTGTTGCTGTACGGTGACCAGGGTTTCCTCGTTGGTTTCGAAGTCGACGCCACGGGCCTGAACCTGAACCGTAAATTGGGGGCGACGGGAGGAGGGGGCCTTCCAGTGAACCACAAACCGCATCCCTTGGATGTCCCGATCGGATTCGATTTTTCCCTGATAACGGGCTTTTCGGACCAGATCCCCGATTTCGAGGGTGGTGTAGCCGTCTTTATCAATGAACTCATGGTTCACCTTGGCGATCACATAGTCGGAGGATGACTCCGATTCCGGCTGGATCTCAGCCCAAGCGGGAATCAGCAGGCATCCCAAAAATGCGATAAGGAAAAAATGACGCACAAAAGGAGATTAAGCAGATGTTTTGAGAAGGTCAAAGGTCAAAGTTTGAGGACGATTTTGATCTCGGCATGCCTGTTCCCTCATGGTAGGGTGTTGAAATGCCTCATACGGCCATCTATCCGGGGAGCTTTGATCCGCTGACAAATGGACATCTCGATGTCTTGGAGCGTGCAGCGCAGTTGTTCTCCAAAGTCATCCTGGCGGTGGCCCACCACACGGATAAGGACTCTCTTTTCACCATCCCTGAAAGAATGGAGCTTGCCCGGCAGGCGGTGAAGCATCTCCCCAATGTGGAAGTGGATGAATTTCAGACACTTCTCGTCGATTATGTGAAGGCGAAGAATGCGCGGGTTATTGTGCGGGGGCTTCGGGCGGTTTCAGATTTTGAACTCGAATTTCAGATGGCCCTGATGAATCGCACCCTTGCCCCCCAGGTGGAAACTATCTTCCTGATGCCGAAGGATTCCTACAGCTACCTGAGTTCACGCATCATCAAGCGCATTGCCTTTCTGGGAGGTGACATCAGCTCCTTTGTGCCGGCTCCCATCGAAGCGAGTCTGAAAGGCCGATACGCGAAAGCATCATGAAAATCAAAGTTCACAAGATTCCTGAGGAAGGTTTTCATGTGGAAGGCGAGGATTCGCCCTCCATGTTTGATGTGACGGATCCCCTTTTCCGGTTCGAGCAACCCGTGCGCTACAAGCTGGACCTTCTTTGGGTGGATGAGCGCAAGTTGTTGGTACGAGGGCGTTTGGAGACTATCACGAAGGCGCGTTGTGTCCGCACTCTCGAATGGTTCGAGATTCCCCTAGTGGTGGAGGACTTTGAGACCCTGGTCGAAGAGATCCCCGGCGACGAGGTGGACTTGACACCTGAAATCCGTGAAGATATTCTCCTCCTTCTTCCGTCAAACCCGGTTTCGCCCCAAGCGAAACCCCTGACCGCAGCCCAGAAGAAGGATTTGGAGGCAGGAAGCGGGGTTTGGGGGAAGCTAGATAAACTTAAACTGAAGTAATTCAGGTTCACTGAAAGCAGCGGAAACTGTTTTTGGCGAACCTTTGTAATTTGAGGAGACAGCCATGGGAGTACCCAAGAGAAAAGTTTCGAAAGCACGTTACCGGACACGCCGTTCGGCGAACCGTTATCATGCTCCGCAACTGAACGTATGTTCAAATTGTGGCGGTGCCTGCATGCCACACCGGGTTTGTCCCGCTTGCGGCTACTATAAGGGCCGCCAAATCGTGACCGTCGAACTCAAGTAAGAGCGTGCTTAAGAATTCCAATGGGCCGCGTTGCGGTCGATTTTTGCCAGCAGGCAAGGTGTGGGCACGGGCCGTATATCTGCAACGATATCGGCCCGTGGCCGCAACGCCGCCGATGGCCAAAAGTGACGCAACCCTTCGGGCGCTCCCCGTTTTTGCCGATTCCAGTGTTGGCTCGGCAGTCAAAGCCCTCTTTGGGGATTCTCCTGCCTCGCCGCCTTGGAATCGACAAAAACGGGCGTTTGCGCGCGACCCATTCGAATGATTAAACACACTCTAAGATGAAAATCGCAGTGGATGCCATGGGGGGTGATTTCGCCCCCGCAGCGGTGGCCGAGGGTGCCGTCCTGGCACTGCGAAAATACGAGGACGTTCAGGAGCTCTTCCTTTTGGGGGACGAGGTCGCCGTCCGGGCCGAGGTGCAGCGACACGGACCCATCGATCCGCGGATCAAATTCGTTCATACCACTCAGATTGTGGAAATGTCGGATTCCGCCGTGGAGGGGGTTCGTCGCAAGAAGGATTCCTCCATCAGCCGCGCCGTGGATCTGGTGAAGGAGGGCGTTGCCGATGCCATCGTTTCCGCAGGCCATACCGGCGCTGCGGTGGCCGCCACCACCTTGAAACTGCGTCCTGTTGAGGGGGTGGAGCGACCCGGCATTGCCACCGTGATGCCCACCGAGCACAACCTTTTTGTCCTGATCGATGCCGGTGCGAACATCGATTCCCGTCCCAATCACCTACTACACTACGGCATCATGGGCAGCCTCTACTCTAAGTACGTCCTGGGATACGAGAACCCGCGGGTGGGTCTCATGAGTATTGGGGAGGAGGATGTGAAGGGGAATGACCTGACCAAGGAGACGTTCAAACTTCTGGAAGCCTCGAATCTGAATTTTGTCGGCAACGTGGAGGGGCACGACACCTTCGAAGGCAAGGTGGAGGTGGTGGTGTGCGATGGGTTTGTGGGGAATGTGATATTGAAGACTGCGGAGAGTCTGGCGAGTGGGTTGTTCCGGTGGTTGAAAACGGAACTTACCCGGACGCCGGTTCGCAAGGCGGGTGGATTTCTTGCCCAGAATGCCTTCCGCGCCATCCGTCGCAAGACCGACTATGCGGAATACGGGGGAGCGCCTCTTCTGGGGATCAATGGAGTGTGCATCATTGCGCATGGCGCAAGTTCCCCGAAGGCGATCTGCAACGCGATCCGTGTGGCGCGTGAATCCGTGAACAATGAACTGACCCACCACATTGTTGATGAGGTTCGGATCAACAACGAACGGGTGCTCGCCAAGGCATAATCCGATGTCCCCCACCGCGTCCCAGACGCAGCCAAGGGCTGCAGTCAAGTCCCCCCAATCCACCGGTCTGCGTACGGTTTCGATCGTCGGTACGGGTTCCTATCTGCCCGAAAAGATTCTTTCCAATGGGGATCTTGAAAAAATGGTGGAAACGAGCGATGAATGGATCACCACACGCACCGGAATTCGCGAGCGACGCATCGCCGCCGCCGCGGAATGCACCTCTGATCTGGGTGCGGGTGCGGCCCGTCGTGCCATGGAGAGCGCCGGGGTCACCGCTGCGGATATCGATTTGATCGTCTGTGCCACCATCACGCCGGACATGCCCTTTCCCTGCACCGCAGCGCTCGTGCAGGCAAAGATCGGGGCTCAACGCGCGGCCTGTTTTGATATCGAAGCCGCGTGCTCCGGATTCATCTTCGCCATCGAAATAGCCCGTCAGTTCGTGATGTCCGGCACCTATCAGACCGTGCTTGTGGTCGCTGCTGAAAAGCTTTCCTCCATTGTGGATTGGAAGGATCGCAATACCTGCGTCCTCTTTGGAGATGGGGCAGGTGCCGCCGTGCTTCAGCATCGCCCTGACAGCAAAGGCATCCTCTCCGCGTCCCTTGGATCGAATGGCAAACACGGGGAACTTCTCTGCATGCCGGGCGGTGGAGCCAAAACCCCGTCCACGGTGGAGAGTGTGAACTCCGGGATGCACTTCCTGAAGATGTCCGGACGCGAGGTCTACAAGCATGCCATTCTTGCGATGCAACAGGCAGCCAACGCAGCGCTTGAATCGGCCGGTTTGAAGGCCGGGGATCTTGTCTGCATCATCCCCCATCAGGCAAACATGCGGATCATCGAGGGGCTTGCGGAACGTCTCGAAGTTCCCATCGAAAAATTTTACATCAACCTCCACCGCTACGGAAACATGTCCGCAGCCTCCGCGGCAGTCGCCCTGGATGAGGGCCATCGCGACGGCCGGTTCAAGCGCGGGGACAAGATTCTGGTGATCGCGTTCGGAGCGGGTCTGACCTGGGGCGCCACGATTCTGGAGTGGTAAATCTTCTCGCCCGTCCCGACGGTCGGGTTCAATTTTAGCCCGGTTTGCTAAAGGTTCGCTTCCTTTTTGAGGAGGATGATGGCCATGGCCACATCGTTGGAGGCGGAGGTGAAGCTTGAACTCGAATTGACCATGGTTTCAGCTTCGGAAAAATTTTCCGAATTGATGAGCCCGGCGACCATGCCGGCTTCCCGATGAAATGCTGCGTGTTTGGCTACACAATCCGAAAAGCTGGCCAGGTGGGAATATTTGGATTTCCCGTCACCATGCAGCCATTTTCCAAGTTCACAGCAATCGTCCTTTTCAATAATGGAGGCATCCAGGGTCTTCTTTTGAGAAATGGCTGAACGAAATTTCATCTTCCATTCGGAATGATGTTGAAGCGCCTGGTTCAGGTCCATGGTGTCTCCTTCTAAAGGCTGGTCTCTTTTGACGAAAGATCAGACTAACAGCAAAATAAATTTTTCCTTAAATTGTTAACCCTTCCTGTTCTTGGAGTTACAAAAGGTCTGCCGGGGGGGCATTTGACAGTGCGTACTAGTATGGTATGTTTCTTTAGTAAAATGTCCCATGAAAGCCGCAAAAAAAGATTCCTCCGGAGTGTTTGATTCGATTCTTGTCCATTTTGGATCGGACAAGGCTCGATTCAAGCCCCAGACCCTGAAAGTCAATCGCTCGGTTATTACCGTGCCATCCGCATGGCAGTTCAAGCCCATGACGGAAGTCGGTCTCAAAGTTCAAGTGCCCAGTAAAAAGGGCAGCCGTTCCAAGGCGGTGCAGTGTCGCGGGATCATTGTGGAATGCCGGCCTCAGAAAAAGGGACAGTTCCAGGTGGATCTTCTCCTGACGGATATTCCGGATCGTCACGCGAACCTGTTTCATACTTTGGTACCGACAAAGTAGTTTCCGGTTTTCAGTTGTCAGAAGGAGTCTTCCTTCGATTCGATTTCGAATGGGATCGCGCCCTCGCGCCTTTTTTAACTTGCTGATGACTGGAAACTGATCACTGTTACCTCCTGTGTGAAAATCTGCCACGTCATCACCAGGATGATCCACGGGGGGGCCCAGGAAAACACCCTCCTTACTCTTCAGGGAATTCGGGACATGACGGATTGGGAGGTTCATCTGGTGACTGGCCCCGAGACCGGTCAGGAAGGATCCCTCCTTCCAGCGGCGATGGATCTTGGAATTCCGTGCTACATCGTTCCGGAACTGAAACGTGAGATCGATCTGCATGATGACTACCTTGCGTACAAGCAGTTGAAGCACCTGTTTGGGAAGCAGGGATACGATGTGGTTCACACCCACAGTTCCAAGGCGGGCGTTCTGGGGAGAATCGCCGCCCATGAGGCACGTGTTCCGTGCATCGTCCACACCATCCACGGACTGGCATTTGATGAGTACCAGAAATGGTGGCGAAATCTGATTTATCGTCTTACGGAGCGAATTGCGGCTGAGAATGTCGACAGGATCATTGCCGTTTGTGACAATATGCAGAATCGGGCCATCGAGGCGGGGATGGGGCGGCCGGGCCAGTACCGCACCATCTATAGTGGATTTCCTCTCGAACCCTTTCTTGCGGTTCCGCCACGCGCTTCCGGGGCCGGCTCCTTTGTGCTGGGAATGATCGCGCGAATGTTTCCTTTGAAGGGGCATGAGGAGTTGATGAAGATGGCTCCTGAGATTTTCACCCGGTGGCCGGATATCCAGTTGCGAGTGGTGGGGGATGGCCCTCTACGCATCGAATGGGAAAAATGGCTCGCCTCCCGGCCCGCGTGGCTGTCTCGAGTGACCTTCACCGGACGTGTGTCCGCGGAGAATATTCCCCACGAACTGGCTCAAATGGATGCGGTGATTCATCTCTCGTTGCGGGAGGGGCTGCCGAGGGTTGTTCCCCAGGCGATGGCTGCCCGTCGTCCGGTCTGCACCTATGACGTGGGCGGGGTTTCCGAGATCATTGAACACGGAAAGACCGGGTGGCTTGTGGAACCCGGAAATCGCCTCGCCCTTCTGGAAACCATCCAGCAGCTCCGGCGTAACATCCCCCCGATCGATCTCGAACGCGCACGTGCCATCGTCCAGAAACGATTCGATCACCAGCACATGCAGCGTCAAATCATGCATGTCTATGAAGAAGGGCTTCGTCCCAGGAAAACAGTTCCGATTCGGGTGACTCATGGATAAAATGGCTTTGTTTTGTAGAAACCGTGCCGGTTTGGAAACTGGATTTAAACATGGAGGGCGACGCTCTGTCGTCGCCTTTATTGAGGAGGTGGCGACGACGGAGCGTCACCCTCCAACGGAAGAAAAAAAAATCTTCAACGTCAGATGACTTCAAGTCTTCCATTCATCTTTTCCCTCGTGGGTTCGGTATCGCTTTGCTGGTTGCTGGCAAAATGGGCGCCAAAGTTGCGATTGATGGATGCCCCGGACGCGCGCCGAAAAATTCATGCTGCCGCCACCCCGCGCGTGGGCGGGGTGGCCATTTGGATCACCGTCACCGCCGTGATGACCCTTTTTCAATTCAAGATTCCGTGGTCCCTTTGGTGGGCGGTTTCCTTGATGGGGCTTGTCGGGTTGTTGGACGACCTGTTCAGTTTCCATCCATTCGTGAAATTGGGACTTCAGGGTCTTGCGGGGGCGGCGATCGCTTGGGCATTCGGAAAATTCAGCGTGATCCATTCATTGCCGGGGTGGGATGTGCTCCTTCTCACCGGATTGTGGATGGTGTTTTTTACAAACACGCTTAACTTCACCGACAACAGCAACGGACTCTGCGGGGGGCTTGCACTGATTCTATCCCTGGGGATTGCCCTGGTGATGGATTTCCCTCATATCGATACGTTTCCCGACGGGGTGGTGTTGATGGGGGCGCTTGTCGGATTTTTGCTTCTCAATTTTCCACGGGGACATGTGTTTCTAGGGGATTCGGGAAGTCATTTTCTGGGGGGTATTCTCGGATTGAGCTTGGTTAATATCTGCATGCAGGGGCATTGCCTCTCCGCGGTCCTTCTTTCGGCGGTGCCTTTGATCGATGGGGTTCAGGTGACCCTGGGACGTATTCGAAGACATCAACCCATCTGGCAGGCGGATACGCATCACCTATCCCACCTTCTTTCGAGTCGGGGTTTGTCCCGGACACAGTCAGTCCTTGTTCTGTGGGGATGTGCGGCGGTGTTTGCCTTGCTTGCAGTCTGGGTGCGTCGATGGGGTTGACCCCCTGATCTTGCTTTTGATCCGTGGTTTGTCATGATTGAAAGGTTATGGAAGCACACGTCGATCATGCCCTTGATTCCTATCTGGCCTGGCTGGACCAGGCGACGTTCCTCGGAGCTCCGCTTGGAAACATTCTGAAGTTTGCGGCTTTTGTATCCGCGGGATTCATTCTGGGGCGATTGATTCGCATTCCCGTGGCTCGATGGCTGGAGAAGGCCACCCCTGAATCGGATCACCATACCAGTGTGCGTGTGAGCGCTGCCTTGGAGCGATCCTTGTTCCTGCTGATCTTTGCCCTGGTGCTGAAAACGGGTGCTATTGACGTCCTGCATCTTCCGGGCTGGGCCTGGGAGAAATCGCAATACGCCATCACCGTCCTGATCGCCATTGCCTCGACCATTCTATTCCTCCAGATGGTGGAGCTCGGACTCTTTGGCCTTCGAAAAAAATGGCAGATGACCCGGAGCGAGGTGGACGATCACCTGATCAATTTTCTCAGGAAGGGAATTCGTATTTTCATCATCATCGTGGCGGCTCTTGTCACGGCGGACAACATTGGGTTCAAGGTCACGGGTGCCATCGCCGGACTCGGGATTGGAGGCATCGCGGTCGGGCTGGCGGCGCAGGGGTTGATCGCCAATATTCTCGGAACGGTGGAAGTCGTGGCGGACCGGCTTTATCGCGTGGGGGATCGGATTCACTTTGATTCGTTTGATGGTTTTGTAACGGATGTGGGGCTGCGAAGTACGGAGATCCGGTCGATCTCAGGCGAGACGATTCATGTGCCGAATAAAAAAATGGCCGAGGTGCAGATTCGGAACTATTCCCGGAACGGGCTAGTGCGCACCTCCACGCCGGTGGGGGTGACGTATTCCACCACGCACGACCAAGTGGGGCATGCCATGCGGATTCTTGAGGAGGTGATGCGCGGGCAGCAGAACATACGGGACCACCAGATTTTTCTCAAACAGCTCGGAGCCTATTCTCTCGATCTGGAGATTGTGTTTTGGGCTGCCTACAAGACGTCGTCTGAATTCAATGATTTGATGGGACGGCTGCACATGGAGATCAAACGTCGCTTCGATGAAGCGCGCCTGGAGTTTGCCTTCCCGACGCAAACCCTCCACGTCACGCAGGCTGCAACTTCGAAGTAGTGTTTTGTCGATGGTCGATGACCTGCTTGAGAAAATCTGAGATGAGCCGGGCCCGGCAATCCCAGGAAAAATGGCGGGCGGCTTCCTTTGCCTTTTGAATTTTGGACTTCGCCCGCTCGGGATCGCGGTAAACGGACCGGATGGTTTCCGCCAGGCTGCGTGGAGAGGCGGGGGGGCTGAGGTAGGCGGTGGTGTCATCGAGGATTTCACGGATCGAGGGAAGGTCGCTGGCCACGATCACCTTTCCGGCGGCCATGTATTCAAACAGCTTCAAGGGGGAGGTGAATCGCTCGCTGATTTCCTCACGATGATTGGGCAGGACCCCGATGTAGGCGCGGGAGAGGGGGCGGGTAAGTTCCGTTCTGGAGACGTATCCCATGAATTCACAACGACTGCGGACCTTCCACATTTTTGCGAGAGTCTGTTTCTGGGCGATCTCCCGCGGGGTTCCCCCGTAAATCCAGAGTCGTTGCTCGGGCAGGTAGCGCATGGCCTTGATGATGGTGTCGACCCCCTTCCATCCGAAGAGGGAACCGGTATAGATGATGACATTCCTGTCCGCGGAGGTGCTGTCGAGATTGCCGAATAGATCGAGATCCACTCCGTCGGAAGCACGAAGCATCGGCGCCCGCATTTCGTAGTGTCGCTGGAGATGTTCCCGCAGATGGTTCGAAATTGTCACGAGACCCTGGACATGGGAGAAGACATACCTTTCCTGATCGAGGAGACGCTTGAACTTGTCGGGGGATTCCACCTGCCCGAGGGAGAACACCTCATGGGATTCAAAGATGAGCGGAATACCGAAGTTCTGTCGCAGACAAAATTCTGCAACCTTTAAATGCCGGGTGTAGATCACATCGATCTCGTTGCGCGCCATGGCCTGGATGACGTGATCGCGAAGGCGTTCCAGAAAAAGCGTTTGAAACGAAACGACGAACCGTTTGGTAAAATGGAAGTAGCGGGGGAGTGAAACAAACCGGAGGTTGGAATTCTGCGGGAGTCGGAAGTAGTGGAGGATGGCGTCCCCGGTCAGCGATTCCGGGGAGGCGGTGCCCAGCACCACTTCGCAACCCATGCGTGCAAGGGCGTGGCAGGTGTGGATTGTCTGGATTTCCCGCGCCTTGTTAAACGCGAACTCCTCAGGATAGGGATAAAAAATCTTCATCAAAGGGGAAATGAAATCATAGACCCGGGCGGATCATTTTTTCAACAGTTCCTCGATCTTCGATACGATCCTGGAGGCATCGAATTCCTCTTCCACCAATCGGCGTGCTTCCAGGGCGGATTTGCGTGAGACATGCCATGGTTCGATCAGCAACTTTTCGAGGGACTTGGCCAGCGCGGCTTCATCCCTGGCGGGATAGGAGGTTACACTTTCCGAAGTGGAAAACCATTTCGCAAGGCCAACCTGGTCTGAGAGCAGTGCCCGAACGCCGGAAGCAATCGCTTCGAGCGCGGAGATGGAAAAGGATTCGTAGCCGATGCTGGGTTGTACAAATAAAACGCTTTTTGAAAATTCCTCCCGAATCAGTTCGGCGTTCAGAATTCCGGTGAACCGGATGCGTTCACCGAGGCCAAGGCGATGCGTTTCAGCGAGGAGGGATTTCTTCTCAGGGCCATCGCCGACAATCACCAGATTCACGTCGGGAAGTGATCTCGAAATAGGCCCGAAGGCTCGGATCAGATGGGAGATTCCCTTCCAGCCGACAAGTCGTCCCACGGTGAGGATTTGCCGTGGAGCCGGCGGTTCTGAGCGCTCCATAAGCGGAAATTCGGAAAGATTCAGAAAATTGGGAATGACGGGACAGGGTATTCCGTAACGATCTGAGACCGCTTCGGCGGTATCATGGCTGACGGCGTAGAACGCATCCACGAAGGGTGAAAATCTTCGATCAAAAGGATAGAGTTCGGGGCCATGAATGCTTGCGAGGACGCGCGGTCCGGGAAGGTGTTTTTTCCATCGGCGAGCAGGGATGAAGTCGTAGGGTTTGAAAATCATGATGACGTCGAAACGCGTGGGGTCAAATTGGGAGCGGATGGAACGCGAAAAGTGCAGACGTTGAATGAGACGGCGAAAGCGGGTGCCCCAGTTCGGGATGGAGCGTGTTTCGAGGTAGGGGGCGGTGACGACGGAGAGTCCCTTGGGATGAAACACCTGCCCGGATTTGGGACGTCCTCCGAAGAGGGTCACGTCGTGTCCCCTTTTCCCGAGCGCATCTGCGAGTCGGAAGGTGTAGGCTTCGACGCCGCCAACCTCGCCGGAGCCGACGGCGTCCATGGTGGAGGTGACGTTGTAGAGTGCGATTCTCACGCAAAATGAAATTCCGAGGGTTTGGAATTCAAAAAGGGTGAACAAGCCCCGAGAACCTGTTCCACGGGGATGGAGGAGATGGGGTCTCCCATCCTGGCCGTTTGAATGATGGGATGTTTGTCGAGATCGAAGGACGGGCCATTGATTTCCGGGGAGGAGCCCGGATCCCATGGGGCGAAGAGGGTGACCGTGGGCGTTCCCACGGCCATGGCCATATGGTAGGGACCAGTGTCCCCGGAGACAAAGAGTTGGAGTTGTTTGAGCAGGGCGGCGAACTCGTTGAGATTCAGTTCTCCTGCGAGGTTGCAGACCCGAGGCCCCCTTCCGATCGCCATTTCGATCTGGCAGCAGGTGTCGCGTTCCGCGGGACTTCCCGTGAGAACCAGCGTGCCGGGATGGCGGGTGAGAAGCTCCCGGGCGAGGGTCGTGTAGCGGTCGATGCCCCACTGTTTTTTGGATTTGGATGCGCCGGGATGGATCGCCCACCAGGGTGCGGATTTTCCCTCCAGACGGGCGCGTACGGATGTTTCCACGGGATGGGGGATTTCGAGAACCGTACGCGCGGGCTGTCTGGGAATGTGAAGGAGGTCGCAGAATTGCAGATTCCGTTCGATGGCATGCCCCGAGTGATGCATGCGACTGAGCATGTCGGGGTTGGCAATCATGAAGGAATAGATCGTGAAGCGTTGGGGACGACGGATGATGTGCCGGCAACCGCTCCACCAGATCAGGGGAATGATGTCCGGATCGTTTGCGTTGGCGACAAGGGCCAGATCGTAATTTCCTTCGCGCAGGGCGGCGCGGATGCTGGTTATGCGCCGGTATTTGCCATGATAGGGAATGACTTGGTTGAGCGCAGTCCAGTGTTCGAAAAGAGGCATGGCGGAGGTGTGTACCCAGAATCCCAGATGGAGATCAGGCCGGGCGGCTCTTAGGGATTGAATCAGCGGAGTGCAGAGAAGGGCGTCGCCGATGGCCGTGGTGGCTACCACTAGGACCCGGCGAAATCCCTTGGATCGAATCTCTTCGAGGGAATCCGCGCGAATGCTTCCCATTGCGGCGAGAGCTCGGTGAAACCAGTAGATCGCATGGTCGCGGATGCGAAGATTCACAAATCCTCCTTCTCGAGCACGTTGTTGGGGACGGCGTAGATCGAGTACTTGGAGTTGGACCAGACGGCTGGGGTGGCCAGTTTCGGCCAGTCGTTCTGAATCACCAGATAGTCTGCATGATAGCTTTGGGCGACCTTCCACATGCCGTCAGTGTCCCTTGCCCGTTTGAGCGGCATGATGAGATCCCGGCGATGAATCCATTCCTCCAGGGTCTTTGTGGGACGGAATCCGACACAGGGCAGATCAAACCAGCAGAAGACCAGGGAGCGCTGGGCATAGTAGCGGAATTCATAGGAATCGAAGTAGAAGAGGGCTGCCGGATCGGTATGCTCTCTTGCCCAGAGGGCAACTTCCAGGTCGGCATCGCTGTCAGCCATCTCTCTTTCCAGTTTTTGAGCGGCTGATTCGGGAAGAAATCCAGCTTTGAATGCGAGGTGTCGTGCCAGTTTGTGACCTGGGAAGTTAATGATCATGCATCCCAGGATGGCGAGCAGAGGGAGGGACAGGCGGATGAGCGGTGGAGACCGATGACGCCACTCGAACCAGTGGGTGAAGGCGAGGGCCATCCAGACGGGGAGTGTGAGGTAGATCATTTTATTGTTCCGCAGATGTTCGGGAACCATGATCGGAAGGGAAAAACCCATTTGCTTGAGGTTGTATCCGATGATGAGGACGGCTGCCGTGGTCGCCAGGACGACGACGGGGAAGATCTGGAGGATTCTCATTTCCAAGCGGTCCTGGGTTTTTCTGGATCGCCACCAACAGATCAATCCAATCAGGGAAATGCCAAGGGGAAGAGCGATGTCTTTGAGCAAATGACGAATGTAGAGCGGATTGGGACGACCCAGTCCGCCAAAAGTGTTCCAGAACTGCCGGACAAGCTCGGGGTCCGCACGTTGATCCGGCGGAATGTAAGAGACTCCGAGCCAGACGAAAAGAAACGGCGCGCTTCCAAGAAGGGTTGTCCCTCCCATGACGAACACCTGCTTCCATGTCCGCCAGCGAAACCGATCTGCCAGAAGCATGGTGATGCCGAGAAACTCCACAAGTCCCCAGCCACCCAGGGGATGGAGGTTGCTGAGAACACCCCAGCAAAAGAACGTCCAGGCAAGGGGGATTAATTGTCCGCGGCACTCGAAGAATAACCAGAGGAGCAACGGCATGAAGCTCATGACGAGGCCCCGGGCACTCATGGTAAACGTCGGACCAATTCCCCACCAGTCGCCGACGACCCGACGAACCAGCATGAAGGAACAGGCGACCAGAAGGCTTGCCAGGGGGGTGCGGGTGAATCTCAAACAGAGAAGATAAATTCCGAGGAAAAAGGCAAAAACACAAACGGGAAGCCATAGCAGATAGATATCTATCGGTTCCTGAAACATGCCAGGAGTGGCCCAGTGGGTGATCCGCATGAGACCGCGGACACAAACGTGGAGATTGCGGATCATCTCCGGATCCGTCCAAACAAAATCCGAATTGTAGAGGGATGGGTTCCGGTCTTTCAGGTACGCAGTGGCCACCTGGAACTCGTCTTCGTTGTAGTCCCGGTACAACAATCCCTCTGAAAGGTAGGTAACCCCAAAAAGAAGTCCGAACAGGATTGGGAAAACTCGGGATCGCATGGGAGGAATGATCGTGCCCGCATCATAATCAATGAACCGATCTTTCACCATGCAGGATGTTGAAAAGTATCCCAAAAAAAGGGGGAGACCTGGGGATAAGGACTGGGAAAAATTTGCCATTGTCAGGGCTTTTCTGCCCTCAAAAGATCGGTGCCCAGGGTTTTTGAATGGGAAAAGAATGCTCTTGACCATTGTAAATCAACGACTTACGTTGATGGCATTCGCAGTGCTTTGAGAGAGGATGTGAATCCATCAACCGAACCCGATCTTATGAAAGCCTCTCATTCCATCATTGTGATTTGCGCGTACTGCAAGAAGTATCTCGACACGAAGGATGGGCAGGGGGTCAGTGGGACCTCTCACAGTATCTGCCGATCCTGCATGTCGGTGGTTCGCACGAACATGAAGCTTCCCTTGAAGCCGGCGGTTATTCGCAAGCAGGCGCGCCCGCTGGGTGATTTTTGACAGGATTTACAGGATGAACAGGAGTGTGACGAAAATCCTGTTCGTCCTGTAAATCCTGTCTTATTGAGGGTCACTTGGATTGCTTTCCCGCAATGTCTAAAATTAGGACACTGCCTGCGTTTTCCCTGATTTGCCTTTTCGAGGTTGAGTGGTAGAATCAAACCTTTTCCCACCATGAATTCCATCCTCGATCCCCAACGGACATCGAACGTCACGCTAACCCATGAGGAAGTGGCCCGCTATTCGCGCCATCTCATCATGCCGGAGGTGACGGTGGAGGGGCAGAAGCGATTGAAGGCGTCGGCGGTTCTCCTCATTGGCTCTGGCGGCCTCGGTTCTCCGCTGGGACTTTATCTGGCCGCAGCGGGGGTGGGACGTCTCGGACTGGTGGATTTCGATGTGGTCGATCATTCCAACCTGCAACGCCAGATTCTGCACGGAACCAAGGATGTGGGACGACCCAAGATCCAGTCCGCCGCGGATCGAATCCGCGATATCAATCCGAACGTGAAGCTCGATCTTCATGAAACGCGATTCACGTCCGCTAATGCGATGGAGATCGCGAAGAACTATGATCTCATCATCGACGGTACGGACAATTTTCCGACGCGCTATCTGACGAATGACGTGGCGGTGCTTTTGAAAATACCGAATGTATACGGATCCATCTTTCGATTTGATGGTCAGGCGACGGTCTTCGCTCCTCATCTCGGAGGACCATGCTATCGCTGCCTCTATCCGGAACCCCCCCCTCCCGGTCTGGTGCCGAGTTGTGCCGAGGGTGGAGTGCTGGGCGTGCTGCCGGGCATCATCGGGGTCATCCAGGCCATCGAAGCTGTGAAGTTGATCATCGGACAGGGCGATTCGCTCCTTGGGCGGCTGGTGTTGTTCGATGCTCTGGCTATGAAGTTCCGGGAGATGAAGCTTCGGAAGAATCCGAAATGTCCGATCTGCAGTGATCAGCCGACCATCCGGGAATTGATCGACTACGAGCAGTTTTGCGGCTTTACACCGACCGTGACACAGGGGCATGGTCCGTCTGTGGAAAATCCAATCGAGGAAATCAACGTAAAGGATCTCAAACGCCGTCTGGATGCAAAGGAGGATTTCGATCTCATCGATGTGCGCGAGGAGTCTGAATGGCAGATCTCCCGCATTCCAGGAGCCCGCCTCATCCCCCTCGGCGAATTGCCAAACCGGCTGAAGGAGCTCGATCCTTCACGGGAGATTCTTCTGCAGTGCAAGTCGGGCGGACGCAGTGGACGTGCCCTCCAGATGCTCAAGGGCAAAGGGTTCAAACATCTTAAAAATGTCGTGGGCGGGATTGAAGCCTGGGCGACGGAGATCGATCCGAAGATGCCGAGATACTGATGCGGAAGGAAGTCAGGAGTCAGGAGTCAGAAGGCAGAATGGTTTTTTTTGCGATCTCTCACGCTTGGAAAGTTTTTCGCCTGAAGTTTCCGCGGACGGTTTTCTGGAAAAATCGCAGAAGAAAACCGAGAAGCTATCGGTCCTCTCCCGTCTCCTGTCTTCTGTCTCCTGACTTCTGTCTTCCAGCCCCGAACGGCCACCACCAGTTGGCGGCACCCATAAGCAACATTGAGGAGGGGAAGACCAGGAGGCGGATGATTGTTGCGTCCAGAGTGATGGCTGCGGCCATGCCAATCCCAAACTGCCGGGTTTCCAGTACGGAAACGAAGGCGAAGGAGAGGAAGATCGAGATCATGATGGCTGCGGCGCCGGTGACCACGCGTCCGGTGAGTTCGATGCCATGGCGCACAGCGAGACGGTTGTTTCGGGAACGACGCCACTCCTCTGCCATACGACTGATCAGGAAGACCTGGTAGTCCATGGATAGTCCGAAAAGGGCGCAGAAGAGAAGCAGGATCACGATGGAGTTCATGCCTTGCGTGATTTCCTCCCGTCCAAAGGAGGCGATGTTGCCCACTCCATTTTGAAACCAAAGGATCAAAAATCCATAGGCACCGGAAACGGAAAGTAGATTCATAAGGATCGCCTGAAGGGGAATCAGGATCGATCGGTAGAGCAGCGAAAGACACAAAAAGGTGGTGATGAGACAGAAGCAGGCGGTCCGGATGAGGTAAATTCGGACTGCTTTATCGACATCCAGTGTGCTTGCCACGACTCCCCCGACCTGACAGAGAAATCCCCCGTCTTTTCTCCACATGGACTGGCCCATAAGCCGGACTTCCTCGATCCATTCGCGACCGGCGACGGAGAGGGGGTTCCCATCGTACATCGCCAGGATCAAATGATATTTGCCGCTTTTTGAGTAGAAGAAATTGGCGGGAATCTCAATGCTGAATCCCTGAGACTTGGCAAGGTAGAGATCGCTGGCCCCGATGGCGTCAAAAGTCGTGTTGAGCCCTCGCAATTGCCGGATAAAAACCTGTTCCCGCTCCAGATAAGCTTCCTCGCTCAGATTGGGAGGATTGCGGATGAGAATAACCGCCGGCATCAACCACCCGGCACCAAAGCTGTTTTTGCAGATGTTATAGCCACGGCGGGATTCAAGGGCATTGGGGAGCGAATCCGGATTGATCGTGGTCGTCTTGATTCCCGAAAGTGGGAACGCCACGCAAAGCATCAAGGTTAATCCCCCTGCGAGGCAGAGGCGGGGATGGTCGACGACGAATTGCGTCCAGCGCCGCCAGAACGGGGTTCTTGCCTCCACGGGTTTGTTCCAGGAAATGTACGTCGAGGTGATTTTGAAAAGGGGTGGAGCCAGCAACACGATGGAGACAAGGGCGCAGAGGATCACGGCGATCCCCGCAACCCCCATGGTTCTAAAAAGCATGATCGGTGTGCACACGAGCGCGGAAAAACCAAGCGCCACGGTGAATCCGGAGCCCACAAGTGTCGGTGAGGCGAGGTGCATCGCCTCCATGATCGCTTCGTCCACGTCGGAATGCTTCGCGATGCATTCGCGGAACCGTGACAACAGGATCAACATGTAGTCCACTCCAACTCCCAGGCCGATCATCGACAGCACGCTCGGCACAAACATCGAAATCTCCATGTGCTCTCCGACCTTGGTCATGATCGCGGATCCCGCGGTGAGGGTGATCAGCGCCACGACAATGGGAAGAAGGGCGGCAAGAGGGGAGCCGAAGACCCAGATCAGCAATAAAAAGCAGACGGGAAGTCCAATCCATTCCGCGCGACGCAAGGCCCGCATCGATTCCCTGTTGAGGTCGTAAAAAAGAGCCGGCAATCCTGTGACACGGACTCGATTGCCAAGGGGGAGGTTCTGACTGGAGAGAGTCTGTTGAAGGGTGGCTGTCAATGCCTCGGCCTCCTGATACGAATGCACATCAGTCTCCACCATCGCAAAATTGCGACGGGGATGACGGATCACCTTTAGATTCACACTGGAGCCTTCCGGCAGCTGCATTCTCTTCACATTCTGCTCGATCAGCTGCCGCCGCATATCCCCCTCTTTGAAAGAGCGGACATCTGTCTCAACCGCGGCGGTGAAGTGTCCATCACCCGCCACCTTGGGATTTTCGGTGATCTCGAAATCCTGGGGTAGACCCGTTTCACGCATCCGGTTGATCACCTCCTGTGCTTCGTGAAAGGACTTCGAATTGACACGCACATCCCCCACGATTTTGCGTCCCAGGTGCATGTCGATCACATCCTTCACCTGCGGAATCTGGCGCGTGGCATGGAGGGACTTATCCCAGCTGGTTTCCAATTCCTCGACTGATCCCAGTCCCTCCTGAACAAGGATCGTCGGATAGGCGATCGCCTTGGAAAAATCGACTTCCACGGTCTTCAGAACCTCCGCGCTTTCGCTTCCGGGGAGATTCACCAGTCCACCGCGGAGACGGCTGGACAATCGGGCGCTCTGGAAGGAAAGCAACACGACGATCACCGCGCAGATGCTCAGGGTGCGGCGGGGATGGCGCACTTCCCAGAGGATGAAGCGACTCCAGTGGTGGCGGAGCCAATGACTAAAAGCATCGCGGCGTGAGATTTTTTCTTTCACGAGACTTGGGATTGAAATCGGGTGAGATAGGGGTTGGTCCGCCGCTCTTCCCCAATAGTCGTGGAGGGGCCATGACCGGGATGGACCTCCGTTTCATCCGGGAGTGACATCAAGTGTCGATGAATCGATTCAAGGAGCGCCTGCATCGATCCTCCCGGGAGGTCCCATCGACCGACAGCCCCGGCGAAGAGCACATCTCCCGCAAACACCCGTTTGCTTTCAGGGACATAAAAGCAGAGCGAACCCGGACAATGTCCGGGACAGAGAAAAAGTTGGCACTGAAATCCATCCAGCTGCCAACGGGTCTCTTTCAAAAGGATCTGTTCGGGCTGGCACGGTTCGATTTCGTAGAAGGGATTGAATGCCTGCTGGATCTCCGGCGTGGCAACCATGGCCAGACTGTCCTGATGGACGACAACGGGAATGTTCAAATCCCGCTGGATGGCACGCGCGTCCACAATGTGATCCCAATGGCCATGGGTCAGGAGGAGTGCCCGGGGTTTGAGTCCGGCTGCACGGCAGGTTTTGGCAAACCATTCGGCCGAGCCTTCAGGGGCATCGATGAAGACCGCTTCGCCCCCCTTCGCCCAGAGATAGGCGTTGGTTTGGGCGGCGCCACCACAAAACATGCGAACATTCATTTGCACCGCTTGAGTTGGGGTTGCAAGTTTGCCGGGTCGCAGGCCTACACCGTCATGATGTCTTTTTCCTTGGCGGCAAGAACCTTTTCGATCTCGGCCACGTACTGGTCGGTCAGTTTTTGAATTTCCTTCTCGGCCATGGCCATGGCGTCTTCGCTGATCTGACCCTCCTTCTGAAGCTTCTTCGCTCCTTCGAGGGCATCCCGGCGCACATGACGGATGGCTACCCGCCCGTCCTCCGCCATCTTCTTCACCAACTTGCCCAGCTCCTTGCGGCGCTCCTCGCTCAGTTCCGGGATGGGGAGGCGGATGATCTTGCCGTCCACAACGGGGGAAATGCCCAGTTTGGATTCACGCAGCGCCTTCTCGATCGCCTGCACCGTGGTGGGATCAAATGCCTGGAGAACCAGGAGCCGGGGCTCCGGGGTGGTGATGCCGGCCACCTGCTTGATGCTCACCATCGTGCCGTACGCTTCCACCATGATGTTTTCCACCAACGCGGATGAAGCCTTTCCGGTTCGGATGGAGGAGAACTCGTGTTGAACGACCTCCGTGGTCTTGATCATCTTCTCTTCGGATTCCAACAAAATATCATCGAGTGCCATCCCTCATGCGTAGCTTCTGCCGTGGGCAAGAGCAAGTCGCAATCGGGCAGTTGAGAGTTGAGAGATGAGAGCGGAGGGTTCAAACTGAAGGATGATGAATCCTTCTTCTGCATCCATAAAGGAGCGGCGATTTCAAATTGAGGGGATGAGTTGTGCCTCCTGCGCCGCCAACTTAAGGAAGGCGTTCGAAAAGCAGCCGGGAGTGATCTCGGCCCAGGTGAATTTCGCGGCGCGGGAGGCTCGTGTGCAGTATGACCCGGCTCACATGGATGAGATTCGTCTGAAGGAGACGGTTCACGCTGCGGGATATGCCGTGGGGATGGAGTCGTCTGCGATGCACCCCCCGTCTTCCTCTCCGATTCTTTCTGGAAGAAGTCTCCTCGCCGTCGGGTTGTCGATTCCTTTGCTGATTCTTGGCATGGGCGATGTTCATATTCAGGGGGGGGCCATCATCGCCCTGTTGCTGGCCACACCGGTTGTGTTGGTTTCGGGTGCGCCGTTTTTCCGCGGGGCATGGCTGGCGTGGAAGCGCCGGACGGCGGATATGGACACGTTGATTGCCGTGGGGGCGGGCACGGCCTTCATTTACAGTGTGGCGGCCACCTTTTGTCCAGGATGGTGGGTGCGTTTCGGTCAGACGCCGCATGTTTATTTTGAAGCCGCTGCGGTGATCATCGCAACGGTTTCCGTGGGGCGTCGGCTCGAGGAGCGTGCCACGAATCGCACGCGCCAGTCCATTCAGGCGCTTCTCGAAAAACAACCCCGATCCGCCCGGGTGGTGCGGGATGGAGTCGAGTCGGATATCCCGGTGGAGAAGGTGTGTGTGGGGGATCTGATCGTGGTTCGTCCCGGTGAAAAAATCCCTACGGATGGAATGATTGTGGATGGTTCATCCTCCGTGGATGAATCGATGATCACGGGGGAGGGTATGCCGGTGGAAAAAGCGGCGGGCGATCGGGTTATTGGTGCCACCCTCAATCGCAACGGCAGCTTTCGTTTTCATGCCCGGAGTGTGGGATCTGAAACGGTGTTCCAACAGATCATCCGGGCGGTGAAGGAGGCTCAGGGGTCACGCGCGCCCATTTCGCGGATGGCGGATGTGATCAGTGGCTATTTTGTGCCCGCGGTGATTCTTCTGGCGTGCCTGACCTTTGCGGCATGGATGACGTGGGGACCATCCGGCCATGCGTTTGAGCTGGCAGTGGTTTCCTCTGTCACCACGCTCATCATCGCCTGTCCCTGTGCATTGGGACTGGCCACGCCCACGGCCATCATGGTGGCGGCGGGTCGCGGAGCGGAAATGGGGGTGCTGGTGAAAAGTGGCGGGGCTCTGGAAATGACGTCTCGACTCCAAACCATCGTGCTCGACAAAACGGGTACCCTCACGGAGGGCAAGCCGTCCGTGACGGGGATCTGGTCCGCTTCGGGATTCGCTGAGAAGGAGGTGATCCGATGGGCTGCCTCGGTGGAGCAACGTTCGGAGCATCCCTTCGCCCATGCAATGGTGGTCCATGCCCGTGCCTGTCAGGTTTCGCTGACGGATCCCTCGGAATTCAGAGCCAGTGGGGGAACGGGGGTCGAGGCGGTCGTATCGGGCAAACGTGTGCGGGTGATACGAATGGGAGTGCAGGCGGTCTCCCCCGAAGTTGAGAGAATTGCTGCGGGTTTTGCATTAAAGGGGCGCACGCCGGTTCTGGTGATGGTGGATGACGTGGTGGCGGGAATGATGGCGATTTCGGATCGTGTGAAACCGGATTCCGAAGCTGCGGTGGCGAAGCTGAAGTCGATGGGGTTCCAGGTGGTGATGATCACGGGAGATCACACGCTGGTGGCGCAAGCGGTGGCGAAGGAGGTGGGAATCGGTCAAGTGCTGGCGGAAGTGATGCCCGAGCAAAAGGCGGGTCGCATTCGTGAGCTGCAGGTGGATGGAGCCAGGGTGGGCATGGTGGGGGATGGCATCAATGATGCCCCGGCGCTGGCTCAGGCGGATGTGGGATTTGCCATGGGCGGCGGAACGGATGTGGCCATCGAAACGGCGGACGTCACCCTCATACGCGGCAGCCTGATGAGTGTGGTTGATGCCTTGATGCTTTCGCGTCAGACGATGCGGGTGATTCGTCAGAATCTGTTTTTCAGTTTTTGCTACAACGTTCTGTCCATTCCCGTTGCCGCAGGAGTGCTCTATCCGATCTGGGGCTGGTTGTTGAATCCGATGATTGCAAGCGCGGCTATGGCCATGAGCGATGTGTGTGTGGTGGGGAACAGTCTGCGGTTGCGTTCCTTCGGTCGAGTGGAAGGTTGATTTCAGAGCGCGATGGCTTGCCACCGCTTTGGTCCTGTGGCTTGGTGTTTTAAACGGTGTGTAACCAGAGAGGTTTTTCAGGGAACGGCCATAGAAAGCGGTAATGGCGGAATAAGTGTATCTTCTTTTCGCGGACAATAAGCGTCGATGTTAGAGCTGCTTTGGTTTGAATAAACATCCGAAACCAAAACCGTACAAAGCTCCGAAGAGGTGGCTCGAAAAACTGATGTGGGGTGTGACGATGTCAAACACCACCTGGATTCCCAGGATGGTGAGAAGAAAGAGAAGTCGTTGACGGGCGACACGGACTTGATGATGCCTCCAGTAGTGAAGATGCACTCCGAGGGTGGCGCCGAGGATGCCCATGAGACAACCGGAGGCTCCCACAACCATCTGTTCACCGAACCAAAGGGATAAAATCAAAATGGTGAAGGAGGCCAATAGGCCAGAGATGAAGTAGGTGCAAAGAAATTTCATCCGGCCGTAGCTGTGTTCGAGGAAGGGACCGAAGTAGTAGAGTCCCATCATATTCATGGCAATATGAAGCCATCCCGCGTGCAAAAACAGGGAGGTGAAAAGCCGCCACCACTGACCGTTCCAGACCGCGGAGGGAAGGAGTGCGCCGAGCGAATAGAGGGTGTCCGCATCTGTGCTGTCGCCCACATAGTCTTCCAGGAGGAATGTCGCCAGATTTAACCCAATGAGAATGAAGGTGGCGTAGGCCCCGCGTTGGACTTGTGCGAAGGGTTTTCCCTCGGTGCCTTCCCCCCGGCATCGTTGTTCGAGTGCGAGAAGGGAGCGTTCGCTTTCGGGACTTAACCCGGCTGCATACGCGGGAGGGTGTCTCAGACGATAGGCAGCGTCTTGCCGTACGAGGACATGGGGATCCTTCACCATTTCCTCGAACTCGTAGCCGGCGGATCCATCCCCAGAAGCGAGTTCTGCTGTGGCCATCCAGAAGCTTTTGTGGGAGGGGGGAAGGTGGGTGATGGGACCCTCCAGAAGTTCGCGGGTGAGCTCCACGCGTCCGCAAAAAGCGAAAGTCATCATGCGTGCCGCCATCAAGTCCTCGGTGGCGTTCAGGCGGAGAAGATCTTCCTCGAGTTCAGAAAGCGTCAGGATCATCGCATCCAGGTCGCCGAGTTCGCCACAAGCGCGGAGGGAAAAAGTTTTTGCCAGCGCATCAAGGGAGGGAAGTGAAGTGAGCCATTCACGCATGCCGGTCCAGTCGGAGCGATAGCGATAGGCGTTCAATGTGGCGGCGCGTCCCACCGAGTGATGGTCGTTGCGATGTTTGTCGAAGATCGACAATGCTTCCTCCAGCGCCCCCTCATGGGCGAGTTTCATGGCCCGTACGAGTTGGATCTGGTCCCGGGTGCCGTCGAAGGGATGAAGCCATCGGGCGATATGGGCAAGGAGCAGCCCTGTCTTGTATTTTCCCTGCATCAAAAGTTGACGCATACGCTGGATTACAATCGCGGGAAGAATTAGAAAGCTGAGCCAAACCATGGCGGTCAGTTTCCCGCAAGCATCGGGAACTAAGATGAAACTAATGGCGAGGCAGAGGAGAATTCCGATACTGACAGCCAGCCAGCCGAAGGATGCGGAGAGATGTTTTTTAAACCGAAGGAGGCGAACCAGCATCGCCAACGTGGAAATCAGGACGATCCAGGTCAGGATGAAATTGAGATCGGTCACACGTTTTCTTTACCGTTCGACGTGGAGGTTTTCGAGCCCCGTTTGCGGCGTTTGAGAACGGCTTCCCGGAGGACATATTCAATCTGCCCGTTGACACTGCGCAATTCGTCCTGTGCCCAGGCTTCGAGTTCGCGCCAGAGCACAGGATCGATTCGCAGCAGGAGGGATTTTTTGTTCTCCGGCATTTCAGAGGTTCATTATTGGTAGAGACTCCCGGTGTTTACCACGGGTTGGGTGTCCCGCTCGCCACAAAGCACGACGAGCAGATTGCTTACCATGGCGGCCTTGCGTTCCTCGTCGAGTTCAACCACCTTTTTGTCCGAGAGATCCTGCAATGCCATTTGCACCATGCTGACGGCGCCAAGCACGATCTTCTGGCGGGCGGCAATGACCGCTTCGGCCTGCTGACGGCGCAACATGGCGCCGGCGATTTCCGGAGCGTACGCCAGGTGGGTGAGGCGGACTTCTTCGACGGTGATCCCCGCTTTCGCCAGGCGTTGTTCCAGCTCCGCCTTGAGAGCCAGGGAAACCTCCTCCACACCGCTGAGCAGGGTGATTTCATCGGCTTCCCCTTGATCGTAGGCGTAGCTGTTCGCTACGTGACGAAGAGCGGTTTCACTCTGCAGGTGAACGAAGCTTTCGTAGTCGTCCACGTCGAATGCCGACTGGGCGGTGTCCTGCACCCGCCAAACCACCACGGCTGCGATTTCGATCGGATTGCCACGTTTGTCGTTCACCTTCAATTGCGGAACGTTGAGATTGCGCAGGCGTAGGGAGATGCGCGTTTTTGAGGAGGATGAACTCACCTTCACCTGACCGTTCACATGTGTGGTCTGGAGCGAAAATCCCTTTGAATAAAAAGGATTTGCCCAGAAAAAGCCGCTTGTCTTGACGGTTCCCTTGTAGGACCCGAACAGGATCAGGAGTCGGGCTTCGTTGGGTTGAAGGGTAAAATGTCCCGTCAACGAAAGAATCGCCAGGACCTCCCCCATCACCGCAACCCCCGGCCAGATTTCACCAGAGCCCATCGTCTTGATGAAGAGGATGATACAGCCCACCATGGTCGCCAGATTCACCCCCAGCATGATCCAGCCATTCAACGGATAAACTTCTCGTTCTTTTGTCATATGTAATCCTTCTAGGATGATATAAATATGATATCATATTTATATCTTTTGTCAAATCAGAATTCCCCATGAAGATGCTCACGCGGCAGCCTGACAGAAGAAGGAAGGGCAGGACTACTCCACCGTCACGCTCTTGGCGAGATTGCGGGGCTTGTCGACATCGCGCCCCAGGGCGACAGCGGTATGGTAGGCCAGCAACTGGAGGGGGATGTTGGTCAGCAGGGGGTAGAGGGGCTCGATGGTTTTCGGAATATAGATCACGTCGTCGGCGCGACGATGGATCTCTTTGTCGCCTTCGGTGGCGATGGCGATGACCTTTCCGCTTCGTGCCTTCACTTCCTCGAGATTGCTCATGGTCTTGTCATACATCGCATCCTGGGGACAGAGAAAGACCGATGGGGTTTTTTCATCGATGAGGGCGATGGGACCGTGTTTCATTTCGGCGGCAGGATATCCTTCTGCGTGGATGTAGGAGATTTCTTTGAGTTTCAATGCTCCCTCCAGCGCGACGGGATAGTTGAACTGACGGCCGAGGAAGAGGAAGTCCCGGGCGTCCTTGTATTTCAGAGCGATCTGGCGGATGGCCTCGCTTTGTTTTAAAATTTGTCCAATCTTGTCGGGAATCTGTTCGATCTCCTGGATGAAGCGCTGTCCCTGGGTGGCGGAGAATTCCCGCAGGCGTCCGAGGTGGAGCGCCAGCAGCGCGAGAACGGTCACCTGGGAGGTGAATGCCTTGGTGGAGGCAACGCCGATTTCAGGTCCGGCGCGTAGATAGATGCCGCCGTCCGATTCGCGCGCGATGGTGCTGCCGACGACGTTGCAGATGCCGAGGGCGATGTGGCCCTTGCGGCGTGCTTCCCGCAGGGCGGCGAGAGTGTCGGCGGTTTCGCCGGACTGGGTGATGGCAAAGACCAGCGTGTGCTTGTCCATCGGAGGATTGCGGTAGCGGAATTCACTGGCATATTCCACCTCACATGGAATTCGCGCGAGTTCCTCGATCAGGTATTCCCCGACGAGCGCGGCGTGCCAGGAGGTGCCGCACGCGGTCATGATGACACGATCGTAACCGCGGAGCTCTCCATTGGTCAGGTTCAGTCCGCCAAAGGTTGCGGACGCGTCGTCTCGGTTGAAACGGCCACGCATGGCATTGAGCATCGTCTGCGGTTGCTCGAAAATCTCCTTCAGCATGAAGTGGGGGAAGTCTCCCATTTCGGAGGCACCGGCATCGTGGTCCACGGTGCAGATTTCGACCTTGGCCTCCTGATCATCGAGGCGTTCGACACGAAAATCGTCCTTGTGGAGAATGGCAAGATCGTTGTCGCTCAGGTACACCACCTCCCGAGTGTGGGCGACGATGGCGTTGACATCGCTGGAGAGAAAGTTTTCGCCTTTGCCCACACCCACCACGAGCGGGCTTCCACGTCGGGCTCCGATGATCACGCCGGGGCAGTCGCGGCAGAGAACGGCAAGTCCGAATGTGCCGACCACCTGGCGAAGCGCGGCGCGAATGGCGTCGAGGAGCCCCTGTTCGTTAAATTGTCCGGCAGTCTCGTAGTGCTGGCCGATAAGATGAGCAAGCACCTCGGTGTCGGTGGCGGAGGCAAAGGTGTGGCCCTCCTTGATCAACCAGTCCTTGAGAGGTTGATGGTTTTCGATCACTCCGTTGTGCACGACGGCAATCCGGGTGGAGGCATCGAGGTGGGGATGCGAGTTTTCGTCGCTGGGAATCCCGTGCGTAGCCCAGCGGGTGTGGCTGATGCCAATGTCGCCGTCGATGGGTTGGTGACGGATCAGAGAGGCGAGCACATCGATGCGGCCAAGCTTCTTGCGTGTATCGATTTTTCCACGATGGAGAGTGCTCAAGCCCGCGGAGTCGTACCCGCGGTATTCAAGCCGCCGAAGCCCTTCGATCAGAAGGGGCGCGGCGGGTTCCGTACCTACATATGCGACAATGCCACACATCGGGCCATGCTAACGGGTTTTTGGCGGGAAGCAATAGTGGATCAAAGTGGTTCGCAAGCTGCACGTGAAATAAATACGAACAACTCATCAATGCTATCTAAATAGGATAATTGTGTTGAAAATGTGATTCTAAAGATGTCAAAGTCAAGAAATCCAATGTTTTAAACAGGCGTTTGATATTATTTTTTATGAAAAAAAATCTATCCTTTGTATTAGTTTGTGGTCTTTGTTTTTTGGGAATGGCAGTCGAAGTGAGGTCAGACGTGATACCTCCTCCGCGGCATATGGTGGCTTGGGGACCTCTTGCCGATACTTTTCCCTCCTCGTTTTTTGAAATTACCGATGTAAAGCAGATAGCAGCCAATCAAAATAGTGCCGGCGGAACTTATAACGGGGTATTGATTCTTCGAACTGACGGCACTGTTGTGAGCGCCTATGGTAAGCGGTTGTCTTCACAAGTCCCTCCTGGTTTAAACCACGTGGTTTCCCTGGCTGTGGGGATGGATCATGCATTAGCCTTAAAATCGGACGGTCACGTGGTGGCTTGGGGAGACAATACAAATCATCAATGTGATGTTCCCTCAAATTTAAGCGACGTGACGATGGTCGCTGCTGGTGGCATGGCAAGTATGGCTCTAAAGAGCGATGGAACGGTGGTGTTTTGGGGAAGCGCCATCGTGGCTCAAGGCAAAAAAATTCCCGTAGTGACTCCTTCGGAATTTGTGAAAATTCGCTCGATCTCGATGAGTTATGCAAATTTTTATGCTCTCACGCAAGACGGCACCCTATTGACATCGTCGGGTGATCCTAGTGTGCCCACTGGGATCATGGAGACGAAAAGTAATTTAACAAAAATGTTAAGCAATTCAATGAATTGGGTTCTGGGTATCCAGGCGAACGGGCTTCCTTATGCCTATTTGGCTTCCGGGGTGCATCCAGTTTTTCCCCGTGGTTCAATTCCTGTCATGGATATGACATCGGATTACCTTTTGCTTGCCGACGGAACTGTAAAAGGCTTTTACGGCCAAAGCATCTTTGGTGGAAATGTTCCCCCTCCGGCACCGCCTGCCAATTTGCGCGATGTGTCATTGATTGGTAATGGAGGCGTTCCTTGCGCGTTTGGACGAACCGAGATTTATTTGCAGGACAACTTTGATCGTCCTGTGAGCGATTCAACATTGGGAAGTGCATGGGATGAGATTGCTGGACCCAACATGGGATTCTGGCGCGTGGTGGAGAACTCGCAATTGTATGATAGACCTTTTCTCACCATTTCAAATAATGCGCCTGCTGTGGCTCTCGTGCGTTCAACCGAAGCCAAACCCATCTCCAATTTGACCCTGGAAGTGGAAGTGGGGAATCTGACAGAAGGTGGTTTTATGGGTATGTTGGCGAGGCAAATGGAGTCCAATTATTATTATGGAGCGATGGTGAGGCAGGGCGGAAAGTATTATGCCGCCATCTTCAGAGCTGATTCTGGAAATTTGATCTTATTAAAATTTGCTGAAGTGCCTGGAGTTAGTAGTTTTCCGATGATCACACTAACCTTCACATTGGATCACGCTTCATTGAAGTTGAAATGCGGGCAAGCAACGATTGAAACGACGGATGGAGCCTATACTTCCGGCGCGGCTGGAATTTTAGGACAGAATGGATCATTAACCAAATTTGGAGTGGCTGAGCAGTAGAAGCCATCTCATTAAAAGGCGCAAAGACAGCGGAAATTCTTTGCGTCTTTGCGCGAGGCTTCTACAATGCAGCCTTCGCGTTATTTCTTCTTCTCGATCATCTTCGAGAACTCCTCGAAGAGTTTGCTGGCATCATGCGGCCCGGGTGAGGCTTCCGGGTGGTACTGGACGGAGAAGATGGGGAGCTCGCGGTGACGGAGGCCTTCGCAGGTCTGATCGTTGAGATTGATTTCCGTCTGCTGAACATCCTTGGGCAGCGATTTCGGATCGACGGCAAAGCCGTGATTCTGGGACGTGATGGATATTTTCCCGGTGATGAGATTTTTCACCGGCTGGTTTCCGCCACGATGTCCGAACTTGAGTTTGAAGGTGCTGGCGCCGAAGGCTTGTCCCAGAATTTGATGCCCGAGACAGATGCCGAAGATCGGTTTCTTTCCGATCAATTCACGAACTGATTTCACGGCGTAGTCGAGCACGGAGGGATCCCCGGGACCGTTGGAAAGGAAAATGCCCTCGGGCTTGTGCTTCAAGACGTCTGCAGCCGGAGTGGTGGCCGGTACGACATGCACTTCGAAGCCGTGTTGCCGCAGGCGGCGCAGGATGTTGTGTTTGATGCCGAAATCATAGGCGACAATGCGATGGCGCACAGGAGGTAGACTCCAACGGTAGGTCTCGCGTCCCTTGCCGTGGTCCACCCCATCGGAAACGGGCTCGCCTCCGACGGTGTTGCTGGTGCCTGGGATTCTCCAGCGGCGGCTGAGGGAATCTTTCGGATCCCAGTCGTACGAGGCGTTGCAGGTCACTTCCTTCACGTAGTCCACACCGACGAGGCCCTGCCACTTTTGAGCGCGCTCGACGGCTTGCGCATCGGAGAGGGATTCCGTGGTGAGAATGCCTTTCATGGCGCCACGGCTGCGAAGATGCTTGGTGATGGCCCGTGTATCGACGCCCTGGATGCCCGGGATTTTGTACTTCTTGAGGTAGTCCTCGAGGGACATTTCGGAACGCCAGCTCGACACGATGCGGGAGACTTCGCGAACCACAAAACCGCTGACGTGGGGTTGGGAGCTTTCGACATCGAGTTCGTTGATGCCGTAGTTGCCGATCAGGGGATAGGTCATCGTCACGATCTGTCCCTTGTAGGAGGGATCGGTGAGGATTTCCTGGTAGCCGGTCATGGAGGTGTTGAAGCAGACCTCGCCCATGGCGGTTGCGCGAGCGCCAAAAGCTGCGCCGCGAAACACCGTGCCGTCTTCAAATGCAAGAATCGCACCCATTCCGTCCACGTTAGAACATTCCTGCAGGGAAGGTCACGAATTTTATGAGTGAAAACGACTGGTCTTTGGTGGCTTGGAAGCCTCCGCGATCTGCCCAATGAGGGCAAAAGCTGATCCCCACAGACTCTTCATTTGCATGTTGTGAAGACGGACGGCGTTCTTCATGAAAGGGGGGACGAAAACGCTCTATCATGAAAATCCAGCTCCACCAATTTGCACATAGTCCGTTTTGCATTCCCATCGCGCAGGCGTTGAGAAGCCTGTCAGTCCCCTTCGTCTGTGTGAATATTCCCTATACGGATCGGAGTTCGCTGATCCGTCTGACGCAGGGGGAATATTATCAGGTTCCCGTGCTTGTTCACGGGAGGAAGATTGTCTATGAGTCCGGTCCGGAGAGTCAGGATGTAGCCCAATATGTGGATCGGCATTTCGCCCACGGAAAACTTTTTCCAAGATCCCTCGGTGGATTGCATACGATTGTGATCCAGCATCTCGAGAACGAGGTGGAAATGGCGACGTTCAAACTGGTGGACCCTCCCTACATCCGTTCCATCTCCAATCTGGTGGATCGGACCATGGTGATCCGTCACAAGGAACGCAAGTTCGGACGTGGATGTGTGGATGCATGGTGGCGGCATCGCACCGAGATCCGCCGTCTCGCCGATCGGGTTCTTCACCCCTATGAGGAACGCTTGCGTCAGTCGGAGTTTTTGTTCGGAAATTCCCAGCCTGTGTATGCGGATTTTCTACTTTTCGGCATTCTTGGAAATATGACGTATCAGAACTACAACCGCCTGTCCTCCCGTCAACGTGCCCTCCAAACCTGGACCGAAAGAATGGAGAAATTCAGGTTTTAAATAAAAATAAGGACATTTGATGTTAATGGATTTAGCCTGATATCAAGTGCTTACGTAGATCTTGTCCACATCTGCTTGCGCCCGGAGGGCGTTATGCTAATAGTGTTCTCAGTTCTTTGCAGCTTAATGGTCTGACATCGAAACAGATCAGCGGGGGACCCACATTTTCCGTGAAAACGGATTGGGGCGTATGGTTCTGCAAAACCAGGAGCACTTGGTGGCTCTAGCCCGACAGCTAACCTCGTCAGCAATCATCAAGGGCAAGGGTGTCTTTTCAGATTCCCCAAGTCCTCATTATTAACCTCCTGTCTCTTTTGCAGGAGCGGGAGAAATGCACGCAACGGGGGAGGTGTGTCGAAAACCACGTCGCCCGGAATGTGTCTGGAGAATCGTATGAATGTTCCTGTTTATTCGGGAATGTTGGCAGTTGGAGGTTATGGCATTGGTGGAGTTTTGGCGTGGACGGGACTGATCCTGTCGGCGCTGGGCGTCGGTTCGGCGATCATCGCTTGGCTGGCAGGAGTGCGGTATATTCCGCACGATCGCGTGGGCGTGGTGGAGAAGTGGTGGTCGAGCCGGGGGTCGCTCGGCGAAGGCCGCATTCTCGCGCTCGGTGGCGAAGCAGGGTTTCAGGCGGAAATCCTGCGTGGTGGTGCCCATGGGGGATTCTTCCCATGGCAGTACCGCATTCATCAGATGCCGCTCGTGACCGTGGGTGAAGGTCAGATCGGGTATGTCTATGCGCGTGACGGACAGCCGTTGCAGCCCATGCACACCCTGGGTGTGACCGTGCCGTGCAACTACTACCAGGATGCCCGTGCGTTCCTCACTGGTGGTGGACAGCGCGGACGTCAGCGCGCGATTTTGCGCGAAGGCGTTTACGCGATCAACCTTGCCCAGTTCGTGGTGATCACCATGGAGCGTGTCTATGGGGGACTTCTCCGCGGCCAGGAGCAGGCGCAGTTGCAACAATGGCATGCCGAGCTTGCGGAGCGGGATGGTTTCCGTCCCGTCCTGATTGGTTCGAGTGAGAGTGTGACCACCGCACCGCGTCTCCCGGGTGAAAAGCGGGATGGAGAGACGCAACTCTCCTCCAACGATACGCTGGGTGTGGTGACCGTGCATGACGGCGCTCCGATCGCCTCGGGTGAAATCATCGCGCCGGAAATTCCGGCATCGGAAAGCGGAGATCACAACTACTTCCAGGATCCGGACATGTTCCTGGCCCTGGGTGGCCGACGCGGCAAACAGTTGCAGGTCCTCACGGATGGTACGTTCTTTATCAATCGCTGGTTCGCGACGGTGGAGATCAAACCGAAGACACTCATCCCGATCGGGTATGTGGGCGTCGTGGTCTCTTACTACGGCGTGCGTGGCGTGGACGTGACAGGGCAGGCCTTCCGCTACGGGGAACAGGTCGCGGCGAACGAGCGCGGTGTCTGGAAACAGGCGCTGGCGCCCGGAAAGTACGCGCTTAATCCCTACGCGTTGAAAGTGGAGCTTGTTCCGACAATCAACTTCGTCCTGCGCTGGGTGACCGGCCAGGTCGAGGCACATCAGTACGACAAGGATCTTACGAGCATCGAACTGATCACAGCAGACGGTTATGAGCCGATGCTTCCGCTCTCGCTCGTGTTGCATATCGACTATGAAAAGGCGCCGAGTGTGGTGCAGCGTTTCGGAGACGTTCGACGGTTGATCAGCCAGACGCTGGATCCGATCCTGACGTCATATTTCCGCGACGTGGCCCAGAGCTCACACATGCTCGATCTGCTCACCAAGCGTGAGGAGATCCAGGCGCGTGCCACCGAGGAACTGGGACGCCGGTTCCAGCAGTACGACATCAACTGCATTGCGGTGATGATCGGACGTCCCGAATCCAAGCCAGGCATCCAGGGTGTCGAGCCCATCGAGCAGCTCTTCGACCAGTTGCGCTTGCGCCGACTGGCGGAGGAACAGAAAGAGACGTTTGCCAAACAGCAGGAGGCGGCGTTTCAGTTGAAGCAGCTCAACGAAGCCCAGGCGATCGCGAACAAGCAGGCGGAGTTGACGCAGACGAAGATCCATATCGAAATCGCCGCCAACCAGGGTGAAGCTCAGCTGGCCGAAGCCCGGGGTCTGGCCCGACGCGATGTGGAGCTCGCGCAGGGTCAGTCGAAATCCCAGGAGATGCTTGGCCGGGGTGAAGCGGCGCGGACCGCACAGATCGGTCTGGCGGAGGCGGCGGTCTCCCTCCAGAAAGTGCGTGCCCTGGGTGATCCGCGGCTCTACGCCATGAACCTCATCGCGCAGCAACTCGCGCAGAGTGTCCAGCCGCTCGTGCCGGAACGCCTGCTCGTGATGGGCGAATCGGGTCGTGAAGGCGGTGGCGCCCAGGGTTACGGGCTCTTCCAACAGCTCATGGCACTGATGCTCAGCGAAAAGGCGGGTGTGAGCCTGGAGGAAAACGAAAAAGCCGCCGCCGAGATCCAGAAATCGATCAAGGCGATGCAACAGCAGTTCGCTGCGACGCCTGCCGCGCAACCAAACTGAAAACTCATCGTTCCCGCATCTCCTTTGGAGGTGCGGGATTCGAGGAAAAACAGACAAACAACCCATCCAAACAAAGAGAGATTCTTCGCTTCGCTCAGAATGACGGAGATCTGTCACCCTGAGCGAAGCGAAGGGTCTCTCTAGCTGCATCGTTTGAAACTCATATGCCCCTCAAACAATTTCTTCTCAGCAAACCGCGTGATCTGAAGGATCCCGGACTTTTTCACAAAATCTCGCTCGTGGCCTTCCTGGCCTGGGTGGGTTTGGGGGCGGACGGATTGAGTTCCTCGGCGTATGGTCCGGATGAAGCATACCGGGCGCTCATGGGGCACCCCCAGATGGCTGTCTTCCTCGTGCTCGCCACAGCCGCCACCGTATTTCTGATCTCGTACGCCTACAGTTTGCTCATTGAACATTTTCCGCATGGTGGCGGCGGCTATGTGGTGACGACCAAGTTGCTTGGTCCCTCGTGGGGTGTGGTTTCCGGTTCTGCGCTTCTGGTGGACTATGTCCTCACGATCACGACATCCGTGGCTGCAGCGATGGATCAGGTGTTCAGTTTTCTTCCCCTGCATCTTCATGGATGGAAACTGCCCGCAGAATGTTTTCTCATTCTGGTGTTGATCGTGATGAATCTTCGCGGTGTGAAAGAATCGGTGCAGTTGGTGGTGCCGATCTTCATGCTTTTCATCCTCACGCATGCGGTGGTGCTGATGGGATGCCTGGTGGTCTATGGCAATCGGATTCCCGAAGTGGCGACCCATGCGGTGCATGCGCTCAAAAGTGATGTGCATCAGCTTGGATTGTGGGGGATGTTTCTCATTTTCATGAATGCGTATTCACGGGGTGCGGGAACGTACACGGGAATCGAGGCTGTTTCGAATGGAGTGCTTCTGATGCGCGAACCCAGGGTGAAAACGGCCAGGAAGACGATGGCCTACATGGCGTCTTCGCTGGCGATCACGGCCGGAGGGATTCTTGTCTGTTACTTGCTCGCAGGGGTTTCTGTCGAGGAAGGCAAGACGTTGAATGCCGTTCTTGTGGAACGCATCCATATCGGACCCTGGTTCGTGGTGCTCACCCTGCTTGCGGAAGCCGGGTTGTTGATGGTGGCGGCTCAGGCGGGATTTCTGGACGGACCCCGCGTCATGGCAAACATGTCCCTCGATGGATGGTTGCCGCGCTTGTTCAGTTCACTCTCCGAACAGCTCACCATGCACTACGGGGTCTTGCTCATGGGGCTGGCTTCCATGGGGATTCTTTTTTACAGCCATGGCGACATCACCACGCTGGTGACGATGTATTCCATCAATGTCTTCGTCACGTTTTCACTTTCCCAGATTGCCATGTGCCGGATGTGGCTTTCCCGCAGGGAAAAGAAGCGTACCAAGGCTTTGCTCGTGCATGGGAGCGCGTCCTTTGTTTGTGTGGGTATCCTGGCGATGGTGGTTTTCGAGAAATTTACTGAAGGCGGATGGATCACCTTGCTCGTGACACTGAGTCTGGTGGGATTCTGTTTTCTCATACGCCGGCATTATCGTGCCGTGCAGCGCGCGGTGGGGATGCTGTCTTCGACCTTGACGGATCTGCCCCGGGAGTCGACCAAGGTGCCGGAGGATGAGGCCCTGGACGGGAAGCAGTCCGTTGCGGTTTTACTGGTGTCGGGTTATGGCGGTTTGGGCATTCACACCCTCCTTACCATTTTGAAACTTTTCCCGGGCCAGTACCGGCAGGTGATTTTCGCGTCGGCTGCAGTGATTGATTCCGGAACCTTCAAGGGGAGGGACGAACTGGAACACCTGCAGGCGAAAGTCCGTGACGATCTGACGAAATACAAGGAGATGGCGGGTCGACTTGGTCTTTCCTCGGAAATACGCATGGAACTTGGGACGGATCCCGTGGCGGAGTCTGAAAGAATGTGTGACCAGATTGCGCGACAATTTCCGAAAGCAGTATTCTTTGGCGGAAAACTGATTTTTCAGAGGGAGAACTGGTATCACCGCCTTCTTCATAACGAAACGGCTACTGCCATCCAACGTCGACTCCATTGGATGGGCGTGCCCATGATTATTCTTCCCATCCGGGTAGGAACCTAGCTGGAAGCCAGAAATCAGATCGGAATGCCGAGGAGTTGCTGGGCATCGCGGGCCAGATCGCGCCACCGTGCACCTGTCATGCCCCAGTCGAAATTCTCGTAGAACAGTTTTCCGTCGTGAGGGGGGAGTTGGAAATGGTAAAGGGGTGCGGGACGGAACCGCTCCACATCCTGGGGAAAGGTCTTGAGGATGTTGCGCTGCGTGACATAGCAGTCAAACATCTTTCGTTTCAGCATGATTTGCTGAGGAGTGAGGCGGGCTGTGCTGACCGGACATTCGGGCCGTGTGATGAACTCGCCCGTGCTTCGACTGCCGGAGCGCATGTGATAGAACGCCATCTCAATCACCATCGGAAGTGGGGCTTTATAATCCTGAAGAAGATGCCGGGCGATGTGAACGGCGAAGGCTGTAGCATCGTGGTCGGGATGCCCGCCTTCATAGGGATGAGTCAGAACGAGGCCTGGCCGGATGTCGCAGAACAGTTTGGCCAGCGCTCCCGCAAGCTCCACCAGATTGAGGGATGCCTCCTGATCGGCGTAGTTCATTTGAAAAAGCCGGTTGGAGGGAAGTCCTGCAAGCAACATGGCGCGTTCCAATTCCTTGCGCCGGGCCTGTGCATAGTCGATGCGCGTTTGGAACCCACAGCCACGGGCATCTTTCATATCCTTGGGGGCGCCATCGGTGACATGCACGACGAACACGTCCCGGAGCCGTGCGATCTGCGCTCCCACACCAATCGCTTCATCATCGGGATGGGCCACTACAAGCATCACGGCGGGAGGGGGGCCGTGGGGACGGATCAAATCGGCCACATAGCTGGCCCAATTCGTCGTGGGATCGCACAACGTACCGTCGGGATATGCGGATCTGTAGGAACTCATTTTCCTGAATGATGAACGCTCTTTCGGAATTTGGAAAGATCCCATCCAAGTCCGAAGGCTATTTGGGAGAATCCACCATCCATGCCAGACCGCACTGTTCGGAATGCCTGGACGGGTTGTGGATCTGCAACGTGTAGTTCCCTGGCGTGAGATGATGGACAAAGAGGTGATGCACATTGCTTGTTCGCAAACTGCTCGAGATCACCACCTTTTCACCGGTGAGGAGTTTGAATTCCAATGGGACGAGGATCAGGTGGTTGTCCTCAGCCCGACGATTCCAGACGAGGGTGGCGACAAAGATGGGATCTCCTTTGACAGAAATGGGGAAGAAACGGGTTTCCCCCGGATCAATGGTTTCGAGGGACGCGTGTGCGGTGGTGGTGTGTTGCAGACACTCTTGCAGGAGGGAAATGGCGCGGGCGGTGTTCAGAACGCCCGCCCCCTGATGAGAATCCAGAACGCTTTCTGGATCCCTTTTCCAGCCTGGGTTTTTCGTGGCTGAGGTGAGCAGAATGGCCTTGGCGACGCGGGGATCCGCGCATTCATGGAGATCCGGTTGACTAAGGGCGAAGTCCATGATCAGGGCGGCGGTGCCGCTGACGAACGGAGCGGCCATGCTGGTCCCGGCGATGGTCCCCCGGCTGCGGTGGATTTGATTGGTCAGCACTGCGGGCGGGCCATCATGGATGTAGGAGCCTGTGGATGGTGCCAGGATTTCAGGCAACCCGCGCCCTTCGAAGGGACCGTAGGGTGGAAGGGGTTCCCCTGACTCCGGATCGCAGGCGCCGACGCAGATGCCATTGAACATCGTCGAGGGAGAATTTCCCACATGGCCGTCCGGACCGTTGGCGGCATTGACGAAAAGAATGTGGTGTTTGTGGGCATAGACATCGAGCAGGCCATCCACGGCAGCCACCCTTTCGGGAAGGGAATAGCTTTGGTTCACGATCTGAATGGGGAGAGGTTTGTCGGGCTGGATCCAGTTTTTTAAAAAAAGCCCCGCATCCCCGAAGGTGACCTTATGGATTCCAGGCGCAACTCCTTTGTAGTCGGAACTGTTGCCATAAAGAATCGACCCAACGGCAGTGGCGTGCTGCTGGAAGGCACCTCCTGTCAGAAATTCAAACTGCTTTCCCTTAAAAACCGGGAGGTCTGCGTTGGCCCGCCCGCCCCCGGCTTCGATTTGGGCGAGGGAAATGGACGTTCCGTTGATGCTGGATGAAAGAACAGTGGGGTTGTGGGACTGAGTGAGGCGAAATCCAAATTCCGTTGGCGTTTCCGCATCTGCAACCGTTGCTTGAATGGAATATGGGATAATTAGGGAGAAGGCTGCAGTAAGGAAGGTTTTGTTAAACATCACACGGATTCCTGCTTTGCACCCATTTTGACTGAGGCTAACTTGTCGAAATAGCCAGGAAGTTCCTCCTTATTTTCCACTGGGAACTGGCATGTCACTTTCTTGAGCGAATCGCGCCGCCATCTCGAGGTCACTGGTTGCACCAATGGAATCCCCAAGGCTATTTTTAATTTGAGCACGAAGACGATAGGCTTCCGCATAGTGTGGGGCAATTTCCAAAGCCTTTTCCAAATCAATAAGAGCACTTTTTTGATCTCCCAATTTTGATTTAATAAGGGCCCGAGTATGATATGCCCCTGTCAATTTTGGGGATTTTCGAATGCTCAGATCACAATCCTCAAGACCACCTTTTAAATCGCCTAAATGGGCTTTTGCATAAGCTCTGTTCGACAGGGCCAGGGCACAGCCAGGTTTTAAAAGAAGCGCTTTGTTTGAATCTTCAATGCAGTCATCGAAATGTTTCAGTCGAAGGTGACAATCAGATCGATTAACATACATTCGTGGTTCCCTTGGTCCAAAGTTGATCGCTTGAGAATAATCCTCAATGGCAGAAAGAAAATTGCCTTGATAAGAATGACAAATTCCACGGTAAAAATAAATTCCCGAACATTTTATATTTTTCTGAAGTCCTGTAGTAAAATCGGCGTTGGCACTTTCGAAGTCATGCATTTCTGATTTGATGCATCCTCGAATTGCGAAAAGGGATGCATCATGAGGTGAAAGTTCGATGGCCTTTGTAGCGTCGATTAGTGCATCAGAATAATCTCCCTTTTTGTGTTTTACAAAGGCTCTTCCCGCGTAAGCTCGTGCAAAAAACGGGTTTATCTGAATAGCTTTTGAAAAATCTTTAATAGCCTCGTCTATTCTATTGATGGATACTTCTGCGGAAGCACGTTGGCAGTAGAGTGGGGCTTCTTTGAAATCAAAAGTGAGAAAATCGTTGCAACGGTCAATGATCTCTGTGTTTTCCCGGATTTCACCTTCATCAGGGGGTGAGTCAAATTCAGTAGGCATACTGAATACGGAACAAATAAGACCAATATGGAGCACTCCCAAGAGTGCTATCCAATAGAACGGCCTGTTTTTCATGAAATGGTCGGGGGGAGATGGTTTATTAAAAGGCTTTTGATGGGAGAATGACTTGCTTGCAAGCCTTGAATCCTTTTTTTAAGGTATGATTTAATTTTGAATTACGATCAACAAACAACCCAACATTGGAACCCGGTTGTCCGTCTTTCCCATCTGACTCGTAGTCAAATGGCGCGCAACTATGTGATGGAACATTTTCGTGACGGTGATGTGATG
>CAYYYL010000019.1:38629-49477 GCA_964475835.1 uncultured Verrucomicrobiota bacterium | reverse complement strand
GTTCGCGTTGAGAAGTTTCTCAAGTTGGGTTACCCACATTTCATGTTCCTCCACCTGTTCCGCAAACGTGAAGGAGTCCCCGAGGATGGCGATTCGATAGGTGTCGGGGGCTTTTTCGACCGGGTGATCGACGTCCCGAAATCCCTCACGATTCATCTTGAGCTGAACATCGAATTCGGAAAAGGCGTTCCGATAGCGGCAAATGCCCTTGGGTTCCGCGATGAACCCCACATTCACTTCAGGGACGATGAAATTCCGGTACTGGGGATGCGGGAAAAGCAATCGAACAGCCCCTTCAAGGATGAGCACGGAAATCAACAATCCGAAGATGCCAAGGGTCAGTTTTTTGAAAAAGTTTTGGAAAATGGATTTCATGGCAGGATGGTGCGCAAAGGATGTCAATCATACGCACCATCCCGCACAAGTCACGAAAAATTTTAAATTTCCGGTGGGATGAATCCGGAACGGACGGCGGCGAAAGGTTGGGCTACTCGCGGGTCACGGAGGATGTGATATAGTCCCGGTTCATCCGGGCGATGAAGCGCACGCTGATTTCCTTGGGGCAGACGGCTTCACACTCGTACTGGTTGGTGCAATTGCCGAATCCCTCGGCGTCCATCTGGGTCACCATGTTCAGCACGCGTTGCTGTCGTTCCGGTTGACCTTGGGGAAGGAGTGAAAGGTGGGAGACTTTTGCGGAAACGAAAAGCATGGCGGACGCGTTTTTGCAGGAGGCGACGCAGGCGCCGCACCCGATGCATGCGGCTGCGTCCATGGCGGTTTCCTGATTCACCTTGGAAACAGGGATGGCGTTGCCGTCGGGTGTGCCGCCGGTATTGACCGAGACATAACCACCGGCCTGGATGATCCGGTCGAAGGCACTCCGGTCGGTCACGAGATCTCGGATGACGGGGAATGCCCGGGCCCGGAAGGGTTCGATGTAAATGGTGTCACCGTCCTTGAACTTCCTCATGTGGAGTTGGCAGACGGTGGTGCCGCGCTCGGGCCCGTGAGGCGTTCCATTGATGGTCATGGAACATGTGCCACAGATGCCTTCCCGACAATCGCTGTCGAAGGTGATGGGTTCGATGCCCTGCTGGATGAGGCCCTCGTTTACGACGTCGAGCATTTCAAGAAACGACATGTTGGGATCGACGTTGTTTGCCGGATACTGTTCCAATCGGCCGGAATCGTTCGCGTTTTTCTGCCGCCAGACGTAAAGGGTGAGGTTCATGAGGATCGGAATGTTGGTCACAGATGAACACAGATTTTCACGGATACGGAATGTCTGTGTTCATCCGTGGCTAAAATCTGTCTGCAGTTCGCTATCTTCATTTGTAGCTCCTCTGGGCCAGATGAACGTTTTCGAACACGAGAGGTTCCTTGTGCAGATTCGGATGCCTGCCTTCGCCCTGATATTCCCAAGCTCCGACGTAACAGAACTTCTCATCGTCCCGCAGGGCCTCACCCTCCTCCGTCTGGCTTTCCTCTCGGAAGTGGCCGCCACACGATTCGGTGCGATGCAAGGCGTCCTGACACATCAATTCCGCAAGTTCGATGAAATCCGCCACGCGTCCCGCACGCTCAAGCGTCGAGTTCAGCTCCTCCTGGGAACCGAGGACATCCAGATTCCGCCAGAATTCCTCACGGATTTCCGGGATGCGCTTCAGCGCCTTGCGCAGGCTCGCATCGGTGCGGCTCATCCCACACTCGTTCCACATGAGCGTCCCCAATTCACGATGGAAGGAGGTCGGGGTACGTTTGCCTCGAATGGAAAGGAATCGTTGCAGGCGGTCTCGCACCTCCTGCTCAGCTTTTTTGAATTCCGAGTGGCTGGTATCCACTTTTTCGGGCTTCGAGGACGCGAAGTAGTGTCCAATGGTGTAGGGGAGGACGAAATATCCGTCGGCAAGTCCCTGCATGAGGGCGCTTGCCCCGAGCCGGTTGGCCCCATGATCTGAGAAATTGGCCTCGCCGACCACATGAAGACCGGGAATGTTGCTCATCAGATTGTAGTCCACCCAGAGCCCGCCCATGGTGTAGTGCACGGCGGGGTAGATGCGCATGGGCGTCTTGTACGGATCCTCGCCCGTGATCTTCTCGTACATCTGAAAGAGGTTGCCATAACGCTCGCGCACGGTGGCTTCGCCCAGCCGGGAGATGGATTCGGAAAAATCGAGGTAGACGCCGAGGCCCGAGGGGCCGACGCCCCGGCCTTCGTCGCAAACTTGCTTGGCGGCGCGGGAGGAAATGTCCCGGGGAGCAAGGTTTCCGTAGGTTGGATATTTTCGCTCGAGGACGTAGTCCCGATCGCTTTCGGGAATCTGTTGCGGGGGGCGTTTGTCGCCCTTGGCCTTGGGCACCCAAATGCGTCCATCATTGCGAAGCGACTCTGACATGAGCGTCAGCTTCGATTGATGATCTCCGCTTACAGGAATGCATGTGGGGTGAATCTGGGTGAAACACGGGTTGGCGAAGAGGGCTCCCTTTTTATAAGCACGGAAAATGGCGGTCGTGTTGCAACCCACCGCATTCGTGGAAAGGAAGAAAACGTTGGAATACCCGCCCGTGGCGAGAACAACCGCGTCGGCTGCATGCGACGAGATTTTCCCCGTCACCAGATCGCGTACCACAATGCCACGCGCCTTACCATTGATGATCACCAGATCGAGCATTTCCGTCCGGGGATGCATGGTCACCTTGCCCGCGTGGATTTGACGGCTAAGCGCCTGGTAGGCGCCGAGGAGGAGCTGCTGGCCTGTCTGCCCCCGTGCATAGAAAGTCCGGGAGACAAGCGATCCGCCAAAGGAACGGTTGCTGAGGGTGCCACCATATTCCCTGGCAAAGGGAACACCCTGGGCGACACATTGGTCGATGATATTGGTGCTCACCTGGGCCAATCGGTAGACATTGGCTTCCCGAGCGCGGAAGTCACCGCCTTTGATGGTGTCGTAAAAAAGTCGAAAAATGCTGTCGCCGTCGTTCTGATAGTTTTTTGCGGCGTTGATGCCGCCCTGGGCAGCGATGCTGTGGGCGCGGCGGGGACTGTCCTGATAGCAAAAGCAATCCACGTTGTAGCCCAGCTCGGCCAGGGTGGCGGCGGCGGATCCGCCTGCGAGGCCGGAACCCACGATGATGCATTTGAACTTCCGCTTGTTGGCGGGGTTCACCAGCTTCATTTCGAATTTGTGACGCTCCCACTTTTCGGCAAGAGGTCCGGAAGGAATTTTGGAGTCCAGATTCATGGGGTCACTCCTGCGGGCAGTTTCAAGATGCCGGTCCAGGCGGCGATGGGGATGGACACATACCCGGCAAAAATTCCCCAGGCCAGCAGAGCGCCGAATCCCCGGAGAAATCGCTGGTAACGAGGGTTGCTCAAACCGAGCGTCTGGAAGAGGCTCGCAAAACCGTGGCTGAGATGCCAGGCCAGCAGGAACATGGAAATGATGTACGCAATGGCCACGGCGGGATGTTGAAAGCTCAGAATCACCCGGGTGTAGACGTCGTGACGCCCTTTGCCGTCGATGAAGTCGTAGTACTGGGGATGAACCTTCCCCAGCGTGAGGTGAAGGAGGTGATAGATGATGAACGCAAAGAGGATCATACCCGAGTAGTGCATCGTTCGGGAGGCGTAGCTGGCTTCGCGGTAGGTTTTCATCGCGTACGGAACAGGGCGGGCCGCGCGATTCTCCAGGGTAAGCCGGATTGAAAAATAGATATGGGTGAGGAGCGTGAGGAGCAGGAAGGCCCGGATAATATAGAGGAGTTCCCCCAGTCCCTGGAGAAATGCGGCGTAGGTGTTGAATTTATCCTGACCCAGGAAAACCTGAAGATTGCCCAGCATGTGGCCCACCACAAAGCCGGTCAAAATCAAGCCGCTGGCAGCGACGAAAAATTTTCGTCCAATGGACGAACTCAGAATGCAGGTGCAGGCTTTTGCGCTCACACCGGGAGAATTAAACAAAAATTCCTTTCGTGCAAGCAATGGATAATATCTGGTGAAAATTCACCAAAAACAGGATGCCTTCGAGCTGGCCAAACCCAAGGTTGTGGGATAGTTTTTTTGGATGGAATCAGAATCGCGAATTCGGCACTGGATGCCCGTCGTTGCCGTGATTGCATTCGGGGTGTTTGGTCTGGTTCTTCTGGTCGGATCCTGTCTGACGGTGTTGCGTCCTTTTTTCGCATCGATCACCTGGGCGGCGATTCTGACGTTTGCCACCTGGCCGATTTATCGATTCCTGCTTCGCGTTCTCAAAGGCCGGCATACGCTGGCGGCGTTGCTCATGACGCTTTTTATCGCGACCTTGGTGGTGGTGCCTGTCACCCTTCTCACTTTGAGTCTGGCGGACGATGTTCGAAGTGTGCTGGGAAAGACTCATGACATTCTTAAGAACGGCCTTCCGGATCCGCCTGCCTGGGTTGAGAAGATTCCTGTGTTGGGGGCGAATGCCAAAACGTACTGGCAGGGCCTTGCCCATGACAGCGCCAAGCTGGCCGAGGTGCTCAAGGATTCCTTTGAAAGATGGAAGGAATGGTTTGTGGCCCGGGGACTCGATGTGGGCCAGGGGGCGGTCCATCTTGTGTTAAGTGTGTTTGTTGCCTTCTTTTTCTACCGGGATGGGGCGCGAATGGTACAAGGCATCCGGGCGATCCTGACACGTTTTGTTGGCGACCGGGGACATCAACTCTTTGATGTGACTGCGGGAACAATTAAGGGGGTTGTGTATGGAATTGTGGGCACCGCTCTGGCGCAGGGAATACTTGCAGGAATCGGTTTCCTGATTGCAGGTATACCGGCCCCGCTGCCGGTGCTCCTGGCCGTGGGGACTTTTTTTCTTTCCCTCATTCCCGTTGGTCCGCCGTTGGTGTGGTTTCCTGTGACGATCTGGTTATTTTCCCGTGGAAGTATTGGTTGGGGGATTTTTATGGCCCTTTACGGTTTTTTCATCATCAGCGGGGTGGACAATCTGCTCAAACCCTACCTCATCAGCAAGGGAAGCAATCTTCCGTTCATTCTGGTGTTTTTCGGCGTTCTGGGAGGAGTGATGGCTTTCGGATTTATCGGAATCTTCGTCGGGCCGACCCTTCTGGCCGTGGGATATACCCTGATCCAGCCGTGGTGTTTTGATGTTCTGGAAGACCGGGAGGAATGAGTCTCGCATGAGTTCGTCAAGAATCCTGTCGGTTCTGTTCTGGATCCTGATTTCCATCCTTGGGGCTATTTCCTATGTCACGATTTCATTCCATCGCGGTGAGCCTTTGAATGCCGGTTGGATTCTTGCTGCCGCGCTTTGCACCTATGCGATCGGTTATCGGTTCTATTCCAAATGGATTGCGGTGCGGTTGCTCACTCTGAATGATCGACGTGCTACGCCGTGTGAGGCGCATGAGGATGGCCGGGACTTCGTTAAAACAAACAAGTGGATCGTCTTCGGGCATCACTTTGCCGCCATCAGCGGACCCGGTCCCCTTGTCGGACCAGTTCTCGCGGCGCAATTCGGATATCTCCCGGGTTCGCTCTGGATTTTAATCGGCGTGGTTCTCGGCGGGGCCGTGCAGGATTTCATCATCCTCTTCGCCTCCACGCGGCGGGATGGCAAATCGCTGGGGGAAATGGTGAAGGAGGAGATCGGATCGGTCGCCGGCATCGTCGCGCTTCTGGCGATCCTTTCGATCATGATCATTCTGATTGCGGTGCTCGGTTTCATTGTGGTGAAAGCGCTCGCGGAGAGTCCGTGGGGGACCTTTACCATTGCGGCGACCATGCCCATCGCGATTTTCATGGGGTTTTATCTTCGCTTCTTCCGTCCCGGAAAGGTTCTCGAGGTGACCGTGATGGGGGTGTTGTTGTTGCTCCTTTCCGTCTATGGCGGGAAGTTCGTCTATGAAAATGCGACTTGGGCCCATGCCTTTACGTTGAGCGCGAAGCAACTCGCATGGTGCATCATTGCTTATGGCCTTGCGGCTTCGATTCTGCCTGTCTGGATGCTTCTCGCGCCGCGCGACTATTTGAGTACCTTCATGAAGCTCGGCACGATCGGCGCGCTCGCACTCGGGATACTCGCCGTGATGCCCTCGATGCAGATGCCGGCCGTATCCCGTTTCGTGGACGGGAGTGGTCCGATTTTTGCGGGCAAGCTTTTCCCCTTTTGTTTCATCACAATTGCCTGTGGCGCAATCAGCGGATTTCATTCGCTCATCGCGTCCGGGATCACACCGAAGATCATCACGCGCGAGAGCCACATCCGCCCCGTGGGCTACGGTAGCATGCTGCTGGAGTCCGGTGTGGCGGTCATGGCGATGATTGCCGCATGCACCCTCGAGCCTGGGACCTATTTCGCCATCAACGCACCTTCAGCTGTGGTTTCCGTTGAAAAAATCACGGAGCTCGGATTTCCCGTGACAATGGATCAGATGAACGCCCTGGCGAATGAACTCGGGGAAAAGACGATGTTCGACCGCGGGGGTGGCGCGCCGACCCTTGCCGTGGGCATGGCGAAAATCTTCTCCCAGTTTGTCGGAGGCGGTGCGATGGGGCTCTGGTATCACTTCGCCATCATGTTTGAAGCGCTTTTTATTCTGACGACGGTGGATGCCGGTACACGCGTCGGCCGATTCCTGATTCAGGCATTCCTCGGTCACGTGTGGAAGCCGCTGGGTGACATTCGGTCCTATCCGGCAAATATTTTTGCGAGCGTGCTGCTTGTTTCCGCATGGGGTTATTTCATGTACGGCGGTGTGATGGATCCCCTGGGGGGGATCAAGAGTCTCTGGCCCCTTTTCGGCATTGCAAACCAGCTTCTTGCCGTGGTTGCGCTTTGTCTCGCGACGACGATTTTGATCAAGATGGGGAAGGGCCGGTTTGCGTGGGTGACGCTACTTCCACTTGCCGTGTTGATGACGGTGACATTTACCGCCGGTTTTCAGAAGATTTTTTCGCCTGACCCCCAGATCGGATTTCTCGCGCAAACGAAATGGCTGGCCACCCAGTCCTCCATTCCACCTGGGAAATTGACGAAAATGATGTTCAATGCCCGTCTCGATGCCTGGGTGGCGGGCATTTTTTTGATTCTAGTGGGTGCGATCTTCCTGGTTTCCGGATGGCGCTGGGTAGGGTTGATTCTTGGAAGGAATCCTCTCGATCTTCGCGAGACGGCCCCCGTCTGGCTGTCGGAGGAAATATTGAGCGTGGAACGTGCTCGAGGGGGGAGGCTCGGCTTTTTCGGCTGGATGCTGATTCTTCTGGCACTTGCCCGGCATCTCTCGGGGCAGACGCAGCTTGATCGTGCGCAAAAGCAGGCAACCTGCTGCGCGAAGCATGTGGAAAAAGGCGCGCTTTGGGCCGACATGGAGGAGAAGCGGTTTAAATCACCGCGATGCTGTTGAGAGTTGAGAGAAAGGGGGGCAATTCATGAGAAAAAAATTATTCTGGTTGTGGGTGGGACTGCTGGGACTGACGTTGATGACGTCGACGGCGTACGCGGTGCGAAATCCATTTGGCGTAAGCGATATTGAAGACCCGCTAGGAGCGGACGTGATGAAGTTTGCCGACGGCCGACAGCTTCAAGGCGGCAGGGATGACAAAAATGCGGGCCAATGGGTCATGGTTGAGATGGAAGGAAAATCAGATTCGATCGATGGCGAGTGGTCCGGACGTTGGGAGGAGGGAGTGGGGACTGCCATGGTGAAGACGGTGAAGGACAGAGTCTATGTGCTTTACACCGATCACGAAGGAAGACTTAAAGGGCAAACGTGGTTACTGGAGGCGCTTCGGCAGGGTAATCGCCTGGTTGGTCGCTGGGCTCAAATCGGGAATCCCAACGACACAGGAGCATTTGTCGGATTGATTGTGGACAAAGAGCGCATCGACGGCGCTTGGGTCTCCACCGATTCCCGTCCGGCCGATCTGGAGGTTTTTTCGCCGAGCTTGCGTTGGGATTTTCGGCGCAAATTGAAGAAGTGAGAGGTTAATGGTGACACCTGGGAGTTCACACGGTGCTGTTGAGTGGGGTAAAACCGCAGCAAGTCAGTTCTCTCAACTCTCAGCTATAGACTCTCAACTTTTCCGCGCCAGCGTCGTCAGAATCGATTTCTGAATATGCAGCCTGTTTTCCGCTTCGTCGAAAATGGTTTGAGCGTGGAGGTCGAAGACGTCGGCTGAGATTTCCTGACCCCGGTACGCGGGGAGGCAGTGCATCACCAGTGCCTGTGGTTTGGCAGCCCGGACCATGCGGGTGTTGATTTGATACGGGGAGAGTTCCCGGGAGCGTTCCTTTTTTTCCTCCTCTTTGCCCATGGAGATCCAGGTATCGGTGTAGAGGAGGTCGGCCCCCTCGGCTGCCTGCCGTGGATCGGTGAGGCATGTGATTTCCGCATGTTTCGCCCGGGCGAGAACGGAGGCTGCGGGTTGATAGGCTTGTGGGGCTGTGAGGCGCAGTTGAAAACCAAGCCGGGCAGCGGCGAAGATCCACGATTGAGCGACGTTGCAGGCGGCGTCCCCAAAGAAAACGACGGTTTTGCCCTGGAAAAGGTCGGTCAGTTTTTTTGGCTTTTTGCGTGAGGAAACCTGGAGTTTTTCAGCCCAAGTCATGAGGTCGGCGAGAATCTGGCAGGGATGTTCGTCGTCGGTGAGCGCGTTGACGACGGGGATCGTGCCGATGCGGGCAAAGGTCTCCACCTCTTTTTGCGCGTAGGTGCGGATCACCACTCCGTGAATATAACGGGAGAGGACGGAGGCGGTATCCTCGACGCTCTCGCCCCGTCCAAGTTGAATGTCGTGCATGCCAAGGAAGAGCGATTGTCCGCCGAGTTCGCGAATCCCCACTTCAAAGGAGACCCGGGTACGGGTGGAGCTTTTTCCGAAGATGAGGGCCCAATTCTGTCCGAGCAGAGGCTGCGACTGCCGTGCTCTGCCACGCGCAGACTTGAGTCTAAGACCGAGCTGCAGCAGCGCCTCGATTTCATCACGACTCAAACTTTCGATCGAAAGGAGATGTTTCACGGGAAAGGAAAATTTTAAACGAAGAATTGAGAATATCAATGAAGTTCAAAGGCACGAGCAGTTTGGTTTTGATTTAACCACGAAGGCCACGAAGAGCACGAAGGAAGTTAGGCTCGAACTTCGTGCTTTTCGTGGCCTTCGTGGTTAATGAGATGGGTCCATGATTTGTCCTATTTCGGAATCAGGCGAGTTTGGAAAATCCAGTAGATAATTTTTCGAGCGCTTCTTCACATTCGGCGCGGGTGATGTTGAGCGGAGGGAGGAGTCGGACCACGGGATGGCCCGAGGGGATGGCGAGGAGCCCGTGCTCGTGCAACCGGGAAACAAACACGGCGGCGGGGGTCTTTCCTTCAACCTTAAGGCAGGGGATATCGGCTTGCAGTTCGATCCCGAGCATCAGCCCATAGCCCCGCACTTCCTTCACATGGGGTGAGTTGATTTTCTGGATCTGCGTTTTCAGGTAATCCCCCAGGACCCGTGCATTGTCGGCGAGTTTTTCCTTTTGGATGACATCAAAGGTGGCAAGGCTGGTGCTGCAGGCCAGGGGGGTGCCTCCGTAGGTGGTGCCGTGTGAACCCGTTCCCAGAACGTCTGCATAGGGGCTGGAAATCCAGACGGCGCCAATGGGGAAACCGTTTCCGATACCCTTGGCGATGGAGATGGCGTCGGGTTGGAAGGAGGCGTTGGAATTGTTTTCGAGAATGCGTTCGTAGCTTTGAAAAGTACCTGTTCGGAACATGCCGCATTGGATGGTGTCCATCATCAGGAGCACCTTTCTCTCTGTGCAGAGCTTGCGAAGACCAAGAAGGTAGTCGGGGGAGGCCGGGATGATCCCGATTTCGCCCTGAATTCCCTCGATAAGTATGGCGGCGGTTTTTTCGGAGACAGCCTCCTCCATCGCTTTGAGATCGTTGAAGGGAACGTGGCGGAACCCTGGCGTGATGGGGTCGAATCCCTTTTTCACCTTTTCCTGACCCGTTGCGGCGATGCCTGCGAGGGTGCGTCCATGGAAGGAGTTGTGGGTGGTGATGATTTCGAAACGGCCGGAATCATGTCCCCATTTGCGTGCGAGCTTGTAGAGCGCTTCGTTGGCTTCGGCGCCGCTGTTGCAGAAAAAACATTTCCCACTGCCCATGAGTCCCACAATCGTTTGTGCCAGACGAACGGCGGGTTCGGTGTGGTAGAGATTTGAGGTGTGGATGAGGGTCTCCGCCTGGCGCGTGATGGCTTCGGTGATGGTGGGATGGGCGTGACCAAGGCTGGTCACGGCGATGCCGCCGCCGAAATCGAGATATTCCCTTTCCTCGAAATCCCAGAGGCGAGCTCCCTTTCCCCGGGCGAAAGCGAGGGGGAAGCGGGCGTAGTTTCCGAGGAGATGTTGGTTGGAGAGCTGGATGAGTTCCGTACTAGTCATGGCCGTCAGTTGTGCCGATTATTTTGTATCACACTCTTCCGATCCCCCTCCTGCCAAGGAGGGGTTAGGGGAGGTTTTTCTGTTTCAGTTCTTCTGCTTTTTGCGCAATCACCTCGAGAAGTCCATTCAGGTTTTCTGAAACTTCAGTATTTGTGAAACGCATGAATGTGATTCCATGATCTTCGATGGAGCGCTGTCTTGTGGAATCATATTGCTGGGCTGAATCGCTTGCATGAGTGTCCCCATCCAGTTCAATGGCGAGGTTTAGCTCCGGAATATAAAAATCTAGGATGAAAGATCCCACGCTGTATTGCCGACGAATTTTGAGGCCAAGGAGCTGACGGTTTCGCAGACGGGACCAAAGAATCGTTTCAGCGGGGGTGAGTGAACGACGAAGGTGTCGCCGCCGCGAAAGCAGGTTGGGTTGATT
>CAYYYL010000019.1:0-38619 GCA_964475835.1 uncultured Verrucomicrobiota bacterium | reverse complement strand
GAAGATGCGTTTCACGGAGAATCTAAACCTCCCCTAGCCCCTCCTTGGCAGGAGGGGGAAAGAAATCGAAATTCATTATGTAATCGAAGAACAAAAGAAACAGATTAGAAAGAGTTGTGGTTTTGAAAAACATGAAACGGATTCCCCTCCTGCCAAGGAGGGGCTAGGGGAGGTTTGGCAGACGGCTGACAGCTGATAGCTAACTCAGCACCACTTCCGTTCCCAAACGGGAATTGAAGAAGAGGTCGATGAGAATGCAGTGAGCAAGTTGGCCGTTCAGCATTTTAACCCGCTTGACGCCGCTTTTGAGTGCGTCGATCGAGGCGTTCACTTTGGGGAGCATGCCCCCGCTGATCACCCCCGCGTGGCGCAAGGATTGAATTTCCGTTTCGGAAACCTGCGGGATTACCGAGTCCGGATGCTGGGCATCTTCGAGAATGCCGTTCACATCGCTGAGAAACGTGAGATGGGTGGCTTTAATCTCCGCCGCAAGCCGTGCCGCCGCAAGATCCGCATTCACATTCAACGGATCACCGCCCCCGCTCATGGCCAGGGGGGTGATGACTGGAATTACTCCCTTTTTGACCAGGTTTAAAATCGGTGTCTTGCTCACCTTGGTGATGTCCCCCACAAAGCCAAGGCTCACGCGTTCACCCTGAGGTGAGACCGAGTAAATCTTTTTTGCCGTGAACACCTTTTTTCCAGAAAGGGTGGTGGCTTTCGTTCCTCGCTCCTGCAAACTTTGCACAATTTGGGGGTTGATCGACTTGGTGAGGACGGAGTCCACGATGGAAATCGTTTTCCGGTCCGTGAAACGCAGACCGTTGACAAATTTGGGCTGAATGCCTGCCTCCCGCATTTTGGCAGAGATGGCTTTCCCGCCCCCATGAACCAGTACCACCGATGCGCCGAATTGTTGGAGCAGACCCAGATCCGTCAAAATCGAATCAGCATAAACGGCCTCTTCGATCACGCTGCCCCCATACTTGATCACCATCAGGGTGTTGCGCAGGGACTTCAGGTGGGGGAGCGCATCTGCCAAAACTTGTGCCTTCGCAGAAGGAGAGTCCATGGATTATTCGCCTTTGTTAAGCTCGACGTATTTTTCTGTCAGATCCGTGGTATATAAAATTGCCCGGTGTTTGCCTAGTCCTAAGTCACAAGTAATTGAAAATGAACTGCTTTTGACAATTCGTCGAACTATTTCCATGTTGTTTTCGCAAAAAATACCATTCTTGACAATAAAAATATCGTTATATTGAATTGAAAACCGGGTTTCGTGGAACCGTGCCCCGGAGTAACCGAAGGCGTCGTAGAGGCGTCCCCAGTTTGGGTCCTCGCCACACCAGGAGCATTTGACAAGTGTTGAATTTCCGATGGCCCGTATGGCGAGTTCGGCTTCGGTGGGGGTTCGGGCACCTGTGACATGAAGGGTCACGACTTTGGAGATTCCTTCGCCATCTTTCACAATCATCAACGCAAGTTGCAGGGTGACATGATTTAACGCGGCCTGGAACCGTGCCATATCCCCTTTTGTGGGGCGGTCATGGTTTGCAGCTCCGTTGGCAAGGAGAAGGACTGTGTCGTTGGTGCTCATGTCTCCATCGACGGTGATTCGATTGAAGGATTGTCCAATGGCCTGGTTCAAACATGTCTGGAGTGTGACCCGGGGGAGGTTGGCGTCGGTGGTGAGGAAGGAGAGCATGGTGGCGTGGAGTGCAGGGCGTTTTCCGGATGCGCTCATTCCGGGTTGGATCATCCCGGCACCTTTGGCGATACCCCCGATTCGCACCATTTTCCCTCCAAATTTGAATTCTGCAGCGATTTCCTTTGGAAAGGTGTCGGTGGTCATGATGGACCGTGGAATGGATGTGTCGTCATTGGATAGTTTGGCAGCAGCGGTGCGGATGCCAGCGGCGATGCGTTCCATGGGAAGTTGAATGCCGATTCGTCCGGTGGAGCAGACCAAAAAATCACCAACCTTGTTGGCGAGCGGACTTGCCGCAAAGGCTTTTCGTGCGAGCAGGGCCATGGCCTCACAATTTCGCAGCCCTTCTTTTCCCGTACAGGCATTGGCATTTCCACTGTTGACGACGATTCCGGAGATGGGACGGCGGACCTGAACGGAATCAAAGAGGACGGGGGCTGCCTTCGCCGAGTTTGTCGTGAATGTCCCGGCTGCGCGACAAGGGGAAGGAGAGACGATCATTCCGAGATCGGGATCGCCGGATTTCTTAATGCCTGCGGCGACACCGGCTGCGGCAAAACCTTGCGGGGCACAAACCCCGCCCGACACTTCACGGAAGGAGGATTTCATGGATCATGGATAAAGTTGGGATACTGAGGACTGAAAGACATTGGGCGCCATCTCATCCGGTTCTAAAAACCGGGGTAGGTTGAATCTGCTGCAAAGGATGGAAGTTTCCACTTCTTTCATTTCCCGCTACGGAAGAAGTCCTTCCGCTTCATCGAATCCACAGAGGATGTTCATGGACTGGACGGCCTGTCCCGAAGCGCCCTTGGTAAGATTGTCCTCGGCTGAGAAAATAAGGAGTCGTCCCGTTCGTGGATCAAACCGATGGGCGATTTCGATCACATTTGTTCCGACGACATTTTTGATATCTGGGAGCGCCTCCCCTTGAAGGATTCGGACAAAGGGCTCCTTTCCATAGGCCTGGTGGTAGCACTCCTGGATGGCGACGGAAATATTGCCCGAGGGTTTTGTGGGAACGGCGTAGATGGTGGTGAGGATTCCCCGGTTGGCGGGTATCAGGTGGGGGGTGAACTGAAGGGTGATTTTTCTTCCAGCCGCCAGGCCAAGTTCCTGTTCAATCTCGGAAAGGTGCCGGTGCTTCGGAACTCCATAGGCCCGGGCGGATTCATTGCACTCGCAGAAAAGGTAGGCCTCTTCCGCCTTTCTCCCGGCGCCACTGACCCCACTTAGGCTGTCGGCGATCAAGTTTTGGGCCTGAATCAGTTTTTTTCGGAGGAGGGGAATCAGGGGGATCAGAATGCTTGTGGGATAACATCCAGGGCTCGCGATGAGTCGGGCCTTACGAATCTCGCCACGGTAGATCTCGGGAAGTCCATAGATGGCCTTTCCGAGCAATTTGGCCGCGGGGTGCGAGTGATGGTAAAATTCAAGATAGGTCTTCGAGGATCGCAACCGGAAATCGGCGCTCAGATCGATCACCTTCACGTTTCTCTTCGAGAGGGGGACGGCCCATTCCGAAGCGACTCCGTGGGGAAGCGCGAGAAAAAAGATGGAGGGAGCCTTGTCGGTCTTCAACCAGGAATCGATTTTCCCAATGTCGGGCTGGGAAAAGTGCAGTTTCCGGGCGAGGGGATGGCTGGCGAATTTTGGAAACACCTCGGAAAGAGGTTTTCCCGCATTTTGACGCGAGGTGATAAGAGTCAACTCCACCCGGGGATGCCGGAGGAGAAGTCGGACCAGTTCCTCACCGGAATAACCGCTTGCCCCAATGATGGCCACTTTTACCTTCATGGGACGCTAGAAAAGCATTGAGGAGTCATAAGTAGCAAGTAACAAGTGACAGGATGGAAAGAATGTCCCCGTGTACATTCCTTCAGGATTCAAAAAAGCTGAATCCAAGGCAGCCCGCGATGTCATTTGCCACTGAGGGCTTCGATCAGCGCTTGCTGAATTGGAAGCGACGGCGCGCACCGGGTTGACCGGGCTTCTTGCGCTCTTTCATCCGCTGGTCGCGGGTAAGGTAACCGGCTTTCTTCAGGGGAGCGCGAAGCGCGGCATCTGTGATGATCAGTGCACGGCTGATGCCATGACGGATCGCGCCGGCCTGACTGTTAAGACCACCACCATCTGCGAGGATGGTGACGTCGAAATCCTTTTGCTTGCTCACGGACCGGATCGCCTCGAGGGCATGATTTTGCAAATCTTCCGTCGGAAGATAAGTTTCGATCGGACGGCCATTGATCACCACTTTTCCAGAACCCGCTGTGAGACGGATCCGGGCAACAGAGGTTTTACGACGTCCAATGGCAATGGCAAGAGGGGCGGTTGACATAATCAGGCGGCAGGGGTGAGAGGCTGAAGTTGTTGGGCGGTGTGCGGATGTTCCGAACCGGGATAGATCTTTACTTTGCGAAGCTGGGCACGACCGAGTCGGGTGTGGGGCACCATGCCTTTGATGGCGCGCTCGATCAGAAGTTGAGGGCGACGGGCGCGAATGCTGGCAACGGTTTCCGACTTGTGACCGCCGACATATCGCGAAAAGGTCATGTACTCCTTGTCCGTCTCCTTGCTGCCGGTCACCCGAACTTTGGAAGCGTTGATGACGACGACAAAGTCGCCCGCATCCGAGTGAGGGGAAAATCGCGCGGTGTTCTTGCCGCGAATAATATTGCTTACGGTGACAGCGAGACGGCCCAAAACCTGGTTCTCGGCATTAATGAGAAACCAGCGGGGTTGGGCAGTTTCCTTATTGGCAAACGTCGTTTTCATGGGAAGCGAACATTACTACCAAACGGCCCGGAGATGGTCAATGCTTTTGTGGGGCGGTTTGCAGAATGGCCCAAGGACGAAGGGGGGTGAGTTCGACTTTGGCGAAAGTCGATGGGACCGGAGTCATTATCCCAAAAGCTTGGGAGCGACTGCCAGCTGGGTTACTTCAGGCCACGAGATTGACCACGTGCTTCTGGGATTCTCCACCAAAGTTGGTGGCTCCAGGGGCCGTCTGCTCGTTGTTCTTTACTTCCGCGGTTGCAGCCGGGGGAGTCTCGACATTATGGTCCACCTCGAGGGCAGGTTGGGGGGCGGGTTTGGGGCCAGAGGCGACTTCCCGTCCCTTACTGTCGTCATCTGGACTGGTTCTGGGAACTGGAGGGGTGGGAGCAGCGGCAGGGGCAGCTGCGGGAGTGGTGAAGCTGACCGGCGTGATGGGGTCGGACATATGGTTCCTTGTCAATGGCAATATACCCTATTTTCCCCTAAAAGCCAACTTGCCAAAATTCAGGTTCAGGGTGGTTTTTGGTTCATTTTTGATCGCAGAAATGGGGCGCTTTTTAAGGGGCGGGGGGTGCATTCAGGCTGAAACCTTACATTCTCGCTTTGACGTTCGGCCTGGCTTGAGGCAGTGTGCCTTTTTCGGAACCCAATTCTTATCATGATTACCCAGTTTCAACGTCTCATTCATCGTCACGGCCGGTGGATTTTTCTCATCCTTTTAGGTGTCATCATCATCTCCTTTCTGCTTTGGGACTATGGCACCATGGGACGCATGGATTCCTCCCGGACTCCGACGATCCGAGTGTATGGACGCACGGTGAGTCCCCGTGAGCTTGAGACCTCCAAAAAACTCTATCGGCTCAACCTCCAACTGGCGACAGGGCAGCCCGTGGAGACGAATTCCCGTGCAGATCGGTTGATTCAACAAAAGACTCTGGAACAGATGGCGATGGCGGAGAAGGCTGTTCGCATGGGCATCAGCGTCAATGACCAGGAGGTCGAAGCGGAGGCCCGCAGTCTGATCTCGCAGATGCGACGCGCCTATTTTCCAAACGTCAAATCGGATGAGGAAGCTTTTTCGGAGTTTGTGAACATGGTGCTTGAACCCAGGGCCCTGACGGTGGCGGACCTCGACCAGATGCTTCGGACCAATCTGGTGCTAAAAAAACTTGCGCATCTTCTCACGTCCACGGTGCATGTCACCCCCCAGGAAGTGGAGCAGTATGCCTTGGAACAACTGGAGAAAAAAAACGCGTCCTTCATCCGGTTCGATGTGACGGACTACATGTCCCAGGTGAAGGCTTCACCCGAGGATCTGAGGCGTTACTATGAGTTGAATACGAACATGTTCATGGTGTCCGATCAGGTGCGAGTGGCGTATGTTCTTTTCCCTCCGAAGGAAGTCGGGGTTACGGTCAGCGAAGAGGAGATCAAATCGATTTACGATGCGAACAAGGCTGCCTTCATGAAGCCGGATGGCACGATGAAGGCCTTAAAGGATGTGAGTGATACGTTGCGGCAGGAGATCCGCCGTCAGAAGGCACTCGAAGCCTCAGAAAGTGAAGCCACCGAGTTCACGGTCAAACTCGCTGCCGAGCCTGGAAAGGCCGCCCCCACTTTTGATGATCTCGCGAAACAGAAAGGGCTTTCCGTCAAGCAGACAGACTTTTTTTCCAAGACAGAAATCAAGCAGGGCATACCTCGGGAGTTTGCTCGCGGGGTGGACCTCTCGATGGAGAATCGGGTGAGCGATCCTATCCTGTCATCGGAAGGGGTCTATGTTCTTTCCCTCCTTGAAAAGAAACCGTCGTACCTCCCCGCCTTCGAGAAGGTGAAGGATTCGGTCAAGGCTTCCTATGAAGCCAAAAAAGCGCTCGAAATGGCTCGTGAGGCCGGGGAAAAGGCCCGGCAGGAGACCGTCAGCATGCTTGCCTCCGGTAAAAAATTCGATCAGATTTCCTCCGCCCTTAAACTTCACGCCCGGACCCTCAAACCCTTCAACGCCCTCGATCGTTCACCGACCGAGGCCTATGAAATGATGGCGCACCGGGCAGCGGCCAAAGTTCGTGCCGGTGAGGTGAGCGATCTGGTTCCTGACACCACGGGTGGATTTTTTGTCTATGTGCAATCGGTGGAGGCGCCTAAGCCGGACGATCTTGCAAAATTCAAACCCCAGGCGCAGGTCTTTCTGGCTCAGACAGGAAGTCGTCCCGTGTTCGAAGATTTTCACCGGCTTGTGGTGAAGGAGGGGCTTCCGGCTTCCTTTGCCGAGGACGCGCTGAAGGATGTCCTCGAGTAACAACTCCCTAGCTATTTCCAAGGATGAGTTGATCGGCTGTCTGCGGGAGATGGATGCGTACCGAAGTGCCGCGCCGTGCCTTGGAACGGACTGAAATCGTACCTCCGTGGGCCTGAACGATCTTGTTGACGATCGCCATGCCTAGACCCGTGCCCGTTTTCTTGGAGGTGAGAAACGGTTGGAAGAGATTGAGCTGTTGGGTGTGCGTCATGCCAACCCCGGAATCCCGGATTTCGATCCATGCCATGGAGATTTCCGGGAGGGCCTTTGGGGAAGTGCCCGTGGATATTTTCAATGTGCCTCCATCAGGCATGGCCTGGAGGGCATTCAACACAAGATTCAACAGGGCCTGTTCCATCTGGGCGCGGTCCGCGCGAACGGAGGGAGTGGCCTCGATGGGCTGCCATTTCAGAATCACCCTTTGACTGGCCAGTTTGTGACGGATGAGAAGAATCAGTTCCTCAACAAGGGAGGCAAGGGGAACGGTTTCGAATTGGGGCTCGCTGCTGCGGGCAAGACCCAGGACGCGTTCGACCGTGTGATTCATCTGGTCCATTTTACGGGTAAGAACCTCGAAATCTCGGTGCCTGGGATCAGTCTCCGAGATCTCACGTTTCAGATTGTGCGTCAGCATTTTGACAACCGTAAGGGGATTCCGGATCTCATGGGCGACTTCCGCCGCAAGAAGCCCGATGGCGGAAAGCCGTTCCCCCTGGCGTAATTCCTCCTCGGTGGAGACCAGGCGCTCGGCAAGGTGACATCGCTGGATGGCAAGTGCGGCTTGATTGGCCAGGGTCTTCGTGATCTGAATTTCATCGTTGGAAAAACGGTGTGGGGTTTTTGTACAGACGCAGAGAACGCCCAGCGTTCGCTCTCCGGAAAGGAGCGGGACCGCTAGCATGGAGGTGAGGGAGAGGTTTCGTGGAAGGACTGAAAAGAAGACGGGCTCTGATTTTTCGAGTTCGTAAACGGACACTGATTTTCTGCGGCGGATGACGGCCCCGAGCTGGCTGTCCTCGGCGGGCATGGGGGTTCGTGGAGCCTGGCCATGGGAGAGGGCACTCCAGGAGAGTGTTTCGGTTCGGGGATCGTGAAGCATCACCGTGGAAAATGTCGCATTCATCAACCGGCAGGCTCCCCTCACCACTGCGTCGAGAACTGGGGGCAGCGTTTCGATTTCCATGATCTTCTGGCTCAAAGTGAGCAGGGCATCCAGCTGACGTGCGCGCCGTTGCGCCTGGTTGTAAAGCCAGGCGCTCTGGATAAGGCTGCTGATCTGACTCGCGACAGCCTTCAGGAGCTCCTCGTCCTCAGTTGTGAATGCCTGGGCTCGCACATTATCCACGTTCAGGACCCCAATGATTTCGGACTCCTCCTCCTTGAGGAATGGTGAGGGACGAATCAGAGGCACTGCCAGCTCCGAGCGGACATGACTGCGGGCCGCCACATATCGGGCATCCTGGCGCACGTCATCGACCCTTGCCGCTTTCCCGTGGAGAGCCACCCACCCTGTGATTCCGCGCCCGATTTCAAGTTTCAGAGTGCGTCCCCGGGTGCTGAGGCCGACGGAGGCCTCGATTTCGAGTTGACCGGTTTCAGGGTTGATCAGGGCCACCGATCCCGAGGTCGCACGCATCATGCGCACGGTGTCGGTCAGGGCGAGCTTGAGGATCAACTCGGGGTTGAGTTGGGAGTGGAAAACACGGGTGAGGCGTCCGAGGAGGGCCCAGTGTTCGCTTGCCGGGGATTTCCCGGATGCCCGGGTGGAACGATGGCGGGGCCGACGGGTGCCGTTCATGCCGTGGCGAGCGCGTTGGTCTCCTGCCACGCGACCTTTACGGTTCGTTTCTGACCAAACCGGTCATTGTAGTGGAGTTCTCCGTGACGGCATCCATACTCATGAATGAGTTTGGTGATTTTGACGTCATAGCAGCAATATTCCGCGATTTTCAGGATGTTTTCCTCGCCACCCAGCCGCCACCATTTGATGGCATCCATGCCGTCGGCGATTTTGGAACTTCCAAGAGTCACCTTCGCGATCGCGTCGAGGCTGAGGCGATGTTTCAGGATTTTTTCAATTTCGACGAGGGTGTCGAGCGTGGGGATTTGATCCAGATCGAATGCGGTGTAGGCCGATAGCACCTTGTAGTCGAAATTGATGATATTATGGCCCACCACGAGATCGGCGCGCATCAGCTGTTGTACCATTTCGTGGGCATTGCCTTCATGAAAAATGCGGTAGGTCTGCTCGCGTGTGGAGTAGGTGACACCCACGGAGAGGCGCAACTGGCGAAAATGCTCCGGGGTGCGGCCTCCCACTTCATCGAAACTCTTCTGGGTCTCCAGGTCGAAGTAGATGATGTTTTTCATGAGGTGATGCTGAGCCCCAAATCTAGCCTTTTCGGATAAGGCCACGCAACACTTTCAAATTGGTGGCGTCCTCCCGATTCTGGGGGCCCTTGGGGGTCTCCAGGATTTTCGGAATTTTTGAAAAAATCCTGGTATTGAGGATTTCCTTGAATGGGTCGATCCCGATGTGGCCCTTGCCGATGTGTTCGTGACGATCCACGTGGCTTCCCAGACCTGTTTTTGAGTCGTTGAAATGAAAACCAAGGATTTTCTCCAATCCTAGCAAACGATCGAATTCCTTGAGGGTTGCCGCAAGGCCGCGGGCGGTGGAGATATCGTAGCCCGCGGCGAAGACGTGACAGGTGTCGAAGCAGAAGCCGAGCCGCGAGGGCATGTTCACCTGGTCGTAGATTTCTGCGAGATGCTCGAATCGGTGGCCGATCGAGGTTCCCTGACCTGCGGTGGTTTCGAGGGCGACGCGGACTTTTTTGGTGGGGGACTTCTTGAGTACATTTTTTAGGTTTGCGGCGATGGTTTTGATCCCCGCTTTTTCCCCCGCACCCATGTGATTTCCCGGGTGAAGAACGAGAAAGGGAAGCCCGAGAAGTTCCGCCCGAACCAGCTCTTCCGCGAGGGAGGGGAGGGATTTTCTTGCGGTTTCGTTGCCCACGGCTCCCAGATTAATGAGGTAGCCTGCGTGACCACAAACGGGAAGATTCACCTTTTCGGTGCGTTTGCGAAACTCTTCAGCTGAAGGATCGGTGAGGGGGGTGCCCAGCCATTGGAAATTATTTTTTGTAAAGATCTGGAGGGCCTGGCAGCCGACCTCCATGGCTCGATCCCAGGCTTTGACAAATCCACCCGCCATCGACAGGTGGGATCCGATGTAGTCCATTTTCATATATCCTCGAAGTGGTTAAAGAGCCTTCGAATTCCGGGGTGCATTTTACGGGGTAAGGAGTAGATTTACAGGGAGGAGTTGTCAATCATCCCACCATCGATCATGAAGATTTCAAATGAACAATGGTTGATTCTGGGGATCCGGGTGGTGGTGACGCTCGGCACAATCTGGGTGATGTCCCGCCTTGACGGTTTGAGCCTCCTCTTTGGGTTGTTGCTCTGCGGCGTGCTCGCGGTGATCTGGGCTTCGCCGATCGCCAGTCTTTTCGGGGGCCTTGCGGGAAGTCTTTACATGCCTTCAGGGGAGGGGATGATGGTTTATCGGGAGTACAGCATAGCCGAGGCGAGGGTGAAGCAGGGGCTCTATGCAGATGCGATTGCAGAATTTCAGAAATACAAGGCGGAGGATCCTGCAGGTCTGACTCCGTATCTTCGAATTTCTGATCTTCTGGTGGACCATTTTGATGACTATCCCGCGGCGGTGGCGGAATTGCGTAGCGCCATTCCTATCGCAAAATCCAAGGAGGCATTTTCACTGGTTCAATTTCGCCTAGCAGACTTATTGGTGAAATCAAGTTACGACCCCAAGGCTGCGCTCGAATGCTTGCATGAAGTGCAGCGACGTTTTCCGGGTACGCGTCAGGCACAGGTGGCTCAGGAACGGGCGGCGTATCTCATCGGGGTGATGGACAACCCTACCGGTTCATGATGGAGGCGTACTTCTGGATGCCTGCCGAAATCGCGATAGCCAGTTTGTCCCGATAGGCGGAAGAAAGGATGAGTTTTTCCTCGGCGGGATTGGAGAGAAATCCGTTTTCGATCAGAATGGAGGGACGTTCGGTTGCCTTGATCACGAAAAAGCGGGCCCGCTTCACGCCGCGATCCTCGGTTTTTGGAAGCGAGGTCATGATGCTCTGCTGGACCAGATAAGCGAGAAGCATGTTGTGGGCGTCAAAGCGATTGCCGGGTTCCTCCCCGAAGTCGCCGATTCCGAGGCGTCGGCGGATGGATCCGGTGGAACTTAACCCGACCGGGGTCAGGCAGAAGGTTTCGATTCCGCGGGCGCGGGTGTTCGGACTAGCGGAGTTCAGGTGGAGGCTGACAAAGATATCCGCATCGCTCGAATTTGCCATTTCCGCCCGATCCTCAAGGGAGACAAAGCTATCATTCCGACGTGTCATCAGGGTGCGAAATCCCCGCTTTCGTAATTCGCGCTCCACTCTTGCGGCGATATCCAGGGCATATCGTTTTTCCTGTGTACGACGGTATCCGAGCGTTCCCTGATCCTCCCCCCCATGTCCCGGATCAATCATGATCGAATGTACCCCCTTATTGGGGACTGCGGAGGCTCGAAGAATCGGGTCGATAGTTTTCTCGACGTCCACCTCTGGCAGAAGCATGCTGTTGTGCGAGTCGATGGGGGCTTCGTTAAGCCAGATGTGAATGCCATTGACGACACACTCCCGGCTGTTGAGAAGGAATTTTACGCGTCGGGTTTTTGAACTCAGGATCACGTTCTGCCGGTCGTGCTGAAGGGAGGTGAATTGGTAGTAGCGCATGAAATCAGAGAGATGAACGTACCGGACACCATCCACACGAATGGTGTTGAAGGTGCCATTTTCCAGTGCCTGCAAAAGTCCGCTTCCGGACAGGATCCAGAGCGCGAACATTGCGAAAAAGGAACGCATCATGAGGTCGGTCGTTCTCGTCGTGAGAAAGCTCATTCATCGACATATACGAAAATCGGGGATGAACCAACATTTTAGGAGGGAAGGTTGTGAAGCGCCGGGGATTACAGTTGTTGCTTTCGGGATTGACCCGATTCTTACATTTTTCCACACTATCCCTTTCCAAAAATATTTTTATGAATGCGACTGTGAACAAGGGGCTTGATGGCGTGGTGGTGGGGGCAACGCGTTTAAGTGATGTGCAAGGTGAAAAAGGGGTGCTCATTTACAACGGCTATAACATCAACGAACTTGCAGGACTTGCCACGTATGAGGAGGTCATCCATCTGCTGCACTACGGACACCTTCCCAACGCCAAGGAACTTGCGGAGTTGAATGCCCGACTGGTTGCCGAGCGGGAGCTTCCCCAGGGGGTTATTGATCTGATCAAATCCATGCCCAAGACAGCGGCTCCGATGCATGTGATTCGCACGGCGGTTTCGGCATTGGGTTGCTACGATAACGAAGCGGATGATGATTCGATGGATCACAATCGGCACAAGGCCATTCGATTGATCGCCAAGATCCCCCTGATCACGGCTTATTTTCACCGCAGTCGCAAGGGTCAATCCCTTTTGCCCCCCTCGAAGTCGCTCAGTGAGGCTGCCAATTTTCTCTACCTTCTCAATGGAGAAGAGCCGAATCCCGAGATGGTTCATACGATGGACATGTGCTATGTGCTGCATGCCGATCATGGGATGAATGCGTCGACATTTTCAGCTCGTGTGACCATTGCCACCCTTTCCGATATGTACTCGGCCATCACCTCGGCCATTGGCACGCTCAAGGGCCCACTTCACGGAGGAGCGAACGAGGGCGTCATCAAGATGCTCAAGGAAATCGGATCCCTTCAGAATGTGGACGCCTACATCCGGGAATGCCTCCTTCAGAAGAAGAAGATCATGGGGATCGGTCACCGCATCTACAAGACGCTGGACCCCCGCGCCCCGCATCTGAAGGCGATGGCGCAGAAACTGAGTGCGAAAATTGGCGAACCGAAGTGGATTCAGATGAGCGAACGCATCGCGGAGATCATGATCAAGGAGAAGGGTCTCAACGCCAATGTCGATTTCTATTCCGCCACGGTGTACTACTCGATGGGGATTCCCACCGATCTTTTCACTCCCATTTTTGCCATCGCCCGGACGGCAGGCTGGACGGCCCATGTGCTTGAACAACTTGCCGACAATCGTTTGATTCGTCCCCAGTGCGAATATTTGGGGTCCGCCGATTTGAAGTTTGCACCGATTTCCAAGAGGCCCTGAAATTTCCGATGGCATGAATATTCACGAGTATCAGGCAAAGGAGCTCTTCCGTCGTCACGGGGTTCCCGTTCCGGAGGGGAAAACGGCTCTGACTGTGGAGGAGGCAGCCATTGCGGCGAGGGATCTTTTTCGTCAGGGCAATGCGGTGGCGGTGGTGAAGTCCCAAATCCACGCAGGAGGACGCGGCAAAGGGGTGTTCAAGGAGGGGTTTAAGGGTGGCGTGCAACTTTGCAAAACCGAGGACGAGGTGCGGCATTGCGCGGAGCAGATGCTTGGCAAGACTTTGGTGACGAAGCAGACGGGGGCGGATGGACGCATGGTCCGCAAGCTTCTGATTGAAGCAGGCTCAAAGATCAAAAAGGAGTTCTACCTTTCCATTCTGCTCGATCGTCAGCTTTCCGTGCCGGTGATGATGGCGTCCACCGAAGGTGGCATGGATATCGAAGAAGTGGCGGCGAAATCGCCGGAAAAGATTTTGCGGCAACCGATTGATCCGGCGGTGGGGATGATGCCGTATCAGGCGCGCAACCTGGCAAGCCGTCTCGGTCTGGATGGGGAACGCATCCAGCAGGCGGTCAAATTGATGCTTGGAATCTGGAGGGTCTTCTGGGAATGCGATGCGTCTCTTGTGGAGATCAATCCCCTGATTCTCGCTGAAAAGCCGGATGGATCCCTTCAACTTCTGGCGCTCGACGGGAAAATCAATCTCGACGATAACGCGCTCTACCGGCATGCCGACATCCAGGAAATGCGCGATCTGACGGAGGAGGCTCCGCTCGAGGTTGAGGCGTCCCGTTTCAATCTCAACTATATCAAGCTGGATGGTGATATTGCCTGCATGGTGAATGGGGCGGGACTGGCGATGTCCACGATGGACATCATTCAACACTTCGGAGGATCACCCGCAAATTTTCTCGATGTCGGGGGTGGTGCGTCCAAGGAGCAGGTGACCGAGGCCTTTAAAATCATTCTCGCCGATCCTCATGTAAAAGGCATTTTGGTGAATATTTTTGGAGGAATTATGCGATGCGATGTGATCGCCGAGGGAATTCTTGCAGCGGTGAAGGATGTGAATCTGAAACTTCCGCTTGTGGTTCGACTCGAGGGTACGAATGTGAAGTTAGGTCAGGAATTGATTCGCAAGAGCGGACTTGCGGTGATTTCTGCGGAATCCCTTTCGGACGCGGCGCAGAAGATTGTGGCGGCGGTGAAAGGTGGTGGCGTATGAGTATTCTAGTCGATTCTTCCTCCAAGGTGATTGTTCAGGGCATCACGGGCAAAGCCGGTGGATTTCATGCACATCACTGTCTGGAATACGGCACCCAGGTGGTCGCGGGGGTGACGCCCGGCAAATCGGGGGAAAAATTTGAGGGGAAGGTTCCTGTGTTCAACACGGTGCAGGACGCCGTTGCCGCCACGGGAGCCACGGTTTCCGCGATTTTCGTACCCGCTCCCTTTGCAGCCGACGCCATTCTTGAAGGGGTGGAGGCTGGGCTGGATCTCGTCGTCTGTATCACCGAGGGTATTCCGGTGAACGACATGGTGCGGGTAAAACGTGCGATGCAGGGGAAAAAGACCCGTCTCATTGGTCCAAACTGTCCCGGCATCATCACGCCAGGAGCAGGGCCGGATTCCAGTGGGGGATGCAAGATCGGCATTATGCCCGGTTACATTCACAAAAAGGGAAATGTGGGTGTGGTTTCGCGTTCTGGCACCCTGACCTACGAAGCCGTTTGGCAACTGACCTGTCTCGGCATCGGACAATCGACATGCGTCGGGATTGGTGGGGATCCCGTCAACGGAACCTCGCATCTCGATGTGATGAAGATGTTCAATGATGATCCTGACACGCATGCGATCATCATGATCGGCGAAATTGGCGGTACTGCAGAAGAAGAAGCTGCGGCATGGGTGAAGCAGAATTGCAAAAAGCCAGTGGCGGCGTTCATTGCCGGAACCACGGCGCCTCCGGGACGCCGCATGGGACACGCGGGGGCCATTATTTCGGGTGGAAAGGGAACGGCTGCGGAAAAGATCAAAGCCTTGCAGGAGGCGGGGATTGCCATTGCGCCTACCCCTTCAGATATGGGCAGGACGCTCGCCGCGCTTCTTAAATAGCCTCCAGATCGTCATCGGTTGGTGGTGGCGGTCGGTTTCTCCGTGCTTCCTGCCAGCGAATGGCGGCCCTCCAAACAAGGGGATACGTGAGGAGGCAGGATGGAATGCCAAGCACCAATGCCCCGATTAACATGGCTTTGAGGACAGGCCAACCCTTTTGGAGGAGGTAAGCGATGGTGATTTCGGCAGTGTCGACGTTTGGATGGAGTCGCCAGTCCAAAAGACGGTAGCCAATCTTGTACTCAAGAAGGAATACGATGGGCACCACGGGGAAAAAAAGAAGGTGAATGTGCAGGCCGATGAGGCTGGCGACTTTGTTGGAACGGCAAATGTAGGCGAGAAGAAGGGCGCTCAGGGTTTGGAATGGGGGAATGGGAAGGAAGCTGACGAAAAGGCCGAGACAGAACCCCATCGCAATTTGATGTGGTGTTGCTTCCTGATGCAGAAGCTTGTCCCACAACGCCTTGATTTTCTCGATATTCAGTAGCACAATGATTTCCTGCTCGTCGTCGGGCGATCTGGATGGCTCATTTCAAACGATTTTTGGAATTTATGCATCACTTTTCTCTGTCTCGGTGCATCTTGTCGGCATTGTTGTTTTTTGTGCTCCCACTTTCGGCATCACCGGAAAAGGTGCCCTCTGTGAAACCTCTTCTGAATGAAACCGCCCGATCCCTTGGAAACACCTTTGCCGAGGTTGCGGAGAAAGTGAGTCCCTCGGTGGTGGTGATCACGGTGACCCGTGGTCCGGACAGCCCCGATGCCGCCGGTCCCGACGAGCCGATGGATCCCTATGAGTTTTTTCACAAAACGCCGAAACGTGAAATCCCTCCATCACGTGACTATGGCGAAAGTCAGGGGTCCGGTTTTATCGTTCGTGCCGACGGTTATATCTTCACGAACAACCACGTGATCCAGGGTGCGGAACGAATCCGGGTGAAACTGAAGGATGGGCGGACTTTTGAGGCTCGTGTCATTGGCATTCCTGATGAGAAAACCGACATCGCTGTCATCAAGATTGAGGCGAAAAACCTTCCCGTTGCGGAGATGGGGGATTCCGATCTGATTCGTCCGGGAGAATGGACGATTGCCATTGGGGCCCCCTTCAATCTCGACTATTCAGTTACGGTGGGGGTTCTCAGCGGAAAGGTTCGCGACCGGCTGGGCGCGACGGTGTACGAGGAATATTTGCAGACCCAGGCCACGATCAATCCCGGAAACAGTGGGGGACCTCTTCTCGACATTGACGGGAAGGTGGTGGGCATCAACACCTTGATCAAAACCCGGGGTGGTGGATTCAATTTTTATAATGCGAACGTGGGGTTTGCCATTCCCATCAAACTTGCCCAGAAGGTGGGGGAGCTGTTGATCACGAAAGGCAAAGTGGAGCGTCCATGGATCGGCATCGATATTCGAACCCTGGGAGAGGTGCCGGAGTACAAGGGATTCCTCAAGGGAGTGACTCAGGGTGTGCTGGTGATGGCGATCCGGCCCGAGACCCCCGCCTACAATTCGGGCCTGAAACCGGGGGATGTGATTACGAACATCGATGGAGCGGCTGTGAATTCCGCACGCGATCTTCAAAAACAGGTGCTTGAAAAGCAAATCGGCCAAAGCGTGCGACTAGGGGTGGTTCGCGAAGGCAAGGTGCTCGCTGTGAATGTGAAGACCGGACTTCAACCCTCCACCCAGCAGGTGTCTTCCCGTCTCCCGTCTCCTCCTACCGAGTCGAATCAATCCTTTGGGATCACGGTGCAACCGGTCACCCGTGAACTTGCCGAGCAGTTTGGGCTTTCCGAAAAGCAGGGCCTTCTTATCACGGACGTGGAGGACGATTCTCCTGCAGCGCGTTCAGGATTGATGGCCGGAATGGTGATCACCGAGGTGGATGGAAAAAGGACGGCGACGGTGGCCAGTCTCAAGGAGGCTTTGAAGAAGACTGGTAGTGCAAAAGCCTCCCTCCTTCAAGTTTCCAAGGATGGTGTGCGCAGTCTGGTGATCTTCCGCCCCGCTGGATTCTCCGAGTTCGAGAATTAAAAGGTCTTCTCCGCCAGTTTGTTTTGTAAAAAGGAAGGGCGACGACGGAGTGTCGCTCCAACAGATTTAAAATGCTCGGAGAGATCCTTCGCTGCGCCCAGGATGACACCCTTTCAACAGAACGTCATTCTGAGTCCTGAGCGAAGTCGAAGGACGAAGAATCTCTCTGCAGATTCTCTTTCGAAAGTCATGCCATGAATCAATGAACTTCGCTAACAGAATGCCAAATGGTTTCCGGGAACAAAAAAGGCCGCGCTTGCGCGCGGCCTTTTGTTGTTCTGGGTTTGAAACTTATTCCGCTTCGGGAGCATCCCCGATGTCTTGTCCGAGTTCGTACACGGTGAACCGCTTGATGACGATGTTCTCGCCGAGTTCCGCCACTTTTGCGGTGAGGTGATCCTTGATCGTCACATCGCTGTTCTTGATAAAGGCTTGCTCCATGAGGCAGACGGTGGAGTAGAATTTCTCAATTTTGCCTTCCACGATTTTCTCCATGATGTTCGCGGGTTTGTCCTTCACCTGGGCACGGGCGATGTCGCGCTCCTTCTCGAGGACGGAGGCGGGGACCTGTTCGCGGGAGATGCAGAGGGGTTTTGCTGCGGCGATATGCAGGGCGATGTCCTTCACAAATTCCCGGAACTGATCGGTCTTGGCCACGAAGTCGGTCTCGCAATTGACTTCGACGAGGACGCCCATCTTTCCGCCCATGTGAATATAGGAAGCGATGGTCCCTTCCTTGGCGACGCGGCCCGATTTTTTGGCAGCGGTGGCGATGCCACGTTTGCGGAGCACCACTTCGGCGGCTTCCATGTCGCCCTTGGCTTCCTCCAGGGCTTTCTTGCAGTCCATCATGCCCGCGTTTGTTTTGTCGCGGAGCTGTTGTACCATCTTGGCGCTAATGGGTTGGTTGGCGGTCATTGTCATAAGGATTCAATCATTCAGTTCAAAGGAAACGTGGAGCGACCGATCCCGGCCGCCCCACGACAAAATGGACGCAGGATTAGTCCGAAACAGCGGCGAGGTTCGATTCCTCCGTCGCCACGGCGGCGACTTCCGGCTTCTCGGAGGCTTCCTCGCCTTCCTTAATCTGCTGGGGATGAAGGCGCTCGAAGTGCATGCGCGCCTGGGAGAGCTCCTCACCGAAATGGGTGAGCAGGGTGCGAATCGCGCGGATTCCATCGTCGTTGCTGGGGATCACGTGCGTGACGAGATCCGGATCGGCATTGGTGTCCACAAGGGCCACGATCGGAATGTTCAGGCGGCGGGCTTCAGCCACGGCGATCTTCTCCTGGGTGATGTCGATGATGAAGAGGGCGCTGGGAATCTTGCTCATGGACAGGATTCCGTCGAGATTCTTGTGCAGACGTGCGGCTTCGCGCTTGAGGCTGGCGACCTCTTTCTTGCCGAGCTTCTTGAGGATGCCATCGCGATCCATCTTCTCGATCTCGCGGAGACGCTTCACGCTCCGGCGGATCGTGGTCAAATTGGTCAGGGTGCCCCCCAGCCAGCGTTCCGTCACGCAGTGCATATGGGTCTTCTCTGCCACTTCACGGACGACATCCTTCGCCTGTTTTTTGGTGCCGACAAAAAGAATGTCGCCTCCGTTGAGGAGGATGCCACGCAGAAATTCAACGGCGTCGGCGATTTTTTTCTGAGTTTTGGAGACGTCGATGACGTGGACTCCATTGGCCGCTTCAAAAATGAAGGGGCGCATCTTGGGATTCCAACGGTCGGTTTGATGACCGAAATGGACTCCCGCTTCCAATAGTTCTGTCACGGAGAGCTGAGGCATATTTCTATCGTTTCTTGTTCACATCCTGATCTTGTTCAGGACACGGCTTTTCCGTTAGGGTTAGGTGTTGTGATGGTCCCTTGGGGACCGTTCGTTCCCGAAAATCGGGAGCCCACAAGAATAGGACACTTGTGGGGGAAATCAAGGTTTAATTGGGAACGCTTGCAGGCCTCCTTAAACAGCTTTCCTCTCATAAAGGACTGCGTAAAAGCCTTTGAAAGGATTGACCACGGATCAACACAGATGGCCAGCATCCCAAGCCCGCTACACGGGCTTGGAACAGGCATTCACTTGAAAACTCATGATCTTCCTGGAGGGCGACGCTCCGTCATCGCCTTCTGATTGGCAAATGGCGACGACGGAGCGTCGCCCTCCATCACAGCAGTCTGGAATTCTCTCAAGCTGAACCATTCCCAAGCAACGATGAGATTGAAGCCATCCTGATTGCTCGAATTCCGCTTGCGAGAGAGGACAATTCGTGGACATATTCCGGTCGATAGGGCGGGACCTAAACCACTCACCTAGGGGAGTTTTATGCGTTCTCTGTTTTTGATTTTATCCTGTTTCTTTGCCATCTCCGGCGTTGCCGAGGAGAAGCAGCTTTCGAAGGAGGAGTTCGAAGCGAAACTTCACTATCAACGTGGACGCATCACGCTGAAAGGGGGGCTGGCGACTCTCGATGTTCCTCCCGAGTTCCGTTATCTTTCACCTGACGAGGCGAACATGATTCTGGTCCAGGCCTGGGGAAATCCCCCGGGGGGAGAAACCCTCGGCATGTTGTTTCCCACGGATATCAGCCCCCTCAGTCAGGAGGGGTGGGGGGTGGTGATCACGTTTCAGGATGATGGTTACGTCAAGGACAACGACGCCGAAAGCATCAACTACGACGAGTTGCTCCAAAAGATGAAGGCTTCGTCCGCAGAGGACAATGAGGAGAGGAAGAAGCAAGGGTATCCCACCTTGGAACTCGTCGGTTGGGCCGAGCCACCTTCGTATGACAAAGGCACCCACAAACTCTACTGGGCCAAGGAACTCAAGACGGACAACCAGTTGGAGAACACGTTGAATTACAATGTTCGCGTGCTGGGACGACGCGGTGTGTTGGTGCTCAATGCCGTGGCGACCATGGATCAGCTTCCGGATATCAAGGAGAAGATGCAGAAGGTGATCGCCTTCGTCGATTTCAACGAGGGACATCGCTATGCCGAGTACAAGCCTGGCGTCGATAAGATCGCGGCTTACGGAATCGCAGGACTCATCGCGGGAACGATTGCTGCGAAGACGGGGTTGTTTAAATATCTGTTGGGAATTTTGATCGCTGCCAAAAAACTGGTCATAGCAGGATGTATCGCCATTGCGGCGTTTTTTAAGAGGATGTTTGGACGCAAAGACAAAAACTGAGGAAGCGAAATTTCCCCCCTATACAAAATCCAGTTTGGGATAGGGCTTTCCTAGGATGGAGGGGGAATCGGTTTTCAGCCAGTTCTCCAGTACGGTGGCATAGACGGATCGAAAGTCCGTGTGAAATTTCAAGTCCCCTCCGTGATCGAGGTCGTTTAAGTCCGGCGATACACCATGGAGCCCTCCTTTGAGGCGTTCTCCAAAAACAAACATGGGGCCTGCGGCGCCATGATCGGTGCCTCCCGAGGCGTTCTCACTGACCCGACGCCCGAATTCCGAGAAACTGAGGGCCAGCACCCGGTCTGCATGACGTTGCTCCTCCATGTCCGCATAGAAAGCGGAGATGCCGTCTGCAAGTTCTCCCAGGAGACGGTTTTGGTCGGCAAGTTGATTGGAATGGGTGTCGTAGCCACTTTGTGACACATAGAAGATCCTTGTGGGAAGCTTTCCGGCGATCATCTGGGCGACAAGTTTGAGGCTGTGGGCGATTTCGGTGTCGGGATAGGTGACCGTGGAATGATACTTTTTCACCACCTCACGAATTTTGTCCGAGGAGAGTTGAGCGTTCATTGCCGTGCGTTGAAGGTAATCGATCGATCCATCTGTCATTGCTGGCGTTTCCATGGAGGGAGATTGATCGGTTTTATTCAGTTTGCGGAAAAAGGATTCGGCGGACTTCATGGCTTCCGCGCTGTTTGCGCCCGTGTTTACCCATCGGTACATGTCGGGATCTTCGATGGAAACGCCGAATGGGGTCTTGCTGGTGAATGCCTGGGGTGCGATTTTTCCGATATTTACCGCCGTGGTGGGATCACAACCCTGGCACTTGTTGTCGAAGTACCGTCCCAGCCATCCATATTTTTCGATCTGATCGGCGTCACTCGCGGTGTGCCAGATTTCCATGGATCGAAAATGCGAACGGTTGGGATTGGGATATCCCACGCCTTGCACCACGGCCATTTTACCGTTGTCGAACAGGTGTTTGAATTTGGAAAGCCGGGGATGGAAACCAAGGCTGTCGTTGATGCGAATGACGTCCTTTGGAGGAACCGCAATTTTCGGACGTGAACGATAGTAAATATCGTTAGTGAAGGGGATGATGGTGTTGAGGCCGTCGTTTCCGCCGCTGAGCTGGATCACCACCAGAATGGGATCGCTATCGCTCACCACTGCGGCCTCCTGCAACGGGTTGTCGAGTGCCCAGACGGTGCGGTGCAAAAACGAAGGAATCGTTCCTGCGACGGAGGCGATGATGACGGAACGGCGGATGAATTCCCGCCGGGTGAGAAGGTTGGGTTTCATGATGTTCTCCGTTGTGATCAGCAAACCTGGTACTGAGGGGTGCTCATGATCAGGTGGATGAGGCCCCGGATTTTCTGCTGGGCATCGGAATTGGTGACCCGGAACTGATGGCTTCCTCCGGTTTCATTCGTGTCGAGAAAGCGGGTGAACTGTCGCATGCTCTCGTCATCCACGGGCGCGTTCCAGAGGTAACGGGTGAAAAAGGTCACGACCTGTTCGGAAGTGGTGAAGCGTGTCCGGTCAAACAGGGTGAATACATCGACGGGGTCTGCGTGCCGTTGTAGAAAACGAAACACCCCGGGTTTGATTTCTCCATTGGCCATTTTCTGATTTTTGCCGAGCATCATCTCTGGCGGGACTCCATGAACGAGAAAACTGGCGAAATTGTAGCGAAGGAGGAGGCTGGCGGTGTTGACCCACGTGAGACCGCCATCCCAGCCCTTCACACTCGGGGGATTGAACGGTTCCTGCCCCATCAGACGAAGCACATTCAAAATGAGTTTAGAAAATCCTTCGGTCTCACGAAGTTCCTTTTTCAATAATTGAAATGAACCGACAACAAGTTGAATGGGGCTTTTGATTTGGGACCGTACCGCTCTGTCGGAATAGAACGCGCGACAGGAGAAGAGTTTCCAGAGCAGAGGTTTCAATTCGTAGTGATTCTCTCGGAGGATTTTCGCCAGTCCTTCCACGATTTCCTCCTCGGGATTTTCATAGGAAAAAAAGGTCCAGAGTTTTCGAACAATGAAGCGTGCACAGGCGGGTTGCTCGAAGATGATGCTCACGATGTCGCCTCCATCCCAGTTGCCCTGGCGTCCCATGAAGTTTTTGGTGCCGCTGTCATGCTGACCGGCTGCAAAACGAAAGGTTCCTTGCAATCGATTGATGCCCCAGCCGGTGAACGCGCGTGCGGATTCCTTGATGTCCTGTTCCGTGTAGTTTCCTTCTCCCAGGGTAAAAAGCTCCATTAATTCCCGGGCGTAGTTTTCGTTGGGATGCTCCTTGTGGTTGGAGTCATTGTCCAGCCACAGGATCATCGCAGGATCCTTGCTCAGTTCCTGGACCATGGTCTGGAAATTACCGCTGGCATTTCGGCGCAGCGTTTCGTTTTGAAGCCACATGAGATAGGGGTTTTTCACCTTGTCCCGAGCGGTGGCGAAATGGCCGTGCCAGAAGAGGGTGAGTTTTTCCTGGAGCGGACGGGAAGTCGTGGCCATGCGCCTCGGCCAGCCCATTTCCAGTTCAATCAAATGGTCGCGGATCTCCTTTAGTCTCTTTTTTTTCTCCTCTTCTGAGGTAAGTTTTTTTCGAAAAGGTTGTTCTTCAGGCTCGGCCCAGTCGGGCTTGGGCCAGTCATCGGGGATGGAGTCGTAGTAGAGCAGGCGTTGGAGGGTTTGATCCGGGGACTCCTTCAAAGTTTCCTGAATCTGTTCTGATGTGGCGGAAAATCCAGTGCGGCTGAGTAGATGAGCTATAGCTCGTTCATCCCAGGGACCGGGGAAAGGGGATAAAAGTTCCGAGTCGGATTCAGACATAGGAAAATGCGGTTTCTACCCTAGCAAAAACCAAAGAATGGCAAAAGTTGCCGTTTCAAAGGAACGACATGGGCGTGTTGTAATATATTGGGGGCGACGACGGAGCGTCGCCCTCCAAAACGGAGAAACCATCTTCTGATCTTGGAGGGCAACGCTCCGTCGTCGCCTTTTGCAGAACTGAATTTGCGGAAAGGATGGGTCAAAACGGACGGCCGTTTTTTCCGTTTTTCCCATTACGTGGCACGATGGGCGCCACTTTGACGAACACGGATCGCTCGCCCATGACATGACGGAGCTCATGCACGAGGGTTTCATTTGGCATGACGTGAAATTCAGCCCCGGTACTCATGTAGACCACCTCGCCGTTGGATTGCTCCATGCAGAACAGCAGGGGGAGATGTCCCGGATGGCGCTGAAGAATGTCGCGCACCTGTTCGAGATGCTCCACTCCGAACCGGTTGTTGGGGATATGAAGGTGAACGGCTTTGGTGAAACGACGGTAGGCTTCTTCAAGGGGAAACACTTCTGAGGCGATCAGTTTCGGGGTGTCTTCACGGAGATCCACCCGGCCGCAGATGAGCACCGCGCGTTCCGCGCCGATGTGATTTTTGGATTTTTCGAAGGCGTCCGAATAGACGAGGGTTTCCACGGACCCGTCGAGATCCTCGACTTCGAGAATGGCCCAAGGGCGGTTGTCCTTTTTGCTGAGTTTCTTCTGAAAGGAGGTGATGATGCCGCCCAGACGCGTCTCATCGCCATCGTGCAATTCCTTCAGATGGGTGGCGGATTTGAGTTCAAAAAGTTTGAGCAGGGGGGCGTGCTGGGTGAGGGGATGCCCCGAGACGTAGAAACCAAGAAGTTCCTTCTCGTAGGAGAGCAATTCATTTTGATGCCATTCGGGAATCGCCGGATCGTCCTGTCCGGTTTGCCCGGTATCCGTCTCCTCGCCGAAAAGTCCGGCCTGACCCCGGGCGCGATCGTTTTGAAGGGAGGACCCGATCGAAATGGCGCGGTCGATGGCCTCGAAGTTCTGACGTCGCGAAAGTCCGGTGAAGTCAAAGGCTCCGGACTTCACCAGACTTTCCAGAACGCGCTTATTCACCATGCGTCCATCAAGGCGGGAGCAGAAATCGAAGATGCTCTTGTAATGACCGTTTTTGTTTCGCTCGAGGATGATGGAGTCGACCGCGGAAGTTCCCACATTCTTGATGGCAGCCAGACCGAAGCGGATCTGCTTGGCATTGACGACGGTGAAAAGCTGATCCGACTCATTGATACTGGGTGGAAGGACTTCGATGTCGAGTTCGCGACAGTTGTTAATGTAGTCGGTGGCCTTGTCCTTGTCGTTCAGTTCGTTTGAGAGCGCTGCGGCCATGTATTCGACCGTGTAGTTGGCTTTGAGAAAGGCGGTCTGGTAGGTGATGATCCCGTAGGCGGCGGAGTGGGATTTGTTGAAACCGTAACCGGCGAATTTCTCGAGAAGGTCGAAGATTTTTTCCGCCTTCTCCTTCGGAATGCTGTTTTTCTCCCTTGCACCCTTCACGAAGAGGGCGCGTTGGGCGGCCATTTCCTCCAGATTCTTTTTTCCCATGGCGCGGCGCAGAATGTCGGCGCCTCCGAGCGAGAAGCCGGCCAGTGCGCTTGCCGCCTGCATGACCTGCTCCTGGTAGATCATCATGCCGTAGGTCTCTTTGCAAATATCCTCGAGCAGAGGGTGGTCGTAGTGAATGGCGGTTTGTCCGTTCTTGCGCTTGATGAATTCAGGAATCAGATCCATCGGACCTGGGCGGTAGAGGGCGATCAAGGCGAAGATGTCTTCGATGCATGTGATGCCGAATTTGCGCGCCAGGTCGCGCATGCCGGGACTTTCCAGCTGGAAGACGGCGGTGGTGTCGGCGCGGTTGAGAAGTTCGAATGTTTTTTTATCCGCAAGATCGAAAGTGTCGGGATCCAGGGTGATTCCCTGGGTTTTCCGGATCATGTCCACGGCATCCTTGATCACGGTGAGGGTTTTAAGTCCCAGGAAATCCATCTTCAGCAGATTCAGTTTGCCGAGGGAATCCATCGAATATTGGGTGACGACGGCTTCGCTTTTATCTCGTGCCAGGGGGACGAAATGATAGAGGGGCTCGCCACAGATCACGACGCCGGCGGCATGGACCGAACTCTGACGGGAGAGTCCCTCAAGGGTGATGGCGGTGTCGATGAGTTCTGCATAGGCGGGGTTGCCTTTGACGGCGCCCTTTAGGTCGGGGCTTTCCTTCAGCGCCTTGTCGAGCGTCATCTTGAGCTCGTTGGGAATCATCTTGGCGAGGCGGTCCACTTCGCCGTAGGGAAGGCCCATCACCCGTCCCACATCACGCACGACGGCCTTGGCGCCCATGGTTCCGAAGGTGATGATTTGGGCCACGTTGTCATTTCCGTATTTATGACGGACGTAGTCGATCACCTCAGGACGCCGATTGTAGCAGAAGTCGATGTCGATATCGGGGGGGCTCACGCGTTCTGGATTGAGGAATCGCTCAAAGAGGAGGCGGTAGCGGAGGGGGTCGATGTTCGTGATGCCGAGGGCGTAGGCGACCAGGCTTCCGGCGGCGGAACCGCGGCCAGGACCGACGGGGATATTCTGGCTTTTTGCGTGATGAATGAAATCCCAGACGATGAGGAAGTAGCTGAGGAAGCCCGTTTTCTCCATGACCTGGAGTTCGAGGTTCATGCGGTCGAGCACCACCTTTTGCTCCGTTGTGGGTGCTTTGGTGGCGGGATCGAATTGGAATCGTTCCCGAATGCCATCGCTCACAAGTTCACGGAGATAGTCTGCGCGTGTCTTGCCCTGGGGCGGGGCATAGGCGGGGTATCGGTTGGTCTTGAAATCGAGGAGCAGATTGCAACGTTCCGCGATCGCGAGCGTGTTTTTGATCGCCTCGGGGTATTCGCCCAGCGCCGCATCCATTTCAGCGGCGGTTTTGAAGTAGAACTCCTCCGTCTCATAGCGCTTGCGCTTTTCATCATTGAGAAGCGAGGCGGTGCCGATGCAGATCAGAGCGTCGTGGGCCGGTGCATGCGTTTTTTCGAGATAGTGGACGTCGTTCGTGGCGACGAGGGGGATGCCGTGCTTTTTGGCGATTTCGGCAATCTGCGGATTGACTCGGCGCTGGGCCTCGATGCCATGATTTTGAACTTCGAGGTAGAAGCGATCTCCGAAGAGATCCTTGCAGAACCGGACGAAATCAAGGGCCTTGTCCGGCTGGTTGTTCATCAAATTGTAGGCGACTTCGCCTTTCAGACAGGCGGAGGTGGCGATCAGGCCCTCATGATGCTGAGTGAGGAGATCCCGATCGATGCGGGGTTTGTAGTAAAACCCGGTGAGATGAGCTTCTGTGACGAGTTTGAGAAGATTTCGATAACCGGTTTCATCCTGGGCGAGGAGAAGGAAATGATAGGAGGCGTCCCTCGCGCTGGCTGCATCCTTTTCGGTTCGCTTGCCAGGGGCCATGTAGACTTCACATCCGATGATGGGGCGGAGACCGTGGTTTTGGGCCTCCCGGTAAAACTCAACGGCGCCGAAGAGATTGCCGTGGTCGGTCATCGCCACCGCCGGTGCGCCACAGGCCTTCGCCTTCTTCATCAGATCGGGGATGCGGATCGTCGAGTCCAGCAAGGAATATTCCGTGTGCTGGTGCAGGTGAACGAAGGAGGAGGTGTGACTCATGACGATTTGCCCCATTTTGCCACGTTCAGGTTTAGTCGCAACCTGAAATCTTTTTGCTTCCGTGGGAGGCTCATTTCATGCACCTTAATGGCCGTTTATGCCGAAACGCAAAGATCTCAAGTCCATCCTTTTAATTGGTTCCGGCCCCATCATCATCGGGCAGGCCTGCGAATTTGACTATTCAGGCACTCAGGCGTGCAAGGCTCTGCGCGAGGAGGGGTACAAAGTTATTCTGGTCAATTCCAATCCCGCAACCATCATGACGGACCCGGAGTTTGCGGATCGTACTTATATCGAGGCGATCACCCCGGAAGTTGTGGCCAAAATCATTGAACGCGAGAAACCGGATGCCCTGCTTCCGACATTAGGAGGTCAGACCGCTCTCAACACCGCGATGGCGCTGCATCGCAAGGGTATACTGAAGAAATTTGGTGTGGAGATGATTGGCGCCAAGGCGGCGGCGATTGAGAAGGGGGAGGACCGCCAGCTTTTCAAGGATGCGATGCTCAAGATCGGTCTGGACTGTCCGATGAGCGGGACGGCGCACAATCTGGATGAAGCGCGTGCGGTGGCTCAGAAAATCGGCAGATTTCCCGTAATCATCCGCCCCGCGTTCACCATGGGAGGCACAGGTGGGGGGGTGGCCTACAACCGTGAGGAATTCGAACAGATGGCCCAGCGTGGCATCGAACTATCCCCCGTCAGCGAAATTCTGGTCGAGGAATCCCTCATCGGCTGGAAGGAGTACGAAATGGAGGTGATGCGCGATCACAAGGACAATTGTGTGATCATCTGTTCCATTGAGAATTTTGACCCCATGGGCGTTCATACCGGGGATTCCATCACGGTGGCGCCCGCGCAGACGCTGAGTGATAAGGAGTATCAGATCATGCGTGACGCCTCCTTTGCGTGCATTCGCGAAATCGGAGTGGAAACCGGGGGATCCAACATCCAGTTTGGCATGTGTCCGGACACTGGACGTATGGTGGTGATCGAGATGAATCCGCGTGTGTCACGTTCCTCAGCCCTGGCATCGAAGGCGACGGGATTTCCCATTGCCAAGATTGCCGCCAAGCTCGCCGTGGGTTACACGCTGGACGAGATTCCGAATGACATCACCCGCGAGACTCCGGCCAGTTTCGAGCCGACCATTGATTATGTGGTGACGAAGATTCCCCGCTTTGCGTTTGAAAAATTCCCCGGTGCGGACGCTACGCTCACGACCCAGATGAAGAGTGTGGGTGAGGCGATGGCGATTGGACGCACCTTCAAGGAATCCCTCCAGAAGGCGCTGCGTTCGCTTGAAGTGGGGCGCATGGGATTGGGCGGGGATGGCAAACCGTGGAGAATCGGTGAGGCGTCTTACGGTGACCGTGACATCCTTCCGCGTGATCTCATTCAGCAAAAGCTGACTACACCCAATTGCGACCGCATCTTCTTTATCCGGCACGCCCTCCGTGCAGGATTCACGGTTGAGGAGATTTTCCAGCTGACGAAGATCGACCGGTGGTTTCTGTCCAATCTCGAGGAGATCGTTCAGTGTGAGGAAGAGCTGGTTGGGTTGAAGTTTTAAGGTTTTTGTTTTGAAAGGCGACGACGGAGCGTCGCCCTCCATGGCTACTTCAGTTTCCCGAATTTGATTTCAAGCCACGAGTTTTTGATTTCGGGATAGTCGCTCGATCCAGATCCGTTGGGAGCGAAACCGCCGAGGTCCTGTTGCTGCATCTCGCTGGAAGGGCTCGCGAGGTCATAGAGATCACAGTCGACACCATCCTCATTAAAGCTGCCTTCACCACCGCCGCCATGCCACTGGGAGGCGCGCGCGTCGACTTCACGGAGGTGATCGTAGTCCTGAATACCCACGCCGACGAGGAACTTCCATGTTTTGCCCTGGGGAGGTTCGACTTTTAAAAGTTTCCAGGGAATGGCGACCTGCATGTTGCACCAGTCAAAGGTGGCGACCTGGAATCCTGCGGTGTCGCTTCCGGAATCCGCTCCATCGGCTTTCCCGATCAGTTTTCCAGAGCCATCCCAGATGCGGCCTTTGAAGGTGCCGGAGAGACCGATCACGAAATGGGGAGCCATATCCGGGGACACTTTGATCTCCCCGTACATCCCCTGGTAGTTGCTGATCGAAGAGGTTTCCCCCTGGGGAAGGACGTTTAAAAGGTTGGTGCCGGGAAGGTCGGTGCGGATGGCGACGACCCGGTAGGGAACCCACCAGTCGCGGGGTTTTTCCGTTTTGATGAAGAGGTAGAGGTTGTTTTTGTCGAAGGTGACGCGGACCTCGCGCAGGTCGGCGCAGTGTTCAAATACGGGTTCGAGCGGGTAGGTGTAGTTACCATTTCCGGTGTCGTCACGAGCCGCATCCTTCCAGATGAATTCCCCCTCGGAATAGGAGGATTCGTTTTCGGCGTTTGGCGGCGTACCCGTCCAATCGGCCACATTTTGGTCCTGCACGTGAATGGTTTTGCCCGTGACGGCGTTCTCGGCGGCGGAAGCTCCGGCCCAACAGAGCGCGAGGGATGCGAGGATGAGGATTTTTTTCATAAGGCTAAGGGGTTGAGGGTTCAAGGGAGATGGCGAAGATGCGGAGTCGGGAATCGTTGGGAAGGGAGAGTCGTGTGGGGATGGAACTGCCCAGGGGAATGCTTTGCATATAGATGCCCACGCCAGGGGCTTTTGCGGCATCGCTGGCTTCGTGGTGCACGGTGGTGAGGATGGCGCGTTCGTCGCCGTGAGCCGGTTCTCCACGCCACCAGTCGGAAAAATTCAAGGTCACGACCTGCATGGTTCCCTCCGCGGGATGGAGGAGGAAGCGGACAGGTGCGCTGCCGTCATGCATCGCGGCGAGAATATGAATGGCCTTGAACCGCCCGGCCGGAAGATTCAGCGTCTGGCCCCGGCATTCGACACAATTTTTCACTCCATCGGAAGTGTCGGGAAATTGAAAAACGATCGGACCGGATTGGGAGTTGTGAACAAATGTCTGCCCGCCCGCAGGAAGTTCCTCCGTCGGAAAATCCCATCCGGTGCCGTCCTTGAGGTTGGTGGAGGAGCTGATCCAGTCGCAATCGAATGGAAGGGGAAGATGAATGAAGGAGCTGGCAGGAGCATGAAGATCGAGGGTTTTTTCGACCGTGTGATTTCCGTCATCCACCACACGGATTTGCAGTTTTGAGGGACCTGCACTGGCGGAGAGATGGGTCAGATAAGTCGACGTGCGTTGAACTCGGTCCAGGAGTTTCCATGGGGCTTCTCCCATGCGCGCCTCGACGCGTGTGATGTCCCGATCATCCTGCGCATTCACGCAAAGGATCTGTCCATCCAGGATGAAGTCTCCTGAATGAAGATTGGCCTCGAGGGTGGGAGGTTCGTCCACGTTGTCCACGAATGCGGTGGGAACCTCCGAAAGAACAGTGCCGTTTTGATTTTCCGCCCGGACGGTCATGATGTGGGGGCCTTCCATCAGCTGGGTGCTGTCGAAGTTTGCAGTGAAATGTCCTGTTGCTTCATGGTGAGTGACCTCCAGATCCCGGCCATCCACTTGGATGCTGATTTCCCGGGCGGGGGAACTGGATTGAAGGATCAGATCGAGATCGACCCTGCCGCGGAGAGGTTTCCAGCGTGCAGGTGCGCGCCATCGGAGAAACATGGGATCGTCATGGGTGGCGTAGAGGTCCTGAAGGGCATAGAATGCCGGCTTTCGGTCTCCGGAGAGGGTGACAAGCCCCATGGATTGCGGATTGGAGATCATAGTGTGCCAGTCGTTCAACGCCCACCAGATGCACCCCTTCATGTAGGGCTTGCAGGTGAAGGCCTGGAAGGTGTCGCGGGCGACCCGGATCTGCGTGGGGCTGTTGGAGAGGTCCTTTTCCGACCAGATTCCGAATTCCGTGGCGAACAAGGGGAGGTTTGGATGACTGGCGTGCATGGTCTCGAGGGCTTTGACGGTGGCGGCCCCGTAGGTGTGTCCGTAAAACACACCGTAGTAGGAGGTGAAGCCGAAGAGATCGCAGGCGTTGTGGGTTTCGTCGAGGGGATCACTCCCCGAGGCGGATTGAGCGATAAGACGGTTGCGATCGATGGATTCTCCCAACTGTTTCAGGTCGGTGATGAATGCCTTGCGTTCGTCCTGGCTCTCGCATTCATTGCAGGTTCCCCAGACAAGGATGCTCGGGTGGTTGATGTCGCGTGCCAGCATCTCGCCGAACATCTGGCGGGCGATGGGGCGGGTGGTGCGCTGATAATCGAACGCATTTCCTTCGAACCAATAGACGGGAATCTCTTCCCAGAGACCGATCCCGAGCCGATCGGCGACCATGGGGGTGAATGGATGGGGCGGGCGGTGACCGGATCGGACAAAATTGGCGTTCAAATCGTAGATGTTCTGAAAATCCCGCCCGACGGCGGCCGTCATGTCCGGTGTCTGCTCCGGAAAGGAGTGAGGGAACGTTTCATGAACCGCGATGCCCTTGAGGAAAACAGGCTTGTCGTTCAGGAGTAGTTCGGTGCCCTTGCGGTCAAATGTTCTCACTCCAAATTGAACAAAGTGGCGGTCCAGCACCTGTTCGCCGGAGAGGAGTTCGACTTCCAGTACATAGAGTTTTGGATGACGGAGGGTCCAGGGTTCGAGCGCAGGGTAGGAAATTTCGTGCGTGGTGACCTGAAAGTCCTCCACTTTTGTCGCAGGGCTTTCCGGGACGGTTTCGATCGGGGCGATTTCATCTGGGGCGGCAAGATCCTCGGCAAATGGGTTCAGGAGGGAGTCCTTGGAGAGTCGCGCAGGATGAAGTTTGAAGCGAAGTTTCCCGTTCGTGCCGGAAGTGACCACGGTGGTTTCAAGTTTGGTGACGGAGTTCTGGATGGAGGAGCGAATCTCCGCGCGCAGGATGGCGTCTTGAGGCAAGGCTTCAAGCTCCACGCTGCGCAGGATTCCGCCGTAGTTCCACCAGTCAGCGGTCTTATAGGGTACGATCGGATAGTCGTTCGATTTGTCGATGGCGCCTCCGTCCGGGTGGGGTCGCCAGGGGGGATTGTCCACACGCACGACAAGGGAACTTATTTTCCCAGGTGTCAGAAAATGAGTGGCATCCAGGGAGAACGGAGTGGATCCACCCTCGTGATATCCGATCCATTTTCCATCCATCCAGATGTCGGCGATGTAATTAACCGCGCCGAAGTGGAGTAGGATACGCCGATCGGAAAAGGTTATGGGAATCTCCACATTTCGCTGATACCAGACCCCGTCCTGATACCGATCCGGCGCGGGGTTTTCTACGCCAGGAACATCATGATTCTGCCAGATGGACCCGTTGAGTGGAGAGACGAAGGCGTCCGGCGATTCATTCTGAAGCTCCTGAATGACCTGCGGAGTGCGCTGGCTGAGGGAAAGAGCGTGATGGGCGGGGATCCGCTTTTTCACCCACGGGCCGTTGAGACTTTGGGTGAGGCGCTTCTGTTTGTCGGAGGTGAAATAGGGAAGGCCGTTTTGAAACGGAACTGCATGCGATCCTGCTTGTTTCCATTCCAGGGTTGGAGGCAGGGCCGGCGCTTCGACGGGAGTTTTTGGAAGAGAGGGTGTCTGTTTTGGAGAGTGCGTGGACGGCCAGCGCCACCACATGACGATTCCAATGGCGAGAACCATGCCGATCAGAATGATCCATCGGGAGAATTTCATGTTGGATCACCACCCGTTGGTGCAGAAGGCCCCTGTTTGTTCGTCCCCATTGGCGAGATACCAGTCTCCTTTGGTGTACGTGGTATGGCCGTCCAAGTAAACGGCGTTTACGCCGGCGTGGGCCAGATCGCTCATGGGCCAGTTGGGCCATGCGATGTCATAAACGAGCATCGCCTGGGGCGCGTCGGCGGCGGATCCGCGGGTGCGGGTGACCTGGGGAATGTTCCATCCGTTGGCAAACCAGTAGTTGTAGCGGTAGCTGTTGCGGGAATCGCGAACCCATTGGGGTTTGGAGGTCTGACAGGTGTAGAGGTGGGAGATGTTTCCCACTTCCCCGCCGACGTAAGGAATGAGCAGGTCCTGCAGATAGGTGGTGGGAGCGGGGACAAGGCTGGGAATGTTTTCCGTCGGAGTCCCAAACGTCCACGAATAGGGAAGATTGTCCTCCGATTCTTCTGCATACATCAAAACACCGAGGCCGATCTGCCGCAGGTTGTTCTGACAGTGGACACGTTTGGCGGCGTCACGGGATCGGTTGACCGCCGGTGCGAGCAGGGCTGCAAGGAGAGAGATGATGCCGATCACAACAAGGAGTTCGATCAAGGTAAAACCCGATGCGCGAGCTTTGAAAAGCCAGCGGGGGTGGGGTGGTTTCATGGCCGACCTGGGGAGGGAGATCCCGTGGATGATCGGATGATCAACTGCGGGGATAGATGCCTCTGCAGGGTCGGAGTCACATGTTCGGAGGAGAGCGAGTCGAGGAGGTGGCGCACAGAAAGGGTTCCCAATTCACGGGCCGGCTGGCGCATGGTGGTGAGGGCGGGGGCGGTTCGTGCCGCTGCGAGGATGTCGTCAAATCCCACGACTGACAGATCCCGCGGCACATTCAGATTTCGCATATGGGCGGCATCGAGGACGCCGAGGGCCATAAGGTCGTTGGATGCGAGAACCGCGGTGGGACGATCGCTTTGCGAGAAAAGTTTAAGTGCCGCTTGAAACGCGGTGTGAGTTTCATACCGTCCCTCCACCATCCATTCCCGGCGGATGGGCAGGTTGGCTTCAGCCATCGCCTTGCGAAATCCAAGCTCACGTTGCGAGGCATCGCTGACCTGGGCGGGCCCCCCGAAGTAGGCGATCCGACGATGGCCCAACTTGATCAGGTGCTGAGTGGCCTCTCTCATTCCCTGGTAGTTGGCGATGTCGACATAACTGAGGTTCTCACCTTGCGGCGTGGCGCCGACGACTACAAAAGGAACGTCCACGCCCGACATGTCGGACAGACAGGGATCATGGAGGTGAGGGGCGACAAGAATGAATCCGTCCATCCGACGCTGGTGGCACAATTGCGCGAGGGCCGATGGTGTTTGAAAGGGGGCACGGGACATGTCGACCAGCGCCACATGATAGTCCGTGCCTGTCAGTTCCTTTTGAATCCCGGCGAGAATCTCCCCGAAATACCAGCTTCCCAGTAATCCCTCCAGATGCGTGGCCACACCGAAGAGACAAGTGCGATTCTGATTGAGCTGGCGGCCGATAAAATTGAGTTCGTAGTTCAATTCCTTTGCCGCCCTCATTACCTTCCGGCGGGTCTTGTCTGACACATAACCCCGGTTCGTGATCGCCCGCGAAACCGTCATCTTGGATAGGCGAGCTGCTTTCGCCACATCCTCCATCGTCGCACCCTGACGGGACGAATTCGATTTCATATGTTACCGTTAACATGTTCTGTGACTTCTGTCAAGAACCTCCTTTTCCTTTGCCCGGCGGGCCCCCCCCTGCTACCGGTGGGGGATGATCACCCCTGCCACCCTTATCTTGAATCCTTACGCCCGGTCCCAGAAGGCGACGGCGATGCAGGACCGGATCGCGAAGGTTTGCGGGGGAAGTGACGTTCGCATGGAGATCACGGAGGGGCCCGGGAGTGGAACGCGGAAAGCTGCGGATGCGGTTCGGAGCGGGGTGACGACGATCATCGCCGCGGGAGGCGATGGCACGATCAACGAAGTGCTCAACGGGATTGTGGGGACGGATGCCGCGTTGGGGATCATTCCCATTGGTTCGGTGAATGTGCTGGCGCGCGAGTTGAAGATACCGCTCGGGATCGAGGCTTCATGGAAGGTGATTGAGGATGGGCATACCCGTGCTGTGGATGTGGTGAGGGTTGATTTCAACGCCAACGGCCAATCGTGCACACGTTATTTCGTTCAACTCGCAGGAATCGGTCTAGATGCGTATATCGTGAGCAAAGTGACGTGGGAAAAGAAACGGCGCTGGGGGCCGCTCAGTTACGTGTTCGAATCGTTTCGTGCCATCACGCGCACTCTGCCGCGCATCACAGTGCGCATCGATGGAGGGCGGGAGATCGATGCGTCATTCGCGCTTATCGGGAACGGTTCCTTTTACGGTGGGCCATTTCCTGTTTTCAATCGCGCGTCGATGACCGACGGCAAGCTCGACGTCTGTCTCTTTGAGTCGAGCGGCTATCTCGACCTTCTTGTCTATCTTCAGGCGATCGCGCGCGGTGTGCAGGATTCAACAAAAGGCGTCCGCTATGAGCACGGGACTGAGGTGGAAATCCAGTCAAAGGAGGAAGTTCCAATCGAGCTCGACGGCGAATTCGCGGGACATCTGCCTGCGAAAATGAAAGTGTTACCACGAGCCTTGAAAATTTTTGTTCCCCGCGCGCTGCCGCATGGGGAGAAGTAAAAGTATATAAAGCTGCTTTAATCTATGAAATTTACCTCGATGCGATTCGTTTTGATTCTGCTTTTTTCCTCATTTGGTAGCGCGGCTGATGTTGAGCAGGTTGTTGATTATGACGGGCATATAATTACTGGTCATTTAAGGGATTCCGCCCGAAGTCCCTTCACGATTACAGTGCGCACAGAGCCTTATACCAAAAAACGAGATGATGCAGTGAAGACTTGGATTGGCAATGAGAGCAATTTTCCAAGAGAAGTGATAACAGAAATTTCTCTTTCAATCGGAGGAATCAAAATCGCGATTCCCCGAGTTGCCTTCGTGGATTTAGGCGATCCACATGTGCCGCATAATGTTTATCTCATGCAATTTCATGAGTTCGTCTATCTTTATATCGTAGGCAGCGATGGTGCAGGCGGTTATAAAGCACGTTTTACTTTTAAGGACAATAAATTGATAGAAAGACAGGTTGAGGCTCTAGATTATGAAGATCCGAAACCCGCTCCGGAAATTAAAAAGTTCGAATGAAAAATTTTTGACAGTGTCTCAGTCGTTTAGTTTCTTTTTCTTCCACAGCAGCCACCACGGCGTCCCCGGTGAATCGTGATGTTCGTAGTGATAGCCAAAAAAGTAACACGTCACGAAGGCCAGTAAGTGGTTGTTCATGAAGCTGCGTGAGTGATGCACGTTGGCATGTTCCCCCTTGTGCGGTAGATAAGTTCCAAAGAAAAAAAGCTGAAGGGTGCTCAATAACGCCGGGATCAGCCAGAAGTAGACGACGTTTTCCTGGGGAAAGATGAATGAAAGCAGATTGAAGATGATCGCCATGAAGACAATCTGAAGCAGCGACACGTAGTGTTTCATGAAGCTGAAATACCATGCGAAGAAATTTCCTTGGTGATAGTCCGGGTCTCCATTCGTATGCACGTGCTGATGGTGCAGGTGGTGGTTCGTATAGAGTTTTTTGTATGAAAACGTGGCGTAGAGGATGACGGTGAGGCGTCCGATCCATTCATTGAGGGTGCGATTTGATGATGCGGTGCCGTGCATGGCGTCATGCGCGGTGATGAAAAGCCCGGTGAAGAGGTGGGTGATGGCCCAGATGAGCAACACGGTCTTGACCGCAATCGGGTGGAGTGGCGTCTGAAGAGCGTAACCGAGGGTGGTGAACCACAGGCCGACGATGAGGGTGGCGGAGAAGGGGGCCAGGAATTTTGGAGTAATCGTTTGCCTCATGATGAAACTGGGATGGCACAGAGAGATCCTTCGCTCCGCTCAGGATGACAGGCAAGGATGTGTCATTCTGAGCGAAGTGAAGAATCTCTTTGGGGTTTTCAGCAATTTGTTAAGTAACAAATTCCAATTTCGAAATCGCGGGAACGAGTCCTGCGGCGGCGCCCTGCTTCAAAAATTCCGTGATGGAGCGGCGTCCCATATCGCCGTAGTCAACAGTGTAGTCGTTCACGTACATTTTGACGAACCGGCGCGTGAGATCGTCGTTGAGGTCGCGCGCGTACGCGCGCAGGTGGGGCATCGCTTCGTCGAGGTGATCGAGACCATAACGGATGCTGGCGGAGAGGATGTTGGAAATTTCCTGCATCTTCGCGGCGCCCCATTTTTTGAGAATCACGTTTCCACCGAGCGGCAGCGGCATGCCGGTGTCCTTTTTCCACCAGGCGCCGAGATCCTGAATCAGATGGAATCCGTCACGCGCATAGGTGAGCTGTCCCTCGTGGATGATGAGTCCCACGTCGGCCTTGTTGGCGCGAAGATGGGTGAAGATTTCGTCAAAGGGGACGACTTCGATGGAGGGGAGGGGAATCCCGAGCTGCCGGAGGTAGAGTTGGAAGGCGAGGAACGCGGAGGTGAGCTTGCCGGGAATGGCGATGCGGAGCTTCGAGAGGTCTTTGGGTTCGAATGGTTTGAGGGAGACGAGCATGGGGCCGTAGCCGTCGCCCATGCTGGCGCCGCAGGGAAGGAGGGCGTAGTCCTTGGCGATGTAGGGGTAGGCGTGGAAGGAGATGGCGGTGATGTCTAGTTCGCAGCGGCGCGCCCGTTCATTGAGTGTCTGGATGTCCTGAAGGATGTGTTCGAATCGGAAATCGCCGCTGGGGATTTTGTTTTTGGCGAGGGCGAAGAACATGAACGCGTCGTCCGGGTCGGGTGAATGGCCGAGGGTAAGAAGTTGTTGGGCAGTGGCAGTGGTCATAGGAAAAGAGAGAAGAAGAAACCGCAGATTGGGGCAGATTAACGCAGATTCGCCGGCTGTTCATGGACCAGCCGGCGATAGGCTAGGCTCGAAGTTCCGAAATTGAGCAGAACAGCACGATGCAGCCCTGTGATTTTTAAATAGTTAATCACTTGGGCTTCGTCCACAGGCGTAAGGGTGCTTGAAGCCTTTATTTCCACAAGAACCGTATTAAAGCAGATAAAATCCGCCTTATAATAGGTGGGGAGTTGGCCTCCTTTGTAAAAAACAGGCAATGAGGCTTCTCTTAAAAATGGAATTTTGCGGGAAAGGAATTCAACAGAAAGCGCATCCTGATAAACGGCTTCCAAAAGTCCGTTTCTAAGTTCTCGATGAACTTCCATGGCGGCGCCAATGATCGCATAGGTTTCGATGTCTCGCTGATCATTTCTGGGATGTTCTTCCGAGCCGCGCGGTTCGCGCGGTTCGGAAATCTGCGTAAATCTGCGTAAATCTGCGGTTTCCATAAAACCTTCCCCCCAACATAACGATTGAGCCAGCGAATGGGAAATCAAAAGTCCTCGTTGAAATCCTCCGCATAAGTTTCGTATGGTGGGAGGATGTCTCAAGAACCTGCGATCACTCCCGAGCTTGTCGAAAAACATGGGCTGACGCCCGAGGAATACCAGCACGTCCGTTCCATTCTTGGACGCGATCCCAATTTCACCGAGCTGGGTATTTTCTCTGTGATGTGGAGCGAGCACTGCTCCTATAAAAATTCCCGCGCGGAACTGAAGAAGTTCCCGACGACGGGGCCGAAGATTCTGGTGAAGGCGGGGGACGAGAATGCGGGGGTGGTGGATATCGGGGACGGGTGGGCGATTGCGTTTAAAATCGAGAGCCATAATCATCCGAGTGCGGTGGAGCCTTTTCAGGGGGCGGCAACGGGTGTGGGCGGGATCATCCGGGATATTTTCACGATGGGTGCGCGTCCGGTGCTTTGCATGGATTCGCTTCGATTCGGTCCCATCAAAGGGCGCAATGGCAAGGATTCCTCCCAGATCGGGCGCAATCGCCGGCTGCTGAGCGGGGTGGTTTCCGGCATCGCGCACTACGGTAACTGCATCG